>CAVRFQ010000004.1:0-35430 GCA_963720415.1 uncultured Solirubrobacteraceae bacterium | reverse complement strand
CGGCCTGAGTCTTCCGTCGGTGCGGCGGGCCATCCAGCCCGCCGCGCCGCGCTAGACTTCCGCCGCTCCGGTGGGGTTCCCGAGCGGTCAAAGGGGATGGGCTGTAAACCCATTGGCTCTGCCTTCGCAGGTTCGAATCCTGCCCCCACCATCGGTCAGCCGCGGGCGCCGGACGTGATCGCGCTCGTCCTCGGCCTCGGCGCCTCGCTGTGCTGGGGGTTCGCCGACTTCCTCGGCGGGTTCCAGGCCAAGAGGATCCCGGCGCTCGTCGTCGTCTTCTTCGGCCAGCTCGGCTCGCTCGTCGTGCTCGTCGTCGTGCTCGCCGTCAGCGGGCGCGGCGTGCCCGGGGACGTGCTGGTCCCCGCCGCTCTTGCCGGGCTCTCGGCCGCGATCGGCCTTGCCGCGTTCTACCGCGCGCTGGCCGTGGGCAGGATGGGCGTCGTGGCGCCGGTCGTCGCGACCAGCGCGGTGATCCCGGTGATCGCCGGCATCGCCTCCGGGGAGCGGCTGGGCGTGGTCCAGGCCGCCGGGCTCGCGCTCGCGGTCGTCGGCGTGACGCTGTCGGTGCGCTCGCGCCCGGACGGCGGCGGGCGCAGCGAGGGGCTCGGCGTCGCCGTCGTTGCGGCCCTGGCGCTGGGCGCGTCGATCGTCTTCATCGAGCGGGCGGCCGAGCACGACGTCCCGGCGACGCTGCTGGTCGCGCGCTGCGCGGGGCTGGCGACGCTGGCCGTCGCGCTCGTGGCGACCGCCACCGCGCTGCGCGCGCCGCGCGCGCAGCTGCCGGCGCTGTTCGGCATCGGGCTCCTCGACATGGCGGCGACCGGGCTGTTCGCGCTCGCCACGACCCACGGCCTGCTGAGCGTCGCCGCGGTCGCGGGGTCCCTCTACCCGGCGGTGACGGTCGTGCTCGCGCGCGTCGCCCTGCACGAGCGCCTCAGCCCGGTGCAGGTGCTCGGCATCGGCACGGTCCTCGTCGGCGTCTGCCTCCTGGCGGGCGCCTCCGCCTAGGTCGCGAAGCGCGAGTCCCGGATCAGGTCGCAGAAGTTCGGCGCCACGTAGCCGGGCACGGTCTCCGCGAGCACGTCGGTGTGCCACGTCCCGACGGCCGTCTCGGGCTTGTCGCGCATGCCGGCCGAGAACGCCTCGATCATCGCCGTCTTGAAGTCCGGTCGCGGGTGGGCGGCGAGGACCGCCTCGCGCTCGTGCCCGGCGAGCTCGTCGAATCCGGCGCCCATGACGTCGTAGACCACGCCGAGGTTCACGAGCCGGACCTCGGGCTGCTTGTAGCGCGGCACCTCGCGCGTCGTGTGGAGGGCGATCGCGACTCCCAGACGGTCATGACCCGCTCCTCGGGCAGCCCGTGGCGCTCGAGGAAGTCGCGGGCCGCGTTGGCGCCGTCGATCTCGAAGCGCTCGTGCTCGGAGCTGAAGCGCTCGACGAGCCCGAGGTCGTGGAACATGGAGCCGACGTAGAAGAGCTCGGGGTCGTAGTCGAGCGCGAGCTTCTCGCCAAGCAGCGATCCGAAGAGGAACACCCGCCGCGAGTGGTCGTAGAGCAGCGGCCCGGCGGTGTCGTGGACGAGCTCGGTCGCCTCGCGGGCGAGCGTGCTGTCGGGGATCGGGATCCCGGCGATCGTGGTCATCGGACCAGGGTCCACCGGCCGGGGCCGCCCGTCGATCGCGATTCGCGATCACCAGGGACCTCCTGGAGCGCGGGCCGGGAGTAGGATCGCCACCGGTGAGTGGGCAGCAGCTCACGCTCGAGCGGCTCCTCGACGAGCAGGCCGCCCTGCGGCGCGTGGCGACGCTGGTCGCCCGCCAGTCGCCCCCTGAGGTCGTGTTCCTCGCCGTCGCGGAGGAGGTGTGCCGGCTGCTCGGCGTGACCGACACGCGCATGGTGCGGTACGAGAAGGACGAGTCGGCGACGATCGTCGCCGACTGGGGCGCCCGAGATCCCGCGCTCGAGATCGGCAACCGCGTGCCGCTGGGCGGCAGGAACGTCACGACGCTCGTCCACGAGACCGGCAAGGCCGCCCGCATCGAGGACTACTCGGACGCCAGCGGCCCCGTCGGCGAGTACGCGCGCAAGGTCGGCAACCGCTCGGCCATCGGGACGCCGATCGTCGTCGACGGCCGTCTCTGGGGCGCGATGATCTCGGCCGACCGCAGCGGCGGCCGCGTGCCGGCCGACGCCGAGGAGCGGGTGCTCGAGTTCACCGAGCTGATCGCGACGGCGATCTCCAACGTCGAGACGCGGGCCGAGCTCGCCGCCTCGCGGGCGCGCGTCGTGGCGGCCGCCGACGAGGAGCGGCGCCGCGTCGTGCGCGACCTCCACGACGGCGCGCAGCAGCGGCTGGTGCACACGCTGATCGCCCTCAAGGTCGCTCGCGGCCGCCTCGGCGAGGAGGACGGCGCGCTGTTCGACGAGGCGCTCGAGCAGTGCGAGAAGGCGCTGGCCGAGCTGCGCGACCTGGCGCACGGGATCCTCCCGGCGGCGCTGACCAGCCACGGGCTGAGCGGCGGCATCGAGGCGCTGGTGTCCCGCGCGCCGATGGATGTCGAGCTCGACGTCTCGGTCGGCCGCCTGCCGCCCGCCGTGGAGGCCACGGCCTACTTCGTCGTGGCCGAGGCGCTGACCAACGTCATGAAGCACGCCGGCGCCACGCGGGTGAGCGTCTCGGCGCGCGTCGCGGACGGTGCGCTGCACGTCGGCGTGCGCGACGACGGGCGCGGCGGAGCCCAGCCCCGCGGTCCCGGCCTCCTCGGCCTCCGGGACCGGCTCGAGGCGATCGACGGGGAGCTCCGTATCCCCGACCACGAGGGCGCCGGGACCGAGGTGGCCGCCACCATCCCCCTCGACTAGCGGTCCCCCCGATGCGGGCGGGGTGGTCCGCGGGCGATGCTGCGACCCATGAAGAACTGGATCGGGCCCGCCCTTGCGCCCTCGTGCTCGCCGTCGTCCCCGCCACCGCCTCGGCGGGCACGATCACCGGCAAGCCGCCGCGCAAGGGCAAGCCGATGACGGTCCGCGTCGTCCGCGCCGACACCGCCGCCGTGGCGGCCATGAAGCGACTCGCCAAGCCCCGCTGCAAGCTCTCCGTCAAGGCCGGGCCGTACGTGGTGCTGGGGTCGGCGGGCAAGCGCGACTTCGCGTCGCGCATGACTCGCGTGGGCAAGCGCGGGAAGAAGGCGGTGGCGATGCGGGCCGCCGCCCCGTCCATCGCCGTCGTGGCGATCGATCCCGACATCGAGATCACCGGGCTCCCGGGCCGCCCGGACGGCGTGCGGATCTACGACATGCTGCTGACCGACATGTTCAACGTCGACTGCTCCAACGGCGGCGACATCACGTTCATCGAGACGGCCGCGCGCGACGCGATCGAGCGCGAGCCGGCGCTCCAGCGCGGCAAGGGCTTCGACCCCAAGACCCGCGTCAAGCCCGACTTCACCAAGCCCGACACGTTCGTCAGCGGCCGCGGCGAGGTCTCCGGCGGCATGCTCACGGTCGACCTGGTGATGACCGGCAAGGTCACCGGCTCGTCGTCGGTCACCGTCCCCGTCTCCCAGCTCCTGACCGTCACCGAGACGCTCGGCAGCGACCTCGTGGTCCTGCCCCGCTCGGCCTACACCGGCAGCCTCAGCGGCTCGGCGGTCATCACCTCGCCCGCCGGGACCACGACCGAGACGTGGAGCGCCGGGGACGTGCGGTTCAGCCGCACCCACCCCTCGAGCGACACGGCGCCCAACTACCAGATCACCGCCGGGACCCTGCAGTTCTCGGTCACCGGCACGGTCGGGCAGTGCACGTTCTCCGGCTCGGAGGCGATGCCGCTGGCCGGCGACGCCGAGAGCACCCTCGACCTCGCGCCCGACGACAGCTACTTCGCCGTCGGCCACATCGCGCCCACCCTCGACGTGACGTACGTCTGCCCGGGGGGCGAGCGCCGCCTGCCCGACGCCACCGGCGCCCTGTCCGGGAGCGCCTCGGCGACGAAGGACGGCAAGTCGCTGAGCTGGAGCTGGTCGCTGACCCCGCGCGCCTAGAGGTCGCGGCGGTCGTTGACGCCGAGCTTGCGCATCGCCCGGTAGAGGTGGGCCTCGACGGTCCGCCGCGAGAGCACGAGCTGGTCGGCCATCTCGGCGTTCGAGAGGCCCTTCCTGGCCAGCGAGACGAGCTGCGCCTCGCGCGCCGTGAGCGAGGCCGCGTCGCCGTCGAGCCCCTCGATGAGCGGCGGCTCGGCGCCCTGACCCTCGGCGTGGAGGTCGCGCGCGCGGGCGGCGGCGCGCCGCGCCGAGTCCTCGCGCCCGGCCGCCGCGAACGTCCTCGCCGCGTCGGCCGCGGCCTCCATCGCGTAGGTGGCGGCGCCGATCGCGGCCATCTCGTCCGCCACCTCCAGCAGCGCGGCCCCGTCGCGCGCGGCCCGCGCCCTCGCGTGCGCGGCGTACGCGGCGACGAGGCGGGCGTCGCAGCGTTCCGTGAGCCGCGCCAGCTCGCCGGCCACCGGAGCGCCGGCGCGCAGCGCCTCGTAGGTGAGCTGCGCCGCGTAGCCGGGCATGTCCGCCAGCGCCGCCGCGCCCTGCAGCAGCCGCTCCGCGGCCGCCGCCATGCCCTGCGCCCGCGCCGCCCAGCCCTCCGCGCGCGCGACGTAGGCGGCCTGGCTCGAGAGCGGCTCGCGCCCGGCCAGCGTCGCGCGCAGCCGGGCGAGCGACTCGGCGGTCCCGGCGACGTCGCCGGTGAACACGTCCGTGCCGACGCGCAGCGCCCGCACGTGGATCAGCGTGCCGAACGTGTCCTCCTGCTCGAAGTGCAGGTCGGCCTCCTCGTACCAGCGCGCCGCGTCCCGGTAGCGGCCGGCCAGGAAGCGCGTGTAGCCGAGGCTGAACGCCGCGTGGCCCGCCGCCTCGTGGTCGTTGACGCGCACCGCCTCGCGCAGCGTGCGCTCCATGTAGGCGTCCAGACCGGCGACGTCCTCGCCGGTCTCGAAGCCCAGCAGGCGCCAGAGCCCGAGCGCGAGCGCGTCGCTGTAGCCCTGCAGCGGCACCGACGGGCGCACGGGCCGCGCGCGCTCGTACGCCTCCCTGGTGCGGCCGGAGAAGAACAGCGACAGCGCGAGCCAGCGCTCGGCCATGCGGCGCGTCTCCGGATCGAGGCGCTCGCTCTCCACGAGCCCCGCCAGCGTGTCGACGGAGTCCGCGAAGCCGTCGAGGATCGCGGCGTAGGCGAGCCGCAGCGGCTCCAGCCGCAGCTGCCAGGCCTCGTCCGCCGACCACGTCCGCGCGCCGTCGAGCAGCGCCCGGGTCTCCTCCTGGCGGTGCAGGCCCCAGAACAGCGCGTGCGCGCGCTGGGCGAGGTAGTCGAAGCCGGCGTTGTCGGGCCCGGCCTCGCCGGCGGCCGCCGCCAGCACCGCCTCGGCGTCCGCGTAGCGCTTGCGCACCGTGTGGGCGCGGGCCAGCAGCAGCGCGGCGGGGAGGCCCTCGCCGTGCGCGAGCGCCGACTCCGCGAGCTGCGCGCCGAGCGCCGGATCGCCGGCCAGGTTGGCGGCGCGCGCGGCGTCGATGAGCAGGGCCGGCGGGATCTCGGCGCCCGCGTCGAGCAGCAGCCGCGCCACGCGCAGGGCGTCGCCCGGGGTTGACGTCTCGCGCTGCTGGATCGCCGCGGCGGCGCGCAGCCGCAGGTCGCGTGCGCGCAGGACCGGCAGCTCGTTGCGGAGCACCTCGCCGTAGAGCGGATGCGCGAGCCGCACGAGGCCCTCGCGGGGCTCGACGGCGACCAGGCCCAGCGACTCCGCGTCGGCCAGCGCGTCGTAGTCCGTGAGGGCGGCGACCTCGCCGACGTGCAGGGGCTCGGCGACGGCCAGCAGCTCGAGCGGCGCGCGCTCGCCGGCGAGCCCGGTGATGCGCCGCGCGACGAGGTCCACCAGCCGCCCGCTGACCGCCGCGGGCCCCGACAGGCGCCACAGGCCGCGCGTCTGCGTGAGCGTCCCCGCCTCGACCGCGGCGAGCACCAGCTCGCGCACGTAGAGCGCGTTGCCCTGGCTGCGCTCGATCACCCAGCTCAGCGCTCCCTGCTCGACCGGGCCGCCGAGCGCCGCCTCGACGAGCGCCGCCACCGCGTCGTCGCCGAGCCGGCCGAGGTCGATCCGCCGCGCGCCCGCGTCCTTCCACAGCGAGACGATCGCGTCCGGGCACGGCTCGCCGGAGCGGACGGTCGCGATCACGAACGCGCTCGCCGTGTGCGTCAGGTGCAGCACGAGCGCCGCGGAGACGGGGTCGAGCAGCTGGGCGTCGTCGACGCCGAGCACGATCTTGCGCCCGCCGGCCCGACGGCGCAGCGCGTCGGTGCTGTGGCGCATCAGCTCGAGCGCGTTGTCCGAGCGCACGTCGTCGGGGATCAGACCGGCGAAGGCGCCGAGCGGCACGGTCGCCGCGCTGCTGGTCGCCTGCACCCAGTCCACGAGCGCGCCCTCGCGCTCGGCCATCGCATACGCCTCGCGCGCGAGCCGCGACTTGCCGACGCCGACGCCGGCGCTCACGACGATCCCCGGGCACGCGCCGTCACCGCGCGCCGCCGCGATCCGCTCGAGCTCCGCGTCGCGGCCGACGAGCGGCCACGCAGGCTGTCCCGCCGACGCCGCGTGTGACTGCCTCACGGCTCGACTTTACCGGTGTACGTAGCTCCGTTGGAGAAGTGCAGTAGCGGGCTACTGAAGGCAGGGGCGCGGCCGGGGGCGATCGTACGCCCATGACCTCCCCCAAGACCCCCTCGGCCGCCAGTCCGCGGCTCGTCCTCGTGGCGATGATCTTCGCGGTCGCGATGATGTTCATCGACCAGACGATCGTCAGCCTCGCCGTCCCCGATCTGCAGAAGGACCTGTCGCTGTCGGCGACCGGCGCGCAGTGGATCGTCAACGGCTACCTCCTCTCGCTGGCCGCCCTCTTCACGCTCGGCGGCAAGCTCGCCGACGTGCTCGGCCACCGTCGCATGGTCACCATCGGCGTCGCCGGCTTCGCGGCGGCCTCGGCGCTCTGCGGCGCCACGCCCACCGGCGAGCTCGGTGAAGCGTGGATGATCACGTTCCGCGTCATCCAGGGCGGCTTCGCCGCGCTCCTGTTCCCGGCGGCGCTCGCCATCGTCGTCGGCGCGTTCCCGGCGCGCGAGCGCGGCCGCGCGCTCGCCACCTTCTTCGGCATCACCGGCGCCCTCACCGCCGTCGGCCCGCTGGCCGGCGGCTACCTGACGGAGTGGACCTGGCGCGCGATCTTCTGGGTCAACATCCCCGTCGCCATCGTCGCGCTGATCCTCACCGCGCGCGCCAAGCCCGCGCAGGGCCGCCGCGACGTCGCGATCGACTACCGCGGCGCCGTGCTCGTCTCGGCCGGCATGGGCCTGCTCGTGCTCGGCCTCCAGCAGGCCGGGACGTGGGGCTGGACGAGCGCATCGACGATCGGCTGCATCGCCGCCGGCCTGCTCGTGCTCGCCGCGTTCGTCGCGTTCGAGCTGCGCCAGTCCGAGCCGCTGATCCAGGTGCGGATGTTCGCCAAGCGCGGCTTCGCGTTCGACAACGCCGTCCTGCTCCTGATGTCGGCCGTCTTCGTGCCGTTCTTCTTCTTCGCGAGCGTCTACGCGCAGGCGTCGCTGGGCGACACCGCCACGCAGGCCGGGATGTTCCTGCTCGTGTTCTTCGGCGGCTTCGCGGCGGCCTCCCAGTGGGGCGGCCGGATCGTCGACAAGTACGGCGCCCGCCCGGCCGTGGTGCTCGGCTGCCTGGTCGCGGCCGTCGGCTTCTACCTGTGGGGCTCCGAGCTCACGAGCCTGAGCTTCGGCGACCAGTGGTTCGCCGTGGTGATCGCCGGCGCGGGTCTCGGCCTCGTGCTCGGCCCGGTCAGCACCGACGCGCTGAACCGCGCGCCGGGCGCCAGCTACGGCGAGGTCACGGGCGTCACGCAGACCGTCCGCAACCTCGGCGCCAGCATCGGCCTCGCGGTCCTGGGCTCGCTGTTCATCAGCCAGAACCTCGATCGCATCGAGACGACGCTCACGAGCAAGGGCGTGCCGGCCTCCGAGGCCGACCGCATCGCCCACGCCGTCACGTCGCCGGGCGGCGGGGACGCCGGGGGCCTCGCCTCGCAGGCCGGCTCCGGCGCGCAGGCGATCGTCGACGCGGTCCGGCTCGACATCGCGCACTCGACCCAGACCGTGGTCTGGATCATGGCCGGGATCATGCTCGCCGCCTTCGTCGTGGCGCAGCTCGGGCTGCCCAAGGGGCGCCCGGAGGAGACGGCCGACGACGCCACCGTGCCCGCCGCGTCCGTCGCCTGAGGCGGCCGGGGGGTGTTTCGAAACGGAACCCTTGCGTTTCGTATCTGAGTAGGCTACTCTCCGCGAATCACGAAACGGAACCGTTCCGTTTCGAAACAACCGGAGAGGCCTGTGATGACCGAAGCACCCCCCGATCCGCGCCGCTGGTGGACGCTCGGCGTCCTGTGCCTGTCGCTCGTGGTGATCTCGCTCGACAACACGATCCTCAACGTCGCGCTGCCCACGCTCGAGCATGATCTCGGCGCCTCGAGCTCGCAGCTGCAGTGGATCGTCGACTCCTACATGCTCGTCTTCGCCGGGCTCCTGCTCACCGCCGGGGCGCTCGGCGACCGCTTCGGCCGGCGCCGCGCCCTGACCTTCGGGCTCGTCGTCTTCGGCGCCGGCTCCGCGCTCTCCGCCGTCGCCGGCTCGGCCGGGGTGCTGATCGCCAGCCGCGCCCTGATGGGCATCGGCGGCGCGTTCATCATGCCCTCGACCCTCTCCATCCTCACCGCCACGTTCCCCGCCCGCGAGCGGGCCAAGGCGATCGGCATCTGGGCCGGCGTGTCCGGCCTCGGCATCGCGATCGGCCCGGTGGCCGGCGGCTGGATCATCGAGCACGCCGACTGGAGCTGGATCTTCCTCGTCAACCTGCCGATCGTGGCCGCCGCGCTGGCCGCCGGCCGCTTCCTCGTGCCCGAGTCGCTCGATCCCGCCGCCCCGCGGCTCGACCTCCCCGGCTTCGCGTTCTCGATCGCCGGCCTGACCGCCCTCGTGTGGGCGATCATCGAGGCGCCCGCCCGCGGCTGGACGGACCCGATGGTCATCGGCGGCCTCGCGGCCGCGGCCGCCACCCTCGCCGCCTTCGTGGCCTGGGAGCGCCACACCCCGCACCCGATGCTCGACGTGAACCTGTTCCGCAACCCGCGCTTCTCGGCGGCCAGCGGCGCCATCACGCTGTGCTTCTTCGCGATGTTCGGCGCGATCTTCTTCCTCACCCAGTACCTGCAGCTCGTGCTCGGCTACTCCGCCCTCGAGGCCGGCATCCGCGTCCTCCCGGTCGCGGGCGGCATCGTCCTCGGCGGCCCGCTCTCGGCCAAGCTCACCGAGCGCGCCGGCGCGAAGCTCGTCGTGGCCGCCGGCCTCGGCCTGGTGGCGAGCGGCCTGGTGCTCATGAGCGGCTTCGAGGTCGGCTCCGGCTACGGCATCGTGGCCGCCGCGTTCGGCGTCCTCGGCCTCGGCATCGGCATGGCCATGACCCCGGCCACCGACGCGGTGATGGGCAGCCTGCCGCTGGCCAAGGCCAGCATCGGCTCGGCCGTCAACGACGCCGCGCGCGTCACGGGCGGGGCGCTGGGCGTCGCCGTCCTCGGATCGATCATGTCCAGCGTCTACCGTGGCGACATGGACGGCGCCCACGACTCCCTCGCGAGCGCCCTGTCGGCGGCCACCCAGCTCGGCGGCGCCGACGGCGCGCGGCTGGCGGCCACCGCCCAGGAGGCGTTCGTGAGCGGCATGCACGCCGCGGTCCTGGTCGGCGCGGGGATCGCGCTGGCCGGCGCGATGATCGCGCTGCTGTTCCTCCCGGCCCGCGAACGCACGGTCATGCACGCCGTCCCGGTGCCCGCGTGAGCGACGTCGCGCGGCCGCCCGGCCGGCCGCGCTCCACCGCCGCCGACGAGGCGATCGTGCGCGCCGTGCTCGAGCTCCTGCTCGAGCACGGCTACCGCGGTACGACGATGGAGCAGGTCCGGGCGCGGGCGGGCGTGGGCAAGGCCACGCTCTACCGCCGCTACGGCTCCAAGGAGGAGCTGGTGGCCGACGCGGTGCGCCACCTCAACCAGGAGGTCCCGCTCCCCGACACCGGCAACGTGCGCGACGACATCATGGCCGTCGCGAGCTCCGTGCTCGCGGCGGCCGCCCGCGTCGGCGCCGCGACCTTCATGCCGCGGATGCTGGCCGAGTCGGCGGGCGACGCCGAGATGCACGCGATCTTCTACGAGAACCTCGTGGCGCCCCGCCGCGCCGTCATGGCCGAGGTCCTGCGGCGCGGGGTCGAGCGCGGGGAGCTGCGCGAGGACCTCGACGTCGAGCTCGCCATCGACGTCCTCACGGGGCCGTGGGTCTACCGCCTCCTCATCTCCGGCGGCGTTATGCCGTCCACCGATCCGAGGATGCTGCTCGACCTCGTGATGGGCGGCATCGAGCACCCCTCTGGAAAGCCGAGTGGGTGACCAGTCGGTCCAGTAAGCTGCCGCTGCCCGAAACGGCACGCAGACCCTCGGAAGCCACCTCTCGATGCCCAGCACGAGCAACAGCGCAGGCTGGGCGCGTCGCGACCCGTTCCTCGAGGGCTCCTCGGACGACTGGGATCGCATCATCTCCGTGAACGTCCCTCACGTCACCGCCGCACGATGAGCTCGCTCTCGGGAGAGACGGCGCTCGTCGCGGGCGGCTCGCGCGCTGGGCGCCGACTGGCTGCCGGTCGAGGCCGACCTGGCAACGCCGTCGGGACCGGCGGAGGCCGCCGAGCGAGCGCTCGCGTGGCGCGGCGGGATCGACGTGCTCGTCAACGTCGCCGGCCTGGTCGTGCGGAAGGGCCCGCTGGAGACCGACGCCGACGACTGGGACCGGACGTTCGCCCTCAACGTGCGCGCGCCCTTCCTGCTCTCGCAGGCCGTCGGGCGCACGATGCTCGAGCGCGGGGAGGGGCGGATCGTCAACGTCACCTCCGCCGCCGGCCTGGTCACCACGACCCGCGGCTCGGTGAGCTACGCGGCGAGCAAGGCCGCGCTCAGCCACATGACGCGGATCCTGGCGGCGAGGTGGGCTCCGGCGGTGCGCGTCAACGCCGTCGCGCCCGGCTACGTCCGCACCGACTTCACCGCCGGGTGGCTCGACGAGCCCGAGAACCGCGACTTCGTCGCGGGGCGCACGGCCCTCGATGGCCTCGCGACCCCCGACGACGTCGCCGCGGCGGTGCTGCACCTGTGCGGCCCGGGCGGCCGCTTCGTCACGGGACAGGAACTGCGGGTCGACGGAGGGTGGGACGTATGAGCGACGCGGTGCTCCGCGGTCCCGACGACGGATAGCGCGCCCTCCCGTCACCATCCCGGCATGGGAGAACGACTCGAAGGCACGGTCGCGCTGGTCACGGGCGCGAGCAGCGGCATCGGCGAGGCGGCGGCGCGGGCGCTCGCCGCCGAGGGAGCGAAGGTGGCGGTCGCCGCGCGGCGCAGGGATCGGCTGGAGGCACTGGCCGCGGAGATCGGCGGCTTCGTCGTCGAGGCCGACATCACCGACCAGGCGCAGGCGGTCGGCGCGGTCGAGCGCACCGTGGCCGAGCTCGGCCGCCTCGACACCGTGGTCAACAACGCCGGGATGATGCTCCTGGGCCCGGCCGAGACCGCGCTCGTCGAGGAGTGGGAGCGGATGGTCGCGATCAACGTGCAGGGCCTGCTCTACGTCTCGCACGCCGCGATCCAGCCGCTGCTCGCGGCCGCGCAGGACGGCCCGCGCAACGTCGCCGACATGATCAACATCAGCTCGGTCGCCGGCCGAGTCGCCCGCTCCGGCTCGGGCGTCTACAACCTCACCAAGTTCGGCGTCGGCGCCTTCAGCGACTCGCTGCGGCAGGAGTTCGCCGAGCGCCACCTGCGCGTCTCGCTCGTCGAGCCGGGCGCGGTCGCCACCGAGCTGACCGACCACATGCGGCCGGAGCTGCGCGACGCCACGCGCAAGCGCTTCGCCGACATCGAGCGGCTCGAGGCCGAGGACGTCGCGGACGCGATCGCCTACATCGTCACGAGGCCCGCGCGCGTCGCGATCAACGAGATCCTCATCCGCCCGACCGAGCAGGCCTGGTAGCCCGCCGCCGCCAGATCAGCCACCCCACGGTGACCGGGAGGACGGCGATGAGCACGATCTGCGCGAGCGGCTCGACGTAGGTGCCGACCTCGTCCCAGCGGCTGCCGAGCTGCTGGCCGGCGACGATGAGGAACGTGTTCCAGACGAGCGACCCGATGAAGGTCAGCAGCAGGTAGCGCTTGAACGGCATCCGCAGCAGCCCGGGCGGGAGCGACACGATGCTGCGGATCCCGGGGATCATGCGGCCGAGCACGACGATCCACGCGCTGTGGCGGTGGAAGCGCTCCTCGGCGCGGTCGAGGCCCTTCTCGTCGACGCGCAGGAACCTGTTGAGCTTCAGGATCAGCGGCCGCCCGCCCTGGCGGGCGATGCCGTAGAGGATGCTCGCCCCGATCAGCGACCCGAGCGTGGCCGCCGCGATCGCCCCCCAGAGGTTGAGCCGCCCGCGCCCGGCCTCGAAGCCCGCGAGCGGGAGCACGAGCTCGGACGGGATCGGCGGGAAGACGTGCTCGACCGCCATCACGAGCACGAGCCCGGGGTAGCCGAGCGTCTCGACGAGCTGTTGGACGAAGTCGGAGATCACCAGCGCATACCCTGACGGCCATGGCCTTGATCGCCGTCACCGGCGCCACCGGCTTCGTGGGGGGCCGCACGGCCGCGTACCTGGCGGAGCGCGGAGCGGCGCCGCGGCTCGTCGCGCGCGATCCCGCCCGGGCGCCCGAGGGCTTCGACGTGCGAGCCGCGCCGAGCTACGGCGCGGGCGACGAGATGCGGGAGGCGCTCGACGGCGTCGGCGTGCTCTTCCTCGTCCCGGCCGAGGAGTCGGCCGACCGCGTCGAGCAGCACCGGACGGCGGTCGACGCCGCCGTGGCCGCGGGGGTGCGGCGGATCGTGTACCTCTCGTTCGTCGCCGCGGCCCCCGGCACCACGTTCACGCTCGGCCGCGACCACTGGGCGACCGAGGAGCACATCCGCGCCGCCGGCGTGTCGCACACGTTCCTGCGGATGAACTTCTATCTCGACTTCGTGCCGCGCATGGTCTCGCCCGAGGGCGTGATCGCGGGACCGGCGGGCGACGGCCGCGCCGCGTGGGTGGCGCGCGACGACGTCGCCGCCGTGGCGGCCGAGGTCCTGACGGGCGACGGTCACGAGGGGCAGGTCTACGACGTGACGGGCGGCGAGGCGCTGGGCTTCGCGGAGATCACCGCGCAGCTCTCCGAGCGCCTCGGGCGGACCGTCACGTACAAGGACGAGACGCTGGAGGAGGCGTGGGCCTCGCGCGCCTCGTACGGCGCGCCCGACTGGCAGGTCGAGGCGTGGATCAGCACCTACACGGCGATCCGCGCGGGCGAGCTCGAGCGCGTCAGCGACACGGTGCGGCGGCTGGCGGGGCGCGAGCCGCTGACGCTGCGCGAGCTCGACCTCAGCTGACGGCGCGCAGCGCCGGCACCGGCTCGGCGATGCCGCGCAGCTCGTAGCTCCCGGCGTCCTCCCAGCGCAGCCCGCCGCCCGCCGCCGCCCGCGTCCCGGCGGTGGCGAGGACCGTGCGGGGCGGGGCCACCGCGCACAGGCGGGCCGCGAGGTTGACCGTGCGGCCGAGCCAGTCGCCGGCGCTGTGCAGCGCCGGGCCGTGGGCGACGCCGGCGTGCACGGGCGGCAGATCCTCCCCGGCGGCGGCCGCGATCAGCCCGAGCTGCGCGGCGACCAGCGCCGCGGCGTCCTCGGACGCGAACATCGCGCCGTCGCCGAGCACCTTGACCAGCCGCACCGGCGGCTCGGCGGCGGCATCCGCCAGCGCCTCGAAGCGCGCGGCCAGCTCGCCCAGGGCCTCGATCGACAGCCGCTCGCTGAGCGCGGTGAACCCGGCCATGTCGGCGAACGCGACGGTCATCACGCGGGCGCCGGCCAGCCGGCCGGTGTCGCGCTCCACGCTCAGCACGGCCTCGCGCTGCACGACGTCGAGCAGATGCAGCCGCAGCACCGAGCCGGTCAGCCGGTCGACGAGCGGGAGCATCGCCTCGGCGAGCCCGGCCAGGCGCAGCGCGAGGTCGTCCTCGGTGTCGCCGGGCCGCAGCAGCGCGCGCGAGAGGATGTCGGTGACCGCCTGCGCCGTGCGGTGGGAGGACTGGCCGAGCACGCGGCCCATCAGGTGCACGTCCTCCTCGGGGACGCCCGCGTCGAGCATCCCGCGCAGCGTGCGCAGGTTCTCGAGCTGGTCGTCGTCGTAGACGGGCTCGCCGGGGTCGGGCAGCGGGAGGCCGAGCGAGCGGTGGTTGCGCTCGGCGAAGGCGTCGGTGAGCCCGGCGGCGAACGACGCGTCGTTCAGGCTGTGGCGGCGGTTGCGCGCGAGCAGCCGCTCGACGGGCAGCAGCGCGAGACGGCCCGCGGCGGCGGCCGCCTCGAGCTCCTCGAGGGTGCAGCCGTCAGCGTGCAGTCGCTCCAGCAGCCGGAGCCGCGACTCGCGCTCTGAGCCCTCGAGGCCGTCGAGCAGCCCGGTGAAGTCCACTCAGGGCAGTGTCTCAGCGAGGACCGCGCGGTGCGTCGGCCGCGCGGCGTCGTAGCGCTCGCGGCCGCTGTCGGTGAGGCAGGCCATGATCCCGCGGCGGTCGCTGGGACACATGCCGCGCGTGACCAGGCCGTCGGTCTCCAGCCGGGCGACGACGCGCGAGAGCGCGCTCTGGCTCAGGTGCACGGCATCGGCCAGCTCCTGCATCCGGCGCTCGTCGCCCTCGGAGGTGGCGAGCCGCTCGAGCACCTCGTACTCGCTGACCCCGAGGCCGTGGTCGTGCTGGAGCCGGCGCTCCAGCGCCGAGGTCGTGCGGGCGTGACGCTCGAGGAGCGTCCGCCATTCCACCACCAGGTCGGTGTCCGGCACGGCGGCGATTGTACCAGGCGCGCGCATATGTTGCATTCTCAAAATATCCTTAGGAAATATATGCGTATGCATGTACTCTGCCCGGATGGCTTCCTCCCCAACCTCCGCCGCTCCGCACTGGGGGGCCCGGACCTGGGCCCTGCTCGCCGTGCTCTGCGGTGTCGTCTTCCTCGACGGGCTCGACGTCTCGATGGTCGGCATGGCGCTGCCGTCGATCCGCGAGGAGCTCGGCCTGTCGACCTCGCAGCTGCAGTGGGTCGTCTCCGGCTACGTGCTCGGCTACGGCGGGCTGCTGCTCCTCGGCGGCCGGGCCGCCGACCTGCTCGGCCGCAAGCGCGTGCTCATCGCCGGCCTCAGCGTGTTCGTCGTGGCCTCCGCCGTCGGCGGGCTGGTCAACGACGGCACGCTGCTCGTGATCACGCGCGTCCTCAAGGGCATGAGCGCGGCGTTCACCGCCCCCGCCGGCCTCTCGATCATCACCACGACGTTCGCGGAGGGCCCGAACCGCAACCGGGCGCTCGCGTTCTACACCGCCACCGGCGCGAGCGGGTTCTCGCTCGGCCTCGTGTTCGGCGGGCTGCTCACCGAGCTCGGCTGGCGCTGGACCTTCCTGCTCCCCGTGCCGTTCGCCATCCTCGTGCTGGTCATGGCGCGGCGGCTGATCCCGCGCGACGTGATCATCCCCGGGGCGCGGCGCCGCTACGACGTCGCCGGCGCCGTGACCATCACCGCGGCGATGCTCCTGCTCGTCCGCGCGGTGGTCGAGGCGCCCGCGATCGGCTGGGCCGATCCGGTGACGATCGGGTCGTTCGCGCTGGTCGCGGCGCTGACGGCGGCGTTCGTGACGATCGAGCGGCGCGTGCCGCAGCCGCTCGTGCGCCTGGGCATCCTGCGCAGCGGGCCGCTCGTACGGGCCAACCTCGGCATGGCCGCCATGTTCGGCGCGTACATCGGGTTCCAGTTCGTCGGCACGCTCTACCTGCAGGCGATGCACGGCTGGTCGCCGGTCGAGGCGGCGCTCGCGTTCCTGCCCGGCGGCCTGCTCGTCGCCGTCGGCTCGCCGCGCATCGGCCCGCTCGTGGACCGCTTCGGCACCGCGCGGATCATCGCGGTCGGCATGGCGGCGTACGTCGTCGGCTACGCGCTGTTCCTGCGGATCGACGCGTCGCCGTCGTTCCTGGCGCTGATGCTGCCGACGATGCTGCTCGTCGGGCTCGGGTTCGCGCTCACGTACCCGTCCTCGAACATCCAGGCCGTGGCCGGCGTGCCCGATCACGAGCAGGGCCTGGCCTCCGGGCTCGTCAACACGTCGTTCCAGCTCGGCGGCGCGATCGGCCTGGCGATCGTGGCGGCGGTCGTCGCCGGCGACATCTCGCTCAGCGCGTTCCGCCCGGCGATCGCTGTCGTCACAGGCCTCGCGGCGCTCGGGCTGCTCGTCTCGCTGCTCGGGCTGCTTCAGCCCCAGGAGGAGACCAGCGCCCGGCGCCAGTTGCCGGACGCGATCTGATCCACCTCGCCGCTCTCGAAGCCCGCGGCTTCGAGGGCGGCGAGCACCCGCGGCAGCGCGGCCGCGTCGGGCACCTCCGCCGGCATGGTCGCGCCGTCGAAGTCCGAGCCCAGCGCCACGTGGCGGACCCCGCAGCGGTCGGCCACGTAGCGCGCGTGCTCGGCGATCCGCGCGGCCGGGGTGTCGGGATCGTCGCCGCCGTCCTCGCGCAGCGAGCCGACGTCGAAGTTGATGCCGACCAGCCCGTCGCTGGAGGCGATCGCGTCGAGCTGGTCGTCGGTCAGGTTGCGCGACGACGGGCAGAGGGCGTGGACGCCCGAGTGCGAGGCGATGAGCGGGCCGTCCGAGTGCTCCGCCACGTCCCAGAACCCGGCGGCGTTGAGATGGCTGACGTCGACCGCGAGGCCGAGCTCCGAACAGCGGCGCACGAGCCTGCGGCCCGCCGGCGTGAGGCCCGGGCCGATGTCCGGCGTGGAGGGGAAGCGGAACGGCACGCCGTGCCCGAACGCGTTCGCGCGGCTCCACACGAGCCCGACGGACCGCAGGCCGGCAGCGTGCCAGACCTCGAGCGCGTCGAGGTCGGGGTCGATGGGCTCGGCGCCCTCGAGGTGGAGGATCACGCCGAGGGCCTCGCCGCCCAGGCAGGCGTCGAGGTCGCCGGCGTCGCGCACGAGGCGCACGGCGCCGTCCGTCTCGTGGAGCAGCCGGAAGAGCCGGGCCGCCAACGCGCCGACGGTCTTCACCGACGCCGGCCAGTCGACCGGCGGGAACGGCGGCACGGAGTAGCCGCCGGGCGCGCGCCGGACGTCGAACGGTCCCGGCGGCGGGAGCATCGCGAAGAGGCCGGCCGCCAGGCCGCCGGCACGCGCGGAGGGCACCGTGATGGCCGCCGTCCCCTCGCGCAGCAGCGCCCCGTCGTCCGCGCCGTCGTCCTCGAGACGGCTGAGGACGTCGTTGTGGCCGTCGATGATCGGCACGAGGTTGCAGGATGACGGACCGGGTAGCACCGGCGGCATGCGGCGGGCAATGGCGGTTCTCATCGTGGCCTTCGGACTCGTGGCGCCGGGCGCCGCGCAGGCGCAGGAGAGCGAGGTGGTGTCGCTCGTCCGCGAGCTGGTGCGGGTGAACACCTCCAACCCGCCCGGCAACGAGGCCCAGGTCGCCGAGCTGCTCGCGCCGCGGCTCCGGGCCCTCGGCTTCGAGGTCGAGATCGTCCCGACGCCCACGCCCGGCAAGGCGCACCTGATCGCGCGGCTGCGCGCGGCCAACCCGACCGAGCAGCCGATCCTGCTCGCGGGCCACTCCGACACGGTCGGGGTGGAGCCGGAGCTGTGGACCTTCGATCCCTTCGGCGGCGCCACGGCGGGCGACTACCTGCTCGGCCGCGGGGCGCTCGACTTCAAGGGCGGCCTCGCCGCCTTCACCGTCGCCGCCATGCGGCTGGCGCGCTCCGGCGCGCCGCTCAAGCGCGACGTGATCCTCCTGTCGGAGGCCGACGAGGAGGGCGGGAGCTACGGCACGACGTGGCTCGCGGAGAACCACTGGGACAAGATCGCCGCGGGCGTCTCCATCAACGAGGGCGGATGGATCTTCGAGGACGGCAAGGGCCGCCCGAAGCTGCTCGGCATCACGACGATCGACAAGAACTCGCTCTCGGTCACGCTGCGCACGCGCGGCACGTCGACCCACAGCTCGCGCCCGCTGCCGGACAGCGCGATCAAGCGGCTCGTGCGCGCGCTCAACCGGATCGAGAACTTCGACACGAAGCCGCGGATCACGACGACGGCCAAGCGCTACCTGCGCACGTGGGCGACCGCGTTCGGCAACAAGAAGCTGCGCCGCCTGGCCAACACGCGCTCGGCGTTCGAGCGCTTCCGGCTCGCCAACCGGCTGAAGGACGGCCGCTACGGCGAGCTCTTCGACGGCCTCGTCCGCGACATCTACGTGCCGACGATCATGGAGAGCGGCTTCCGCTCCAACGTGCTCCCCGGCACCGCCGAGGCGACGGTGAACATGCGCATGCTGCCGGGCACGAAGCCGCGGCCGATGATCCGCCAGCTGCGCCGCGTGATCGCGGACCGCCGCGTGAAGGTCGAGCCGATCGTCACGCCGCCGTCGACCGTGGAGCAGACGCTCGACGCGTTCGACAAGCGGGCCGGCCAGGCGCCGTCGGCGCCCGGCGAGGTCTACACCAGCCTCGCGGAGCAGGGCCGCGCGCAGTGGCCGGGCGTGCGCGTGACGCCGGCGCTGTTCGAGGCGGGGACCGACGCGGTGCCGTGGCGCCAGCGCGGCATCCCGGTCTACGGCGTCTACCCGTACCCGATCTCGCGCGCCGACCTCGAGCGCATGCACGGCAACGACGAGCGCGTCCCGATCTCCGGGCTCGAGCAGGGCACGGAGTGGCTCACCCGCGTGCTCGCCGATGTAGCGGCCGCACAGTAAGTCCCGCACCTCCGGCGCCGCGGACTTGACAACCGGGGCACGGATGTGAATACACTTCCGCACGGTTTCCAAAACC
Organism: uncultured Solirubrobacteraceae bacterium; assembly: GCA_963720415.1. Taxonomy (GTDB): domain Bacteria; phylum Actinomycetota; class Thermoleophilia; order Solirubrobacterales; family Solirubrobacteraceae; genus DASSUW01. Next base: position 16,365 of record CAVRFQ010000004.1, on the reverse strand, counting down.
GTTTTCGGCATGTCAGACGAGCGAGTCACCATCAAGCGGCTGGCCGAGGTCAGCGGGGTCTCCATCGGGACCGTGTCGCGTGCCCTGAACGGCTACGCGGACGTCCGGCCGGAGACCCGCGAGCGCATCATGCGCCTCGCCCGCGAGCTCGACTACACGCCCGCGGCCGCCGCTCGCAGCCTCAAGACGCAGCGCAGCCACGTGGTCGGCGTCTTCCTCGAGACCGGCGAGGGGCACCCCGACCTGCAGCACCCGTTCTTCCACGAGGTGCTCGTCGGGCTCAAGAACGCGATCGGCTCGCAGGGCTACGACCTCCTGCTCTTCGCGGCCGAGACGCCCGGCAACGGCTACGGCAAGCACTCGTACCTCAAGCGCAGCCGGCACCACAACGTCGAGGGCGCCGTGCTCATGGGCGTGGACCCCGAGGACGCCGAGGTGCGGCGCCTGGTCCGCTCCGAGCTGCCCACCGTGGGTGTGGACGTGGAGCTCGAGGGGCCGGCCACGAGCTACGTCATCTCGGACAACGTGGACGGCGCATCCCGCGCTGTGCGGCACTTCCACAGCATCGGCCACCGCCGCGTGGCGACCATCACCGGCATGCTCGAGACCCGCACGGGCGGCGACCGCCTGCGCGGCTACCGCCAGGCGCTGCAGGCGTGCGGGCTCGCCTACCGCGACGAGTACGTCGCGTACGGAGACTTCTACGTGGAGAGCGGCCGTCGTGCGATGGCCGACCTCCTCGCCCTCGACGAGCCGCCCACCGCGGTCTTCGCCGCCTCGGACATGATGGCCCTCGGCGCGATCCGCGCGGCCGGCGACGCCGGCCTCAGCGTGCCCGCCGACCTGTCGGTCATCGGCTTCGACGACATCCAGCTCGCCGACCACATGAACCCACCGCTGACCACCGTCCGCCAGGACAAGGCGGGCCTCGGCGCGGCGGCCGGCTCGGCGCTCACGCGCCTGATCGACGGCGAGCTCGAGGTCGTGACGCAGTCCACGGTCCTCCCCGTGGAGCTCGTCCGGCGCGGCTCCACCCGACCCCGCGCGACGGACTAGGGGGTGACCGCGGCGAACATGCTCCCAGCGCAGTCCGACGCGTAGTACCAAAACCGTTTTTGGCAACTCTTCAAGGAGGAGAGGATCGTGAGAAGCAGGTTCGCGATCGTCGCGATGGCGATCGCCGCCCTCCTCGTCGGCGCCCTGGTGTTCTCGGGCTGCGGCGGGGACGACGATGACAGCGGCACCACCGGCAGCACCAGCAACGCCGCGCAGTCCGACATCACGCCGGGCACCACGGTGAAGCTGTGGATCATGCCCAACGGCCCCCAGCCCCAGGAGGACATGGAGGCCGCGCTCAAGCCGTTCACCGACGAGACCGGCATCAAGGTCGACGTCGAGGTCGTGGACTGGGGCGTGCAGCTCGACCGCATCCGCAACGCCGCGGTCTCCGGCGAGGCGCCGGACGTGACGCAGGCGGGGACGACGCAGGTGCCGTTCTTCGCCGCGCTCGGCGGGTTCCAGGACCTGAGCGACCGGGTCGAGGACATCGGCGGCGAGGGCGCCTATCCCGACGGCGTGTGGACGACCACGCAGGTGGTCGGCCAGGACGGCACGTGGTCGGTCCCGTGGTTCACCGAAGCGCGCTCGATCTACTACCGCAAGGACATCCTCGAGAAGGCCGGCGTCGACGAGGCGACCGCCTTCGAGAGCTGGGACAGCTTCCGCGCGACGCTGGAGGCGATCAAGGAGAACGTCCCGGACATCCAGCCGTTCGGCACGCCCGGCAAGAAGGCGTTCGACCTCGTCCACCACGTGATGCCCTTCGTGTGGGACGCGGGCGGCGCCGAGCTGTCCGAGGACAACACCAAGTCCACGATCAACTCCCCGGAGGCGGTCGAGGGCGTGCAGTTCTTCGCCGACCTGGTCAACGACGGCCTCGCCGATCCGAGCCAGCTCGAGCGCGACGGCACGCAGGTGGAGAACCAGTTCAAGGGCGGCAAGATCGCCGTCTGGATGGGCGGCCCGTGGGTGCTCGGCTCGATCCCGCGCGACGAGGACACCAACTGGGTGCCCGCCGCGCGCGACAACGTCGGCATCGCGCCGATGCCGGCCGGTCCGGCCGGCGACGCGTACACGTTCGTCGGCGGGTCGAACCTGATGATGTTCAAGAGCTCGGAGAACCAGGCGGAGGCCTGGGAGCTCATGAAGTTCCTCTCACAGGATCAGGTGCAGACCGACTACGCCTCGCTGCTGGGCATGTTCCCGGCGCGCGTCGAGCCCCAGCAGAGCTACGGGGAGTCCAACGGCGCGAACTTCGAGGCGGTGTTCCAGGCGATCCAGCAGGGCCGGACGTACTCGCCGATCCCGCAGTGGGCCGCGGTCGAGAACGCCTACAAGGGCCGCTTCGGGACGATCCTCGACACCGCGGCGGGCAAGGGCGGCTCGTACGGCCCTGACACCGTGCAGTCGCAGCTGGACGAGGCCGCCAAGGAAGCCGACGGCCTGCTCGCGCAGGGCACCGGCTGAGGTCGGTGGCGACGCAGCTCTCCCCGACCGAGCCGGCCACCGCCAAGGTGGCCGGCTCGGATCCGGCCCCGCGCCGGCGCCGCTCGCTGCGCAGCTCGCGGCGGCGCCTGATCGCGGGGCTCGTGGCCCCGGCCGTGGTCTTCATGGTGCTCGTGCACCTGCTGCCCGCGGCCGGCGGCTTCTACCTCTCGTTCAAGAACCTCAACCTCTTCACGTTCAGCCAGCTCTTCGACGCTCCCTGGGCCGGGCTGGACAACTACCGCGCGGCGCTCTTCGAGGCCGACAACCCGCTGCGCAGCGGCTTCGTCGGCGCGGTGCAGAACACCGCCGTCTACACGTTCTGGACCGTGACCGGGACGCTCGGCGGCGGGCTCGCCGTCGCGGTGCTGATGAACCGGCAGATGCGCGGGATCAAGGTGATCCGCACGCTGATGCTCACGCCGTGGATCGTGCCCAGCTTCGTCGTCGCGGTGCTGTGGCAGTTCATGTGGCAGAGCGACGTGGGGATCATCAACAAGGTCCTCGTCGACTACACCGGCCTGCTGGGCGAGCGCCCGGTGTGGCTGATCGGCGAGAACTCGCTGTGGGCGATCATCATCCCCAGCATCTGGCGCGGCCTGCCGTTCGCGATGCTCATCTTCCTGGCGGGCCTGCAGGCGATGCCGCAGGAGCTGCACGAGGCCGCGGCGATCGACGGCGCCGGCCCGTGGCGGCGCTTCCGCTACATCACGCTGCCGCTGCTGCGGCCGCTGATCGCGGTCCAGCTCCTCTTCACGGTCATCTACTCGACCTACCAGTTCTCGATCCCGTATGTGATGTTCGGGAGCAACCCGGGGCCGGACGCCGACCTGATGATGACCCTGATCGTCCGGCAGTCGTTCTCGAACAACCTCTTCGGCTTCGGCAGCGCCGTCTCGGTGCTCCTGATGATGGCCATGTTCGTGTGGGTGGCCGTCTGGTACCGCGCCTTCAAGCGCGATCTGGAGGTCGCATGACCCAGAAGCGGCTCGTCAACCTCGGGCTCGACGTCCTCACGTGGGTCGTGCTGCTGGTGATGCTCTCGCCGGTCATCTGGCTGGTCGTCTCCTCGCTGCAGGACGACCTCGAGCTCTCGACCGGGGCCTACGACCTCCTGAGCCCGACGTTCGACGCCTTCACCGGCATGTGGAAGACGATCGACTTCGAGCGCTTCTTCCTCAACAGCATGATCATCTGCACGGTCGCCGCGCTGCTGGCCACCGCCTTCGCCAGCTCCGCCGGCTACGCGCTCGCTCGCTTCCGGTTCCGCGGGTCGCGCGCGTTCGGGATGACGGTGATCGGCACGCAGCTGATCCCCGGCTCGATGTTCCTGCTGCCGCTCTTCATCGGCTTCATCTGGCTCAAGAACACGGTGGGGATCCCGCTCTACGACACCCACCTCGGGATGATCATCGTCTACACGGCGTTCTTCACGCCGGTGGCCATCTTCTTCATGCGCTCGTTCTTCCTCGCGATCCCGCGCGATCTCGAGGAGGCGGCGATGGTGGACGGCTGCACGCCCTTCAAGGCCTTCCTGAAGATCGTGCTGCCGAACGCCGCTCCCGGTCTCGTGGCGACCTTCGTCTACGCGTTCCTGTTCGCGTGGGACGAGCTCCTCTTCGTCGCGAACCTCACGCAGGACACCGCCGAGACGATCCCGATCGGCATCCGCACCTTCATCGGCAACTACCAGCAAAGGACCGCTCAGCTCATGGCCGCAGGCGTGGTCTCGACCCTCCCCGTGTTGATCGCCTTCTTCCTCACCCAGCGCTGGCTGGTCAAGGGGCTCACCGCCGGGGCGGTGAAGGGATGACCGCGACGGTCGCGGCGTTCCCGGCCACGTTCCGCTTCGGCGTGGCCATGGCGTCGTACCAGATCGAGGGCGCCGCGAACGAGGACGGCCGCGGCGAGTCGATCTGGGACGTCTTCTGCCGCCGCCAGGGAGCGGTGGCGGGCGGCGACACCGGCGACGTCGCCTGCGACCACTACCACCGCTGGGAGGACGACCTCGACCTGATGGCGACGCTGGGCGTGGAGTCCTACCGCTTCTCGATCGCCTGGCCGCGGGTCCAGCCGGACGGGCGCGGCGCGCTCAACCGGCCGGGCGTCGACTGGTATCGCCGGCTGTGCGAGGGCCTGCTGGAGCGGGGCATCGAGCCGATCGCGACGCTCTACCACTGGGACCTGCCACAGGCGCGGCAGGCCGTCGGCGGCTGGGCGGTGCGCGACACGGCCGAGCGGTTCGCCGAGTACGCGGCGCTGATGGCCGATGAGCTCGGCGACGTCGTCGCCGGCTGGATCACGCACAACGAGCCGTGGGTCGTGGCCTTCCTCGGGCATGCCGAGGGGATCAAGGCGCCGGGCATCCGCGACTGGCCGACCGCGCTGCGCGCCTCGCACAACCTGCTGCTCTCGCACGGGCTCGCGCTGCCCGCGCTGCGGGCCACGGCGCCGGCGGGGATCACGCTGAACCTCGCGCCGGCGCGCTCGGACGACCCGGACGCGGCGCGGCGCATGGACGGCTACATGAACCGCTGGTTCCTCGACCCGCTGCTGCGCGGGTCGTATCCGGCGGACATGGTCGAGCACTACGAGCGCCGCTTCGGCGCCCTGGAGCTCGGCGATCTCGACGTGATCTCGCGCGAGTTCGACTTCCTCGGCGTGAACTACTACTCGCCGCAGCGCGTGCGCACCGATCCCGCGCGGCAGCCGCTGGAGCTGGGCCGCGTCGGACCGGTCGGCGCGACGACCGCGATGGGGTGGGAGGTCGATCCCGACGGGCTCCACGAGCTGCTCGTGCGGCTGCGCGACGACTACCCGTCGATCCCGATCTACATCACCGAGAACGGGGCGGCGTTCGAGGATCCGCCGATCGTCAACGGGACACTCGAGGACCCGCGGCGGGTGGACTACCTGCGCTCGCACCTCGCGGCGCTGTCGCGCGCCGTCGCCGACGGGGTGGACGTGCGGCGCTACTTCGCGTGGTCGATGCTCGACAACTTCGAGTGGGAGCACGGCTACACGAAGCGCTTCGGCCTCGTCTACGTCGACTACTCGACCCAGCGCCGCGTGCCCAAGCGCAGCAGCCTCTGGTACCGCGACTTCATCGGGAGCGCCCGTGGCTAGCATCGCGTTCTCCGGCGTCTCGAAGGTGTTCCCGGACGGCACCGCGGCCGTGGACGGGCTCGACCTGGAGGTGGCGGACGGCGGCTTCACCGTGCTCGTGGGCCCGTCCGGGTCCGGCAAGTCGACGGCGCTGCGGATGGTCGCCGGGCTCGAGGAGGCGTCGTCCGGGACGATCCGGATCGCCGACCGCGTGGTCAACGACGTCGCGCCCAAGGACCGCGACATCGCGATGGTGTTCCAGAGCTACGCGCTCTACCCGCACATGAGCGTGGCGGACAACATGGGGTTCGCGCTGAAGATGCAGGGCGCGCCCGCCGCCTCGCGTGCGACGCGGGCCGGCGCGGTCGCGCGCCGGCTCGGCATCGGCGACCTGCTGGCGCGCCGCCCGCGCGCGCTGTCGGGCGGCCAGCGCCAGCGCGTCGCGCTCGGCCGCGCGATCGTGCGCCAGCCGCAGGCCTTCCTCATGGACGAGCCGCTCTCGAACCTCGACGCCAAGCTCCGCGTGGAGATGCGCGCGTACATCGCGCGGCTGCACCAGGAGCTCGGGACGACGACGCTGTACGTGACGCACGACCAGACCGAGGCGATGACGATGGGCGACCGCGTCGCGGTCATGCGCGACGGCCGGCTCGAGCAGGTCGACGCTCCCCAGGAGCTGTACGACCGCCCGCTCGAACCTCTTCGTCGCGGCCTTCATCGGCTCGCCGGCCATGAACCTGCTGCGCGGCCGGCTCGAGGGCGGAGCGGTCGTGCTCGGCGGCCAGTCGGTGGAGGTGGCGTCGGACGCGACCGGCGACGTCGTGGTCGGGATCCGGCCGGAGGCGGTGGTGGTCGGCGGTCCGCTCGAGCTCGAGGTCATCCTCGTCGAGGCGCTCGGCTCGGACCTGCTGGTGCACTTCAGGACCGACGCGCCGCGCGTGACCGTGGCCGACGCGTTCGACGGCGAGGACGACGCCGGGCTCGAGTCGCGCTTCACGGCGCGGCTCCCGCCGGACCTGCGCGTGGAGGTCGGGGACGTCCTGCGGCTCGGCGTCGACCCGCGGCGGATCCACCTGTTCGACCCGGCGACGGGGCTCCGGCTCTAGAGCGGCGGGTTGGCGCGCTGGGCGAGGCCGAGCGCGTACTCGGGCCACCAGCGGCCGGCCGGCGGCCTGGCGCCGTCGGCGCACTCGCCGTCGGACTCGCCGGGCGTCTTGACCCAGAGGTAGGCGTCCACGAGCGCGTTGCCCGTGTCGTGTGTCGGCCGCGCGCCGAGGCCGCGGCCGGGCGGGTTGCACCAGTCCTCGGGACCGGGCGGGGCGGGCCCCTGGCCGTTGCGGCTCGTGTCGATGACGAAGTGGGCGGTCCCCAGCCGCCGGGAGATCTTCGTGCCGAACGCGATCAGCTCGCCCGTCGTGCGGAAGTTCGAGACGTTGAGCGCGAAGCCGTCGGCCTTGGCGATCGCCGTCTTGCGCAGCCGGCGGGCGATCGTCGTGGCGTGCTGCCAGTTCGAGTGGCCCGCGTCGACGTAGATGGCGGCTCGCTCGAGCTTCTGCAGGCGCATGACCGCGTCGTGGAGGTGCTTGAGGCGCTTGGAGCCGCAGTTGGCCGCGAGCGCGTCGGGCTCGACGATGACGACCGCCCTGCGTTTCCCGATGCCTTTCGCGAACCCGTCGATCCAGCGCCTGTAGTGGGTGGCGCCGCCGGCGCTGTAGCTGCCGCAGTCGCGGTTGGGGATGTTGTAAGCGACGAGGACCGGCACCTTCTTGGCCTTCGCCGCGCGGTCGACGACGCCGTCGACCTGCCTTCGCGCGTTCCCGCCGGTGAACCAGAACGCCTGCGGGACCTGGCTCATCCGCCGCATCAGCGCTGCGTCCTGCGTGCGGCCCTGCTGCTCCCAGGCGCGGGCCTGGCGCTCGGCGTTGCCGTCGGGGTCCGCGTAGAACGGGCCGGCGATCGCCGCGGCTGCAGCCAGTGCGGTCAGGCGCATCGCGACCACTTCAGCACGTCCCCTTGTAAGTTGCGGCCGATGACCACCGCATCCGCGCTCCCCCGGGGGGTCGTCCTCGCGGACGTGATCCCCGGCGACCGCGTCCGTGACGCCATCCTCATCGTCTCGGGCGCGGCCCTGACCGCCCTCTTCGCCCAGCTCTACATCACGGTGCCGTCCTCACCGGTGCCCGTGACCGGCCAGACGCTCGCCGTCGGGCTCGTCGGAGCCACGCTCGGCGCCCGTCGCGGCGCCTCGTCCCTGGCGCTCTACGCGGTGCTCGGCCTGTTCCTGCCGTTCTACTCCGAGGGCGAGTCGGGCTGGGACGTCATCTGGGGCGCGAGCGGCGGCTACATCATCGGCTTCATCGTGGCGGCCGGCGTGATCGGCTGGTTCGCCGAGCGGGGCGCCGACCGGCGCGTCGTCACGACGTTCCTCGCCTTCGTGCTCGGGCAGCTCGTGATCTTCGCCTTCGGCCTCGCGGGCCTCAAGCTCGCGGTCGGCGAGTCGTGGTCGTGGACGCTCCACAACGGCTTCGCGATCTTCATCGTCGGCGGGCTGGTGAAGGCGGCCGTGGGAGCCGCCCTGCTCCCCGCCACGTGGCGTCTCGTGCGACGATTCGAGCGATGACCGAGTTCGCCGCAAGGCTCGTCGGCAACCTCGCCGCCCTCTGGGTGGCGAGCTCGCTGCTCGACGGCATGGACTACGGGGACTCGTTCTGGACGCTGCTGCTGGCGGCCGCGGTCTTCACGATCGCCAACTGGATCGTCAAGCCGATCGTGACGATCCTGGCGATCCCGCTGATCATCCTGACGCTGGGGATCGCCTACTTCTTCGTCAACGTGCTGATGCTGCTGCTGACGGAGTGGATCGTGTCCGACTTCGTCATCGACGGCTTCTGGACGCTGGTGGGCGCCGTGATCATCGTCTGGGTGGTCAACCTCGTGATCGCCGCGCTGCTGCACGACGTCTCTAGGGCTCGGGCTCGCCCTCGAGACGTTCGCGACGGGCTGTAGACGACCCGTCGCCGGGGTCGAAGGTGACGAGGTCGGCGGCGAGCGGCTGGAACTGCGGCTCGGCCGTGTAGATGAAGCGCGCGAGGGCGTAGTCCGTCGTCTCCGTGAGGTTGCCGGTGCCGCCCGCGCCGACCGACCCGCCGTTGATGACGGTCACGCCCGCGTAGCGCTGGATGTCGGCCGTGTGGGTGTGGCCGGTCACGATCACGAGCGGCCGCGCGGGCGGGTCGTCCTGCAGGATCGCGAGCGCCGGCGCGATCAGGGCGGGCTCGTGGACCATCACCAGGTCGACCTCCCCGATCAGGGGCATGAGCCAGGCCGTGAAGGCGTCCTGCATGGCGGGCGTGGGGGCGGGCTCGTAGCGATCCCGGAAGTTCTCCTCCGAGAGCCGCTGGAACGGGTCGCTGTACCCCGCCACCTTCAGGCCGCCGACGTCCTGGATCACGTCGCCGTAGCTGCCGTCGGCGTTGAGGCGGCCGTACTGCGTGAGCACCACCGCGTTCCGCCTCGCCAGGTCCCGCTGGAGGCTGTCGGAGTCGTGGTTGCCCGAGACGAACACGAACGGGTGGCCGAGCGAGGTGACCCGGCTCACGAGCCGCGCCTCGATCGGCGAGCCGCGGTCGGTCAGGTCGCCGGCGAAGAACAGCGGCCCGTCCCCGACCGCGCGCTCGAGCACCTGCGCCGCGAGGAAGTTGTTGTGCAGGTCGGAGGCGATCGTGATGCTCGGGCGGTCGGTGAGCGGGGTGAGCTCGGCCGGGCTGGTGACGAGCCGGGCGAGGCCGACGAGCTGCGCGTCGAGCTCCTCGTCGAGGGTCTGCGTGGAGCGCTGCGCGGCCTCGACCGCCTCCAGCGCGCGCGGGATGTCGGGGCCGAAGGCGTAGTAGCTGGGGTCGTCGAACTGGCCTCTCGGCGGCAGCAGGACCACGAGGGCGATGGCCATGGCGACGGTCGTGGCGACGGCCGCGCCCGTCGTGTACCTGAGCCGCGGGCCGGCGCGGTGGCGGACCGCGAAGGCGACGAGCAGGCCGAGCGCGAGGCTGCCGAGGAGCGCCAGGCCGATCAGCTTCTTGAGGTAGTCGGCGATGTTGTCACGGGCTTCCGTGCGGACCTCCTGCAGGTCGAGCGCTCCGCCCCGCGCGACCCTGCCGACGACGTCGCGGTCGACGGTCCGCAGGTCGACATTGAGCCGCACCGGCAGCCGGATCCGGTCCTCGAACCGGATGCCCCAGTCCACGAGCGGGACGTAGATGTCGAGCGCGCCGTGCTCCCCGACGTCGGCGCTCAGCTCGATCTGGCCGACGGACAGCTGGCGCTCCTCGTCGAAGGTGTCCACGGCTGCTGTCGCGCCGGCGACGCTGGCGACGATGACCAGCGCGACGACGGCTGCATGCCTCAGGGCAACGAGGATCCTGCGCCGGCGTTCGCCGCCGTGAGACTCAAGTAGTCGCGCAATGCGCGACCGTCGCTCCAGAACGCCAGCTCGTCCCATGGGATGGTGGTCGACCCGAAGGCGCCGATTTCCAACGCCTCCTCCGTCCGGATGGGGGTGCCCGTCGTGCGCGCCGCGTAGACGACCACCACGATCCGGTCCGTGCTTCGAGAGTAGACACCCACGAGTCGGGTCAGCCGGATATCGACCCCGATCTCCTCTTTCGTCTCACGGATCGCGGCGTCTTCTACCGATTCGCCCAGGTCGACGAAGCCGCCGGGCATGCTCCATCTGTTGCGTTGGGGCTCGAAGCCTCTTCTCAGGAGGAGGATCTCGTCGTTGGCGTTGGTCGTGATCGCGCAGGCGACGGGCTTGGGGTTGTAGAAGGCGCCGTAGCCGCAGTGCTCGCACGTGAGGGAGCGAGGGAACTTGACGGTCGCTTCGTTGCCGCAGCGCGGGCAGAACCTGACGTCCTCGAGCGCCGGGTTGAGGCTGCTGCTTACGGGCGGCGTTCCCATAGCTGCATGTCGGTCAGGCGGCGGTAGCCGAGCATGGCGTAGAGGCGCTGGCCGACGTCGGTGGCCTGGAGGGTGGTCGTCGTGCAGCCGTTTTCTTGGGCGTCCTGGAGGGCTTGGCGCATCACCTGGGCGGCGAGCCCTTGGCGGCGCGCCTTCGGGATCGTCGCCACGAAGCTGATCCCGCAGTCCTCGTCGTGGTGCAGCGCGAGCGCAACCGCGGCCGGCTTGCCGTCGTGGTCGGCGCGGTAGCCGTGCAGCACGCCGTTCGGGAGCGGCTTGAGGGTGCGCTCCAGGCGGCCGTCGTAGTTGCCGTACGCGACGTCGTTGACGCGGCCGACGGTGGCGAGGTCGGCGGTGTGCGGTGTTGTGTTGCGGTTGTGGTGGTCTGTGGCGATCTCGTCGATCTGAGCGCCCATGCCGGGGCTGGAGGTCGTCACGACGAGGTGCTGCCGCGCCAGCGCCTGCGCGGCCAGGCTCGCCTGCCCGTCCAGCCACACGCCCCAGCGGCGGACATTGGCGTCCTTGTACAGGCGAGCGAGCTCCTCGATGTAGGTCGGAGCCTTGTCCGGATCGAGCGCCACGGCCGCGTTCAGCGTCGGCGAATCGGGGGCGTTCGGGACGATCGAGGCCACCAGCCCATCCCGCTCGATCGTGCGTCCGGGGCCGGTGTGGCCGCCGAGCAGCAGCTGGAGCCGGGCGAACCCGTCCCACAGCCTGACGCGCAGCAGTCCCTCGTCCACGGCGGGGAGGCTACCCGGGCGGCGAGTTGCCGCTACGCTGGGGAGCCGCAGCGCCCTCTTAGCTCAGTTGGTAGAGCACTTCCATGGTAAGGAAGGGGTCGCCGGTTCGAGTCCGGCAGAGGGCTCTAAGGAAAGGCCTGGAGTTGGCGGCCTTTCTGGGGCCCGGTGGGTTGGCGGCTGCGTGCGCTTGTGCGTTCGTGGGCCGCTTTTGGGCCGCGTACGCGAAGTAAGCGCGTTTGCGGAAGGGGTCGTCAGCCCCACCTGAGCTGGAACCGCTCGAGGACTGCTTGCAGCGCAACGTCGTCGCGATCGATCGGTTCGCGCGTTGCGTCTGAGGGCTCGTTCGGCTCGAACATCGCCCAGTTCACGAGCTCGTCGCCGAGTCGAGAGAGGTATCGGACGCCCGCGGCGGCGACACCTTGCTCGTCGCGGCCGTGCTCGAACACGTAGCGGGAGATCTCCTGCGTCAGGCGGCGCGGCGCGCGGCGGCGGATGTCGCCGGCGTCGAGGTCGTCGAGTCCGTAGTGCAGGATCGCGCTCGGCCAGCGCCTCGCGGAGATGCGCGAGCGAGTCGGAGTGACCGAGGTCAACGAAGCCGCCGGCGTGGCGCGCCGCGCCGAGCAGGCGTGTCTCGGTCCACTCGATCGGCACGACACCGCCGGCCAGCGGCTCGGGATAGCCGGCATCCTGCGGATCGCCTTCGATCGCCTGTTGTTCGGCCGCGACGTGCAGGTCGACCCGAAAGCGCGCCAACGTCTCGGCGAACGCGCCCTCACGCTGGCTGCTCGCATAGAGCACGCGGTACTCCCCGCGCGGATCGTCGAAGCGGCTCCCGAAGGTGCCGTCCTCGTGCGCGTAGTTCCAGTCCGGCCACGCCCAAGGGTCAGGCTCCGCGCGCGACGCGGTAGATCGAGCCCGCAGGCCGCGCGATCGCCAGCGGCGGTGTCATCCACCGACGAGGAAGGCGCGCGCCGCCCCGATGACGGCTGGCCCGACTTCCTGGACGTCACCCTCCCGCAGCAGCCGGGCCGGCGAGCGGTCGTCCAGCTGCGGGTTGAGTCCCTGCATCCAGGCCTGCGCGATCCGCGGGGACTCCGCCTCAGCGAGCATCGAGGTCACCTGCAGCGCTACGCGAAGCCGCTGCTGCACCGCGTCGGAGGGCTCCCGGCTCCCCTCCGCCCACTGGTGCACGGCACGCGTCTCGCGCACGGACCCGAGATATGCGACCAAGCGGGGGCCTAGGAGCTGGCGGAGGGCGTCCGCCACCTCCGGGAAGGTGGCGCGGACGGCCTGAGTGTGGGCCGCGAAGCCGGGTCGAGAATCAGCGACAGCCATTGCGAGGTCCCTAGATCACGAGTGTATCACGCATCCGATCACAAGCAGTATCACAACCGGAATCCGACTGGACCGTTGCGGAATTGGTCAGTTACGGGCTGCGGAAATGGTCAGTAGAGGGTCGTGGCCACGGGGTTCAGCCCGATGCCTCGAAGTGCTGCGGAGGTACCTCACATGGGCGAACGCGCGGGCGCGATCGCCCGGGAGCGCAGCCCGTGCTGGAGCGCGGAGCGACCAGCCGCAGCGAGAAGCTGCTCCCGCCAGACGATGATGCCGATCGCCTCGGCTCGCAGCAGGAAGCCGGTGATGATCGAGGAGACGTCCAGCCGTTCCGGCGGCTGGCCGCCCGACACCGCCAGCCGTCGGCGGCCACCGCCGCGTGCACGCGCTCGGTCAGCGCGTCAGAGGAGGCCGGCTCGCCCGCGAGCAGTAGTGCCGCGGTGAGCTCGGCGACCGCATGCTCGAAACGCTCGCCGGCGAGCAGCGACTCCGCGCAGGCGGCCAGCAGCGCGTCGGGCTCTGCGCGCAGCCGGCGGCCGCTCGGGGTCGTCCGCAGGAGGCGTCCGGAGCGGCGCAGCAGCCGCATCTCCCGCAGCAGCGCGTGCAGCTGCTCGAGCGGGGCGACCTCGGCCTCGCGGTTCGGTGGCCCGAACAGCTCGGCGTTCCACCACTGCGGCCGCAGCTCGACCGCTTGGCGCACCAGGTCGCGGGCCAGCGCTCCGGTCTGCGTGAGAGCGATGCCCGCCTCACCGCGCTCGAGCAGCCACAGCGCGGGCTCGATGCCCGCGTCCGCCTCGACTCGGACGGGCGACGCGAGGAGATCCGCGACCGCATCGATGATCGCCGCCCGCTCGGGGCTGCCGCGCCGAAGCCAGTAGTCGAGGCGCTCGCCATGGATCGCGTCCAGGAGCACGCCTTCGCCGGCCGGCTCGCGCAGCACGACAGCGACCATGTCCGCCGGCGCCGTCTGCGCATCGTCCTCGAGCGCCTCGATCGCGCGATCGTGCGCCTCGGCCTCGACCGGGCCCATGACCGATCCCCACGCCAGCAGCTCCGTGTCAGGCGGTTCGAGGCCTGACGCCGCGAGCAGCTCGCCGAGCTGCGTGCGAGCCGCCGCACGGTCGTCGTCCCAGAGCTCGAGCATCGACTCGACCTCCGGCGCGCGGCACAGGGCGGCATGCTCGCCGGCGCCGGCCCGGTCGAGGAACTCGGCCAGCGCTTCCGCGACGTCGCGCTGCGCCTCGATCGGCGCGATGAACTTCGCCGGCAGCTCGTACCACGAGGAAGACATCAGGTCGTGGCGCAGGATCCGCAGCGGGCTCTCGCCGTCCCACCCGAACGAGTACAGCGCCACCTCGGCATCGACGGCACGCTCGCCCAGTTGCCCGAGTGCGCGGTCGATCTGCTCAGGCGAAAGCGTGAGCGCCACCGAGCGCGGGACCGTTTCGGAATCTGCCAGTGGCCATTTCGGAATGCTCGAGTATCAGAGCACAGCCTCCACGACGCGATTGACCGGGCGGTAGTGATCGTCCACGAGCGCGGCGTTGATCACCTGCGTGCTGTCGAGCCGGTAGCTGCCGTATCCGGCATGGATGTGCCCGCAGACCATCAACTTCGGCTCCATCGCTCGAGCGCGTCGGTCATCGCCATCGAGCCGACGTGCTGGTACCCCCCGCGTCGGGCCGCCCGGTCGCCGTAGCCGCGCGGCGGGCCGTGGCCGACCACGATGTCGGTGTCGACGCGGGATCAGTTCGAACTTGCCGGCAAGGAATGCCTCGCCATCCTGCCGCGGCGCGTTGAAGGCCCAGTCCAGGAACCACGGCTGCCACGGCGTGCCCCACAGCTTGAGCCCGAGCACCTCGAGAGCTTGCGTCCTGCAGGTAGTGGCAGCGCAGGCCGTCGGGGATGCCCCAGGCCTCGATCGACTGGTCGTGGTTGCCGGCGACCAGCACGATCTCGTCGGCGGGCACATCGTCGAGCCAGGTCTTGAACGGTCCGGCCAGGAACGCGTGCTTCGTGGCAGGTCGCCCTTGGGCGCGAACGAGACGTCACCGGCGATGATCAGCAGGTCGCACGGCGGGATGCCGACGAGATGCTCGTGCAGGTCGGCGATGCAGACGATCTTGGTCATCGAGGCCCGTCCAGTCGTCCGGGGCCAGGCGAGTCTGCAGCAGCTGCGATGCTCACGGCCGGCGCGCTCGTCGCGCGAGCACGATCTGCTCCTCCGCGCTGACCCGCTCGGCGCCGGCCTGCTCGCGCATCACGTGGGCGTACGTGTCCAGGCACACGGTCGGGTTGTGCCCGAGCTGCTCGGCGATCTCGACGATCGACTTGCGGCCCTCGTGGATGAGCAGCGACGCGAAGGCGTGCCGCAGGTCGTACGGCCGGGCGCCGTCGATGCCGACCGCTTCGGCGGTCGGCTTGTAGATGCGCTTGCGCCAGTTCCGCCAGTCGGTCGCGCGCCAGAAGCCGCCCGAGCCGCCGGGAAGACCGGCGCGGTCGGCGGCGAGCTGGTCGCGGCGCCGCCACGCGTCGAGGTCCTCGCGCAGCGGCGCGAGCAGCTCGACGGTCCGCGGCTGGCGCCGGTTCTTGAGCGCCTTGAGCTCGCCGTCGCTGAGCGCGCGCTCGACGAGCAGCGTCCGCTCGCGCACGTGGCGCCACTCGAGCGCGAGCGCCTCCTGCGGCCGCATGCCGGCGTAGCCGAGCACCGACGAGCAGCGTCGCGTCGCGCAGCCGTCCCTCGGCCGAGCAGCAGTCGCCCGCATCACCTCGATCAGCGACGGCGGGATCGCCTGGACCGCCGGCCGGTGCGGCTTCGGCGGCTTGCGCGTGAGCTTCACGGCGTTGGTCGGGACGCGGCCCCACTCGACCGCCCGCTGCATGCACGCCCTGGAGCATCGTCATCGTCTTGCGGATCGCCTCGATGCCGACGCCGGCCGCCTCGAGCTCCGCGCGGAAGCGCGCGACGGTCGTGCGGCGTGAGCGTCGCGGAGCCGTACTGGCCGAGCCGCGGGAGCGCGTGACCGTTCCAGAGCTGCGCGTACACGCGCAGCGTCGAGCGCTCGAGGTTCGGGCCGGCGTAGACGAGCCACCACTCCTCGACGAACTCGGCCAGCGTCTCGGTGCCGGCGTCGAGGTCGGCCAGGGCGCCGCTGCGCTTCATCGTCCGGACCTTGCCCTCGAACGCGCGGGCGTCGGCGGCGCGGTCGAACGTCTTGCTCCGCTCGCGGCCCGTCTCGTCGCGCCAGCGGACCCGCCAGACGGAGTAGGTGGTTCCGTCCCGCCGCTTGCGCTCGCGCTTCTGGATCATGGTCCCTCCAAGGGATCGGTTTGACCCCTATAGGGCGGGAGCGCGAAAATTGACCCCTTCCGCCGATGCGGCCCGCGAGCAGCTACAGCCGCACCGGCCGAGGAACTCGAAGTACCGCGCCGGGACGGTGGCGCGCACGAAGTCGTCGTCGCGCTCGGCGAGCCCGACGAGCTCGAGCGCCGCGACCGCCGGATCGATCGAATCGGCGGGCACGTCGAGTCGCCGGACGAGCTGGCTGAGCGGATCGCCGGTCGCCGGCGGGTCGACGACGATCTCAGCAATACGAGCTTCTGCGCCCTGTACTCGATGCTGTCGGGGCCGGGCAGCCGGCTCGGCCACCCTTCGTTACGGTGGTGTCGCATGGGAGCTGTGACTCCT
>CAVRFQ010000003.1:0-260260 GCA_963720415.1 uncultured Solirubrobacteraceae bacterium | reverse complement strand
CCCTCTGGGAGGACGGCGACGATCCCGCGGTTCCGCGTCGGTATACCGACGTGCTGCGCTAGTACCGCACGGCGCGGCCGCGACCGGCGCGCTTGGCCTCGTACAGCGCCTCGTCGGCGTGCGAGAGGACGACGGAGAGCGTCTCCGCGGCGGGGCAGGGGCTGGCGGTGCCGATCGAGACGCCGACGTGCAGTCCGGGCTGGCCGCCCTCGAACGCCGCGGCGATGTCGCGCAGCACCAGGGCTGCCGCCTCGTCGCCGCGCGTCGGCGTGCCCGGGACCCAGACGGCGAACTCGTCGCCGCCGAGCCGGCCGACGACGCCCTGGTTGGAGAGCTGGCGCGCGACCTCGGTGAGGACGAGGTCGCCGGTGGCGTGCCCGTGGCCGTCGTTGACGGCCTTGAAGTGGTCGATGTCGCAGATGAGGACGCTGCCGGGCTCGCGGTCGGCGACGGCGCGGCGCACGGTGGCCATCCAGTGGCGGCGGTTGAGGACGCCGGTGAGGTCGTCCACGCGCGCCTGGCGCTCGAGCTCGGCCACGCGGGCGGCCATGGCGGCGCCGCCCTTGCCGCCGCGGACGGCCTCGAGCGCGAGGTCGTCGAAGTCCTCGTCGCACAGCCCGAGGATCTCCAGGGCGGGACCGAGCAGCATGTAGTCGGGCTCGGCGCGCGAGGCCAGGCCGACGACCTCGTCGGCGATGATCACGCAGGCGGTCTCGCGCGAGGCGATCGTCCGGCCGTCGGGGCCGCCGTGGTGGAAGCCGATGACCAGCTCGACCGGCTCCTCGATCTGCGAGGCGCGGGCGACGCAGCGCGCCGCGCCTCGGCGTGATCGACGCCGAACAGCTTGCGCTCGGCGATGGCGCGGTTCGATCCCGCGGGGAACTCGGCGGCGATGGCGTCGAGCGCCTCGTCGCCGAACGCCAGCGGCATGACGAGCTTGCCGACGTCGTGCAGGAGACCGCCCAGGTGGGCGATGTCCGTGCTCGCGCCGGTGCGCTCGGCGATCGCGTGCGCGGTCCCGGCGACGGCGGCGGCGTGCAGGTGCAGGTGGCCGATCGAGCGCCCGCCGTTGCCCGGCGCGCGCTGGAAGAAGCGGTAGGTGGCGGCCTCGATGGCGAGCTGGGCGATCGCCTTGCGGCCGACGAGCGTCACGGCGGCGCGGATGCTGCGCGCCCGCAGCGGCCGCGCGGCGGCGGCCGAGTTGGCGTAGCGGAGCAGGTCGGCGGCGAGGCCCTGGTCGGCCTCGAGGGCGGCGACCATGTCGCCGATCCCGGCGTCCTCGCTCTCGGCGATGACCTGCACGCGACGCACGGTCGCGCTGAGCACGGGCAGGCGGCCGAGGCGCTCGACGGCATCCGCGAGGCGCTGGTCCGACTGGGGCATCGCCGTTTCGGTCATGTTGCGAACCATGGACTCTCAAGCTCTAGGTCGGCGCATCGGACCGATGCTTGAGGAAATCGGCGATTAAGATGGCGCGCTACAGCGAACCTGGAGAAGGCTGAATGGGCTTCCTGGACAAGGCCAAGCAGATGGCCGAGCAGGCGCAGACCAAGCTCGACGAGGTGCAGAAGCAGTTCAACGAGTCCCAGGGCTCCGCTCCGCAGCAGCAGCCGGGGCCCGCGATGGAGTACGACAAGCACGGGCGTCCCGTGCCCAAGGACGATCCGGCCCCGCCGCACGGCGATCCCGTGGCCCAGAGCGCGCCGCCGCCCGCGCCGGCCGCCCCGCCTCCGGCGCCCGCCGAGGGCGTCGAGGAGGACCGCAACCACCCGAGCTACGCGCCGCCGAAGCTCACGTCGGGGGACCCGCTGGCGGGCTGAGCGCCGCCTCGCGTGCCAGACTGATGGCCATGCGTCCCCTGCAGGGTCTGCTCACCGCGATGGTGACCCCGTTCCGCGCGGACGGGAGCGTGAACGAGGACGGCGCCGTCGCCCTCGGACGTCACCTGCTCGCCAACGGGTCCGACGGCCTGGTCGTCTGCGGGACCACCGGCGAGTCGCCCACGCTGAGCGACGACGAGATGGTCTCGCTCGCGCGCCTGATGGTCGAGGAGCTGGGTGACGAGGCGCTGATCGTCGCGGGCGCCGGATCCAACAGCACCCACCACGCCTGCCACCTGGCGGAGCGGATGGCCGAGACCGGCGCAGAGGCGCTGCTCTCGGTCACGGGCTACTACAACCGGCCGAACCGCCGCGGCATCGTCCGCCACTACGAGGAGGTCGCGCGCGCCGCGGGCGGCACGCGCGTGATCGTCTACAACATCCCGAGCCGGACCACCGTCAATCTCGACCGCGGGCTGCTCGCCGAGCTGGCGCAGATCGACGGGATCGCCGCGGTGAAGCAGTCCAACGGCGCGGAGCTCGGCCCGATCGACGGCATGACGCTGCTGACCGGCAACGACGAGGACCTCGCCCGCTGCCTCGACGTCGGCGGCGCGGGCGGCATCTGCGTCTCGAGCCACGTCGTGGGCGCCGAGATGCGCCGGATGTTCGACGAGCCGGAGCGCCGCGCGGAGATCCACGCGCGAGCTGCGCGCACCGTGTTCGCGGCCATGTTCTGCACCGCGAGCCCGATCCCGGTGAAGACCGCGCTCAACCTGCTCGGCCACGACGTCGGCGGCCTGCGGCTGCCGCTCGTGGACGCCGACGAGTCCGAGCTGGCCGTGATCCGCGCGGCGCTCGAGCGTCAGGGCGTGCTGACCGGGGCCCGCGCCGCGTGAGCGGCAGGCTGCGCGTCCTCCCGCTCGGAGGCGTCGGCGAGATCGGGAAGAACCTGACGGTCGTCGAGTACGACGACCGCATCGTCGTCGTGGACTGCGGGCTGCGGTTCCCGACCGCCGAGATGATGGGCATCGACCTCGTGCTGCCCGACTTCACGTACCTGCGCGAGCGGATCGACGACATCGAGGCGATCGTCATCACCCACGGCCACGAGGACCACCTCGGCGCGCTCCCGTGGGTGCTGCGCGAGCTCGGCCAGCACGCCGCGCCGGTCGTCTACGGCGGCCAGCTGACGGTGGCCATGGCGCGCTCGAAGCTCGACGAGCACAAGCTGCGCGAGGTCAATCTCGACGTGCTGCCGATCGGACAGGTCGCCGACGCCGGGCCGTTCTCGATCGAGCTCGTGCACCTCACGCACTCGATCCCGGACGCCTCCGGCGTGGCGCTGACCTGCGAGCTCGGCACCGTCCTCTTCACCGGCGACTACAAGTTCGACCAGACGCCGGTCGCCGGCGCGCCCGCCGACATGGCGCGGCTCGCCGAGCTGGGCCGGGAGGGCCTGCTGCTGCTGTGCGGCGACTCCACGAACGCCGACCGCGCGGGGATCTCCACGAGCGAGTCGATCGTCGGCCCGCAGCTCGAGCGCCTGTTCGCCCACTGCCCGGGCCGGATCGTGGTCACCTCCTTCGCCTCGAACATCCACCGGGTGCAGCAGGTGGTCGACGCCGCGGCGGCCAACGACCGCAAGGTCGCGCTGGTCGGGCGCTCGATGCGCAAGAACGTCAACATCGGCCGCACGCTCGGGCACATCACGATCCCCGAGGGTCAGCTGATCCCGCCGCGCGAGCTCGAGCACTTCCCCGACGAGAAGGTCGTGATCATCTCCACCGGCTCCCAGGGCGAGCCGCTGAGCGCCCTGCGGCGCATGGCCTACCGCGACCACCCGGCGGTCGAGCTGCGCAGCGGCGACACCGTGGTCTTCTCCGCCACCCCGATCCCCGGCAACGAGCGGGCGGTCAACGAGACGATCGACCGGCTGTACCACATCGGCTGTGACGTGGTGACGGCCCGCGACGCCCCGATCCACGCCTCCGGCCACGGCTACGCGGAGGAGCTGAAGATGATGATCAACCTCACGCACCCGCGGTACGTGATGCCGGTGCACGGCGACTTCAAGCGCATGCTGCTGCACTCGCAGCTCGCCGAGGCGGTCGGCGTGCCGCCGGAGAACATCTTCCGCACCGAGAACGGCACGCCGCTGGAGATCGACGTCGAATGGCGCGCGCCTCGGCGACCGCCAGCCCGCCGGCCTCGTCTTCGTCGACGGGGTGGACATCGGCGACGTGTCGGACGTCGCGCTGCGCGACCGCCGCATGCTCTCGGCCGACGGCATCTTCATCATCGTCGCCACCGTCTCCGAGCAGGACGGCTCGTCGGTCGTGCCGCCCGAGGTGCTCGCCCGAGGCGTCCCGTTCCTCGACGGCAACGAGCAGATCATCGAGGAGCTGCGCGAGGCGGTCGAGGACTCGCTGGACCGCGCGGCCGAGCAGCGGATCACCGAGATCGCCGTGCTCGAGTCGTTCCTGCACGACGACATCGCGGGCTTCATCTACGAGCGGCTCAAGCGCCGCCCGATGGTGCTGCCCGTCGTCGTCGAGGTCTGACCGCCCGGTTCACGAACCCCGGCATTGAGGGAGGCGGGATCGACGCACCGGTTTTCCGTGGGTCGGCCTGTGGGTCGTATAGAACCATAGACCGCCCCGCGGGGTCGTTCGTTCACGAATAGCGTGAACAAGCGACCCCAAACCGCCCCGCGCACCGGCGGGGCGGCCGATCCCGCTCCCTTTGATGCGGGTGTTCGTCCCTCAGCGCGAGAAGGACGTGGCGATCGCCTGCTCGTTGTCGGCGTAGTTGGCGCCGGCCGACTGCGTGAGCTGCGAGATGCCGTGGAGCGCCTCCTGGATGCCGCGGCTCGAGCGCTGCCACTCGGCCCACAGCTCCTGGAAGCGGGCCTGGGCGACGCCCTGCCACTCGCTCTGCAGTGGGGCCACCTGGCTCGCGAGCTGCGAGAGCGTGGACTCGATGTTGGCGGCGCCGGCGTTCAGCTGGCTGGCCACGGACTGAAGCTGCTCCGGGGTTACGGCGATGTTGGGCATCCGGGGTTGCCTCCCTTGGCTCCGATTGGACGTCGCGAACTCGGGTACCCGGCAGAGAGCACCTGAACACCGCGGCTTGCTGGATCGGCGGTCGTGGTAACCACGGAGACACTTTGTGACAGCACAGGACGCGCTGAGCTTCCATAGACCGCCGCGGGAGTACCCGCCCGCCGTTCCGTCCGACCGGCTGCGGATCGCGCCACCCCCGACGCAGCCGCCGCCGCCGCACACCTCGCTGATCCAGCTCCTGTTCCCGGTGGTGGGCGGAGTCGGCCTGGTCGGCTTCGCGATCGTCTACCGCAACAGCATGTTCCTGATCATCGCCGGCGCGATGATCGTGCTCCTGCTCGCCTTCTCGATCGGCATGCGCTGGTCGCAGAAGCGCGCGGTGCGCAAGCGGGCCGCGGACGAGGCCCGGCGCTACGCCAAGTACCTGCGCGAGCGCGACGTCGAGCTGGCCGAGGCGGGGGAGCTCCAGCGCGGCGCCCTGGCCCGGCTGTACCCCGAACCGGGCCGGCTGTGGACGCTGCTGGTCAAGCGCGCCGACGTCTGGGAGCGCCGCCCGGACCACCGCGACTTCCTCCACGTGCGCCTCGGCACGGGCAACGTCCCGCTGGACCGCCCGGTCGAGCTCGACCTCGGCATGAACCCGCTGGCCGAGTACCAGACGCAGTCGCTGCAGGAGGCGCGCAAGCTCGTCGAGCGGCGCCAGTCGCTGCGCGGCGAGCCGGTGGTGATCGACCTCGCCGAGGTCGGCGTGCTCGCGGTCACCGGCGACCGGGAGCGCTCGCGCGCCTGGGCGCGGACGCTGATGAACCAGCTCGCCGCCTGGCGCGCGCCGCACGACCTGCAGCTGCTCACCGCCTTCGATCCCGCGGTCGCCGACGCGTGGGAGTGGGGGAAGTGGCTCCCGCACCAGCGCGTTGACCCGAACGTCCCCGGCCGCTTCCTCTTCGCCCGGTCGATGGCCGAGCTCGAGGCGCCTGCTGGAGCCCGAGCTGCGGCCGCGGCTCGAGCAGCTGCGGCGGATCGCCGAGGCCGACGTGCGCGGCCGCGAGGTGCCGCTCGTGGCGCCTGAGCTGATCGTGATCCTCGACGGCTACCGGCCCGACCACCCCGCCAACGAGCTGCCGGCGTTCCGCGAGCTGCTCACGCGGGCGCGCCAGCTCAAGGCCGTCCTCATCCTGCTCACCGACGCCCGCGAGCTCGAGCCCTCCCACATCGACGCCCGGCTCAGCGTGCCAGAGCGCGGGCCGGGGTCGTGGGAGCTGTGGGGCCAGGACGCGCCGTCGATCCCCGAGGTCTTCCTCGACCAGGTCGATCTCGGCACGAGCGAGGCCACCGCCCGCACGCTCACGCCGCTGCGCCTGGCCGAGGGCGGCGACGGCGAGCGCGGCCTGAGCATGAACGTGCGGCTCGTCGACCTGCTGGGGCTGCCGTCGGCCGACGCGCTGGACGCCGAGCGGATGTGGCGGCCGCGGCCGCGGGCGCAGAGCCTCCGCGCCACGATCGGCCGCGCGGCGGACGGCGAGATCCTCGAGCTCGACCTCAAGCAGGCGGCCGAGGGCGGCATGGGGCCGCACGGCGTGCTGGTCGGGGCGACCGGCTCGGGCAAGAGCGAGCTGCTGCGCTCGCTGGTCGGCGGCCTGGCCGCGACCCACGGCCCGGAGCAGCTCGCCTTCGTGCTCGTCGACTACAAGGGCGGCGCGGCGTTCGCCGACCTCGCCCGGCTCCCGCACGTCGCCGGCCTGATCACCAACCTGCAGCGCGACCTCTCGCTCGTGGACCGGATGCACGCGGCGCTGATCGGCGAGCAGGAGCGGCGCCAGACCATGCTGCGCGAGGCCGGGAACCTCGACGACATCGTCTCCTACCAGGCGCGCCGCGAGGCCGACCCCAGCATGCCGCCGATGCCGGACCTGCTGGTCATCGTCGACGAGTTCGCCGAGCTGCTGGCCGCGCGGCCGGAGTTCATCGACCTCTTCGTCGGCCTCGGCCGGGTCGGGCGGTCGCTGGGCATCCATCTGCTGCTGAGCTCGCAGCGGCTCGACGAGGGCCGCCTGCGCGGCCTGGAGAGCCACCTGCGCTACCGCCTCTGCCTGCGCACCTACTCCGCGACGGAGTCCAAGCTCGTGCTCGGCACGCCGGACGCGTACCTGCTCCCCTCGATGCCCGGCCTGGGCTACCTGAAGGTCGACACGGAGAAGTACGTGCAGTTCCGGGCCGCGCTGGCCTCCGGCCCGCACCTCGGCGCGTCGATCGGGGCGCAGGACGCGCCCGCGCCCGTCCGGATGTTCGATCCCCGGGCGGCGGAGGAGGCGGGCGTCCCGGTGGCGTCGTACGAGCCGCCACCGGGAGCGCCGACCGAGCTGCAGGTGCTGGTCGAGCGGCTGTCGGTCGGCGGGCCGGTGCACCAGGTGTGGGTGGCGCCGCTGCCGGAGGCCGAGACGCTCGACGGCGTGCTGACCGGCGCCCCGTGGTGGAGATGGGATCCCCACCCACCCGAGCGCGCCGAGGGCGTCCGGGCCGTCGTCGGGCGGCTGGACCGCCCGTCCGAGCAGCGCACGGAGCCGTTCGGGCTCGATCTCGCCGGCTCGGGCGGCCACGTGGCGATCGTCGGCTCCCCGCGTACCGGCAAGAGCACGCTGCTGCGCACGCTCGCCGCGTCGCTGATCTGGCGCCACACGCCCGCGCAGGTCCAGCTCTACGGCATCGACCTCGGCGGCGGCCTGCTCGGCGCGCTCGCGGGCGCCCCGCACGTGGGCGGCATCGCCGGCAAGCTCGACAAGGAGGCGGTCGGGCGGCTCGTCGCCCAGCTGCGCTCCGAGGTCGAGGACCGCGAGCAGGCGTTCCGCGAGGCCGGCCACGAGTCGATGACCGCGGCCCGCAACGCGGGCACGTTCCCGGACGTCTTCCTCCTCGTCGACGGCTGGGAGGCGTTCAAGCGCGAGTTCGAGGGCGTCGACCGCGAGGTCGAGGAGCTCGCGGCCACGGGCCTGAGCTTCGGCGTGCATGTCGTGGTGGCGGCCAACCGCTGGGCGGAGATCCGGCCGGCGCTGCTCGACAACCTCGGGACGCGGCTCGAGCTGCGGCTGCACGACGCCATCGACTCCCTGGTGTCGCGCCAGGCGGCGGCGTCGCTGCCGGCCGAGGTGCCCGGGCGCGGCCTGACCATGGACGGCCTGCACTTCCAGGCGGCGCTCCCGCGGGTGGACGGGATCGCGCAGGACGAGGGAACGGCCGCCGCGCTGGGCGAGCTCGTGGGGGAGGCCGCCGAGCGCTGGGACGGGCCGCCCGCGCCGCCGATCCGGCTGCTGCCGCGCGAGCTCGACCCGCGCCAGCTCCCGCCGCCGTCGGCGCGCGAGGGCGTGCCGATCGGGGTCGAGGAGCGCGGGCTGAGCCCGGTCTGGACCCGCTTCGCCGGGGCCGACCCGCACTTCCTCGTCTTCGGCGACAGCCAGAGCGGCAAGTCGTCGCTCCTGCGCGGCCTCGGGCGCGGGCTGATCGCCGCCCACGAGCCGGACGAGCTGCAGCTCGTGGTGATCGACGTCCGGCGGTCGCTGATCGACCTCGCGCACGATCCGCACGTGATGACCTACGCGGCGTCGCCGCCTGCCGCGCAGACCGCCGCCGAGCGGCTGCGCACGATCGCCGGCGAGCGGATGGCGCCCGCCGACGCCTCGCCGCTGGCCGCGCCGTCCTGGGAGGGGCCGCGCTACGTGGTCCTGTTCGACGACTACGACCTCGTCGCCGGGCCGACCGGCGGGCCGCTCGCCCCGCTGCTCGACGTGCTGGCCGTGGGCGGCGACGTGGGCCTGCACGTCGTGCTCGCCCGCCGCGTGGGCGGCAGCGCGCGAGGCGCCTACGAGGCGGTCTTCGGCCGCCTGCGCGAGCTCGGCTCGCCCGGCGTGCTGCTCAGCGGCGACCCGGGGGAGGGCCAGCTGCTCGGCGGCACCAAGGCCCAGCCCCAGGTGCCCGGCCGCGGGCTGCTCGTGCGGCGCGGCGAGCGCCCGGTTCTGATCCAGACCGCCTTCTCACCGCCGACGCCGGTTCCCGGCGCGGCTGTCTCCGCTCCATGGACCTCGGGAGAGTCATGAACACGTGTGCCGTCACCATCGCCGGGCCGGACCGGCGCGTGGACCTCGTCGTCTCGACCGAGACGCCGATCTCCGACCTGATCCCGACCTTCGTCGAGCTCAGCATGGACGAGGCGCCGGCCTCGAACGGCCGCTCGCCGGTGTGGACGGTCACGCCGCCAGGCCAGCAGCCGCTGCCGCTGGACCGCACGCTCGGGCAGTGCGGCGTCGCCGACGGCTCGGTGCTCACGCTGACCGAGGTCCGCTCGGAGGCGATGGCGCCGCCCAAGCCGTCCGACGTCGTGCGGCGGCCCGAGGTCGCGGCGGGGCGCGGGACGCCGTCGGAGCGCACGGCGGCCGCGCTCCCGGAGGAGCTCTCGGGCGGGCAGCGGTTCTCGCTGGCCAGCAAGGCGTTCTTCGGCTACGAGCCGGAGCCGCCGATCACCGAGTCGCCCGAGCCGGTGCCGACGAGCAACCGCGAGACGCTGACCAAGCCCCAGCAGCGGTCGGCCATGGAGCGCGCCAAGGAGGCGTGGCGGGAGAGCGAGTACGAGTCGCGCCTGGATCGCCTGATCGCCGCGCCGCGGCTCACGCGCTGCGCCACGATCGCCGTCGTCTCGCCGAAGGGCGGGGTGGGGAAGACCACGCTCACGGTGCTGCTCGGGTCGCTGCTGGCGCGGGTGCGGCGCGACCGCATCGTCGCCGTCGACACCAACCCCGACTTCGGCTCGCTGGGCCGGACGCTGACGCCCGACCACCAGGTCTACGTGGACGACCTCGGCGACGTGCTCGAGCAGCCCGACCTCTCGGTCACGGCGCTCGACCGGCACCTCGGCCGCGCGTTCGAGGGCCTGATGGTGCTGCCCGCGCCGACCGACCCGACGCGCATGGCGCAGCTCAACGAGGAGTCCTACGCGCGGGTCATCGGGCGCCTGCAGACGATGGTCGGCGTGCTCGTGCTCGACTGCGGCACCGGCCTGCAGGAGCCCGCGGCGCGGGCCGCGCAGGCGGCGGCGGACCAGATCGTCCTGATCTCCGACGCCCACCCGGCGACCGCGTCGCTCGTGGCCGAGGCCGCCGAGCTGCTGCGGACCGTCGGACCGCCGCTGACGCTCGTGGTCAACAAGATGCCGCGCAAGCGCGACGCCCGGCTCGACCTCGACGGGCTCGAGCGGCTGGTGCCGGACGCCCACGGGCTCATCACGGTCGACGAGGACCTGCGCTCGGCCACGCGGGTCGCCCAGGGCGACTACTCGTGGGACGACGCGCCGCCGCAGTGGCGGCGCGCCATCCGCGAGCTCGCGGTCTCGCTCCAGGCGGGCTGGCCGGCGCTGGGGATCACGAACTGAGGCTGGCCTTCCGGATCGCGCCCATGTACTCGACGTCCGCGGCGTCGCCCATGCCGCGGGTGAGCTTGCCGTGGTCCTCCTGCTCGTACATCCGCCGCAGCGACTCGGTGATCCCCGGGTCGCCGCCGGTGAACATCCGGATCAGCTCCGAGGCGCGGTCGCCCACGGCCTGCGCCTCGGGCGCGGCCGGGTCCACGCCGGCCTCGCGCAGCTCGCGCAGCCTGGCGTAGATCTCCGTCCACTCCTGCTCGACCGCCTTGATCTTCTCCTCGCCCAGCGCCTCGCGGCGCCGCTCGAGCTGCTGCAGCTGCTCCGGGGTGTAGTACTTCTCGAACATCGTCATCGCCTCCATCGCGTCCAGTAGGTGCTGTGTCGACCTCCCGCCGCCGTCGAGGGCGGCGAGCAGCCGGGTGAGGCGGAGACGCAGCTCCTCGAGCGAGCCGAGCTGCCGCTCGACGCGGGCGAGGTGGCCGCGGACGGTGTCGGCGATCCCGTCGTCGGCGTCGAGCAGCGGCCCGATCTCCTCGAGCGGGAGCCCGATGCCGCGCAGCGCGAGCAGCCGGTAGAGCCGCTCCACGTCGCCGGCGTCATAGAGCCGGTGCCCCGACTGCGAGCGCTCCGACGGGACGAGCAGCCCGAGGCTGTCGTAGTGGTGCAGGGCACGGACGGTCACGCCCGCGACCCGCGCCAGCTCGCCGATCCTGTACTGGTCTCCGGTCATCACCACGGCAGGGACGCTAGGCCCTGACGTTACGTGAGGTTCAAGCGTTCTGGCGCGTTGGCGTTCGTGAGGAGTCTCGCCCGGTGCTGGGCTCGAGGGTCGCGAGCGAGTCCGGGAGCTGAAGATCGCCGGCCGCCGGCATGCGGACCGCGGCCGCCCGGTTGAGCGTGGGGCGGAAGACGAGCGTGAGGAGCACGAGGAGCAGCACCCCCGCGCCGGCGACGGCGTAGGCCGTGCGGGGTGACCCGAGCGCCACGAGCGCGCCGCCGATGAGGTAGCCGATGCCCGGCATCGCAGAGCCGAGCGACTCGAGCAGGCCGGTGATCCGAGCCTGGTAGTCGCGCGGTGTCATCTCCTGCAGCGCGGTGATCACCGCGATCCACTGGATCCCGTTCCCGGCGCCGCCCACGACCGAGATCAGGCAGGCGACGAGCAGCGTCTCCGCGGTCGCGAGGCCGAGATAGGACACCCCGATGAGGGCGGTCGACACGATGATCAGCGCGAGCGGCTGCCGCTGCTTGATGAGCAGGTAGACCAGGCTTCCGACGACGATGCCCGCGCCCCACGACGCGAGCAGGATGCCGAAGCCCGCGTCGCTCGTTCCGAGGCTCTCCTTGGCGTAGATGACCTCGATGGGGACGACCAGCGTGAACAGGATCAGGGCCAGCGCCTGCCCGATGAGGAGCAGCCGCACCACGGGATTGCGGCTCGCGAAGCGCATCCCGTCGGCAAGGCGCTCGCGCCACGGCTCGCGCTCGAGGCGGACCTCGGGGAGCCCGCGCGTGGAGGCGATGATGATCGCGATCGCCAGGAACGACGCGGCGTCGGCGAGGAGCGCGACCGTCACGCCGAACTGCGCGATCAGGAGGCCGGCGAGCGCCGCGCCGCCCACGGAGGCCACCGCGAAGCCGATGTTCAACAGCGCGTTGCCTTCGCGGAGCACGCCCGCCGGCTGCAGCACGGCCGCCACCGCACCGCGCGTGAGCCCGCGCCCGGTGATGGCCAGCGCGCCGTCGAGAAGCCCGAGGGCCAGCACGAGCGGCAGGAAGAACTCACCGGACGCCATCACCGCCAGCGCGACGAAGGCCAGTGCCTCGATCCCGTACAGCGCCGGCAGGCTCCGCCGGATCGACGCCTGGTCGAGCCGCGCGGTCAGCGCCGGCGCGAGCAGCGCGGGCAGGAACTTGGCCGCGATGAAGAACGCCGCGGTGGGCGCCACGGCGTTCGTCCGGTCATAGACGAGCACGGCCAGCGCGACGATGCCGGCGGCGTCGCCCAGCTCGTTGAGCGTGTACGACGCCAGCAGTCGGCTGAAGGGCCGTACGCCCAGTGGTGCAATGCGCCCCCGCACGGGTTCAATCGTAGTCCTTCACGAATCGGATGAGCAGACGGACGAATGTCCAAGAGGTTCCGTGCGCTTACTGCATTAAGTCAGGAATGCCACCTGCCGATGACCGGAGAGTCGTGTCAATGCGCAAGGTGCTCAACCTCGCGGTGCCAGTGGCCGCCCTGGTGGCTGCGTTGTCGGCTGCCGTGATCACATCCGAGGCTGCGGACTGGCATCCGATCGCGCTCGTCCTCGTCCTCCTGGGGCTCGCGATCGCCAGTGACGTGATGATCGTGGAGATGAAGGGGCTCCGGGTCTCGGGCGCCTTCTTCTCGGTCGTCCTCGCGATGATCCTGCTCGGCCCGGCGCCTGCCGTGGCGATCGGACTCGGCACGACGCTCGTGTACGCGCCGTTCTCGCGGCGGCCGTTCAAGACGGTGCTGATCGACGCGGTCGCCTGGACGATCTTCCCGCTCGCCGGCGGCCTCCTGGCCAACGCCCTCGTGGACGGCACCACGGACGACGCGGTTCCCTTCTACGCGGGCGTCGTCGTCGTCTACATGGCGACGAACGTCCTGAACTTCCTCATCATCGCCGTGTCCCATCCCGAGGTCGGCGTGCTCAGCCTCTGGTCGAAGGGCCGGAAGCTGTACATGACGATGCTGCCCTCCGAGGTCGCGACGTCGCTGCTGACCGCGACCGTCGCCTGGGGCTACGTCAAGCTCGGGATCGGCGCGGTCGCCCTCGCGGCCATCGTGCTCGGCGTGTTCCAGTACCTCGTCTGGGCCCGGGTGCAGGCGTTCGAGCGCGGCGAGGAGCTCAGCACGCGCACGCGCGAGCTCGCGTCGCTCCAGGTCGGGCTGCTGAGCACGGTCATGCAGACGCTGTCGATGCGCGACGCGATGACCGCTCGTCACTCCGCCGCGGTCGCGCGCTATGCGCGCGAGATCGCGAAGATGCTGGAGCTGCCGGACCAGGAGCAGGAGCTGATCCACACCGCCGCCCTGCTCCACGACATCGGCAAGTTCATCTTCCCGGACTCGATCCTGTTCGCCGACCGCAAGCTGACCGACGACGAGTGGGAGATCGTGAAGCTCCACCCGGAGCAGGGCGCCAAGCTCGTCGCGCGGATCGAGGGCTACGGGCCCGTGGCCGAGATCATCCACAGCCACCACGAGCGCATCGACGGCCGTGGCTACCCGGCCGGCCTGAACGGGGACGACATCCCGCTGGGCTCGCGGATCATCTCGGTCTGCGACACGTACGACGTCATGACCTCGCGGGACTCGTACCGCCGTCCCGTCAGCTCGGAGGCCGCGATCGTCGAGCTCCGCCGCGTCGCCGGCGCGCAGCTCGACCCGATGATCGTCGAGACCTTCGTGAAGATGATCGAGGACGGCCGCGTGGCGTTCCGTCACGCCGACGAGGCCGACTTCGAGCGAGAGCTCGCGTTCGAGCGCCGGGTCGCGGACTACGCGCGGCCCCGCGTCGCGGCCTAGACAGACGTTCGATCCAGCAAGGTCGGATCGACGCCGATCTGGTCTTTAACGAGAACGAGCGCCTTCGGCGCTCGTCTCACGTCAACAACTCTGGTGTGGTGCTTAGCCGCGCCAACCCATGATTCCCGCCTTTCTCCTCCGAGTCGCGGCTGCAACCGCTCTCGGAGTGCTCGCTTCCTTGACCGAGAAGCAAGGTACGGCGGGTTTGCGCAGGGCGTAATAGAACATGCGTCCACCGAATGGCCTCGGCGGTTTAGCCGGGGCCATTCGCGCAGAGAAACTACCCCGTTCCGGGGATGGTCCTTTCGTCCAGTTTTGCTCGATTCGCCTGCGCAATCCCCGTTTTCGCGATTAACGTCGCCGGATGAGCGTCTGCGAGGGATGTGATCGCGAGACCACGATCGTCGCCGGCCGCTGCACGCAGTGTGGGGCGGGGGAGGTGGTCGTCGACGACCTGCACACCGTGGGGATGATGCTCGTGCCCGGCCTGGCGGTGGCGGCGCTCGCCATCGTCCTCCTCGCGCCCGACGCGCTGCCCTACGGCCTCGTGGTGCTCCTGGTGGTCACGATGCTCGCCATCGCGTTCCGCGCTCGCTACCCGCGCTGAGCGGGTCGCACCGTCGTCCTCGACCTCCAGCGCGATCTCGCCGTCGCCGTTCGTCACGTGCACGTCGATGCGCGTCGGCTCGGCGTGCTCGACCGCCTTAGCGGATCGTGGAGATCCCCGGCCACGGTCAGCGTGATCCTCGCGGAGGCCGGGAACGGGGCCACAGCGGCCCTCAGAGACGCCTCCAGGCCCATCTGCGCCGTCGTGGCCGGGTGGAAGGCCGAGATGATCGCCCGCGTCTCGGCGAGCGCCGCGGGCCTCAGGCGCGGCCTGATCCGCTGAGCTAGGTCAGGGCCTTGCCGACGGCCTCGAGCACGCGGTCGGCCTGGAACGGCTTGACCACGAAGTCCTTGGCGCCGAGCTTGATCGACTCCAGGACCTTCGACTCCTGCCCGAGCGCCGAGCACATGATCACGCGGGCGGCGGGGTCGAGCTCGATGATCTCCCGCAGCGCCGTCAGGCCGTCCTTCTCGGGCATCGTGATGTCGAGCGTGGTGACCTCGGGCTTGAGCTCCTGGTACTGCTCGACGGCCTCGTTGCCGTTGCCGGCCTCGCCGACCACCACGTGGCCGCCGCTGGTGAGCGCGTCACTCACCATCTTGCGCATGAACGCTGCGTCGTCGACTACCAGGACGCGGGCCATCGAGACTCCTCCAGCTCAGAATCGGTTGACGCGTCCGTGGGGTCGAGCACCGTCTCGATCCGCACGGCCCAGTCGGTGCCGTCGACCACCATCAGGCGGCCGGTGGCGAACTTGCGGCCGTTGACGTAGAGGTCGATCGGCTCGTCGGCCGAGCGATCGAGCTCCACGACCGAGCCGGCGGGCATGCCGACCACCTGCGCGGACGGCATCTGCGCGCGGCCCAGCTCGGCCCACACGCGGACGGGGATGCCCGCCAGCGACGGGACGCCGCGGCCGGCGGGGACGCCGGTCGCGGTCGCGACGAACGACGGCTCGGAGGGCGTGGGGAGCTCGGAGCCGAGCTCGTCGAGCGCGCGCGTCATGCGCACAACGAAGGCGTTCGGCACGAGCTGCACCAGCCGGCACGGCTCGCCGCACACCGTGAGCGTCGCGCGCACGGCGTGGGGGGTCTGCGGGTAGGCGTCGAGCGCCTGACCCGCGTCGGTGAAGGTCTTGGTCTCCGGCGCGCCGATCTCGACCTCGGTGCCCAGCACCGACGAGATGGCGATCGCCGCGGAGGCCATCATCTGGTTCATCGCCTCGGCGACGGCCGAGAGCTCGAGCTCGGACAGCTCGGGGGCGTCCGGGGCCTCGGGCTGCTCGAGGCCCATCATGGCCGTGGCGAGCTTGCGGGCGCCGTCCAGCGTCATGACGAACACGTTGGCGCCGGTGACGCCGTCGATGTAGGACACGCTGGTGGCCACCGCGGGGACCGGCAGGCCCTCCAGCGGCGCCGAGTCGACGCTCACCTCGCCGGCATGGATCTGGCCGGGGGCGAACATCTCCAGCACGCCGGAGATGGCCTCCGTGGTGGAGTTGCCGAGGCGGATCAGGGCATCGTCCGTGTTCATCGCGGCCTCCCGACCCGTTCGACGATCTGCACCGCGCGGCGGCTGCCGCTGCGGCCCGGCTTGGCCCGGTGGACGGGCACCTTGTCGGCGAAGAGCGTCACGCCGGCCTCGGCGGGAGCGCCCAGCGAGAGCACGTCACCGGGCTGCAGCGCGAGCACCTGCTCGATCGGCAGCTCGATCGACGCCACCTCGGCGCGCACGGTCATGCCCACGCCGCCGACGGCGCGGCGCACGCGGTCGATCTCGTCGGCGCCCCGGTTGGGCGCCTCGTCGCGCGAGGCGAAGCGATCGGCCACCGGCGCGATCGCCGACCAGGGCAGCAGGAGGGCGATCGTCGAGGACACGCCGCCGAGGCGGGCCTCGATGGTGAAGGTCAGCGTCGGCTCGCTCACGGACACCATCTGCGCGGTCTCCATGTGGGTCTCGATGCCGACGACGTCGAGCTCGAGCCCGGCCAGGTCGGTCCAGATGATCGAGAGCTGCGCGCACATGCGGTCGCAGAAGTGGCGGGCGAGGGCGAAGTCGATGTCGGTCAGCCGGCGCTCGCGCAGGTCACCCAGGTCCGAGCCGCCGAGCAGCAGCTCGATGGCGCCCAGCACGAGGCTCTGCTCGCAGCTGAGCATCAGCCGCGTGCCGATCGGCTTGGCCTCGACCAGGGCGGTGATCGAGTTCGGGACCACCTGCGCATGGGCGTTCGACCACGTCAGCTGGGTGGAGTTGATGACCTCGAACTCGATCGGCATGCGCAGCTCCGCCGACAGGCGGGTCGACGCGGTGCGGCAGAACGCCTCGAGGCTGCGGTTGAGGCGGCGCTCCTGCTCGGAGGTGAACTTCGTGGGACGCGTGAAGTCGACCGCGCGCATGCTGCGACGCCGCTGGGGCGTCGGAGCCTCGTCGGGGAGCCGTCCCTCGCGGGCCGCGTCGACGAGCGCCGCGATGGCGTCAGCGCTCAGGACCTGTCCGCCACCGCTCATGCTGCCTCCAGGATCGTGCTGCCCGGGAGCAGCTCAGTGTCAATTCCGCCGGCCTCGCGCACGGTCACGGCCGCGCTGGCCACGTCGATGCGGACCGTCCGGCCGCGATTGCCGCCCGTGGCGGCCGCCACGATCGGGATGCGACGCTCGTTCAGGAGCTCGCGCACGGCGGCCTCGTTGCGCTGGCCGACCTCGAGGCGCGCCGCGGAGGCGGCGAACATGCTCGCCCCGCCGACCAGCACGGCCTCCAGGCGCGCCCGCCGAGCGCCCGCGTCCTCCAGCAGTTCCAGCATCTCCGGCAGCGCCAGGTCGGCGAACTTGCGCGGGTTCTGGTGCACGTGCCCCAGCGAGTCCGGGAGCACGACGTGGGCGAGGCCGGCGATGCCCATCCGCCGGTCGACCACCCCGAGCCCGATGCACGAGCCGAGACCGAGCGCGACCAGCGCGTGGCCGGGCACGCCCGACACGGCGAGCTCACCCATCCGCACCATGGTCTCGGCGGCGCTCATCAGCTCATCCCCAGCCGGGAGAGCAGCTCGTCGACGCCGCCCTGGTCGGGGACCAGGAGGAAGGACACCGCGCAGTCGTCGCCCTCGACGACCAGGTTCGAGTCGAGCATCAGCGCCACGTCGCCCCCGTGGGCGCCGGCGGCGAGGACGCTCTCGACGATGGCGCCGAGCATGTCGGTCGCCGTCGTGGGCGGGGTGGGCTCGAGCTCCATGCCGGTCATCGACGCCAGCGCGTTGATGTACGAGGTGCCGACGATGTTGCCGATCTCGCCCAGGGCGGACGGCGCGAATTCGGAGGTGGGCTCGACACCGAGCATTCGGCACATAGCGTCTGCATCGGCAGGCGGGACCAGAAGTAGCACCGTGCCTGTCATGTCTCCGACGATGCCCAGCACGATCCCGGTGGTCTCGGCCTCCGGATCGCCGGCGTGCGAGACGGCGTCCGCGAGCGCCAGGACGCTGGCCGAGGGCACGGAGATGTCGACCGCGCGCGAGAGCAGCCCGGAGAGCGCGGTGCTCGCGGTCCCCGATCCGATGTTGGCCAGCTCGCGCAGGGCGTCGAGCTGGAGTTCGGTGTAGCGGCTCACGGTGAGAGTCCTTTCTCAGGCGGTGGCGAGGGCAGGGGTCTCGACCGCATCGCAGTCGACGATCAGGGCGATCTGCCCGTCCGACATGACGGCGGCGCCCGTCAGGGCGGAGTTCTCGGCGACCTCGGGCGGGAGGGGCCGGGTGACCAGCTCGCGCTGGCCGTGCAGCGTGCCGGCGGTGAGGGCGACCGACCCGGTCGCGCCGCGGACGATCACGGCGTACTCGGCGTCGGGGGCCGGGGTGCCGCCGTAGCGCAGGGCGGCGTCGACGATCGGGAGCACGCCGTCGCTCATGACCAGCATGCGGTTGCCGGCGACCGACCGGACGGCGTGGTCGGCCAGGCGGACGGTGCGCTCGATGCGGTCGATCGGGATGGCGAAGGGGCGGCCGTCGGCCTCGACGAGCAGCGCGGCCATGATGGCCAGCGTGAGCGGGAGGCGGATCTGCGCGGTCGTGCCCTCGCCCGGCTCGGAGGTCATCAGGACCTCGCCGCCCAGCGTGCGGATCGCGGCCCGGACGGCGTCCATGCCCACGCCGCGCCCGGAGATGTCGCTCGTCATCTCGGCGGTCGTGAAGCCGGGGCGGAAGAGCAGCTCGATGGCGCGCGCGCTGTCGACCGAGTCGACGGCGTCGGCGGCGAGCAGGCCGCGCTCGACGGCCTTGCGGGCGACCCTGGCGACGTCGACGCCGCGGCCGTCGTCGCGCACCTCGATGATCACGTTGCCGCCGGCGTGGCGGGCCGAGAGCTTCAGCGTGCCGGTCGCGGGCTTGCCGGCCGCCTCGCGCTCCTCCGGGCGCTCGAGCCCGTGGTCGAGCGAGTTGCGGATCAGGTGCACGAGCGGGTCGCCGAGCGCGTCGACCACGGTGCGGTCGAGCTCGGTGTCCTTGCCGATCAGCTCCAGCTCGACCTGCTTGCCGAGCTTGGTCGAGAGGTCGCGGACCAGGCGCGGGAAGCGCAGGAAGACGGCCTCGACGGGGATCATCCGGACCTGCATGACCATCGCCTGCAGCGCCTGGGAGGTGCGGGTGAGGTTCTGCATGGCCTGCGAGAGGCCCGGCACGTCGGCGTGCGGCGGCGAGCGCCTCGACCTGGGTGCGGTGCAGGACGAGCTCGCCCATGAAGTGCATGAGCTGGTCGAGCCGCTCGGCGTCGACGCGGACGGTCGAGGAGCTCTTCGCGGGCGCCTTGGGCTTCGCGGCCGGGGCGTCCGGCGCGGGCGCCTCGTCGGCCTCTGCGGCGGCGGAGGCCTCGCTCACCTCGACGTGGGCGACATCGGACACCGACCCGGCGACCGCGGCCAGCTCCGCGTCGGCGCGGTCGGAGATCATCCAGGCGTCGATCTCGCTGCCGGCGAAGGTGTCGACCTCGTCCGGCGTCGGGCTGCAGGCCAGCGTCTCGCCGCACTCGGCGAGGGCCGCCAGGACCATGTACGCGCGCACGGCGGGGAGCTGGACGTCGTCGGACAGCGTGGCGCTGATGCGGACGACGCGGCGGCCGTCGGCGATCGCGATGAGGTCGGCGGCGAGGACCCTGGGCGCCGGCTCGGCGGGCTCGGAGGCGTCGCGCTCGCGGATCAGGCCCTTGAGGCGGGCGATCAGCGGCTCGGGCTCGATCTCCTCGGCGCCGTCGGCGTCGATCGCGTCGACGGCGGCGGACAGCGCGTCCAGGCACTCGAGCAGGACGCCGATCGCGTCGCGCGAGAGGCCGCCGCTGCGCTGGCGCAGGAGCTCGAAGACGTCCTCCATCTCATGGGTGAGCGCCGCCATGCCGGCGAAGCCCATCGTCGCGCTCATGCCCTTCAGCGAGTGCGCGATGCGGAAGATCTCGTCGACCGTCTCCTGGTCGTCCGGCTGCTCCTCGATGCGGACCACGGCCAGGTTGAGCTCCTGGAGGTGCTCGCGACCCTCGGCGAGGAACATCGGGAGGTACTCGGAGACGTCCATCTACGCCTTCCGGTAGATGAAGTGGAAGGGCGAGGAGAGGTTCAGCGACCGCGGGTCGGCGACGCGCTCGCTGGTTCCGACAACGAGGTAGCCGCCCGGCGCCAGTGCGGCGGCCAGGCGGGCGTGGAGGGCGTCGCGCACCTCCTCGGTGAAGTAGATGACGGTGTTACGGCACATGATCAGGTCGTACCGGCCCGGCTGCACGGGCATCCGCAGGAGATCGCCGACCTCGAAGCGCGTCATCCGCACGAGCTCGGTCTTCGCCTGCCAACCCCCTTCATCGACCGCGTCGAACCACTTCTGCAGGAGAGCGGGCGGCGCGGTGCGGGCGTCCTCGACCGTGAAGCGGCCGATCCGGGCCTTCTCGACCATGCGCCGGTCGAGGTCGGTGCCGTGGATCTCGACCCGCGCGCGGGGGACCGCGTCGCGCGCCACGGCGGCCAGCGTGAACGCCTCGGCGCCGTACGACGAGCCCGCGCTCCAGCAGCGGATGCGCCCGCGCTCGGCCAGCTCGGGGAGGATCGACGAGCCCAGGGCGGCCCACTGGTCCTCGTGGCGCCAGAGGTGCGACACGTTGATGGTCACGCGGTCGAGGAACGCGTCGAGCTCCAGCGGCTCGGCCTTCAGGCGCGCGCCGTAGGCGGCGAGGTCCGGCGTGCCGCGGCGCTGCGCGAACGCGCGCACGCGGCGCTCCATCTGCCCGCGCTTGTACTGGAGGAGGTCGACGGCGCAGAGCCGCCGCACGAGGACGCACAGCGCCTCGAAGTCGTCCGCCTTGATCGTGGCCTCGAAGGAGGTCATCGGCCCGCCTCCCGCACGATGGCAGCCGCGAGCTCGCCGAGCGGCAGTACCTCGTCGGCCAGCCCGGC
Organism: uncultured Solirubrobacteraceae bacterium; assembly: GCA_963720415.1. Taxonomy (GTDB): domain Bacteria; phylum Actinomycetota; class Thermoleophilia; order Solirubrobacterales; family Solirubrobacteraceae; genus DASSUW01. The sequence continues at coordinate 239,388 of CAVRFQ010000003.1, read as the reverse complement.
CTCGGCCACCGCGCGCGGCATGCCGTAGACGGTGCAGCTCGACTCCGCCTCGCAGAGGATGCGCCCGCCGGCGGCGCGGACCGCCCGGGCGCCCTCGAGGCCGTCGCGGCCCATGCCGGTGAGCACCACGAGCAGGGCGCGCGGGCCGTAGGTGCGGGCGACGTCGTCGATCGTGAAGTCCGCGCGCGGGCGCAGGCCGCCGACCGGCTCGTCGTCGGAGAGGCGGGCGTGGCGGTCGGCGACGCGCAGGTGCGCGCCGCCGGGGGCCAGCAGCGCCACGCCGGGCTCGAGCGCCTCGCCGCCGGCGGCCTCGCGGACCGTCAGGGAGGAGGCGGCGTCGAGGCGCGAGGCCAGCGACGCGGTGAAGCCGGCCGGCATGTGCTGCACGATCAGGGTGCCGGCGCCGAGCGGGGAGGGGAGGGCGGGAAGCAGCTCGCCGAGGGCCTTGGGGCCGCCGGTCGAGCAGGCGATGACCACGACGCGCTTGCCGACGGCCATGGCCGGCCGGTGGTCGCGGCGGCGCGGGATCGCGGGCGCGGCGGGGCGGCGGACGCGGGCGGCCTCGCCGACCTTGCGGCCGAGCTCGGAGGCGAAGTCGGCCATCGACTCGCCGACGCCGGGCTTGGCGACCAGCTCGAACGCGCCCTCGGCCAGGGCGTCGACGGCGCGGGCGCCGTGCGCGGGGGAGAAGGCGGACACCACAACGACGGGAACGGGCTCGGCGCGGCGCTCGCGGAGCGCGCGCAGGACCCCGATCCCGTCCATGCCGGGCATGTGCAGGTCGAGCGTCATCGCGTCCGGCCGGTGGGCGCGGCACGCGGCCAGGGCCTCGTCGCCGTCAGCGGCGGTGGCGACGACGTCGAACCCCTGGCGGCCCAGGGCGTCCGCCAGCAGGCGGCGCATGAGCCGCGAGTCGTCGGCGACGACCACCCGTCGCTTCTCGGCGGTCGCGCTCAAGGGGGCTAGGCGGCGACTTCGTCGCTCGCCCGACGCGCGAAGAGACCCTCGGGGTTGAGCAGGATGACCAGCCGGTCGTCGATCTTCGCGATCGCCTCGATCGCCTCGCTGCTCGCGGTCGGGACGTCCTCGAGCTGGGCGGTGGAGACGGTCAGGACCTCCTCGACCTCGTCGACCATCACGCCGACCTGTCCGGTGCTGCTCTCGACGATCACGATCTTGCCCGGCTCGGAGCCGTCGAGCTGCAGGCGGGAGGCGAGGTCGAAGATCGGGATGATCTTCCCGCGCAGGCCGATGACGCCGCGGATCCACGCCGCGTCGGAGGCGACGGAGCGCGGCTCGGTGAAGCGGATGATCTCGTGGACGGAGCCGATCGGGAGGGCGTACTCCTCGCTCCCGAGCGAGAACACCACGAGCTGCTGTGAGGTCGTCTCAGACATGTCCCCCGGGAAGTCGGCCGCCCGGGGCGTTCCTTGAGCCGCTCAGGCGGCGGGCATGCGGACCACGAAGCGCGCCCCGCGGCCGTCGAGCGGCTCCTCCAGGGTGACCGTGCCGCCGTGCGAGGTGGCGACCGCCCTGACGATCGAGAGCCCGAGGCCCGAGGAGCCGCTGTGCTCGCCCGATCCGCGGTAGAAGCGCTCGAAGACCTTCTCGCGCTGCTCGTGCGGGATGCCGGGCCCGTCGTCCTCGACCGAGAGCACCACGGCGCCGTTGCCGGTCTCCACCGTCGCCTCGACCGCGGTGCCGGGATCGGTGTGCCGGAGCGCGTTCTCCATCAGGTTGAGCACGAGGCGGTGCAGCTCGTCGGCGGCGCCGTCCACGCGGGCGCCGGCCGGGGCCGACACGGAGATCTCGTGGTCGCCGGCCACCGGCTCCAGCTCGGACGCGGCGTCGGTGACGATGGCGGAGAGGTCGACCACGCGGTGCGGGGCCTTGCGGCCTGCGTCGGCGCGGGCGAGCAGCAGCAGGTCGGCGACCAGGCGGCGCATGCGGCGCGACGAGCGCAGGGCGGAGGACGCCGCCTCGCGCTGCTCGCCCTCGAGCTCGTATTCGAGCAGCTCGAGGTTGGCGAGCACGCTCGTGAGCGGCGTGCGGAGCTCGTGCGAGGCGTCGGCGACGAACTCGCGCTGGCGTGCGAGCGCGCCCTCGGTCTCGGCGCGGGCGGCATCGAGCGAGGCGAGCATCGCCTCCAGCGTCCGGGCCAGCTCGGCGACCTCGTCCTCGGCCTCGGGGCGAGGGATCTGCTCAGGACGGGTCGCGCGAGTGCTCGATCTTGCGGGCCGCCGCGGTCAGCTCCGCGATCGGCTCCATGGCGCGCCGCGCGGTGGCCAGGCCCGCGAGGAGCGCCAGCAGGGCGCCGCCGAGCACGCCGAAGGCCAGGAAGACCTTCACGCGGTTCGCGGTGTCCTGCACGTCGGAGATCGGGAGCGCGTACTGCAGCGCCCACGGGTCCGAGCCCGCGACGGGGACCTCGCGCGTCTCCACCCGCCAGCCGTCGATCTCGTCGGTCGGCGCGAGCGGGGGCCCGAAGTCGGGAGCGTTCGCCGTGGCGAAGCCGACGAGGTCGTCGCGCGTGATCACGCGGATCGCGGCGCCGGTGGAGGCGGCGAAGTCGTCGAGGTCGAGCGACCCCTCGACCGGTCGCACGATCGGCACCTGCTTGTTCGTGTACTGGAGCTGGAGGCGCGCCTCCTTCTGCAGCCGGTCGGCGCTGGAGGACACCTCGCGGTGGAAGTCGTCGTGGATCTGCTGCGTCGTGAGGATGCCGACGATGACGGCGAAGCCGCAGAGGATCACCAGCGTCAGCGCCGCCGAGCCACCGGCCAGCCGCCAGCGGATCGGGAGGCGCTTATACGCGGAGGACGTAGCCCGCGCCGCGGACCGTATGGAGGAGTCGAGGCTCCCCACCGGCTTCCAGCTTTCGTCGCAGGTTCGAGACGAAGACCTCGATCGTGTTGGTGATCGAGAACGGGTCGTAGCCCCAGACCTCGTCCAGCAGCTTCTGGCGGGAGATCACGAGGCGCTCGTTGCGCATGAGGTACTCGAGCAGCTCGAACTCGCGCTGCGTGAGGTCGATCTTGCGGTCGCCGCGGGTCACCTCGTGGGTGTCCGGGTTGAGCATGAGGTCGCCGACGCGGAGCGGCGCCATGCCGCGGGGCGGCCGCCGTCGCAGCAGGGCCCGCAGGCGCGCCAGCAGCTCCTGGCGCTCGAACGGCTTGACGAGGTAGTCGTCGGCGCCGACGTCGAGCCCCTCCACGCGCGACTCGAGCGCGTCGCGGGCGGTGAGCATCAGGATCGGCACGTCGTCGCCGTCGTCGCGCAGCCGGCGGGCCACGTCGATGCCGTCGAGCCGGGGCAGCCCGAGGTCGAGGACGATCAGGTCGGGCAGGAACGCATGCGCCTCGTCGAGCGCCTGCACGCCGTCCGAGGCGAGCTTGACGTCGTAGCCCGTCCAGGCGCAGCGAGCGCTGCAGGACATGGGCGATCTCGGCGTCGTCCTCGACGACGAGCACGCGGACGGGGCGATCGGAGGCTTCCATTGGTGTTGATGGTACGAGGGCACCGGAGCGGAGGCTGTCGCGCCGTCGAAGGGGTGGCGGCCGACATGCCAGCCACCAAGAAGCGCAAGCCCCGAGCCCGCCGTTCGTCGCCCGTGGCCAGGCCACGCCTGCCGCAGCTCGAGCAGCGCCAGCTCGATCTCATCGGGCTCGGGCTGGTCGCGGCCGCGATCTTCTTCGCCTTCCTCATCTACCTGCGCTGGGACGGCGGGCAGGCCGGCGGCTGGGCCGTCGACGGCCTGCGCTCGCTGATCGGCGCCGTCCACTACGGCGTGCCGGTGGCGCTGCTGGCGGCCGGCGCGATCCTCGTGCTGCGGCCGATGCTGCCCGCCGTGCGGCCGTTCCGCTCCGGCGGGCTCTGCCTGTTCCTGGCGCGCTGGCGCTCGGCCTGGCGGCCGGGACGCTCGGGCCTCGGCCCGGGCGGCGAGCGCCATGCGCTGGGACGCCGACTGGGTCCGCCCGCGCGGCGGCGTGGTGGGCGAGGGCCTCTACTGGGGCGCCTCGACCGCGCTCGGCACGGTCGGCGCGCACATCATCGCCGTGTTCCTCTTCCTGGCGGCGGTGCTGCTGCTGACCGGCGCGTCCGTCGCCGGCGTGGTCAAGGCGACGACCGACTCGGTGTCCACCACGACGCGCGACATGCGCGCCGCGGTCCAGCGCCGCCGCGCCACCGAGGAGCTCGCGGCGCTCGAGACGGCCGAGCCGCGCGGTCACGCGCGCCAGAAGCAAGCGCCGGAGCTGGGAGGAGCCGGAGCCGTTCTGGTCCGGCGACGACCGTTTCCCGGACCTGTACGACGAGCCGACCGAGGTGCCCCCTGAGCCCGTGGTCGAGGAGCCCGAGCCCGAGCCGGACCCGGAGCCCGTGGAGCCGCGCCTGGCCGAGGACCCGGAGACGGACGAGCCCGGCGTCACCCGCGCCTCCGCCGAGCCCGGAGGACCTCACCCCGCAGGGCCGCTATCGCCCGTCCGTCACCGAGTCGCCCGACTTCGACTGGACCATGCCCGACCCGGCGTCGCTCAAGCGCTCCTCCGAGGAGGCCTCGCGGCCGGACACCGCGGGCCAGGAGAAGGTCGCCGCGCAGCTCACCGAGGCGCTCGGGCACTTCGGCATCGAGGCGCGCGTGATCGGCAAGGTCGCCGGCCCGCACATCACCCGCTACGAGCTGCGGCTGGCGCCCGGCATCAAGGTCGGCAAGGTCGCGCAGCTCAAGGACGACCTCGCGTACGCGCTCGCCGCGTCCGACATCCGCATCCTGGCGCCGATCCCGGGCAAGCAGGCCGTCGGCGTCGAGGTCCCGAACGCGCGCCGCCGGATCGTCCACCTCGGCGACGTCTTCCAGGCGCCGCCCGAGGACTGGTCGCCGCTCACCGTCTGGCTCGGCAAGGACGTCGCCGGCCGCGCGATCGGCGCCGACCTCGCGAAGATGCCGCACCTGCTGGTGGCCGGCACCACCGGCGCCGGCAAGTCCGGCTGCGTCAACGCGATGCTCTCCTCGATCCTGCTGCGCGCCACGCCGCACGAGGTCCGGATGGTGCTCGTCGACCCCAAGCAGGTCGAGCTCACCCACTACGACTCGATCCCGCACCTGCTCACGCCGGTCATCACGTCGCCGCGCAAGGCCGCCACCGCGCTGCAGAACCTCGTGCGCGAGATGGAGCAGCGCTACTCGCTACATGTCCCTGGCCCGCACGCGCACCCTGAAGCGACCTCAACGAGGTTCGCGCGCGGCGCGGCGAGGCGCCGCTCCCGTACATCCTCTGCGTGATCGACGAGCTGGCCGACCTGATGATGGTCGCGCCCGCCGACGTCGAGGACTCGATCATCCGCATCGCCCAGAAGGCGCGCGCGGTGGGCATCCACATGGTGCTGGCGACCCAGTCCCCGCGCGTGGACGTGATCACCGGGCATGATCAAGGCCAACGTCCCGTCGCGGATCGCCTTCGCCGTGTCCTCGCAGACCGACTCGCGCGTGATCCTCGACCAGAACGGGGCCGAGACGCTGCTCGGCGCGGGCGACATGCTCTTCGCGCCGGTCGGCTCGTCGCGGCTGCAGCGCATCCAGGGCGCGTACATCGACGAGACGGAGATCGCGACGCTCACCGAGGCGTGGCGCCGCCAGGGCGAGCCCGAGTTCCGCGAGGAGCTGCTCGAGGAGGTCGAGGAGGCGCCGGACGGAGTCCAGCGGCGGCGAGGACGGCTTCGACCCCGACGAGGACCCGCTGCTGAGCGACGCGATCCGCCTCGTCGCCGAGATGCAGACCGCATCGACCTCGATGCTCCAGCGCCGGCTGCGCCTCGGCTACACGCGCGCCGGGCGGCTCATCGACATGCTCGAGCGGCGTGGCGTGATCTCCGGCTACGAAGGCTCCAAGCCGCGTCAGGTGCTGATCGGCGAGGGCGACGTGCAGCGGGTGCTGGCGGCGCTGGGCGAGCAGCCCGTGCCCGTCCTGGACGACGACCCTCCTGAGTAGCCTCTCCTCTGCTCATGCCAGAGATCGGCGAGACGCTGCGCGAGGCGCGGATGCGCAGGCGGATCGACATGACGGAGGTCGAGAGCGCGACCAAGATCCGCGGCAAGTACCTTCGTGCGCTCGAGAACGAGGAGTGGGACCTGTTGCCGGGCCCCACCTTCGTGAAGACGTTCCTGCGTACCTACGCGGAGTACCTCGGGCTGGACTCGCGGCTGCTGGTGGAGGAGTACCGGCAGCGGTTCGAGCGGCCCTCCACGCAGGACCTGACGCCGTTCTCCACACGCGCCACCCGCGGGCGCGGCGCCCGCCGCAGGCGCCGGCTGGCGCGGATGGGGCCGGTGCTGGTGCTGCTGGGCCTCGGCGTCGCGCTGCTCGGGGCGCTCTACCTGCTCGGCTCCTTGGGCCCGGACGACGAGGCCGAGGCGCCGCCGTCGCGGACCGGGGACCCGGCGCCGACGCCGACGGCCACGCCCGAGCCTGAGCGCGATCGGGAGCAGGAGCGCGAGCGCCGCCCGCGGCAGGTGCGGCTCCAGCTCATCGCCAGCGGGCCGGTCTACGTCTGCCTGGTCGACGCCCGGCGGCCGCCAGGTGATCGACGAGGAGACGCTGGACGCGGACAGCCCGCGGCGCACGTACACCAGCCGCTCGTTCCGGACCAACTTCGGCAACGACAATGTGCGCATGCGCGTGAACGGGAAGACGTACCGGGTGGCGGCGAGCGCCGATCCGGTGGGGTACGAGCTGCGGCCCGGCCGCCAGCCGCGACGGCTGTCGGACGCCCAGCGGCCGGACTGCTCCTCGTGAGCGTCCGCGCGGGCATCGTCGTCACCGGGACCGAGGTGCTCGTCGGGGATCATCCGCGACGAGAACGGGCCGTGGCTGTCGGAGCGGCTGCGCGCGCTGGGCGTGGAGCTCGCCGACATCGTGGTGGTGGGCGACCGGCCGGCGGACCTCCGGGCCGCCCTGGAGTTCCTGCGCGGGTGGACCTCGTGATCACGTCCGGCGGGCTCGGCCCGACGGCCGACGACCTCACCGCCGAAGTGGTGGCGACCTTCTCCGGCGCGGCCGCTCTCGCTGGATCCTCCGCTGGAGGAGCGGATCTGGGCGATCGTCTCCGCGCTGCGCGGGCGCTGGCGCGACGTCGACGAGGCCTCGCTGCGCGCCGGGAACCGCAAGCAGGCGCTGATCCCGCAGGGCTCGGTCGTCCTGGAGCCCGTCGGGACCGCCCCGGGGCTCGTGGTGCCGGTCGACGGCGGGCCGGTGGTGCTCGTGCTGCCGGGGCCGCCGCGCGAGCTGCAGCCGATGTGGTCGACGGCGCTCGCGACGGAGCCGATGCGCTCGCTCCTGGCCCGCGCGGGGACGTTCGAGCAGCGCATCATGCGGATCACGGGGGTGCCCGAGTCGCAGCTCGCGACGGTCCTGCGCGAGCTCGATCCCGCCGCCGTCGCTGGAGATCACCACGTGCCTGCGCCGCGGCGAGCTCGAGATCGCGACGGTGTTCGCTCCTTCGGCCTCGTCGTCGTACGCGGCGCTGGAGTCCGGGTTGGTGGACCGCTTCGGCGAGCGGGTCTTCTCCGTCGACGGGTCGACGATCGACGACCTCGTCGCGGGCCTGCTGCTCGGCCCGCCGGTGCGGACCGTGGCGGTCGCGGAGTCCTGCACCGGCGGCATGATGGCGGCGCGGCTGACCGACCGCGCGGGCTCCTCCGCGTACGTGCTCGGCGGGGTCACGGCGTACTCGAACGAGGCGAAGGTGTCGCTGGTCGGCGTGCCCGCGGAGCGAGATCTCGCGCCACGGCGCGGTCTCGCCCGAGGTCGCGCGGTCGCTCGCCTCGGGCGCGGTGTCCGTGTTCGGCACGGACCTCGGGATCGGGATCACCGGCATCGCCGGGCCGGACGGCGGCACCGAGGACAAGCCCGTCGGGACGGTGTGCGTCGCCGTGGCGGGGCCGTCGGGGGTGCTGATCGAGCGCACGGTCCGGCTCCCGGGCGACCGCAGCACGGTCCGCGAGCGCACGACCACGCTCGCGCTGCACCTGCTGCGCCGGGCGCTGCTCGACGCGGCGCGCGCCGCTGCGTGATGGCGGGCGGGGCTCCCGGCCCGGCGGGCCCGGACCGCCCCGCCGGGGGCACGGCCCACCTCCGCCTCTTCGTCGCCCTCGAGCTCCCCGCGCCCGTGCGCGCCACCCTCGCGGCGTTCCGCGACGCGGCGGACCCGGCGGTCTGGCGGCCGGTCCCGACCGAGGCGCTCCACCTCACGCTCGCGTTCCTCGGCCGCCGTCCGGCGCGGGACGTCGCCACCGTCCAGCGGGTGCTCGAGGGCGCGGCCGGCCCGGCGCCGCGCCTCGTCGTCGCCGGGGCCCTGCTGCTGCCGCCACGCCGTGCCCGCGTCCTCGCGGTCTCCCTCGCCGATCCGGACGGCACGCTCGCCGGGCTGCAGGCCCGGGTGAGCGCCGGGCTCGCCGGCGCCGGCGTCTACACGCCGGAGACGCGGCCCTTCCGGGCCCACGCCACGGTCGCGCGCGTGCGGCCGCGGGAGAAGGCCCGTCCGGTGGTCCCGGCCGAGCCCGAGCCGCTCGAGTTCCTCGGCGGCCCGCTCACCCTGTTCGAATCGCGCCTGCACCCGCACGGCGCGCGCTACGAGGCACTTTCGCGCGTTTCCCTGCGCTGATCCGTCGCACTCGCGTCTTGTTCCGTCACTTGCCTCGCGGAAGGCTGCGGGTTCCGTCCGACCCGCCTTCCAAGCTGTGGAACCCACGTGATGATCAGATCGCAGGAGACAAGATGAGCGCACCCCAGGACGCCAAGGAACTCAAGGCACGCGACGCTGCCCTCCAAGGCGCCCTCGCGCAGATCGAGCGCCAGTTCGGCAAGGGCTCCGTCATGCGCATGGGTGACCCGGGGGCCCACGTGAAGGTGGCCGCGATCCCGACGGGAGCGCTGTCGCTCGATCTCGCTCTCGGCATCGGCGGCATGCCGCGCGGTCGCATCGTCGAGGTCTTCGGCCCGGAGTCCTCGGGCAAGACGACGCTGGTGTACCACGTCATCGCCGAGGCGCAGAAGCTCGGCGGCGTGTGCGCGTTCATCGACGCGGAGCACGCCATGGACCCGCTCTACGCCCAGCGGCTCGGCGTGAACATCGACGAGATGCTCGTCTCCCAGCCCGACTACGGCGAGCAGGCGCTCGAGATCGCCGACATGCTGGTCCGCTCCGGAGCGGTCGACGTCGTGGCGATCGACTCCGTCGCGGCGCTGACGCCACGGGCCGAGCTCGAGGGCCAGATGGGCGACCAGACGGTCGGCGTCCAGGCGCGGATGATGTCCCAGGCGATGCGCAAGCTCGCCGGCAACCTGAACCGCACGCAGACCCTCTGCCTCTTCGTGAACCAGATCCGCGAGAAGGTCGGCGTGATGTTCGGCTCGCCGGAGACCCAGCCGGGCGGCCGCGCGCTCAAGTTCTATTCCTCCCAGCGGCTCGACATCCGCCGGATCGAGACCCTCAAGGAGGGCACCGAGGCGGTCGGCAACCGCGTCCGCGTCAAGGTCGTCAAGAACAAGGTCGCCGCCCCGTTCCGGCAGGCGGAGTTCGACATCGAGTTCGGCCGCGGCATCTCCAGCTCGGGCTGCATCCTCGACCTCGGGATCGAGCACGGCATCGTCACCAAGTCGGGCTCGTTCTTCTCGTACGGCGACGAGCGGCTCGGCCAGGGCCGCAACAACGCCAAGGCCTACCTGGACGAGCACCTGGAGGTCTCGAAGGAGATCGAGGGCAAGGTCTACGAGGTGCTCGGGCTCGCGGACCAGGATCTCGTGCAGCCGATCGAGCGCGACGAGGACGCTCCGCCGGTGCCGGAGATCGCCGTCGCGTAGCTCTGTGCTCGACGACGAGACGCCCGACGTCCCGGAGCGCTCACCCGACCCCGAGGTGCGTCTCCAGCACGCGCTCGGAGTCGCGTGGACCGCGCTCAACCGGCGCGATCACACGGTCGCCGAGGTCGCGCGCCTGCTGGCCCGCAAGCGGGTCGAGCCGGCGGTGATCGACACCGTCCTCGGCGAGCTGGGGGAGCAGGGCTATCTCGACGACGCCCGCTTCGCCCAGCGCTTCGCGGAGGATCGCCGGCGGCTCGACGGCTGGGGCGCCGAGCGCATCGAACGCAAGCTGCGAGCCGTCGGGATCGAGCCCGAGCTGATCGCCGCCGCCGTCGGCGAGCAGGACCACGAGGCCGAGCTCGAAGCGGCGGTCGACCTCCTGCGCCGCCGCTTCCCCGACCCGCCGGCGACCCCGCGAGACTGCGAGCGGGCGCTCGGAGTCCTCGTCCGCAAGGGGTACGAGCTCGAGCTGGCGCACGACGCGCTGCGCCGCCACACCGGCACGCCGGCTTTCGACTAGGAGCGCCGCGGTTTGCGCAACCCCTCCGCCGGTACTACGATCCTCAGCAGCGACAGGTCGAGCCTTCACGGCTCTTGAAAAAACCCAGCAAATTCGAACGTTTGACGCGGAAGCAGCAGCTTCAGTGACGACGGCCACCATGAACCATCCACGCGGACGATCAGGCACCGCATCCGGGCGGGCGCGCCCGGCAGAACCGACCCAACACCGCATCACAGCCGCCATCTGACGGGGCGGCGTGAAGCCGCCTTCCTGCTTGTCTCCTCCGCTCGTGCCGAGGCGAAGCTCGGCCTGCCGCCTTTCAAAGACAGGTGAGAGTTGAGCTCGTGTCGCGCCCCTCGCGGGCGCGGCGCCGGGGAGAGGAAAGGCAATGGAAATCGTGATCGCGGGGAGCGTGCTGGCCATCGGCCTGGTCATCGCCGCAGCCCTGCTGGCGAAACGCACGCCCGCGGCGGGGGCCGCGGCGAGTGCGAAAGCGCCGGCGGCGGCGTCCGCGGACGACGGTGAGACGAAGGCACGGCGCGCCGAGACGACGCGCCTCGAGGAGCGTCTCCACGGTCGCGAGGAGGCACTGGACGCCAGGGCGGCCGAGCTCGCCGAGCGCGAGCGCCGGCTGGCCGAGAAGGAAGGGCAGATCGACGAGGTCCGCGACAAGGCGGTCCGCCAGCTCGAGCGCAGCTCCGGCCTCTCGGCCTCCCAGGCCAAGGCGCTCCTGCTCAAGGAGCTCGAGGACCAGGTCCGGCACGAGTCGGCCCGGCGGCTCCGCCAGATCGAGGAGGAGACCAAGCGCGACGCCGAGCGCCGCGTCCGCAACATCCTCTCCGTGGTCATGCAGCGCCTGGCCGCCGGCCACGCGGCGGAGACGACGGTCTCCGTCGTCCAGCTCCAGGCCGACGACATGAAGGGCCGCATCATCGGCCGCGAGGGCCGCAACATCCGCGCCCTCGAGCACCTCACCGGCGTCGACTTCATCATCGACGACACGCCCAACGCGGTGATCCTCTCGGGCTTCGACGGCGTCCGCCGCGAGATCGCCCGCCTCACGCTGGAGAAGCTGCTCGCGGACGGGCGGATCCACCCGGCGCGGATCGAGGAGACCTACTACCAGGCGAAGTCCGAGCTCGAGAGCCACATCGCCGAGTCGGGCGAGCAGGCGTGCTTCGACGCCAACGTCCAGGGCCTCGACGCCGAGCTCACGAAGATGCTCGGCCGCCTCAAGTACCGCACCTCCTACGGCCAGAACGTGCTCGCGCACTCGGTCGAGTGCGCCCACCTCGCCGCGATGATGGCCGACGAGCTCGGCGCATCGGCCAAGACCGCCCGCCGCGCCGCGCTCCTGCACGACATCGGCAAGGCCGTCTCGCACGAGGTCGAGGGCCCGCACGCGCTGGTCGGCGGCGACCTGGCCCGCCGCCACGGCGAGAGCGAGGCCGTCGCCCACGCGATGGAGGCCCACCACAACGAGGTCGAGCCGCAGACGATCGAGGCCGTCCTCGTCCAGTCCGCCGACGCGCTGTCCGGCGCCCGCCCGGGCGCCCGCGGCGAGTCGCTCGAGCAGTACGTCAAGCGCCTGCGCGACCTCGAGCACATCGCCACGCGCCACGAGGGCGTCGACAAGGTCTACGCGATGCAGGCGGGCCGCGAGATCCGCGTCATGGTCCTGCCGGGATCGCTCGACGACGACGGCGCGGTCCTGCTCTCGCACGAGATCGCCCGCGAGATCGAGCAGGAGCTCGAGTACCCGGGCCAGATCAAGGTGACCGTCATCCGGGAGTCGAGGGCAACCGACTACGCGCGCTGACCAGGCCGGCCACCCAGCCGGCCCTGCGCCGCACGTGGCGACGCGTGAACCGCATGACCTGCCAGCCCCGCGCGCTGAGCTGCGCGTCGCGGGCGCGGTCGTCCTCGAACGCGCCTCGCGTGCCATGGCGCTCGAAGCCGTCGGTCTCGACGATCAGCCGCCCGGCCGGCCAGCAGAAGTCGACGACGTAGCCCTCGACGACGCTGTTCACGAGCGGCCGCGGGATGTCGTGGGCGTCGCAGAGCTCGAGGAAGTCGTCCTCCAGCGGGCTGCGGGTCGTGGCGGCCAGGTCGTGCGCGCTGGCCTCGGCGAGCCGCCGCTCGCCGGGGTGGCCGGGCGGCACCGCGAAGTCGAGCCGCAGCGCCTCGGCGTTCTCGCGCGGCCTTCTCGAGCGCGCGCCGGCTCAGCCCGAGCGCCAGGTCGGCCAGCGTCTGGCCGGGGGTCGTGACCGGGATGCCGTCGCGGACGGTCGCCGTCCGCGCCTCTGTGCGGTCGATGCACGACGATCCGCCCGGTGCTCCGGACCCCGCTCGTACGGGGGACGGTGACGTCGATCCTGGCCGCGTCCGAGGGGACGATGCCCCAGAGCGCCGCCGCGCTCCGGTGGCTCAGGACGCCGTTCGTGGCCATCGTGGCCGCGAGATAGCGGCCGCGCCGGTCCACGAGGGTGTGGCCGACGGCGTAGACGCCGCGGTAGAGCCGGTGCAGCCGCCCGCTCGCGACCCGACTCTTGATCATCGCCGGGGAGAACCCGATCGCTCGGAGGTCGTTCCGGCACACGACACCGTGCTGGCGCCGTGCAAGCGCGGCGAGCGCGTGGTCCGGGGTTGTCTGTGGTCGCATATCGACCACTAGCCGCCCCACGCGATTTCTCGCCCCCCTCAGTGCCAGAAGCTCGTACCCTCCACGGCGTGAAGGCGTTCCACGTCACCACGTTCGGCTGCCAGATGAACGAGCACGACTCGGAGCGCATGAAGGGCATGCTCGAGTCGATCGGCTACCGCGAGGTGGGCGACCGCGCCGAAGCCGATCTCATCCTCTTCAACACCTGCTCCATCCGCGAGAAGGCCGACGACCGCTTCGTCGCCCACCTCCACGAGGCCAAGGTGCTCAAGCGGCGCGATCCGGAGCGGGTGATCGGGGTCGGCGGCTGCTGGGCGCAGTCGGTCAAGGACCAGGTGTTCCAGCAGTTCCCGTTCGTCGACGTCGCGTTCGGCCCGGGCCAGGTCCACAAGCTCGCGGAGTTCCTCACGAGCGACTCCCTCACCGCCCAGGGCTTCTTCGAGTTCGAGGGCTTCACCGGCCACCTGCCGGCGAAGCGGGCGCGCGACTTCCAGGGCTGGGTGCAGATCTCCGCGGGCTGCAACATGAAGTGCTCGTTCTGCATCGTCCCCTCGACGCGGGGCCGCGAGGTGTCCCGCCCGCTCGAGGAGCTCGTGTCGGAGATCGAGGCGCTTGCGGCCGACGGGGTCAACGAGGTCACGCTCCTCGGCCAGAACGTCAACTCGTACGGCACGCGGCTCCGCCCGCAGCCGCGACGGTTCTCCGAGCTCCTCACCGCCGTCGACGCCATCGAGGGCGTCGACCGCATCCGCTACACCAGCCCGCACCCCGCGCACATGAGCGAGGACGTGATCCTCGCCCACGCCACGCTCGAGAGCGTGTGCGAGCACATCCACCTGCCGCTGCAGTCGGGATCGAGCCGGATCCTCAAGGCGATGCGCCGCACGTACGGCCGCGAGCGCTACCTCGACCGCGTCGCGCTCATCCGCGAGCACGTCCCGGACTGCGCGCTGACCACCGACATCATCGTCGGCTTCCCGGGGGAGACCGAGGCGGACTTCGAGGAGACGCTCGAGGTCGCCGAGGAGGTCGGCTACGACGGTGCCTTCACGTTCATCTACTCGCCCCGCCGCGGGACCGAGGCGGCCGCCTTCACCGAGGACTTCATCCCGCACGACGTCGCCGTCGATCGGATGGAGCGTCTCGTCGAGGTCGTCCAGCGCCGCGCCCGCGAGCGCGCGCAGCGGTTCGTGGGTCGGACGCTCGACGTGCTGGTCGAGGGCACGTCGCGCACGGACGCCAGCCGCGTCCGCGGACGCACCCGGCACAACAAGGTCGTCAACTTCGACGGCCTCGCGTCGCCGGGCGAGATCGTGCCGGTCGAGATCACGGGCGCGACCAGCCAGACCCTCACGGGAGAGATGTCGCTGCTCGCACGAGCGGGCTGAATTTCGTTCCGTCGCCGGCGTATGCGAACATACGTTCGTGCGCTGGGAATCACAGTCAGTAGACACCGAGCTCGACCCTCGGCTGCCGGGGTTCGCCGAGGACGTCGTGGTCCGGCGGTTCGACGCCCCGGAAGCGCTCGACACGCGCTTCCACGAGATCCGGACCAAGTCCGCGATCAACCACGTGCCGGGGATGTCGCGGGTCCCGTTCGAGTGGACGGTGAACCCCTACCGCGGCTGCTCCCATGCTTGCTCCTATTGCGCGTGGGGCGCGACGCCGATCCTCATGGCCGGCGGCCGGACACGCAAGCTCGAGGACCTGGGGGTCGGCGACGCGATCATCGGGACCGTGAGGGACGGCAGGTACCGGCGGTACGTGCGAACCGAGGTGCTCGCCCATTGGATGACGGTCAAGCCGGTCTGGGCGGTCACGCTGGAGGACGGGACGCGCCTCCTCACGAGCGGTGACCACCGCTTCCTCAGCGAACGCGGGTGGAAGCACGTGGCGAACACCGCCCGCCACGAGCCGGATCGCCCGCACCTGACGACGAACAACTCGCTGCTCGGGACCGGGCACTTCGCGGATGCGCCCGAGCAGGGCCCGGACTACCGTCGTGGCTACCTCTGCGGCCTGATCCGTGGCGACGGACATCTCAAGGCCTACGAGGACGAGCGGGCCGGCCGGTCGACGAAGGTCCACGGCTTCCGGCTCGCGCTCGCCGACTTCGAAGCGCTGCGGCGGGCGCAGCGGTTCCTGGAGGACCTTCGGATCGCCACCAGCGAAACGGTGTTCGCCCAGGCGATGGGCGCGCGTCGCGAGATGCGCATGATCCGCACCGGGTCGCGAGCGACGTTCGAGGCCATCAGCGAGATCGTGCGGTGGCCGAACACCCCCAACCGCGCTTGGCGCAAGGGATTTCTCGCGGGGATCTTCGACGCCGAAGGCTCGTGCGCACCCGCAGCGGCGTTGCGCATCTCCAACGCGGACGGGACGATCATCCACTGGACGCAGGAGAGCCTGGAGCGCCTGGGCTTCGATGTCGTGGTGGAGCCGCCGCGGCCCGACGGTGTCAGATGTGTCCGCATCCGTGGCGGCCTCAAGGAACGGCTGCGGTTCTTCCACCTCACCGATCCCGCCATCACCCGCAAGCGGACGATCGACGGCGTGGCGCTGAAGTCCGACGCGCTGACGCGGGTCGTCTCGATCGAGCCGCTCGGCATGGAGCTCCCCCTCTACGACATCACCACCGGGACGGGGGACTTCATCGCCGACGGCGTCGTCAGCCACAACTGCTTCGCGCGACCCACCCACGAGTACCTCGACTTCAACGCGGGCCGCGACTTCGAGAAGGAGATCATCGTCAAGGTCAACGTGCCCGAGGTGCTTCGCGCGGAGCTCGCGCGGCCGTCATGGGGGCGCCATCACATCGCGATGGGGACGAACACCGACCCGTACCAGTGGGTCGAGGGCCGGTACAAGCTCATGCGCGGCATCTGGGAGGCGATGCGCGACTTCTCGAACCCATGCTCGATCCTGACGAAGTCGCCACTCCTGCTGCGCGACAAGGACCTCCTGCTGGAGATCGCCGAGCGGACCACGGTGAGCGCGTGCCTGTCGGTGCCGACGCTGGATGAGAAGGCCTGGCGCTCGACGGAGCCCCATACGCCGCATCCGCGGGCGCGGCTGGAGGCGGTCGCCGAGCTGAACCGGATCGGGATCCCGACCGGGATCCTGATCGCGCCGCTGATGCCCGGGATCAACGACTCGCCGGACCAGGTCAAGCGCATCGTCGAGCTGGCCACCGAGGCGGGAGCGGTGCACATCGGCGGCACGACGCTGTTCCTGCGCGGCTCGGTCCGGGAGATCTTCTTCGACTGGCTGCGCGAGCACCGGCCGGACCTGGTGGAGCGCTACGAGCGGCTGTACGCGCGCGGCGCGTACCTGCCGGCCGACGAGCGGCGCACGATCGAGGTCGCGGCCGGGGCGCCGTGGGCCCGGCGCCGGTACGCGGAGCGCTTCCGCCATCGCCAGGGCTCGGCGCGGCGCGCCCGCGCGCCGCAGGAGCCGGAGGAGGTGACGCAGGCGTCGCTGTTCTGAGGAGCGTGACGAGGGTCACAGACCGTGCGATCGACCTGAAACCGGGTACGCGTTGACGTGTTGCCTGAAGAGATGCCACGCCTGCGTCGCCCGCATATGACCGGCGCGCCGTCGCGCGCCCGCAGCCTGACGCTGCAGACGGCCCAGAAGGCCCGCCGTGCGAAGCGCGAGCTGGTCGTCGTCGTGCCGCTGCTCGCCATGACGCTGTACGCCTACGTGCAGCGCGACGAGCTGTTCGGCGTCGATGCGCCGGTGCGTGTGGGCGCGGCGATCGTGATGGTCGTGCTCGGCTGGGCGCTGGCGCGGGATCTCGGCCGCTTCACGGCCCCTGCCCTGTTCCGCCGGATGGACCCCGCGACGGCCGGCACGGTCGGCTTCCTGATCCGCCTGGTGTTCATCACCGCCGCGGCGCTGTTCGCGCTGCGCGTGGCTGGGCTCCAGCCGGAGACGCTGGCCGTCGGCGGCGCGATCACGGCCGTCGTCTTCGGTCTCGCGGCCCAGCAGACGCTGGGCAACCTGATCGCGGGCATGGTCCTGATCTCGGCGCGGCCGTTCAAGGTCGGCGATCGCGTGCGCATGCAGGCCGGCGGCCTGGCGGGCCAGATCGAGGGCGTCGTGACGTCGCTCGGGCTGCTCTACACCACGCTCGGCCAGACCCGCGACTCGATCATGGTGCCGAACAGCGTCGTGCTCACGGCCGCGATCGTGCCGCTGCGGGAGCCCGCGGCGGTCGACCTGCGCGCGCGGCTGCGGCCGGACGTGAAGCCGTCGGACCTCCAGGCGCTCCTGGACGACAACGTGCAGACGCCGGTCCGCGAGGAGCCGCACATCTCGCTCGAGGAGATCGACCGCGACGAGGTGATCGTCCGGATCGCGGCGACGCCCGTGTCCGAGGCCGACGGTCCCCAGCTCGCCGACGAGGTGCTGGCGGCGATCGGCGCCGTCACCCGGCACGACGAGGACCTGGACGGCACCGCCGGGCGTCCCGCCTAGCGCTTGTCGCGCTGCGCGCTCTCGATCCGCGTGGCGATCTCGTTGGCGCCGAGCCGGCGCTGCACGATCGCCGCGGCCTCCGGCGCCAGGCCCGCGATCGCGGTGCCGAGCCGCAGCGGGAGCGGCGCGACGTCGACCTCGGAGCGGTCGCGCTCGATCGCCCGCACGACCGCGGCGCCGACGTCCTCCGGCGTCTTGGTCCCCACGTAGCCGGGCAGCTTGGCGCCCGTGTCGTGGAACATGCCGGCGTCGCGGATGAAGCCCGGGAAGATCGACGAGACGCCGACCCCGCGCGGCCGGAGATCCTCGCGCAGGCTGAGCGCGAAGCCGCGGAGGCCGAACTTCGTCGCGGCGTAGATCGACGAGCTCGCGGCCCCGGCCTTGCCGCTCAGCGATGAGACGAAGAGCAGGTGGCCGCCGCCGCGCTCGACCATGCCCTCGCAGAGCAGCCGGGCGAGGACGATCGGCGCGCGGAGGTTGACGTCGAGCGCCCGGTCGATCTCCTCGACGGAGAACGACTCGAGCTGGCCGCTGCCGGGGATGCCCGCGTTCGCGACGAGCACGTCGACCGGCCCGGCCTCCTCGGCCAGGCGCGGCACCGCGTCGCGGTCGCTGAGGTCGACCGACACGGCCCGGCCGCCGGTCTCCGCCGCCAGCGACTCGAGCACGTCGGCCCGCCGCGACGTGAGCACGAGCCGGGCGCCGCGGGTCGCGAGCGCCCGCGCGATCGCGTGCCCGAGGCCGCCGCTCGCGCCGGTCAGCAGCACCGTCCGTCCACCGAGGTCCATGCGCCGGAACCCTTGCAGGCCGCGCGGAGCGACGCGCCGCCGTCAGGCGAAGACGGCGACCGTGGCGGTGAAGCCGTGGAGGAACGTCTCGCCGCCCACCGGGCCGATCTCTCCCGCGGCGAAGAACCCGGCGGCGGGCGCGCCCCCGAGCTCCTCGGCGACGGTCTCGGCGTCGTGGTCGCCGTGCCCGAACAGGCCCCGGCCGCGGCCGTTGCAGGCGAAGAGCAGCGCACCCGCCGGCCGCCGCCCGCCGAGCGCGCTCATGCGCACGCTGAGCGCCTCGCGGAGGTCGCGGTCCGCGCTCGCCGCGTCGCGGGCGTGGAGCCGCACGACCTGCCCGGGCCGCACCTCGGCCGCGACCGCGACCTGGCCGGTGTCCGGATCGGCGCCCACGAGCCCGCGCACGAGGAAGTCGCCCTGGACGTAGTCGGGCTTGTTGGAGTCGACGACGATGCCCATCAGCAGCCCGCCCTGGACGAGCGCGAGGTCCTCGGCCGGGAGGTCCTCGATCGTCTCGCGCAGCTTCTCCAGCGCCGGCTTGCCGGCGAGCTCGAGGATGATGTGGCCGTCGGCCGCCGTGATCGTGAGCTCGGGCCCGATCGGCGCCGCGCCCTGGGACACGCAAGGCAGCATCTCCACGCCGTCGAGCCGGACGCCGACCGCCCCTTCGTCGACCACGTCCGCGTCGAGGAACAGCGCGGTGCCGCCGCCCGCCGTCCGCGCGGAGGCCAGCCCGCCGAGCAGCGGCACGGCGGGAGCCGCCTCGCTGAGGAACTTCAGGACCGCGTCGGTCGGGAAGGTCGCCGGATCGGCGAGCAGGATGCCGCCGTCGGCGCCCTCGAGGTCGGGCATCCCCGCGAGGGCGCCGGTGCCCTCCTCGATCTCCTCGACCACGGCGTGGAACGTGGTGGCCGTGCCGCCGTCGAGGGCCGCCGCCCAGACGGACACGGCGGTGCCCTGCTCGACCTCGCGCCGGGACCCGATCACGCCGCCCGCGGCGCATCCGACGAGCTGGCCGGGCGCCAGGGCCTCCTGCACGGCCTCCAGGACGGCCTCGGGCGCCGCCAGGTGCGCTCCGGCCGCGAACACGAGCGCGAGATCGCACGCCTCGCCGCCCAGGCCCTCGCGCGCGGTCAGCGCAGCCTCGAGCGCCCCGGCGCGCTGGTCCGGGCTGGTGGACAGGCCGGTGCCGATCCGCACGGGCATCGCGTACGACGATACTCCGCAGCCCGTGACCCGCCCGCCGACCATCGTGGCGCTGTTCGGGCCGACCGGCGTCGGCAAGACCGCCGTGGCCATCGCCCTCGCGGACCGCCTGCGCGAGGACGGGGAGGACCCGGTCGCCGTGTCGGCCGACGCGCTCCAGGTCTATCGCGGCCTGGAGGTCCTGACCGGCGCCGCGACCGCCGCCGAGCAGGCCCAGCTCGAGCACCGGCTGCTCTCGTTCCTGGAGCCCGCCGAGGCGTTCAGCGCCGGCGCGTACGCGGAGCGGGCGCACGCCGTGATCGACGAGCTGCTCGAACAGGGCCGCCGCCCGATCGTCGTGGGCGGCACGGGCCTGTACCTGCGCGCGGCGCTGGCCGACCTCGACCTGCGCCCGCCGGTGCCGCCCGGGATCCGGGAGCGTCGCCGCCGGGACCTCGAGCAACGCGGGCCTGCCGCGCTGCACGACGAGCTCGTCCGGCGGGCGCCCGGCACGACGATCCGGGAGACCGACGCGCAGCGGATCGTCCGCGCGCTCGAGCTGCTCGACGCCGGCCACGAGCCGCCCGCGGGCGAGCAGCTGTGGACGGCGGACACCCGCCACCCGACCCTGCTCGCCGGCCTCACGATGGAGCGCGAGGAGCTCAAGCGCCGGATCGGCGAGCGCGTCGACGAGATGGTCGCGGCAGGGGCGCGGCAGGAGGTCGAGGAGGCCGCGCGCCGCGGCGCCTCGGCCACCGCACGCAAGGCGCTCGGCTTCCGCGAGCTGCTCGCCGGCGACGTGGAGGCGATGAAGGCCGGCACGCGCCGCTACGCGCGCCGCCAGCTCACCTGGATGCGCAAGCTCCCGAACGCCACGCTGATCGACGTCACCGGTCGCGACCCCGGCGACGTCGCGCGGGAGCTGCACGCGGCGCTGACATGATCCGGCCCGTGCGCTTCGAGAAGTGGCAGGCCCTGGGCAACGACTACCTGATCGTCGAGCGCGGCGAGGAGCTCACGGAGGACGTCGTGCGGCGGCTCTGCGACCGCCACTTCGGCGTCGGCGCCGACGGCGTGCTCGAGCTCGGCCCGCCCGACGAGCCCGGCTTCGTCGCCCGCCTGCGCATCTTCAACCCCGACGGCTCGGAGGCCGAGCTGTCGGGCAACGGCGCCCGCGAGGCGATCCTCTACCTGCGGCAGCGCGGCTGGACGGACGCCGACACCTTCTCGATCCAGACGATCGCCGGCGAGATCCGGCCGACGATCACGGGCCCGACGACGTGCAAGGTCGCCATGGGCCGGGCGAGCCTGACCAGCAAGGACTACCCCGGCGGGCCGCCGGACGGCACCGGGACGGTCGCGGGACACCGCTTCCAGCACGTCTCGATCGGGAACCCGCAGTGCGCGATCCACGTCGCCGCCGCCGGCGAGCTGGAGCGCCTGGACCTGCAGGCGATCGGCCCGGCCATCGAGCGCGACGCGCTCTTCCCGAACCGCACCAACACGTCGTTCTGGACCGGGCTGGACGCGAGCACGATCCGTGCCCGCATCTTCGAGCGCGGCGTGGGCGAGACGCTCTCCTCGGGCACCGGCGCGTGCGGCGCCGCCGTCGCGCACGTCCTCAGCGGCGGCGAGTCGCCCGTCACCGTGAAGCTCGACGGGGGAGAGCTGGAGGTCGAGGTCGACGAGTCCCTGAACGTCGACCTCACGGGCTGGGCCGTCCCGGTGTTCGCGGGCGAGCTCATCCCTCATCCGAAGGGATGAGACGGGCCGCGCGGATCCACCGCGCGGCCGATTCCCGCGGCGCCCGGCCGGCCATAGCTTGGCGCCATGACCGATCTGGCCATCCACACCCAGGGCCTCGGGAAGCGCTTCGGCGACCGCGCGGCCCTCGAGAGCATCGACCTCGACGTGCCGCGCGGCTGCGCCTTCGGCTTCCTCGGCCCCAACGGCGCGGGCAAGACGACGCTGATCCGCCTCCTGCTCGGCCTCGCGCGGCCGACGAGCGGCACGATCAGGCTGCTCGGCCACGACGACCGCTCGAAGGCGCTCGCCCGCGTCGGCGCCATCATCGAGGAGCCGCGGTTCCACCCGCACCTGAGCGGGCGGGAGAACCTCGACATCCACGCCGCGGCGCGTGACAGGTCCGCGCACGGGAGGATCGACGGCGCCCTCGAGCGCGTCGGCCTCGGCCGCCGTGCCGACGACAAGGTCGGCACGTACTCGCTCGGCATGCGCCAGCGGCTCGGCGTCGCCCGCTGCCTGTTGTGCGACCCCGAGCTGCTGATCCTCGACGAGCCGGTCAACGGCCTCGACCCGGCCGGCATCCTCGAGTTCCGCAACCTGATCCGCAGCCTGGTCGACGAGGGCCGCACCGTCCTGCTCTCCTCGCACCTGCTCGACGAGGTCGAGAAGACCTGCGACCTCGCCGCGATCGTCGACGACGGCCGCGTGGTGGCCCAGGGGACGATCGCCGACCTCGTGGCCGGCCAGGCGCGCGAGATCGACATCACGGCGACCCCGCGCGTCCGCGCGGCCGGCCTGCTGGCCGCCGTCCCCACCGTCTCGCGGGCGGCCGAGCACAACGGCGGCATCCGCGTGACGCTGTCCCCCGAGGCGCCCGTCGACCGCGAGATCGTCACCGAGATCCTCGGCCGCCTGCTGGCCGACGGGATCGCCGTCGAGCGCGTCGCGCCCGTCACCTCGAGCCTCGAGGACCTGTTCCTGGACATGACCACCCGCCTGGAGGATCGCGCGTGATGCCCGACGTCAGACTCATCCGAGCCGAGGTGCTCAAGCTGCGCCGCCGCGGCGGCATGGTCGCGCTGTGCGTGGCCCTGACCGTGGCCGTCGTGGTCATCTTCTTCGCCATCCGGGCCATCCTCGGGCGCGATCCGATCGGCGGCGTGGCCCCGTTCGACGACACCATCGGGCTGCTCGCCATGGCGGGCTCGGTCGTCGGCGTGATCGTCGGCGCCACGGCCGGCGCCGCCGACATCGAGGCCGGCGTGTTCCGCGACCTCGTGGCCACGGGCCGCTCGCGGCTGGCGCTGTTCCTCGCGCGCGTCCCCGGCGCCTGGGTGCTCGTGCTCCCGATCCTCGCGCTGGCCGTCGCGGTCGCCGCGATCCTCGCCACCGTGCTCTCCGGCGCCGGGCCCGGCCCTTCGGCCGACGACATCGTCAGCGGCGCGACGCAGGTGCTCGTGTCCGGCGCGCTGACGTCGGCGGTCTGCGTCGGCCTCGCCGCGCTGACCGGCTCGCGCGGCACCGTGATCGGCGTTGCCCTCGCCTTCCAGCTCGGCGTCTCGCCGCTGCTGGCGCAGGTCGAGGCGATCGGCGACGGCCGCTACGCGATCCCGTCGGTGGCGATCGCCCGCGTCGGCGGCGTCGAGGATCTCGGGCTCGCGCTCGCCGCCGCCATCGCGATCCTGCTCGCCTGGCTGGTCGCGGCGCTCGCCGCCGGGGCCTGGCGCAGCGTCACCGCGGAGATCTAGGCTCCGCGCATGCGACAGCGGGCACCGCTCGTGCTGGCCGCGATCCTGGTCGCCGGCCTCGCGGTGCCCGTGAGCACGCCGTTCGCGCTGCTGGCGCTGATCCCGATCTACCTCGGCGGCTCGCGCCGGATGACCGCCGGCGGCACGGTCGCCGTGATCGCGACGATGCTCGTCCACGACGCCCTCTGGGACGTGGAGCAGCCCGCGACCTCCTATCTCGCCTCGGCCGCGCTCTGCATCGCGGCCGGCGCGCTCGGCATGTACGTGGCCGTCCGGCGATCGCACGCCGAGCGGGAGCGGGAGCTGCTGGCCGGCCGGGCCGTGGCCGAGGAGCGGCTCCGGATCGCCCGCGAGCTGCACGACGCGGTCGGCCACGACGTCTCGCTGATGGTCGTCCAGGCGCAGGCGCTCGGGGCGACCGACGAGGGCATCCGCGAGCAGACCGACGCGATCGCCGAGCGCGGCCGCCGGACGATGGCCGAGCTGCACCGCACGCTGCGGCTCCTGCGCACCGACGACGAGACCGACCGCCGGCCGGGGAGCGGCCTCGGCGACCTCGACGACCTGGTCGACCGCGCCCGCGCCGCGGGCGTCCCGCTCACGGTCGCCGTCGACGGCGCCCCGCGCTCCCTGCCGCCCTCGGTCGACCAGTCCGCGTACCGGATCGTCCAGGAGGCCGTGACCAACGTGGTCAAGCACGCCGACCGCGCCGCCACGACGATCACGCTCGGCTACCGGCCCGACGCGCTGGAGCTGACCATCGCCGACAGCGGCGGCGGCGTGCCCGGCGACGAGCCCGGCCACGGCCTGACCGGCATGCGCGAGCGCGCCGAGCTGTTCGGCGGCACGCTCACGGCCGGCCCGCGCGACGGCGGCTTCGAGGTCCGCGCGGTGCTCCCGTACGAGGCCGGGGCATGAGCCGCCTGCGCGTGGTGATCGCCGACGACCAGCCGCTCATGCGCGCCGGCTTCAAGACGGTGCTCGAGGCGACCGGGACGATCGAGGTCGTGGGGGAGGCGGGCGACGGGGAGGAGGCGATCCGCGTCACCGAGGCGCTCGGCCCGGACGTCGTCCTCATGGACATCCAGATGCCGCGGCTCGACGGGATCGAGGCCACCCGACGGCTCCCGCGCCACAAGGTGCTCATCCTCACCACCTTCGGGCTCGACGAGTACATCGTCGAGGCGCTGAGGGCGGGCGCGAGCGGCTTCCTGCTCAAGGACGCCCGGCCGCAGGAGCTGGTCGGCGCCGTCAAGGCCGTCGCGGCGGGTGACGCGGTGCTCTCCGCCGCGGTCACGAGGCGGCTGCTCGACCAGGTCGCCCACCGGCTCCCTGCGCCCGTGCCGCCCACGGACGGCCTCGACACCCTCACCGAGCGCGAGCGCGAGGTGCTCCGGCTCCTGGCCGCCGGCCTCTCGAACGCCGAGATCGCGGCGGCGCTCACGGTGAGCGAGGCGACGGTCAAGACCCACGTCTCCAACCTGCTCGGCAAGCTCGGCCTCCGGGACCGCGTCCAGGCGGTCATCCTCGCTTATGAGACCGGACTCGTTAGCGTGCGCGACCGATGACCGAGAACCTGACCGAAGGAGCCTCCGGCGCGGGCGCCGCCACGCTGGCCGGCGACCGCGTGCTCGACGTGTACTACCCCGACCCTCGGCTCGGCGCGTCGGGCGCGGCGGGGACCAAGCGCGTCGGGCAGGCCGCGTACGACGAGGTCCGCGGCGTCCACACCGTGCCCGTCGAGACGTCCATCGCCTCGCTCGCCGACGCGCCCGCGGACGCCTATGACGCCTACCTGCGCCTGCACCTCCTCTCCCACCGTCGGATCAAGCCGCACGAGGCCAACCTCGACGGCCTGTTCGGCGTGCTCAACAACGTCGCCTGGACCAGCCACGGCCCCGTCGAACCCACGAGCCTCCCGGCGGTCCAGCGCCGCCTGCGCGCCGCAGGGGAGGCGCTCCAGGTCTTCTCGGTCGACAAGTTCCCGCGGATGACCGACTACGTCGTGCCCTCCGGCGTGCGGATCGCCGACGCCGACCGCGTCCGCCTGGGCGCCCACCTGGCCGACGGCACGACGGTCATGCACGAGGGCTTCGTGAACTTCAACGCCGGCACGCTCGGGCACTCGATGGTCGAGGGCCGCATCAGCGCCGGCGTGGTCGTCGGCGACGGGTCGGACGTCGGCGGCGGCGCCTCGATCATGGGCACCCTGTCCGGCGGCGGGACCGCCGTGATCTCGGTCGGGGAGCGCTGCCTGCTCGGCGCCAACTCCGGGCTGGGCATCTCGCTCGGCGACGACTGCGTGGTGGAGGCGGGCCTCTACCTCACGGCCGGAGCCCGCGTGACGCTGCCCGACGGCGACGTGGTCAAGGCGGGCGAGCTGAGCGGGGCCTCCGGGCTCCTCTTCCGCCGCAACTCGCAGACCGGGGCCATCGAGGTCATCCCCCGCGCCGGCGGCTGGGGCGGGCTCAACGCGGCGCTACACGCCGACCAGTAGCTCGGCGGCGCGCTCGCACTCGGCGAGCGTCGGCACCAGCGCGAGCCGCAGGAAGCCGGCGCCGGCCTCGCCGAAGTAGTCGCCGGGGGTGAGGATCAGCCCGCGCTCGAGCAGTCGGGCGTGGAGGCCCGGGTCGGCGCCCTCGAGCCACAGGAAGAACGTCGCGTCGCCGCCCGCGTGCCGCAGGCCGAGCGCCTCCAGCGCGGGCAGCAGCACGTCGCGCTTGGCGCGGTAGAGCCCGCGCACCTCCTCCACGTGCGCCTCGTCGCCCCAGGCGGCGGCGGCCGCGAGCTGGATGAACTCCGGCGGCGCGACGCCGACGTTGGGGCGGTAGCGCTTGAGGGCCGCCACCAGCTCGGGGTCGCCGGCCACGAAGCCCGCGCGGTAGCCGGGCATCGACGAGCGCTTGGAGAGCGTGTTGAACACCGCGACGTTCGTGCGGTCGGCGAGCTGCAGGGCGGAGCACGGCGGCGTGGCGCCGAAGTAGAGCTCCGAGTACGCCTCGTCGGAGGCGAGGACGAAGTCGTGGCGGCGCGCCAGCTCCGCCGCCCGCTCGTACAGCTCGGGCGGAGCGGTCGCGGCCGTCGGGTTGTTCGGGTAGTTGAGCCACAGGATCGACGTGCGCGCCCAGGTCTCGTCCGGGACAGCGTCGAGGTCGGGCAGGAAGCCCGCGTCCGCGCGCAGCGGCAGCTCGATCACCTGCTTGTCCGCGAACACCGCCCCGCGCTCGTAGACCGGGTAGGCGGGCACCGGCACGAGGACGAGGTCGCCGCCGAGCACCTGCGCGAGGTGGAAGACCGCCTCCTTGGACCCGAACGTGGGGACGACCTCGCGGTCGGGGTCCAGCTCGACCCCGAACCGGCGCCCGGCCCACGCCGCGATCGCCGCCCGCAGCGGCGGGAGCCCCTCCGCCGCCGGGTACTTCGAGAGCGGGTCGAGCGCGTCGACCAGGGCCTGCCGGATGAAGGCCGGGGTCTGCTCGCGCGGCTCGCCCATCCCGAAGTCGATGATCGGGACCCCCTGCGCCTGCAGCCGCGCGCGGGCCTCGGCCAGCCGCACGAACGGGTACGTCTTGAGCCCGGCCAGGACGGGGGAGAGCCTCACGCCGCGAACGCCTCCAGCACGCGATAGCAGCGCTCCAGCGCGTCGATCGGGACCGACTCGTCGCGCGCGTGCGCCTGCGACGGCTCGCCGGGCCCGAAGTTGACCGCGTCGATGCCCGCGGCGCCGAACTCGGCGACCGGGGTCCAGGCCTGCTTGGGCGCCACCTCGAGGTCGCCGGCGGCGATCAGCGCCCGCGCCCGCGGGTTGCTCACCGCGACCGGCCCCGACGGCGCCAGCGATTCGATCGTCAGCTCGCCGCCCGCGCACAGCTCGCGCAGCCGCGCCCGCGCCGCGTCCGGCGTGCGGCCGGGGGCGAACCGGTAGTTCACGTGGCAGTCGACGCGGTCGGGGATGACGTTCGCGGCGATCCCGCCGGCGATCCTCGTGACCGACGCGACCTCGTAGAACGACAGGCCGTCGAACACGTGCTCCTCGGGCTCCCGCTCGGCGAACGCGGCGATCCCGCGGGCCGCCGCGTGGATGGCGTTGTCGGCGTCCCACGGCCGCGCGGAGTGCCCGGAGACGCCGTGGAACGTCCACGTGGCGTTCATGTTCCCGAGGCAGCCCGCGTGCAGCGCGTTGCCGGTCGGCTCCATCATCACCACCAGCTCGTGCGCGAGCGGGTGGCGCTCCAGCAGCGGCGCGAGCGTGCTCTCCGACGTCGGCAGCTCCTCGCGGCCGAAGAACAGGAGGTCGAACGGCGCGCCCGCGAGCGCCAGCTCGATCATCACGGCCAGCGCGCCCTTCATGTCGCTGGCGCCCAGCCCGTGGACGCGGCCGCCGTCGATGCGCCCGGGCCGGTTGCCCTGCGCCGGCACGGTGTCGAGGTGCCCCGCGAGCAGCACCGGCGCGCCGCGGTCGACGAGCAGGCACGTGTCGCCGAGGTCGGTGGCGCCGACCGCCGACGCCACGTGGGCGACCAGCGCGGCCTCGTCACGCGACTCGGACGGGATGTCGATCAGCGCGAGCGTGCGCACGGCGAGCCGCTCGCCGAGCTCCGTCACGCGGCCTCCCGGCGGGCCAGCTCGGCGCGCACGTCGGGCGCGACCTCGGTCGCGAAGCGCTCGATCGAGCGCAGCACGTCGCGGTGCTCGACGGCGCCGAGGCTCATGTGGGCGAGGTAGCGCTGGTGCCCGAACATCTCGTGGTGCAGGAGGATCTTCTCGATCAGCTCCTGCGGCTCGCCGACGGTCAGCGCGCCGCGCGGCGAGCGCAGCGCCGCGTACTGCTGCGGCGTCATCGGCGGCCAGCCGCGCTCGCGGCCGATCTTGCCCATCATCGCCATGTACGAGGGCGCGAACTCGGACCGGTCGTCGCCCACCCAGGCATGCGTGTTGATGGCCAGCGGCAGCTCCCCGTGGCCCGCCTGGAGCGCCGCCTGCCGGTACATCTCGACCAGCGGGACGAACCGCTCCGGCTGCCCGCCGATGATCGCGATGGTCAGCGGCAGGCCGAGCGCGCCGGCCCGCACCACCGAGGCGGGCGTGCCGCCCACGGCGATCCACACCGGCAGCGGATCCTGCACCGGGCGCGGCCACACGCCGGCGTCGTTCAGCGGCGCCCGCAGGCGGCCCGACCACGTGACGCGCTCGCTGTCGCGCAGCGAGAGCAGGAGGTCGAGCTTCTCGCTGAAGAGCTCGTCGTAGTCGTCGAGGTCGTAGCCGAAGAGCGGGAACGACTCGGTGAACGACCCGCGGCCGGCCATGATCTCCGCGCGGCCGCCGGACAGGTTGTCGACGGTGGCGAACTCCTCGAAGACGCGCACGGGATCGTCCGAGGAGAGCACCGTCACGGCGCTGGCCAGCCGGATCCGGGAGGTCTGGACGGCCGCCGCTCCCAGCACGACGCCGGGGGCGGACACGGCGTAGTCGGCGCGATGGTGCTCCCCGATCCCGAACACGTCGAGGCCCGCCTCGTCGGCCAGCCGCACCTCCTCCATGAGGTTGCGCAGCCGCTCCCGGGGC
Organism: uncultured Solirubrobacteraceae bacterium; assembly: GCA_963720415.1. Taxonomy (GTDB): domain Bacteria; phylum Actinomycetota; class Thermoleophilia; order Solirubrobacterales; family Solirubrobacteraceae; genus DASSUW01. Next base: position 210,856 of record CAVRFQ010000003.1, on the reverse strand, counting down.
GTGAGCCTGCCCACGTCGGCGAAGGTGATGAGCCCGAGCTCCACGACCGCGCAGACTAGGCCACCTACACTGGAAGGCGAGTGGAGAAGTCCCGAGACGGCCGCAAGACGCAGTCCCGCTACGCGCCCCCTGAGAGCGAGGGCCGCGCGAAGCAGCGTGCCTTCGCGATCGCGGCGTCGCCGGAGCCCGAGGACCTCGAGGAGCTCAAGGAGCTCCTGCGCACGGCGGGCGTGGCGACCGTCGGCCAGGTCGTCCAGGTGCGCGACAAGCCGCACCCCAACGTCTACCTCGGGCCGGGCAAGGTCGAGGAGCTCAAGCCGCAGCTCAAGGCGGCGGACGCCAACCTCGTCGTGGCCGACGACGAGCTCACGCCGCGCCAGCAGCGCAACCTCGAGGCCGCGCTCGACCTGCCGGTGCTCGACCGCACCGCGGTGATCCTCGACATCTTCGCCGGCCACGCGCACTCGGCCGAGGGCAAGCTCCAGGTCGAGCTCGCGCAGCTCGAGTACAACATGGCCCGCATGCGCGGCCTGTGGACGCACCTCGAGCGTCTCGGCGCCGGCCGCGGTGTGGGCGGCATCGGCACGAGGGGCCCGGGCGAGTCCCAGATCGAGACGGACCGCCGCCTGGCGCGCGACCGCATCACGGCCCTGCGCCGCCGGCTCGACCACGTGCGCTCGAACCGGGCGATCCAGCGCGCCGAGCGCGAGCGCGCGCACCTGCCGTCGGTCGCGCTCGCCGGCTACACCAACGCCGGCAAGTCGACGCTGCTCAACACGCTCACGGGCTCCGAGGTCGGGGTCCGCGACCGGCTCTTCCACACGCTCGACCCGACCACGCGCACGCTGCGGTTGCAGGGCCGCACGTACCTGATGACCGACACGGTCGGCTTCATCCGCAAGCTGCCGCACCAGCTGGTCGACGCGTTCGCCGCCACGCTGGAGGAGACCAAGCGGGCCGACCTGCTGCTCCACGTCGTCGACGCGAGCGCTCCCGAGGAGGAGCTCGTCGAGATGACGCGCGCGGTCGAGGACGTGCTGGAGGAGATCGGCGTCGGCGACCAGCCGCGGATCCTCGTCCTCAACAAGGCCGACCGGCTCGACGAGGACCGCCGCACCGAGCTGGCGTTCCGCCACCCGGAGGCCTCCCTGGTGAGCGCCGTCACCGGCGAGGGCCTGCCCGAGCTCTCCGACCGGATCGCCGAGGAGTTCGAGAAGACCCTGCGCGACGTCGACCTCCTGGTCCCGTTCTCCGCGGGCAGCACGCTGTCGGAGCTGCACGACCTCGACGGCGAGCTCGAGCGCACCGACACGCCCGAGGGCGTGCGGATCCAGGTCCGCCTGCCCGCTGTGGTGGCCGAGCGGTTCGACCGCTACGCGGTCAACGGCGACCGGCCCGCTCAGTAGCTGAAGACGGTCCCGCCCTCGTCGCCGAGCCACTCCCACATGGGCGTGGCGCCGGCCACGCGCGCGTTGCCGACGAACGACTCCGCGTCGAGCTTGCGCGAGTTCACGCAGAACGGGCAGGCCAGGAGCAGGCCGCCGCCCTGGGCGAACTGCTCGTAGATCCGCTCCAGCGGCGGGCAGCCGTCGCACGCCACGCCCGTGGCGTGGCCCGGGACCGCCAGCCGCACGGCCTCCTTGGTGAGGAACATCGCGACCTCGCGGCCGCGCTCCAGCGCGGCGCCGGCGACGAGGAACGCGACCGTGACCCGCTCGGGGTCCTCGAGCCCGGTCGCGAGGTTGATCAGCACCTTGTCGGCCATCTCAGCGCCCCGACGATCCGAAGCCGTGCTCGCCGCGGCCGTCCGGCGAGGGCGGGAGCTCGTCGACCACGCAGGTGTCCGGCGCCAGGTACGGCATCAGGACGAGCTGCGCGATGCGGTCGCCGGCGGCGGCCTCGAAGCGCGCGTCGCCGAGGTTGACGAGCACGACCCGGATCTCGCCGCGGTAGTTGGGGTCGATCAGGCCGGGGCCGTTGACGACGGAGATGCCGTGGCTGGCGGCCAGCCCGGAGCGCGGCACCACGAGCCCGGCGACGCCGGGCGGGAGCGCCACCGCGACGCCGGTCGGCACGGTCACGCGCTCGCCCGGCCAGAGGGAGAAGCCCTCCGCGGCGCGCAGGTCGTAGCCGGCGTCACCGGGGCGCGAGCGGGCGGGCGGCTGCGCGCCGGCCCGGAGCAGGCGGACGTGGAGCTGATCGAGCGCGGTGTCGAGAGCCATCGCGCGAACGTAGCGACGCCGCCGGACGCCCTCCACCTCCGATCCCGCAATTCCCAGGGTTTCCTTCGCCTTCTCTTCGTCTGCGGAGGCACGCTGAGCCGCATGATCAGATCCAAGTCGAAGACGGCCGCCGTGGTCGGAGCCGCGGTGGCGCTCGCCTCGGGGGCCTACGCGCTCGGCAGCCAGGTCGACGGCGCGGCCGTCGCCGCCGGCGACCGGCCAGGCGAGGCGGGATACCACATGCGCGGAGGCCCGGGACCGGGACCGGGCCTGGACCGGCTCGCCGATCGCCTCGGCGTCGACGAGGCCAAGCTGCGCGCCGCGCTCGAGGACGTCCGCGGCGATCTCGGGAAGCCCGGCGGGATGCGCGACGACTTCGCCAAGGAGCTCGCGGACGAGCTCGGCACGACCCAGGCCAAGGTCGAGGCGGCGATCAAGCGCATCCGCGAGAAGCACGCCAAGGAGTTCGAGAATCGCCGCGACGCGCTGGCCGAGGCGCTGGCCAAGCGGCTGAACCTCGACGCCTCCAAGGTCAAGGAGGCCCTGGAGACGCCGGGGTTCTTCGGTCGCGGAGGCCCTAGAGGCCGGCCTTGAACAGCAGGCGGTTCGGCGTGCCGCTCGGGTTCGAGCGGATCACGCCGGCCGTCGAATTCGTGGTGATCCAGCTCCCGACCGTCGCCGACGACGCCTCGCCGTACGTCGACTTGTAGAGCGCGCCCACGCCCGCCACGTGCGGGCTCGCCATCGACGTGCCGCTGAGGCTGCGCGTCCCCGTCAGCCAGGTCGACTTGATCGCCACGCCCGGCGCGTAGGCGTCCACGCACGAGCCGTAGTTGGAGAACGACGCCCGCAGGTCCGTCCTGTCCGACGCGGCCGTCGTGTATGCGGCGGGCGTCGAGGCGGGGGAGACGTTGCAGGCGTTCTGGCTCTCGTTGCCGGCCGCGACCGCGACGAACACGCCGGAGTTGGCCAGGTTGGCCGTCGCCGTGTTGAGCGCCGCGGAGTACCCGCCGCCGAGCGACATGTTCGCCACCGCCGGCCGGACGGCGTTCACCCGCACCCAGTCGAGCGCGCGGATGATCCCGGAGGTCGACCCGGAGCCGGTGCAGCCGAGCACGCGGACGCCGCGGAGCTGCACGGACTTCGCGACGCCGTGGACGGTGCCGCCGATCGTGCCGGCCACGTGCGTGCCGTGGCCGTGGCAGTCCAGCCCGGTGCCGCCCAGGGCGTCATAGGCGACCGCCGCCCGGCCCCCGAAGTCGGAGTGCGAGGCCACGATGCCGGTGTCGATCACGTACGCCGTCACGCCCGCTCCCGCACGGGTGTACGTGTACGTCCGCGACAGCGGCAGCGCCCGCTGGTCGATGCGGTCCAGGCCCCACGGATCGCCGGCGGCGTCCATGGTCTGCGTGGCGAGGGCCGTCACGACGCGGTCCGGCTCCACGTAGGCGACGCGCTCGCTCGCCCGCAGCGCCTTGACCTGCTTGGCGTCGAGCGAGGCGGCGAAGGCGTTGACCGAATCGAAGACCTCGCGGTCGCGGGCCTTCTGCCAGCGCGCAACCGCGCCGGCGTCGCGGCCCTGATCGACCACGACGATGTACTTCCCGGGGATCGCGTCCCCGGCTCTGCCCTCCTGTGCGAGGGCCGGTGCGAGGGTGGGTGGGAACCCCATCAATGCACCGATGATGGACACGACGAGCACGCACGAGCTACGCCGCACGGGCGTTCCTCCCGACTAGAGATGTCACCGCGAGGCCCCTGCGCCGCGGCTTGCCGCGGCGCAGGTTACCCCGAAGTGACTGGTGAAGGAACGCCTACCCGCCGATGAGGCCCGTCTCGGTGAGGTACTCCTCCGCGACGGTGGCCGGATCCTTCTTGTCGAGATCCACGCGGGCGTTGAGCTCCTGCATGTTCTCGTCGGTGAGCTGCTCCTGGATCAGCTCGACCGTCTTCTGGAAGTCCTCGCCCGCGGCGTCGAGCGTCTCCTGCTTGAGGACCAGCGTCGAGTTGTAGGGCGGGAACATGCCCTGGTCGTCCTCGAGCAGCACCTCGTTCTCCCGCTGGATCTGCGGGTCGGTGGTGAAGACGATCGAGACGTCGGCGCGGCCCGAGGTCAGGACCTCGTGACGCTGGGCGATGTCCACGGGCACGAACTTCTTGAACTTCAGGCCGTAGACCTGCTGGAGCCCGAGCAGGCAGTCCAGCCGCTGGCGGCACTCGGGCGAGCCGTAGAGCGTCAGGTCCTGCGACTTGCCCTCGAGGTCCGAGATGGTCTTGAGCCCGAGCTCGTCGGCCGTCTCCTGGGTGACGGCGACCTCGTTGGAGGAGGTGAACGGCGTCGGCGGCAGCGCGGCCAGGCCCTCGGCCTCGAAGCCGGCCTTGGCCTCCTCGTACGCGGCCTGCGGGTCCTTCGGCAGCTCGTCGGCCTGCTTGCCGAAGAACGACAGCAGCGCCGTGCCGGTGTACTCCGGGTAGGCCGAGATCTCGCCGGACTTCACGGCCGCCAGGGCCGTCTTCTCGTCACCGAGGTTGAGGTCCTTGCTGATCGAGTAGCCCGCGGCCGCGAGGCCCTGGGCGTAGATCTCCCCGAGCACCTTCTGCTCGGTGAAGTTCTTCGAGCCGATGGTCAGCTGCACCTCGGCGTTGGCGTCGTTCTTCTGGATCTTCCCGCTCGTGGCCTCGGACGTCGGGGCGGCGGACTCCGGCTCCTCCTCGTCCTCGCCGCAGGCGGCGACGACGAACAGGCCGGAGACCAGGAGCAGTGCGAGCAGCAATCGTGTGAGCTTCATGGGACGGTCTGGATCCTCCTCTTGAGGGTTCCGAGGCGAGACGGCGTGCCGCTCGCTCCCCTTTCGAGCTTGACGCCGGCCGGCGTGACCGAGCGCTGCAGGGCCGACAGGCCCAACTCTGCGGCCACCGCGAGCGCGGCGACCATGATCGAGGCGCCGATCTGGCCCTCGCGGCCGTACACCGACCCCGAGATGATCGGATCGCCGAGCGTGAGCACGCCGACCAGCGGCGCGATCGTCGCCGTCGCGATGACGTTGACGGTCGACGTCTTGATGCCGCCGAAGATCAGCGGCAGCGCCAGCGGGAGCTCCACCGAGCGCACGATCTGCGGCCCCGACATCCCCATGCCGCGCGCGGCGTCGACCGCGTCCCGGCTCACCTGCCGTACCCCGACGAAGGCGTTGGTGAGGATGGGCGGGATCGCCAGCAGGGCGAGCGCCACGGTGACGTTCCAGAACTCCGGCGTGCCCGGAAAGAACGCGACGAAGAACGCGATGAGGGCCACGCTCGGCACCGCGCGGCCCGTGTTGGAGATCGAGATGGTGGCGAACGCGCCGCGGCCGGTATGGCCGAGCGCGAGGCCGAGCGGCAGCGCGATGACGATCGCGAGCGCCATCGCGGCCGCCGTGAGCTTGAGATGCGTCCACAGCAGCGGCAGGTTCTCGGCGCCGCCGACCTGGGCGCCGCCCGCCTGCGACTCCCGCGAGTTGAAGATCCAGTCGATGGCGTTGCCGAAGTCGCCGAGGAAGGCCAGGGTCGCGCTCATGTCGCGGCCCTCGTCCACGGCGTGATGATCTTCTGGATCCCGAGGATGACCAGGTCGAGGATCACGGCGAGGAGGACGGCCAGCCCGCCCGCCACCAGCACGTTGGAGCGGAACGTGTAGTCCGCGAACAGCGCCTCCCCGAGCCCGCCGGCGCCGGCCAGGAAGGCGAGCGAGGCGAGTCCGACCGTCGTGGTCACCGCGATCCGCAGCCCGGCCATGATCTCGGGCAGCGCGAGGGGCAGCTCCACGCGCCACAGCAGCTGGCGCTCGGTGAGGCCCATGCCGCGGCCGGCGTCGGTGGTCTCCGGCGGCACGTTGTCGAACCCGGCGATGACGTTGCGGAAGATGATCAGCAGCGTGTAGGCGACGAGCGCGATGATCGCCGTCGTGTTGCCGCGGCCGGTGAGCGGCAGCAGCAGGAAGAACACGGCGACGCTCGGGAGCGTGTAGAGGATCCCGGTGACCTGGGTGATCGGCGGGACCAGCCAGCGGCGCCGGTGGGCCACGACCGCGAGCGCGAAGGCGATCGCGAAGCCGATCGCCACCGACACGAGGGTCAGGAAGACGTGCTGCCAGAAGGGATCGAGGTAGCGGTCGAAGTTGTCGGCGATCCAGCCGGGGCAGATCCCGTCGTCGGCGACGCAGTCCGGAGCCGACCGGTCCCGCGTCTGGAGCTGCGCGAACAGCTCGGTCACGGCTTCTCGTCCCCCGCGATCACGTGCGAGAGCAGCTCGATCGAGAGCACGCCGACGACGCGGCCGTCCGGGTCGACCACCGGGCCGTACTGGACCTCGTGGGCCAGCAGGTCGCTGAGCGCGTCGCGCAGGATGTCGTCGAGCTCCACCACGGGGTCCGGGGGCGAGGTGCGGACCTCGCCCACGACGTCGCCGTTTAGCGCGCGGTCCGCCAGCCAGCCGAGCGGGCGGTCGTCGTCGTCCACCAGGAGCGCGTAGGGCACCTCGGAGGCGTTGACGCGCTCGCGCGCCGCGGCGGCCGGCTCGCCCGCGCGCACCAGCGGCGCGGTCCAGAGGTCGACGTCGCGCACGCGGTCGAGCGCCAGCCGCTTGAGCGCACGGTCGGCGCCGACGAAGTCCTCCACGAACGGGTTCGCGGGCGCCATCAGCAGCTCGGCGGGCGGGGCGTACTGGGCGAGGATGCCGCCCTCCTGGAGGACGGCGATGCGGTCGCCCATCTTGATCGCCTCGTCGATGTCGTGGGTGACGAAGACGATCGTCTTGCGCAGCTCGCTCTGGAGGCGCAGGAACTCGTTCTGGAGCCGCTCCCGGTTGATGGGATCGATCGCTCCGAACGGCTCATCCATCAGCATCACCGGAGGGTCGGCGGCGAGCGCGCGGGCCACGCCGACGCGCTGGCGCTGGCCGCCGGAAAGCTGCGCCGGGTAGCGGCCGGCCATCTCCTGCGGCAGGCCGATGAGGTCGAGCAGCTCCTTGACGCGCGCGGCGCTCCGCTGCCGGTCCCAGCCGAGCAGCCGCGGCACGGTCGCGATGTTGTCCGCGATCGAGCGGTGGGGGAAGAGGCCGATCTGCTGGATGACGTAGCCGATCTGGCGCCGCAGCTCGGTCTCATCGGTCGAGCGAACGCTCTTGCCGCCGACCAGGATGTCGCCGTCCGTGATGTCGATCATGCGGTTGACCATGCGCATCGCGGTGGTCTTCCCGCAGCCCGACGGGCCGACGAGGACGCAGATCTCGCCGGCCGGCACCTCGAGGGTCAGGCCGTCGACCGCGGGCCGGTCGGCCCCGGGGTACGTCTTGGTCGCTCCGCGGAACTCCAGCGACGCTGCCTGATGGGAGGCCGACGGCCCCTCGGTCTGGGCGGTGTTGGGAATGGTCAAGAGGAAGCCCTGCGAAAGAGCGCGTTCGATCCTACAGATCAGATTCCGGCTGCCCGGCGCGCGGCGGCGTGCGCGGCGGCCTCGAGCGTGTCGTCCAGCGCGGCCAGACCGGCCGTCGCGACGCCCAGCGCCGTGGCCGTCAGCCAATCGGCGAAATGGGCGTTCTTGGGAAGCAGCGGACCGTGGAGATAGGTGCCCACGACGTTGCCGCCGGGACCGCCCTTGACGCCCTCGAAGCCCGAGCGGCCGTCGTTCCCGTGGCCTCGCAGCACCTTGCCGAGCGGCTCCGCACCCGGCCCCAGCCTCGTCCGCCCGCCGTGGTTCTCGAACCCCGCCAGGACGGTCCCGTCCTCGAGCTCGATGGCCACGTTGCCGATCAGCCGCGGGCCGTCCTCGCGCACCGTCTCCAGGTCGACGAGCCCGACGCCCGGGAGCTCCTTGTCGCCCATCTCGTAGCCGTGGCCGAGCAGCTGGTAGCCGCCGCACACGCCGAAGATCACGGCGCCCCGCGCCGCCGCGGCGTGCAATCCGGCGCGCTTGGACTCGGCCATGTCGAGCGCGCACAGCTCCTGGTCGCGATCCTGGCCGCCGCCGATGTAGAAGAGGTCGTGAGCGTCCGGGTCGAGCGCCTCGCCGAGGCCGATCCCGCGCAGCTCGAAGCCGATGCCCCGCCAGGCGCAGCGCCGCTCGAGCAGCAGGAGGTTCCCGCGGTCGGCGTAGATGTTGAGCAGGTCGGGATACAGGGCCCCTACCCGCAAGGTGAGCTCAGCCACGCAGCAGCACCACCTCGGACCCGACGTGCTCGGCCGTCGCGTCGATGCGTCGCACGCCCGCTGGCGCGAGGCCGGCCGCCTCGCCCTCGGCGTGCAGCTCGTCCGCGGTCACGCGCGTGAGGACGATCACGTCCGGGGCGACGGTCCGCTCCCCGTCCGGCGCGATGGTGTGGCGCAGCCGCTCGATCCGCGTGCCCTCCGGCACGGCGCGGACCGCGGTCGGCTGGGACAGGTAGCGCCAGCCGTCGGCCTCGCCGGCGTCGGGCGGCGGCAGCTCGATCTCCTCCTCGAAGGTCTCGAGCTCCTCGGCGATGGCGAGCGCCACGATCCCGCCGGGCGCGACGGCGCGCCGCGCGGAGGCGAAGAACCCGCGGCGGGCGGCGGCGTCGGGCAGGAGCTGGATCGTCTGCATCGGCACGGCCACGAGCGTGTAGCCCTCGCCGGCGTCGAAGCCGGCGGCGTCGGCCACCACCGTGTCGACCGGCAGGCCGGCGGCGCGGTCGCGCAGCGCCTCGAGCAGCTCGGCGTCGAGGTCGAGCGCGGTCACCCGGTGGCCGGCACGGGCCAGGTCGAGCGCCACGCGCCCGGTCCCGGCGCCGACGTCGAGCACCGGCCCTCCGGCCTCGCGCGCCAGCTCGTGCCAGACGTCGAGGTCCGCGGAGTAGCGGCCGCACTCCACGTCGTGCCACATCACGGCCGCCTTCACCGCCAGTACTCCTGGGCGTCGCCGCGGCGGGCCAGCAGGTCCTTGAGCTCCAGCAGCGCCGTGTAGGTGGGTAGCGCGTACAGCGGTCCTTCGCCGGCCGCCAGCGCCCGGTCGAGCCCGCGGCCGACGTCGTCGACCACCTCGAGCCGCTCGGTGTCCACGCCCGCGTACTTGAGCCGCAGCGCCAGCTCGGCGGCGCGCGTGCCGGAGCAGGTCAGCCGCCCGACGTGCGGCGCCACCAGCTCCCAGTCGGCGTCCCACACCCAGGAGACGTCGCGGCCGTCGGCGGTGCGGTCGTTGAGGATGCCGAAGAGGTCGAGCTCGCGACCCTCGAGCGCCAGCGTGCGCAGCACCTCGTTCGCCCCGGCCGGGTTCTTGATCAGCAGGATCGACGTCGGCCGGCCGCCCAGGTTCACCGTCTCGGCGCGGCCGAACGCGGGGGCGACCGCCGCCAGCCCGGCAGCGATCTCGTCGAGCGGGACGCCGAGCCGCAGGCAGAGCGCCGCGGCGGCGAGCGCGTTGTAGACGTTGTAGAGGCCGGGGAGCGGGAGCTCGATCCGGCGCATGCCCTCGGGCGTCGTGAGCGTGAACGCCGCCGAGCGGATGCCGCGCAGCTCGACGGCGCCCGCGAAGACGCTCGGATCGGGCCGGCGCGCGCCGCAGTTGGGGCAGGCGTAGCGGCCGAGATGGGCGAGGTAGGCGGCCTCGTACTCGTAGGCGTGGCCGCAGCGGCGGCAGTGCTTGGAGTCCGACGCGTGCTGCATCTCGGGCAGCGCCAGCGCGTCGTCCTGGACGCCGTAGTACAGCGCCTCGCGGTGGCGGCCGAGGTCGGCCACCAGCGGGTCGTCGGCATTCAGCACGAGCGCGGTCTCCGCGGGCAGGCCCGCCACGATCCCCGCCCAGCGGTCGGCGATGATCTCCAGCTCGCCGTAGCGGTCGAGCTGGTCGCGGAACAGGTTGCCGAGCAGGACGGCGCGGGGCTCGAGCTCCGCGGCGACGGGGCCGAGCCAGAACTCGTCGACCTCGAACAGGCCCATGTCCCCGGGCTCGCGGGCGCGGGCGGCGAGCGCCGCCGCCACGCCGCCGGCCATGTTGGCCCCGGCGCGGTTGTGGACCAGGCTCGTGCCCGTGCGGGCGAGGACGGAGGCGACCATCGCTGCCGTGGTGGTCTTCCCGTTCGTGGCCGAGATCACGACGCTGCCGCGCGGGAGCCGTCCGGCCAGCTTGGCGATGGCGTGCGGCTCGGCGCGCATCAGCACCTTGCCGGGCAGCGACGTGCCGCCGCGCCCGCCCAGGCGCGTCAGGACTCCGGTGGCACGGGCCGCGAGCAGGCCCGCGGCCAGCCTCACGGGACGATCACCCGCAGCGCGCCGGGCCGCACGCGGACCGTCGCCGGCAGGTCCGCGATCGGGTCCCCGTCGGCATACGCGGTGAACGGGCGGTCGGCGTGGAACGTGACCTCGCGGCCGCGCCGGATCTCGAAGCCGGGCTCGTCGACATGCGTGCCCTTGAACACCTTGCCCAGCCCGCGCAGGTACGTCGCCTTCGGCCGGTGGGTGGTGAAGGCCACGTCGAGCATGCCGTCGTCGATCGACGCGTCCGGCACCAGCCACATCCCGCCACCGAAGACGCCCGAGTTCGACACCGCCACCGCATACCCGGTGAAGGCGTGCGGCGTGCCGTCGATCGTCACCGTCCACCGCGCGGGCTTCCAGAATGCGAGCGCGCGCAGGGCGCCGTAGAGGTAGACGAACGTGCCGAGCGGCAGTCGCGTGCCGTTGGCGATCTGGTTGACGTCGGAGTCGAAGCCGGCGCTGAGGATGCCGACGTAGATCCGCCCGCCGGCCTCCGCGACGTCGATCCGGCGCTCGCGGCCCGCGGCGAGGAACGCGGCGGCGGCGACCGGGTCGTGGCCGATCTCCAGCTTGCGTGCGAGGTCGTTGCCGCGGCCGCCGGGCAGGATCGCCATCAGGCCGTCGCCCTCGAGGAGCTCGCCGGCCACGGCGCCCGCCAGGCCGTCGCCGCCCATCGCCGCGGCGATCTCGCCGGCCGCGCACGCCTCGCGGGCCAGCTCGCGCGCGTGCTCGATCGACGTCGTGCGGTCGACCCGGAAGGCGATGCCGTGCGAGCGCAGGGCGGCCTCCACGTCCGGCAGCAGGCGCGCGGCGCGGCCGGCTCCGGCGGCGGGGTTGACGATCAGGCGGACGTCCATTCGAGCGGAGGAGGCTAGCCGGGCGCGCTACCCTGTAGTCACTACATGGTGAAGCAACTTCACGAACCGGTGCTGGACCGGCTGCTCGAGGTCGTCGTGCTCCTCAACGCGGACGCGACCGAGAGCCTCGGCCGCCTCGGCCTCTCCGTGCCGCGCGCGACGCTGGCGTGGCGGCTGCACCACGAGGGCCCGCTGACCCAGCGGGCGCTCGCCGACGCGCTGCGGGTCACGCCGCGCAACGTGACCGGGCTCGTCGACGGGCTGGTGGAGACCGGCTTCGTCACCCGTGAGCCGCACCCGACCGACCGGCGGGCGACGCTCGTCTCGCTCACCGCCCACGGCACGGGCGTGATGGAGGAGATGGCCCGCCAGCACGCCGAGCTCGCCGAGCTGCTGTTCGGCGGCATGGAGGAGCTCCCGGCCTTCGCCCGCGGGCTCGAGCAGGTGCTGGCCAAGCTGCAGGCGGCGCCGGCGTGATCCGCAAGGCGATCGCGATGGAGCTCGGCACCTGGCGCAGCCTGTTCCTCTGGGTGCGCCGGCGGGTCGCCGGCCAGGGGCCCGGCGTGCAGACGTTCTCCTACGCGAAGCAGATCACGCCCCTGCTCTGGGCGTTCGTCTTCGTCTCGGCGATCGAGCTGCCGGTCGTGCACCTGCTCATCCCCTGGGACTCGGTCCGGCTCGTCGTGCTCGTGCTCAGCGTCTGGGGCCTGCTCTTCATGATCGGGATGGCGGCGAGCATGAAGGTGTTCCCGCACCTGCTCGACGCCGGCGGGATCCGCGTGCGCTACGGCGCGACGACCGACATCCACCTGCCGTGGCACGAGGTCGAGGCCGTGCGGGCGCGGCGCGGGACCGACGAGGCGGCCCACAACGTCGCCGTGATGAACCAGACCCGGATCGCGGTGGAGCTGCGCCGCCCGCGGGCGTTCGAGGGGGCAGTGGTCGGCGAGGTGCGCCTCTACGTCGACGACCCGCGCGGCTTCGTGACCGCCGCGAAGGCGCTACTGGAGGACCAGCGCGCCGAGTGAGTCGGCGACGTGCGTGGGTCGGGGGTCGGCGGCGTCGGCCTCCTCGCGCGTCGCGCCGCCGGTGAGGACGAGCGCCTGGTCGAGCCCGGCGCGGCGCGCGCCCTCGACGTCGATCTCGAGCCGGTCGCCGACGCCGAGGATGCGTCCCTCCCCGAGCCGGTCGAAGGCCGCCTCGTACATGGCCGGCTCCGGCTTGCCGACCACGAGGTCGGCGTGCCGGCCGGTGGCGCTCTCGATCGCGGCGAGCACGGCGCCGGTGCCCGGCCATGGGCCGTCGGGCATCGGGAACGTCGCGTCGCGCGTGGCGCCGATGAGCTCCGCGCCGCGCAGGACCGCCTGCGTGGCGATCCGCAGCTCGTCGTAGACGAAGTCGTCGTGCGCGCCCACCACCACGACGTCGGCGCGGGTGGCGAACGGCGTCCGGTTGAGGATCCGCAGCCCGGCCTGCGCCACGTGCTCGACCAGCGCGTCCGAACCGACCACGTACGCGGACCGCTGCTCGCGGCCGGAGAGCTGGTACTGCACGGCGGCGCCCACCGTCACGACCTCGGCGAGCGAGGCCTGGAAGCCGAGCCGCCACAGCTTGCGCACGAAGTCCTCGGGTGCGTGACGGACGTCGTTGGTGAGGAACACCACCGAGATGCCCGCCTCGCGGAGGGCCGTCACGGCCTCCGGAGCGCCCTCGCAGGCCTCGTCGCCCACCCACAGGCAGCCGTCGAGGTCGAGCAGGACGTGGTCGTACGGCTTCACTCGCGGCGAGACGCTCACGGTGCGTGTCTATCATCGCCGCCCATGTTCCGGGTGCCCGTCCTGCTCCTCGCCCTGCTCCTCGCGCTGTCCGTCGCCGCCTGCGGCGAGGACGACGACTCCTCAGGAGAGGCCGCCGCGACGCCGGCGCCGACCGAGGAGGCCGCTCCGGCCGGCTGCGAGACCGCCGAGGAGCCCGAGCCCAAGGGGGAGGGCGACCTCGCCAAGCCGAAGGCGACGCTGGAGGCCGGCAAGACGTACGTCGCGACGGTCTCCACCAACTGCGGCGACTTCGAGATCACGCTCGATCCCGAGCAGGCGCCGAAGACGGGCGGGTCGTTCAAGACGCTGGCCGACGAGGGCTTCTACGACGGCACGACCTTCCACCGCATCGTGGCGGGCTTCGTGATCCAGGGCGGCGACCCGAAGGGCGACGGCACCGGCGGCCCCGGCTTCTCCGTGGTCGAGGCGCCGCCGCAGGACCTCGTCTACTCCAAGGGCGTGGTCGCGATGGCCAAGACCGGGGCCGAGGCCGCCGGCACGTCCGGCAGCCAGTTCTTCGTGGTCACCGCCGAGGACGCCCAGCTCCCGCCCGACTACGCCCTGCTCGGCAAGGTGACGGCCGGGCAGGACGTGGTGGACAAGATCGGCGTCGCCGAGACCGACCCGGCGACCGAGAAGCCGGTCGAGCCGGTGGTCATCTCGTCGGTCAAGGTCGCCGTCAGCGGCTGACCCGCAGCGCCTTCTTCAGCGTCGTCGCGGACCCGTCCGCCAGCGTGACCGTCACGCGCGCGGTCATCCTGGCCCGGGCCTTCAGGCGCTTCTTCGGCTTGAGCGTGAGCTTCGCGGTGCCCGCCGAGCCGAGCGTGGCGCGCTTCGACGCGATCGTCCGGCGGCCCTTGAGCAGCTTCGCCCGCACGGTGCACGCGGTGGCGCACGGCACCGAAAGGGTCACCTTGCGCTTCGACGCCCGCGCCTTCAGGGTCGGCTTCGTGGCCGCGGCGCCCACGGCGGCGGGGCCGAAGTCGGGCTCGCTCCCGCCGGGGATCACCAGCGACGGCTGGACGGTGCAGTCGAGCGCGCTCGGCTTGAGCCACACGCCGTCGGGCTCGCCCCAGGCCAGCGACTGCCCGTCGGGCGCCCAGGTCGGGCCGTGCAGGCCCGCGAGCTTGCCGGTCGCGCACTGCATCGCCGGGGCGGCCGGCGGGGCGCCGGTCGTGTACCACATGATGTGCGTGTCGTCGCCGTAGCCGCGCACGAGCGCGAGCTTGTCGCCCTGAGCGCTCAGCTCGCCGTCGCCGAGGTCGGTCGAGTCCGCCTGGCCGACGATCTCGTAGTCGTCGAACCAGTGCACGTCCTCGGCGGCGCCCTGGTCGTGCGTGTTGACCTGGTGCAGGTAGCCGCCGAACAGCAGCGTGCGGGTGTTGGAGACCCAGCTCGGGTTGTTGAGGTAGAGGTTCCCGGGGAGCTGCGCGCCGGCTGCGGTCATGAAGCCGGTGGCCGTGCGGGCGCCGCACGAGGCGCCGACCGGGCACGAGAAGTCGGCGAAGGTGTACGCGACCTTCGAGCCGTCGGGCGACAGCGCGACGTCGACCGGCGTGCCGTCCATCGGGTGGCTGACCGAGTTGGTCAGCGCGGGCGGGTCGAGCTCGCGGATCACGCGCCCGTCGCGGCGCAGCAGCTTCACGCTCTCGCGTGGCCGGCCGCGATCGTCCCGTCGTCGGCCTGCGAGGGGGAGCGGTACGGCGAGTCGGCCGTGCCGTCGCTGGTGACCTGTCGCTGGCCGGACCCGTCGGGCGCGGCGGCCCAGACGTTGGCGTCCTTGACGAAGACGATCGAGTCGGCGTGGGCCGTGGCGGGCAGCAGGAGCAGCGCCGCGGCGACGAGGAGGGTTCGGAGCATGGCGCGCATCCTCGTCGTGGGGCGCGGCGCGCCGCATCGGGGGAGTCCCTAACGCTCAGCGCCCGTCGCGTAACCCCGGCTGGGCATGGAGGTGAGGGAGCCGGCGTGGCCGGTTCGTGGCGCTTTCTGGACGCTATGCGTCCAAAACGCGCCACGGACTGCGAACGCGGTCGATCCCCCAGCCTCCTTACCCAGCCGGGGTCACGCGGAGGGCAGTGAGCCCTCCAACGCCAGCAGAGCGCGCTTGCGCTCCGGCCCGCCCCCGTACCGCCCGATCCCGCCACCCGCCGGCACGACGCGGTGGCACGGCACGACGATCGGCACGGGATTGCGGGCGCAGGCGGTCGCGGCCGCGCGGAACGCGCGCTCGTTGCCGGCCAGCTCCGCCAGCGCGCCGTACGTCACGACCGACCCGGAGGACACGGAGTCGTGGAGCGTCTCCAGCACCGCCCGCCGGAACGGCGCGGCGACGAGCGACAGGTCGACCGGCAGGTCGGCGAGGGCCTCGCCGGCGAAGTAGGCGTCGAGCGCGTCGCGCGTGCCGGCCAGCTCGCGGTCGGACCCGACGATGCGGGGCCCGAGGCGGCCGGCGACCTCGGCGAGCACGTGGTCCTCGGGCTCCTCCTCGAAGCCGACGCGGATCACGCCGGCGGCGCCCTGCACCACGAGCAGGCGCCCGATCGGGGTGCGCAGGCGGGTGAAGACGGCGTCGGCGAGGCCCTCGCGCACCGCGGCGGCGGCGACGGCCTCGAGCAGGGTGTCGGGGAGCGGGGTCATGCGGCGGCTCTCTCTCGCAGGGTGCGGACGGCGGTGGACACGCGCTGCCGGGCGGCGACGGCGGAGATGCCGAGGCGGTCGGCGATGCCCTCGTAGTCCAGGTCGTCGACGAAGCGCAGCCGCAGGGCGGCCTGCGCGCCGTCGGGCAGCGGCGCGATGAGCGCCTCGAAGGCGCCCTCGTCGTAGGTGTCGGCGGTGGCGACGGCCGGCACGTCGTCGGTCGGGAGCTCGCGCCTGCGCGAGCGGTGCAGGTCGATGGCGGCCGTGGTGGTCACCCGGTACAGCCATGCGCGCAGGTGGTCGGCGTGGCGGAGGCGCGGATACGCCCGCAGGGCGCGCAGCAGCGCGTCCTGCACCACGTCCTCGGCGTGCTGGTCGCCGGCGAGCCGCCGCGCGTGCGCGAGCAGCTCGTCGCCGTGGCGCTCGACGAGGCTCCAGAACGGTGGCAGTGCGACCGTCGTCACGTCCCTTGAACGTGACACGACGGCGGAACGTGAGCGTCAGCGGCGCCGGCCGCTCGATCATGTCGGCCCGCTGCTCGGCCGCCTTGGCGCGGGCGCGCTTCTGCCGGCGTCCGCCCGACCACCGCCAGCACGCCGAGCGCCACCGCCACGAGCAGGAAGCCCCAGAAGACCGAGACGCCGACGCCGATGCCGCCGAACGGCAGCGCGACGAGCTGGACGATGCCCCAGCCGAGCGCGAGCAGGACGACGATGATCAGGATCACGAGCAGCACGCCGCCGATGCGGCGGGCCATGCCCGAGCCCGGCGGCGGGGCGATGTAGCCCATCAGCTGGAGCATCAGCAGCTGCCGGTTCGACGGCGGCGTCTGGCCGAGCTTCTCGGCGGCCACCTTGAGGTCGCCGGCGCGGCGCTCGGCGAGCGCGAGCGAGGCCTCGGCCATCCGCCGGAGCTGGAGGCGCTCCTGCGGGCGGGAGGCGGCGATGGCGGCGCGGAAGTGCTCGCGCGAGCGCTTGGCGTCCATCCGCTCGGCGGCGCGGGCGCCGAGGATCGCCTGGGCGGCGGCGCGGAAGCGGGTCTCGGCCTCGAGCTCCTCGTCGCTGCGGCCCTCGAGCTGCTGCATCGCGGCCAGCGCGCCCTTCTGCTCGATCTTGACCTGTCGCTGCTTGGGAGGCATGAGTGATCCTGGAGTCTACGACCGCCGGCGAAATCCGGTGGGCTCGGGGTCGGGGGTCAGCGGGCTCTCCGGCAGGCCCGGCTCGGGGTCGAGCAGGTCATACCCGCCGGGAGCGATGTCGTTCGGCGCGTCCGCGTGGAAGAGCGCCGCCAGGTACTGGATCTGCCCGCGCCCGGGGCCGAGCTCGTACTGGCCGCCGCCGTAGGCGCCCATGCCGCGCTCGTCGCAGAAGTCGTAGCCCTCGAACAGCGCCTTGACGCGTCCCGAAGCGCGACGGCTTGAGGTTCACCGTCTTCGGGATCACCGGCGCCGCGAGGATGTCGTCGACCGAGTGGATCGGCGCGTCCCACGTGATGCGGTCCTCGAACGGCCGCAGTGCCTCGCGCGCCTCCTCGGTCGCGAGGTCGGGATCCTCGAGCCAGGCCTCCGGGAACGTCTCCGCGATCCGGCGGTAGAACGCCGGATCGGTCTCCGTGTCGACCGGCGTGCCCTTGTAGGCGCCCTTGAAGTCGATCGAGTCGACCGCGCCGCTCTCCACCAGGCCCGCGATCAGCTCGTCGTCCCAGTCCGGCGTGCCGTCGAGCTTGAAGCGCAGGTCGGGATAGCGCGCCAGCCGGCGCGTGACGGCGTCGATCGACGGCGGTTCGCCCATGCGCGTGGAGACGACGAAGGTCACGGGGCGCAGCTCGCGGCCGACGGCGTCCGCGAGCGACGTGCCCGCCTGGCGCAGGGCGAGGTCGAGCGCCGCGCTCTCGTATCCCCACTGGCGGTAGTGGCGGAACGCCGGCTGCGACGGGATCGCCGTCGGGGAAGAGGTCGAGCGTCGCGAGGTGCTCCGAGAAGCTGTCGAACGTCCACTCGCCGGCCAGCGGCAGCACCGGCCCGCGCTCCTGCTGCGCGCAGCTGCTCGTCGCCGTCGTACGTGACGTCCTCGCCGACGCCCTCCTCGCCGCCGCCGCGCAGGCGGATCACGGTGGTCAGCCGCTCGAACCCGCTGCCGACCATTCGCGAGAGCCCTTCGAGCGCGTAGTCGTCGATCGTCAGGGGAAGGTCGGCGACGCGCTCGTAGGTGCTCATGCCGGTGAGCCTATTAGCCTCCGCCGCGTGCCCGAGGCTCTCGGCTTCTTCGCGCTGGTCGAGGTCGTCGGCCTGGCGGCAGTGCCGCTGGCCTCGCTCGCGTTCGGGCGGCTCCCCGGCGCGGGCCTCGGCTTCGCCAAGCCGCTCGGCCTGCTGCTGCTCACGTGGTCGGTGTGGATGCTCGTGTCGGTCACGCCGGTGCGGTACTCGACCGCGACGATCCTCGTGGTCGCCGGCGTGCTCGGCGTCGACGGCCGTGCTGGTCGCGGCGCGGCAGCGGGCGCTCGCGGCGCGGCTCGGCGTGCCGGCCGGCGGCTGGTGGGCGCGGCGCCGCGCCGAGTGGATCGCCGCGCGGGCGCTGCCCGCGCAGGACCCCGCGCGCCGCCGGCTGTTCATCGGCTCGGAGGTCGTCTTCGCCGTCGCGTTCTTCGCGCGATGGCCCTGCTCGTCGCCTACTCGCCCGACGTGTGGGGGACCGAGAAGCCGATGGACATGGCGTTCATCAACGCCGCGAACGCCTCGTCCTCGTTCCCGCCGCACGACCCGTGGATGGCGGGCGAGGAGCTCAACTACTACTACCTCGGCCACCTCGCGATGGCGATGGTCATCAAGGTCGCCGGCGTCTCGCCGGACGAGGGCTACAACCTCGCGCTCGCGCTGCTCGCCGGCGCTCTCGGCGACGCGCCGCGTTCACGCTCGCCGGCACGCTGTGGGCGGCCGCGCGGCCGCGGCTGACCGGCGTGCGCGGCGGGCCGATCGCGGCCGGCGTGGCCGCGGTGGTGCTCGTGCGTCGTGCTCGGCAACCTCGCCGGCGTGCGCGAGTGGATCGACGCCGCCGACCCGCCGGGCGACTACGACTGGTTCGCCGCCGTCGCGGGTGATCCCGGGGACGATCAACGAGTTCCCGTGGTTCTCGTTCCTGCTCGGCGACCTCCACGCCCACGTGCTCGCGCTGCCGTTCACCCTGCTCGCGCTCGGCTTCGCGCTGCAGGTCGCGCTCGCCGGCCCGCGCGGCGACGCGGTGCTGCGCGGCGTCGCCGAGGCGCTCGCCGCCGGGCTCGCGCTCGGCGCGCTGTACGCGATCAACTCGTGGTCGTACCCCACGGTCGGCGGGGCTGCTCGTCCTGGCCGTCGCGACGTGGCTGCGCGACCCGGCGAGCGCCGGGCGCCGCGTCTACGCGGTGACCTGGCTCGCGCTCGTGCTGGTCGCGAGCGTGGTGCTCATGCTGCCGTTCTGGCTCGGCTTCGATCCGGCGGCCGACGGCGTCGCGCTGGGTCGACGAGCGGCGGTCGTTCAGCGAGTTCGCCGGCGACTTCGCGCTGCTCTACGGCATCTTCGCGTGGCTGCTGGCTGCGGCGTTCGCGGCCCGCGTGCTCGGCCACGCGGCACCCGTGCGCGGACGCTCGTCTGGGGCGCCGTGGCCGCGCGTCTTCGCCGGCTCGCTGCTCGCGGCCGCCGACCTCGCCGGGCATCGCCGCGCTCGCCGCGCTGCTCGCCGTCGCCGCCGGCTCGCTGCTCTCGCGCCGGCTCGGCCCGCCGGAGCGCTTCCTCTGGCTGCTGATCGCCGGCGGGCTGGCTCTGCGTGCTGGCCCCCGAGCTCGTCTACGTCCGCGACGCGTTCGACGGCAGCGACCTGTTCCGCATGAACACGGTCTTCAAGCTCGGCTACCAGGCCTGGATGCTGCTCGCGCTCGCCGCCGCGTGCGCGCTGCCGTGGGCGGGCGCGCACCTGCCGCGCCGCGGCCTGGCCGCTCTGGGCGGCGGGCGCGGCGCTGCGCTCCTGCTCGGCGCTCGTCTACCCCTACGCCGGGCACCTACGCGCGCAAGGGCGGCTTCGCGCGCTCGCCGACGCTCGACGGCCTCGGCTGGCTGCGCGAGTCGCGCGCCCGGCGACCCGGCCGCGATCAGCTGGCTGCGCGCGAACACGCCCGGCGGCGCCGTCGTGCTCGAGGCGGTCGGGGAGGACTACTCGGCCTTCGGCCACGGCCGCGATCTCGACCTTCACCGGCCGCGCCCACGGTGCTCGGCTGGGCCGGGCCACGAGCTGCAGTGGGGCCACGATCCGGGCGGCCGCGAGGAGGACGTCCGCACGCCTCTACACGACCGACGACCTCGACGCAGGCGCGCGAGCTGATCGGCCGCTACGGGTCGAGCTACGTCGTCTACGGACCGATCGAGCGCACCACGTACGGCGACGCGGGGCTCGCGAAGTGGGACGAGCTCGGCGAGCAGGTCTTCGAGCGCGACGGCACCGTCGTCTGGCGGCTCGCGGACTTCAGGGCCGCTCGTAGAGCCACTCCGGCATGCCGCCGGTAGGGCTCCACGGCTCGCGCTTCGTGAACCAGCGCCACCAGGCGCCGGGGCGACATCGCGTCCGCCGTCGCGCATCCCACCAGACGCGGAACGGGAACTCGCGGGCCTCGTGGCCGGTGAGCTGCGGGCCGAGCCGGTCGTGGGCGGCCTGGGTGAGGATCAGCACGTCGGAGTCCGGCGGCGTCGCCGGTCTGCGCCGAGCTCGACGTAGCTCGACCGGCGAGGTCGCGGAAGTACCACGCCCACGGGAACGTCGCGCCCTCGGAGGCGTCGACGGTGATCGAGGTCGGCTCGCGCTCCGCGCGGGCGACGACCTGGTCGGCGACGTCCTTGACCTCCTCCGCCGACTGGGTCGACGACCAGCAGCTCGCGCGGGTCGGCGCGGTTGACGGCGTTGACGAGGAACGAGGCGTAGCCGGCGTAGGCGAAGCCCGAGCGACGACCACGACGGCGCCGACCTTCCCGTACCAGCGCCGGCGCGCGTCCCAGATCAGCTGGATCCCGAGCCCGGCCAGCAGGAGCAGCGGCAGCAGCGGGTGCAGGACGAGCCAGGCGAACTTCTCGCCCGCCCACGAGTAGACGACCAGCGAGACCACGAACGCCCAGATCAGGAACGCGCCGAGCAGCGTGCGGCCGGCGCACCGCGACCACGACGCCGACCGCGCCGAGCAGCAGCACCGGCCACTCGTCCCCGAACAGGACGAGGAGGTAGAAGTACCACGCGGCTCGCCGCCGCGGCCCACCTCGTGCTGGCCGAGCCAGTAGTCGAGCCCCGTGTAGAGGCCGCGCACCCCGTCGGGGTGGGTGAGGAACGTCGTGAAGAGGATCGTGTAGACGCCGAGGAAGGCGGCCAGCGCCCAGCCCCAGGCGTCGAGGCCGACCGCGCGGACCGGCTCGATCAGCCGCTGCCGCTACGGCGTGAGCAGCACGACCACGAAGAACGTCAAGGCCACGAAGCCGGTGATGAACGTCGTCTCCTTGGTGGCGAAGCGCGGCCGCCAGCAGCGCGCCGACGCAGCGCCGGCTGGTGGCTTGCGCGGGTGCGCCGAGGAAGCGGAAGGTGACGACCAGCAGCGCGAACGAGATCGCCGCGAAGTAGATGTCCTCCCGCGCGAAGCGCGAGAAGTACAGGTACGACGGGCCGAAGGCGAGCAGCAGCGCCGCCGCGAACGCGCCGACGCGGCCGATCTGCTCGCGCAGCAGGTAGGGGAGGGGCACCATCAGCGTGCCCATCAGCGCCGGGGCGAGGCGGGCCGTGAAGTCCGAGTCGCCGAACAGCCCGTACATGGCCGCGGTGAGGTAGAAGCGCAGCGGGCCGTGCAGCAGCGGGTTGTACTCGTAGTCGCCCTGCTCGAGGAAGATCCACGAGAAGTAGGCGTCCTGGCTCTCGTCGTGGTGGAACGGCCGGTCGCCGAGCTCGAAGAGCCGCAGCGCCAGGGCGACGATCACCAGCACGCGCGTACGCGGCGCAGCTCTCCGCCGCGGCGCGACGTGCTTCACGCGCTGGCCTCCAGCCGCGCGCGCGCAGCCGCCCGAGCCCGCCGTAGCGCGCCGCGAGCAGCACGAGCCCGACGATGCGTGATCGGGACGACGATGATGAAGCGCAGCATCACGATGTAGGCGACGGCCTGCGCGCCGGTGCCGCCGAGCGCCTTGATCCCGAGGATCGCCGCCGCGTCCTGCGTGCCGGCGTAGGCCGGGCCCGACGGCACGAGCGAGAACACCGACGCCAGCGCGACGATGTACAGGCCCTCGATCGGGTCCATGCCGAAGCCGACGGCCGCGCCGGCCGACATCCACACGCCGGCCTCGATCCCCCAGATCACGAGCGTGAGGCCGAGCAGGAGCAGCCCGTGGTGCGCGCGCCGCAGCCCGAGCGTGGCCGACAGCATCGGGGCGATGAAGGTGGATCATCCGCTCGTTGCGGCGAACGGCGAAGTACACCGGCGAGCGGCCGCGAGGGCGAGCCCGGCGACGACCAGCAGGATGATCTCGACGCTGTCGCCGCCGACCTCGCCGAGCAGGCCGTAGCCGACGACGACGAAGATCACGACGAGCACGGCGATGTCGAGCAGCCGCTCGGCCAGCAGCGTCCCGACCACGGTGCGCTTGGAGCTGCCGGCGCGCGGCGCCATCAGCACGACGCGGATCGCGTCACCCGCGCGGGCGGGCAGCACGTTGTTGCCCATGTAGCCGACGCACGTCAGCGCGTACGTGTCGGTGCGCGGCGGGTGGGCGCCCTCGTCCACGAGCAGCCGCTGCCAGCGCTCCGAGCGCACCACCGTCGCCAGCCCGTAGAGGAGGATGGCGCCCGACCAGCGCGCCGAGCTCCGCGCCGGTCGACGGCAGCTCCGGCGGCTCCTGCTTGGTCGCCCACCACACCACGCCGGCCACCGCGAGCAGGGAGATCGCGAGCCCGAGCCAGGACAGGCGCGAGCCGACCCGCCGGCGGCGCTCGGCGGGCGGCTCGTCGGGGACGGAGGGCGGGGGTCGGGCGTCGGGGGCTTCGATGGCGCCGGGCATGATGGCAACCGCAACCCCCGCACTGCGCGGGCTGTTGAGTGACTCGACGATGCGCGCGCTCCTGATCGCCACCACGCTCCTGCTCTCCGTGCCCGCCGCGGCGGCCGCCGACGACGTCGTCATCGATGGCCGCGGATGGGGCCACGGCGTCGGCCTCTCCCAGTACGGCGCCTACGGATACGCCCTGCGCGAGGGCCGCGACGCGAGTTCATCCTCGCCCACTACTACACGGGCAGCGAGCTACGGCACGGCGCCGGCGGCGCGGATGCGCGTACGCCTCAAGCGCGGCCGCGCGCCGAAGATCAGCGGCGCCACAGCGCGCGTCGCCGCCAACGGGCGCCGGATCGGCCTGCGCGACGACCGCGCGCTACCGCTTCCGCGCGCTCGACGCCGATCGCGTGGAGCTGATCGACGCCACCACCGGCCGCACGCGGGCCCGGCTGCGCGGCGCCCGGTCACGGTCACCGGCGGCGCGAGCACGGTGCTGCACGGCGCTCGCCGAGAACTGGCTCAGCAACGGCGCCTACCGCGGCCGCATGGTCCTCGTGCGCGACGGCGGCGCGGTGCTCGCCGTCAACCACGTCTCGCTCGAGCACTACCTGTACGGCGTCGTGCCGGCCGAGATGCCGGCGAGCTGGCCGGCCGAGGCGCTCAAGGCGCAGGCCGTCGTCGCGCGCTCGTACGCGCTCACGCAGCCGCCGGCCGGGCAGCGTCGTACGACGTGTTCGCCGACGTCCGCTCGCAGGTCTACGGCGGCGTGTTCCACGAGATCGCGGCCAGCACCGCGGCGGTCCGGGCCACCCGCGCACGTGTCGTGACGGTCGGCGGCGAGGTCGCGCAGACGTTCTTCTTCTCGACCTCGGGCGGCCGGACGGCCTCCAACGAGGAGGGCTTCGGCGGCGGACGCCGCTGCCGTACCTGCGCTCGGTCGAGGACCCGCACGACGACCTGTCGCCGGTCCACACGTGGACCGCGCGGTTCACGGCAGAACGAGGTCGAGCGCAAGCTCGGCGTGGCCGGGGACCTCCTGGAGCTCGCGGTCGCGTCGCGGTCGCCGTCGGGGCGCGCCGCGACCGTGCTCGTCCGGGGGAGCGAGGGCGATCAGACCCTGTCTCGCCGCGACGGTCCGGACCGCGCTCGGCCTGCGCAGCACCTGGATCGAGCGGATCGCGGGACCCTGGAACTGCCGCATTGAGGGAGAGTGCGGTCGGGGTTGGTCCGCGCATCGTGGAAGCTCGCGCCCCGGGCGTCGCGCGGCGGGGCCCCACGCCATTCGCGGGAGCCTCGCCGAGGCGAGTGCGGCCCCGGATGTTGCGCATCGTGGAGTCACCCGCGGGCGGGAGCCCGACCACCTTCCCTACGAGCGCAGTTTCACGAGCCCTAGCTCGGCCCGGCCTGCCGCGCCCTGGCGACCGCGGGCGGCACGCCGCCCATCCACGGATTGCCGTGCCCGGGCAGCAGCACGCCGGCGGCGACGTCCTCGATCCGGGACAGCGAGTCCATGGCCTGCGTCGTTCGACACCGCGAAGGCGCCCGGCATGATCTGCGGCCCGGGCCTGCCGGTCAGCGGGTTCCACGTGCACAGCGCGTCGCCGGCACAGCAGCGCCGGCCGCGAAGGCGAGGGCGACGTGGCCGTTCGAGTGGCCGGGCGTGTGGATCGCGCGCGGGTGGCCGGGGACGTCGAGCGTCACGTCCGAGCCGCTGAACGTCGTCGCCGACGGGACCTTGGTCGTCTTCACGCCGCCCGCGCGGACGGCGGCCCCGAGCAGCTTCCAGGTCGCGCGGTAGCGGAGGTAGGGGAGCATGCTTGCCCTCGCGCGGCTGGCTGGGCGCCCGTCCGCACCAGCTCGGCATCGCCCTCGTGGACGTGGACCGGGACGCCCTCTTGGTGGACCTTCTCGGCGATCCCCACGTGGTCGCTGTGCGCCGTGCGTGAGCACGCAGCGCGTCGATCTCGGCGACGCGCCGGCCGCGCTCGCGCAGGAACGCCTCGAGCTGGCCGTAGAACCCGGGCAGGCCGGCGTCCACGAGCGTCATCCCGCCGTCCGCCTCGACGAGGTAGAAGTTGACCAGGGGGTTCCCGAGGCGGTGGACTCCGGGGGCCACTTCGACGACCACGCCAGCAGCGTAACCGGGTTCGAATCCCGTTTGGCGATACCCGGGTCGTCATGTACCGTTTCTCGGACGATGGCCCTCAGCCGCCGCACGCACACCATGAAGCCGATGCCCGCCGCCGCGGGTCACTTCGGGGTGCGTGCATGGTCGCTCGCCATCGCCACGTCGAACGACCAGCCGCGCGGCACTTAGCGGACGGAGCCTCTCATGACCCCGTCCGCGCAGACCGCGGGCGGGCGTCGAGTGAGGCGCTGGACCCGCGAACTGATCATCGAGAAGATCCTCGAGTGGGAGGCCCGCTACGGCGAGCCGCCCTGCTCGGCCGACTGGAACCCGTCGCTGGCCCGCTGGCGCGCGCAGGAATGGCGCGCGGAGCGCTACCGCGAAGGGCTCTGGCCGTCGACCAACGCCGCCAAGCGCCCGTTCGGCGGCTCCTTCGACGCGGCGATCCGCGCCGCGGGGCTGGAGCCGCGCCGTCCGGGGCCCAAGCGCGCGTCGGGCGTGGCCGCGCCGGCCGTGGCGCCGCGTGAGGCGCCGACCGCCGAGCCGGAGCGCGTCCGCCGCGCCGAGGCGCGCGCGGCCGCGCTGGAGCGTGCGCTGCTGGTCGCCGAGGGCCGCGCCGAGCGCGCCGAGGCCAGGGCCGGCGACGCGCGCCGCCGCGCGCGCCGGGCGTCCGAGGCCGGGCGTGCCCGGCACGTGCGCGTGGCGCGCCGGACCGACAAGCTCGAGCGCGTCGAGCGGCTGATCGCCGATGCCGAGGCGCGCGTGCGCGCCAGCGAGGACCAGGCCGAGGCGGCGGTGCGCGACGCCGCCGAGGCGCGCGTGGCCGCGGCCGCGGCCGAGCGCCGTGCCCGCGAGCTCAGCGCCCTGGTCGCGAACGGCCAGAACCGGCTCACGCCGGGCGAGCTGGCGACGCTGCGCACCGACGGGCCGAGCGGCCCCGCGGTCCTGGCCGGCGCGCTGCGGCGGCTGGCCAAGGCCCGCGCCGCGGGCGACCGCGGCGGGCTGCGCTCGGCGCTCGGCGAGGTCGCGTCGGCGGCCGTGCGCTGGCACGACAGGCTGTAGAGCTTCCTCCCCAGGGTGGGTGGGACGAATATCCGGCCCCCGTACTCCCCGCGGGGGCCGGGCGGGGTGGGCGGGCTTAAATCCGCGGACGTATCGGCCGATATCCCCGTGGGTAGATGTCGCTCGTCACCATGCCCCAGCTCGTCGAAGGTCAACCCGCACGCCTGGACGTGGGCGAGAGCCTCCCGTGCCGCGTCATCGGCTTCAGCGGGCCGGACGTGGTGCTCGTCACTCGAGGCGCAGCCCGAGGAGGAGCTGGTCGCCGGCAACAGCGCCTACCTGCTGATCGAGTCCGAGGGCCGCATGCAGGCCGTCCGCGGCGAGATCGTCAACCCTTCCGGCGCCGAGGTGGTGCTCCGGCTCACCGACGACATCCGGCTCGGCCAGCGCCGCACCTTCTCGCGCGCCCCGCTCTCGCTCCCGGCGCGCGTCCGCGCGGGGAACGGCGAGTGGAGCACGGTAACGCGCGACCTCAGCGCCGGCGGCGTCTGCGTCGCCCGCGACGGCGCCGACTCGGTCGACGGGGCGATCGAGGTCCGCATCCAGGTCGCCGACCACGAGGTGGTCGCCAAGGCGACCGCCGTGCGCGTCACGCCGAGCGAGCTGGGCCTGCGCTTCGAGGAGATCGAGCTCGACGACCGCATGCTGCTGGCGTCGCTCGCGCTCGCCTACCACCGCCGTCGCTGACCCACTAGGCTCCTTCCAGGGTCGCCCGACGGAGGAGGAGCGCTGTATGGCACGGGTTTCGTTGACGGTGAACGGCGTGCAGTACACGGAGGAGGTCGAGCCTCGGCTGCTGCTCGTGCACCTCATTCGCGACAAGCTCGGCCTGACCGGCACGCACGTCGGCTGCGACACGTCCAACTGCGGCGCCTGCACGCTGCACGTCGACGGTGAGGCGGTCAAGAGCTGCACCGTCCTCGCGGTCCAGGCCGACGGCTCCGAGGTCACGACCATCGAGGGCCTCGGCACCGAGGACGACCTGCATCCGCTGCAGGAGGCCTTCTGGAACAACCACGGGCTCCAGTGCGGCTACTGCACGCCGGGGATGATCATGGCGGGCGCCGACCTGCTCGCCAAGAATCCGGATCCGAGCGAGGAGGAGGTCCGCGAGGCGCTCGCGGGCAACCTCTGCCGCTGCACCGGCTACCACAACATCGTCAAGTCGGTCCTCGACGCGGCCTCGAAGGGGGCGCCGGCATGAGCATCGTCGAGCAGACCACCGCCACCGACAAGTGGGTCGGCCAGGCGCTGCGCCGCAAGGAGGACCCCCGGATGATCACCGGGCGCGGCCGCTACGTGGACGACATCGTGCTGTCCGGCATGCTCCACATGGCGATCGTCCGCTCGCCCGAGGCGCACGCCAAGATCGTCTCGATCGACACCGAGGGCGCCAAGTCCGCGCCCGGCGTGTTCGGCGTCTTCACCGCCGAGGACGTGCAGCTCGAGTCGCCGCTCCCGATGGCCTGGGTCCCGCCGGGCGTCGAGATCAAGTCGCCGGAGACCCTGCCGCTGGCCAAGGGCACGGTCAAGTACGTCGGCCAGGCCGTGGCCATCGTGCTCGGCAACGACAAGTACGGCGTCCTCGACGCCGCCGAGCAGGTCTTCGTCGAGTACGACCCGCTCCCCGTCGTCGTCGACCCCGAGAAGGCGCTCGAGGACGGCTCGCCGCTCGTCCACGACGACATCGGCACCAACCAGACGCACGAGTGGACGATCGGCGGCGGCGACATGGACGCCGCCTGGGCCGAGGCCGACAAGATCGTCGAGCGGCGGATCGTCAACCACCGCACGGCGGGCACGCCGATCGAGCCGCGCGCCTGCATCGCCGACCATCGCGGCGGCTCGCTCACGCTGCACCTCACGAGCCAGAACCCGCACCTCATCCGCCTCTTCATGGCCGGCGAGCTCGGCATGTCCGAGGACCGCATCCGCGTCATCGCGCCGGACGTCGGCGGCGGCTTCGGCGTCAAGATCGCCCACTACGGCGAGGAGGTCCTCGCCGCATGGGCGTCGCGCAAGCTCAACCGCCCGGTCAAGTGGACCGAGACGCGCTCGGAGCACATGAGCTCCACGATCCACGGCCGCGACCAGATCGACTACGTCAAGGTCGGCGTCAAGAACGACGGCACGATCACCGGGCTCGAGTGCACGGCGATCTGCGACCTCGGCGCCTACTACACGCTGCTCACGCCGTTCATCCCGTGCTTCACCGGCTTCGTGATCAGCGGCTGTTACAAGATCCCGAACCTGAAGTTCACGGCCAAGGGCGTCTTCACGAACAAGATGGCCACCGACGCCACGCGCGGCGCCGGCCGGCCCGAGGCGACCCACCTGATCGAGGTGATGGTCGAGCAGGCCGCGGCCGAGCTCGGGATGGACTCGCTCGAGCTGCGGCGCAAGAACTTCATCCCCAAGGAGGACTTCCCGGCCGAGGTCGCGATCGGGCTCGTCTACGACTCCGGCGACTACCACGGGTCGCTCGACAAGCTGCTGACGCACGTCGACCTCGACGCCGTTCGAGCGCGAGCGCGAGGAGCTGCGCGCGAAGGGCATCTACCGCGGCATCGGCTACTCGACCTGGATGGAGATCTGCGGCCTGGCGCCCTCGCGCGTGGTCGGGCCGAGCGGCGTGGGCCTCCAGGCCGGCTTCTACGAGTCGGCCATCGTGCGCATCCACGCGTCCGGGGTCGGTCACGGCCTACAGCGGCACCGCGCCGCACGGCCAGGGCCTGGACACCTCGTTCGCGCAGATCGTCGCCGACCGCGTCGGCGCCTCGTTCGACAACGTCGACGTCCAGCACGGCGACACCGGGACCGGGCCCGTTCGGCCTCGGCACCTACGGCTCGCGCTCGCTGGCCGTGGGCGGCGAGTCGCTCGCCAAGTCCGCCATCAAGGTGGCCGACAAGGCGAAGAAGATCGCCGCGCACCTGCTCGAGGCCGCGCCCGAGGACATCGAGCTCGCCGACGGCAAGTACTCGGTCAAGGGCTCGCCCGACAAGGGCATGACGCTGGCGGAGATCGCCGGCGCCGCCTACATCCCCGAGAACCTCCCCGAGGGCATGGAGCCGGGGCTCGAGGAGACGACGTTCTACGACCCGGACGAACTTCGTGTTCCCGTTCGGCGCGCACGCGTGCATCGTCGACGTCGACGGCGAGACCGGGAAGGTCGACGTCGTCCGCTACGTCTCGGTCGACGACTGCGGCCCGGCCATCAACCCGATGCTCATCGACGGCCAGATCCACGGCGGCATCGTGCACGGCATCGGGCAGGCGCTGTACGAGCGGATCCACTACGACGAGGACGGCCAGCTCGTCACCGGCACGTTCGTCGACTACGCGCTGCCGAGCGCCGCCGACGTGCCGAGCTTCGAGACCGATCGCACGGAGACCCCGTCGCCGGTCAACTCGCTCGGCGTCAAGGGCGTGGGCGAGGCGGGCACGATCGCGTCGTCGGCGGCCGTGACCAACGCGGTGATCGACGCGGTGCGGCCGCTCGGCGTCACCTACCTCGACATGCCGCTCAGCCCGCAGAACATCTGGTCGGCGATCGAGGCGGCCAAGGGCCGCGACGTGCCGGACGACCCCGGCCCGCAGGGCGGCATCGTGGGACGAGCACGGGAGCGGCAGCGCCGGCTCCGGACCGACCAGCCCGGGCGAGGGAGGTGCGGCATGATCCCCGCCGAGTTCGACTACGTCGCGCCCGACGTCGCTCGACGAGGCGCTCTCCGCCGCTCGCCGACGGCGGCGAGGACGCCAAGGTGCTGGCCGGCGGCCACTCGCTGATCCCGCTCATGAAGCTGCGCCTGGCGGCGCCGTCGCTGCTCGTCGACCTGCGCAAGGTCGCCGGCCTGACGCGGCATCGAGCGCTCCAACGGCTCGTGGCGGATCGGCGCCATGACGCGCGCACGTACGACGTCGCCGACGGCGGGCTCGGGCTCGCCTCGATCGCGGCGGGCCTGATCGCCGATCCGCAGGTCCGCTACCGCGGCACGCTCGGCGGCACGCTGGCCCACGGCGACCCGGCCTCCGACATGCCCGCCGTGCTGCTGGCCGCCGAGGGCTCGGTGACGATCCGCGGCTCGGCCGGCGACCGCGAGGTGGCGGCGGCCGACCTGTTCGAGGACTTCCTGACCACCGCGGTGGGCGACGGCGAGATCCTCACCTCCGTGACGGCTGCCGGCGATGGACGGCTACGGGTTCGGCTACGAGAAGTTCAACCGCCGCAAGGAGGACTGGGCGATGGTCGGCCGTGGCCGCCTGGGTCAAGAAGGCGGCGGACGGCTCGTGCGAGGACGTCCGGATCGGGCTCACCCACATGGCCTCGACGCCGCTGCGCGCGACCGCCGCGGAGGACGCCCTGCGGGGCGGCGCGCTCGACGCGGGCGCGATCGCCGCCGCCGCCGAGCACGCCGCCGAGGGCACCGAGCCGCCCGCCGACCTCAACGCCTCGGCGGAGTACAAGCGCCACCTCGCGCGCGTGCTCTGCCGGCGGGCGCTCGAGCAGGCGTCACATGAAGGTGTGCAGCTTCACCACGACGGAGGACGTGACGACGGCCCTGGCCGGCGAGGGCTACCTCGCCGACCGGGCCCTGAGCACGGCCGTCTATCTCGCCGCGACCCTCGAGCAGCCGCTGCTCCTCGAGGGCGAGGCCGGCGTCGGCAAGACCGAGGTGGCCCGCGCGCTGGCCGCGGCCCAGGGCGCGCGGCTGATCCGGCTGCAGTGCCACGAGGGCATCGACCTCCACCACGCGGTCTACGACTGGGACTACCAGCGCCAGCTGCTGGCCATCCGCGCCGCCGAGGCGGGCGCCGCGGCGCGCGAGCTCTTCGGCCCCGAGTTCCTGCTCCGGCGGCCGCTGCTGGAGGCGCTCGAGCACGACGGCCCGGCGGTCCTGCTGATCGACGAGGTCGACCGCGCCGACGACGAGTTCGAGGCCTTCCTGCTCGAGTTCCTCGCCGACTTCGCGATCACCATCCCCGAGCTGGGCACCGTCGCGGCGCGGCGGCGGCCGCTGGTGGTGCTGACCTCCAACCGCACGCGCGAGCTGCACGACGCGCTCAAGCGCCGCTGCCTCTACCACTGGATCGACTACCCGACGCGCGACCGCGAGGCCGAGATCGTCCGCACGCGGCTGCCCGGCGTGCCCGAGGCGATCGCCGACCGCGTCTGCGTCGGCGGTCGCCCGGCTGCGCGAGGAGGAGCTGTACAAGCTGCCGGGCGTGGGGGAGACGATCACCTGGGCGCGGGCGCTGCTGGCGCTCGACGGCTCGGACGATCTCGACGAGACGCTCGGCGTGGCGCTGAAGGTGCGCGAGGACATCGAGCGCGTGCGCGAGCGCGGGGTGCTCGGTGGTCTCTGAGGTCGTGACCACGCGCATCTCGCAGCTCGCCGAGTACATGCGGGCGGGCGGGGCGGCCGTGGGCGTCGGCGAGGTCCTCGCCGCGCACCGCGCGCTCGACGCCGTCGATCCGGCCTCCCGCAGCGAGGCGTTCTTCGCCCTCCGCTCGGTGATGTGCTCGACGCACGCGGAGATGGACCTCTTCGCCGAGGCCTTCGCCGATCGTCTTCGCCGCCGCGGGCGAGCCCGAGAACCCGCTCGCGGCGCTCGGCACGATCGAGCGCGCCGCGCTCCCGCGCGTCGGCGTGCCGATGGAGACCGAGAGCGACGCCATGCTCGAGGACATCCCCGTCCCCGCCGCCTACAGCGAGGAGGAGCTCCTGCGCGAGAAGGACTTCGCCGAGTACAGCGACGCCGAGCGCGCGATCGCCCGCACGCTGCTGGTCCGCCTGGCGCGGCGCAGCGCCGCAGCGGCTCTCGCGCCGCACGCGCGCCACGCGCCGGCGCCGCGACGTGCACGACCTGCGCGCCACCGTCCGCGCCTCGCTGCGCCACGGCGGCGAGCTGCTCGAGCGCCGCTACCGCGAGCCGGCCGAGCGCCCGCGGCGGCTCGTGCTGGTCTGCGACGTCTCGGGCTCGATGGCCCCCTACTCGCGGATGCTGCTGCAGTACCTGCAGGCCAGCGTGGCCGCCCGCGCGCGCGTGGAGGCGTTCGTGTTCGGCACGCGCCTCACCCGCGTCACGCGCGAGCTCGCCGGCCGCGATCCGGACCGCGCGCTGGCGCGCGCCGCCGAGCACGTCACCGACTGGTCGGGCGGCACGCGGATCGGCGCCGCCCTGGCCGAGCTCAACCGCGAGCACGGCCGCCGCATCGGCCGCGGCGCGGTCATCGTCGTGCTCTCCGACGGCTGGGACCGCGGCGACCCGGACGTGCTGGCCGGCGAGATGGCGCGGCTGCGGCGCTGCGCGCATCGCGTGCTGTGGCTCAACCCGCTGGCCGCCGACCCGCGCTACGAGCCGCTGACGCGCGGGATGCAGGCCGCGCTCCCGCACGTCGACCACCTGCTGCCCGGAAACTCGATCGCCTCGCTGGAGGCGCTCGCCTCGCTCATGGAGGAGGGTCTGTCATGAAGGACGTACTCGAGGATGTGGATGCCTGGACCGCTCGCGGCGACGCGGTGGCCCTCGCCACGGTGATCAGCGTCAAGCGCTCCGCGCCGCGACCGCCCGGATCGAAGATGGCCGTCAACGAGCACGGCGAGATCTCGGGCGCGGTGTCCGGCGGCTGCGTCGAGGGCGCGGTCGTCGAGGTCGCCGAGGAGGTGCTCGGAGGCGGCGCCCCGCGGCTGCTGCACTTCGGCATCGCCGACGAGGAGGCGTGGGACGTCGGCCTGCCCTGCGGCGGCGAGATCGACGTCTACGTCGAGCGCTACCAGCCGTGAGCACCGCGCAGTCCGGCTTCACCGAGCTCGCCCGCAGCGGAGGGCGCGGCGCGCTCGTCACCCGCCTCGAAGGCGGTGAGAAGATCCTCGTCGAGGCTGACGGGACGCGCACCGGGTCGCTCGGCGATCCGGCGCTCGACGAGCAGGCGGCCCAGCTCGGCGACGAGCTGATGTGGGCCGAGCGCTCCGAGCGCCACGGCGAGCTGTTCGTCGACGTCACGTTCCCGCCGCCGCGGCTGATCGTGTTCGGCGCCGTCGACTTCGCCGCCCAGCTCTGCAAGCTGGCGCGCGCGACCGGCTGGCGGTCGTTCGTGGTCGACCCGCGGGCGCGCTTCGCGCAGCCCGCGCGCTTCCCGGACGCCGAGGAGGTCGTCGCCG
The DNA here is from genome assembly GCA_963720415.1 of uncultured Solirubrobacteraceae bacterium. GTDB lineage: Bacteria > Actinomycetota > Thermoleophilia > Solirubrobacterales > Solirubrobacteraceae > DASSUW01. Next base: position 177,681 of record CAVRFQ010000003.1, on the reverse strand, counting down.
CCTGGCCGGAGGAGGCGTTCCACCATCTCGGCGGCATCGACCGCGCCACCGCCATCGCCGTGCTCACGCACGACCCCAAGCTCGACGACGCCGCGCTCGTGCTCGCGCTGCGCTCCAACGCCGGCTACATCGGCGCCATGGGGTCGCGGCGGGCGCAGGAGAAGCGCCGCGACCGGCTGCTGGCCAAGGGCATCACCGAGGCCGAGCTCGAGCGCGTCTCGGCGCCGATCGGCCTCGACCTCGGGTCGCTGACCGCGGAGGAGACCGCCCTGTCGATCATGGGCGAGATCGTGGCCATGCGGCACGGGCGGGCCGGCGGCCGCCTCGCGCACTCGCAGGGCCGGATCCACGAGGTCGGCGTGTGACGGTCGGCGGGCTGATCCTTGCCGCCGGCGAGGGGCGGCGGTTCGGCTCGCCGAAGCAGCTCGCCGACCTGCACGGGCGCCCGCTGCTGGAGTACGCGCTCGCGGCGATGGCGCACGTCGAGCCGCGGGTGGTGGTGCTCGGCCACGCCGCGGACGAGATCGTCTCCCGGGTGGACCTGCAGGGCGCCGTGCCCCTGATCTGCGGCGACTGGGCCGAGGGGCAGAGCGCGTCGCTGCGCAGCGGGCTGGAGGCCCTGCGCGACTGCGACGCCGTCGTGGTCGTGCTGGGCGACATGCCCGGGCTCACCGCCGAGGCGGTCGGGGCGGTCGTCGCCGCGGCGGGGACCGCCGACGCGGTGCGCGCGACCTACGACGGGCGGCCGGGCCATCCGGTGCTCCTCGGCCGGGCGCTGCTCGACCGCGCGGGGGAGCTGCGGGGAGACCGCGGATTCCGCGACCTGCTGGACGATGCGCGGGTACACGAGGTCGAGATCGGCGGGCTCGCCGATCCGGCGGACATCGACACGCGAGAGGAGCTGGCACGCCGATGAAGCTCGAGCAGACCTTCGAGGTGCAGGCGCCGCTGCCGCAGGTCTGGGCGGCGCTGAACGACCTGGAGCGCGTGGCCCCGTGCCTGCCCGGCGCCGCGATCACCGAGCATGACGAGGACGGCACCTACCGCGGGACGTTCACGGTCAAGCTCGGCCCGATGACCGCCGCCTACAACGGCACCATCAGGATCGAAGAGGCCGACGAGGCGACGCACACGGCGACGCTCAAGGCGCGCGGGACCGACAAGCGCGGCCAGGGCGGCGCCAACGCCACGATCGTCAACACGCTGACCGAGCACGAGGGCGGCACGCAGGTCACCGCGGTGACCGACTTCTCGATCACCGGCCGCCTGGCGCAGTTCGGGCGCGGCGGGATCATGCAGGACGTCTCCAACCGCCTGCTGCGCGACTTCGCGACGTGCCTCTCGACACGGCTGGCCGAGCCCGACGTGCCCTCCGGCGAGCAGGTGACCACCGGCGAGGCCGCACCGGAGGAGGTGGCATCCGCCGCCACGGCCGCGCCGAGCGCGCCACCGCCCGCGCCCGCGGCCAAGCCGCCGCCGCCACCTGCCGCGGCTCCCCTGAAGGGCGGCTCGCTCTTCTTCTCCGTGATCTGGGAGCGCATCAAGGGGCTGTTCCGCCGCGGCGGCTGATCCCCCGCTCAAGTCTTCTCACCGTTCTGCCGAAATCTGGATTCGTGACACGACACGCTTCGACCGCGGGCCGACGCTGCCTCAGCAGCTCGGCTCGTGGTTCGGAGCCGTCTCCTCGCCCTGACCGTGCTCTAGCCTCCTCTGCGTGACCGACCCCTGCGACACCGGCGTCTGCGGATCAGAGGTCCCGCCGCTGGTCGGTGAGGTCCTCACCGGCACCGGCCTCACACTGCGCCAGGCGGCCGCCGCGCTCGAGCGCGGAGAGACGCCGCCGCTCACTCCGGTCCAGCGTCGGATGGTCGACGACTGGACGCTGAGCCGTTCAGTCGGTTAGAAACAGGTAATGCAAGCAGCCATGGACCGGCTCGAGCGCTTCATCGCGCGCCGCCGGCGTCTCGTCCTCGGCGTATGGGTCGCCGTCATCCTCGTCGCCATCCCCTTCGCCGGGCGTCAGACCGAGAACCTGACCGGAGGCGGGTTCGAGACCAAGGGATCGGGGTCGAAGGTCGTCGCCGACGCGCTGGCCAGCGAGTTCCCGGGCATGCAGCCCGAGGACCTCGCGGTGGTCTTCGACAACCGAGCGGGCGACCCGCAGGCGCTGGCCGCCGCCATCGACCGCGTCGAGCGCGAGGGCTTCGAGGACGTCGAGGCGGTCCGGCTCGACCCGCAGGTGGCCGCCGCGGCTCGCGAGTCCGGCGACGACGTCGTGATCATGCCGCTCGTCGTCGACGGCGACCGCGACGAGGCCGTCGACGCCGCCTCCGTCATGCGGGAGAACCTCCACGTGGACGACGAGGGCGCGGCCGTGCCGATCCACCTGGTCGGCCAGAGCGCGCTCTGGGCTGGGATCCAGCAGCTCTCCAAGGAGGACCTCGAGCAGGCCGAGATCGTCGGCCTGCCGATCGTGCTCATCATCCTGCTCGTCGTGTTCGGGTCGCTGGCCGCGGCCGCGCTCCCGCTGGCGCTCGGCGTCGCCGCCGTCGTGGTCACCGGCGCGATCGTCTTCTTCCTGTCCCAGGTCTACGGGATGTCGATCTTCGTGACCAACATCGCGTCGATGCTCGGCATCGGCGTGGCCGTGGACTACTCGCTGTTCATCCTCGCCCGCTACCGGGAGGAGCTCAAGGGCGGCTTGTCGGCCGACGACGCGCGCTCGGTCGCCCTGCGCACGTCCGGGATGGCGGTCACGTTCTCGGGCGTCACGGTGATCGTCGCGCTGGCCGGGCTGTTCCTCATCGACGCGAAGGTCGTGCGCTCGATGGCCGTCGGGGCGATCGTCGTGGTCGGGATGGCGGTGCTCGCCGCCGTCACGCTGCTGCCGGCGCTGATCGCCGTGCTCGGGCACCGGGTGTCCGAGCCGGGCAAGATCGTCGGCAAGCTGCGGTTCAAGCGGAAGACGCCGCGCACCGGGCCGGGCTTCTGGGAGCGCTGGACCGCGACGCTCATGCGCCGCCCGCTGCCGTTCGCCATCGCCGGGACGGCGATCATGCTGCTGATCGCGTCGCCGGCGCTGTGGATGAAGGAGGACACCGCCGCGGTCGCGATGTTCCCGGAGGACTTCGAGACCCGCGTCGGCTTCGAGCTCGCGAGCGACGCGCTCGGCCCCGGCGCGCTCGGACCGGTCCAGCTCCTCACCGACTTCGACGGACAGCCGGTCGACGAGGCCGTGCTCGCGCGCTTCACCGACGGCGTGCTCGACATGCCCGGGGTGGAGCAGGTCGTCGACCCGGTCCTCTCGGAGGACGGCACCAAGGCGATCGTCACGGTGATCCCGACCGGGTCGCCGGAGAGCGACTCGACGACCGCGCTCGTGAACCGGCTGCGCGACACGCCGCCACCCGCGGGCTCCACGCTCAGCGTGGGCGGCGCGACCGCGCAGAACCAGGACGACACCTCGCTCATCGCCGGCTCGCTCTGGAAGGTCGCGCTCTTCGTGCTGATCCTGAGCTACCTCGTGCTGCTCGTGGTCCTGCGGAGCGTCGTGCTGCCGCTCAAGGCCGTGCTGATGAACGCGCTGTCGGTGGCGGCGGCGTACGGCGTGCTCGTCATGGTCTTCCAGTGGGGCTGGTTCGACGGGATCACCGGCTTCGACTCGCTCGGCTACGTGCAGGCGATCACGCCGGCGCTGCTCCTCGCGGTCGTGTTCGGCCTCTCGATGGACTACGAGGTCTTCATGCTCTCGCGCATCAAGGAGCGCTACCACGCCACGGGCGACACGCAGAAGGCGGTCTCCCAGGGCCTGGCGGCCAGCGCGGGGACCATCTCGAGCGCCGCGCTGATCATGGTCGCGGTGTTCGCCATCTTCGCGGGCACGGGCGTGCCCCAGATCAAGGAGATCGGCGTCGGGCTCGCGGTTGCGATCGCCCTCGACGCCACGATCGTGCGGCTCATCCTGGTACCGACCACAATGGAGCTCATGGGCGATTTCAACTGGTGGATCCCGAAGTCACTTGACCGCGTGCTGCCGGACATGGACTTCGAGTCCTCCGGGCCGCCGCCGCCCGTGCCCGCCGAGGAGGAAGCGGTGGTGAAGGCATGAAGGGGACCGTCATCGTCACCGGCTGCTCCACCGGGATCGGCCGGGCGACCGCCAAGCAGCTCGCGAAGAGCGGCTGGACCGTCTACGCGACGGCCCGCCGGCCCGAGTCGATCGCCGACCTCGAGGCCGACGGGTGCAAGACGCTCGCCCTCGACGTGACCGACGAGGCCACGATGGAGGCCGCCGTGAAGACGGTGCAGGAGGCCGAGGGCGCGATCGACGCGCTGGTCAACAACGCCGGCATCCAGGAGATCGGCGCCATCGAGACCGTGCCGATGGACCGCGTCCGCGCGCTGTTCGAGACCAACGTCTTCGGCGCCGCGCGGCTGACCCAGCTCGTGCTCCCCGGCATGCGCGAGCGCGGTCGCGGGCGGATCCTCACGGTCGGCTCGATGAACGGGCAGTTCACCTGGCCCGGCACCGGCTACTACTGCGCGACCAAGCACGCGCTCGAGGCGATCCACGACGCCCTGCGCCACGAGGTGCGCCCGTTCGGGATCGACGTCGTGCTCGTGCAGCCCGGCTTCGTCAAGACGCCGCTGGGGGAGACCGCGGCGGGACGGCGGTCCGAGGCGGACGGCCCCTACGCCAGCTACAACCAGGCGGTCGCCGACGTCGCGACCACGTACACGACGGGCATGCTCGGCAAGCTCGCCTGCTCGGCCGAGGCGGTCGCCGAGACGGTCGACAAGGCGCTCTCCTCGGAGGGACGCCCGCGCGCCCGCTATCGCGTGGCGCCCTCCGCCGGGCTGTTCATGGCCACCCGCAAGGTGCTTCCGGACGCCGCGTTCGACGCCATGCTGCGCTCGCAGATGCCGGCGCCTAAAGGTGGCGGGTGAAGAAGTCCGCGATCTCGTCGCGGCACTCTGAGACGTAGCGATAGCCGTCGTAGCGGCCGGTCGAGGGGAACTTCACGACCGGCCCGTCGACGGTCGGCGTGCGCCGCGCGAAGTCCTCGACGTCCTCCATCGTCCCGTAGTTGTCGCCGGTGCCCTGGACGTACTTGACGACCGTGCCGTCGAGCGACTCCGCCGGCAGGCCGGGATCCTGCTTGCTGGGCGGGGTCACGCGCCACGCCCGGTAGATGAGCTCGATCGGCGGCATCATCACGATCGGCCCGGCGCGGCCGAACTCGAGCCGGCAGAAGTTGGTGTTGAAGGTCGTCACCTTCGCGGGCTGGAGCGCGAGGATCGCCTTGATCGGCTGGCAGTCGGGCGCGCCGTAGAGCGCGATCGTGCCGCCCATCGAGACGCCGAGCGACCCGATCCGCTGCCCGTCGACGTCCGGGCGCGAGCGCAGGTAGGCCACGGCGCCGACGAAGTCGCGCTTCTCGAGCGGGCCGAAGCTCACCAGGCCGGGGCCGTTCTCGCTCTCGCCGTGCTTGCGGACGTCGTACATGAGCACGTGGAAGCCCGCGTCGTGCAGCGCCTTGGCGGCGGGCAGGAAGTCGACGTCGCGGTCGTCCACGGGCACCTTGCCGGCGACGTTGCCGAGCCGGTTCCACATCCAGCCGTGCACGAAGACGATCGCGGGCCCGGGGCTCTCGGCTCCGCTCGGGATGAACCAGCCCTTGAGCCCGACGCCGTCGCCGGCCTTGAACGCCACGTCCTCGTAGGACAGGCCGACCTCGGCGGGCGTGCGGTCGATCGGCGCGCGCCGAGCGAAGAGCATCAGCTTGGTGAGCTTGAGTGGATGGCGGTTCATCGCGCTCCCGAGTCTTGCGGGGACCCCGCGTTCGCGTCAAGTGCCTTCACGCCAGGCGCAGCACGTCGACCGGCGCCCCGGCCGGCAGCTCGCCGACCCCGTCAGGCGCGACGGCGAAGCCGTCGCTCTCCCCGAGCGCGCCGGTCATGTGCGAGCCCTGACGTTCCGTGGGCGTCGCCTCGAGGACGCCGTCGGCGCCCGGGCGCAGCGAGGCGGTGAGGAAGGTCGTCCGGCCGTCGGAGGCCTCGGCCGGGGCGGTGAGGCGGCCCGCCTCGAGCCGCGGCCGCGCGTCGCGCTCGCCGGACAGGCGCCGCAGGACGGGCTCGATGAAGACGGCGAAGCAGACGATCGTGGAGAGCGGGTTGCCCGGGAGCCCGAAGACCAGCGTCGAGCCGCGGCGGCCGAACCAGAGCGGCTTGCCGGGCTTGATCTGCACGCGCCAGAAGACCTCCTCGACGCCGCAGTCGAGGAACGACGGCTTGACGTGGTCGTGCGGGCCGACCGACACGCCGCCCGAGACGACGAGGACATCGCCGGCCAGGCCCGCGGCGATGGCGTCGCGCGTCGCGTCGCGGTCGTCGCCGATCACGCCGTGGTCGACCACCTCGGCGCCCGCGCGCGTGGCCATGAGCCGCACCATGAGCCCGTTGGACTCGTGGATCCGGCCCGGCTCCGGCGGCGCGCCGACGGGCAGCAGCTCGCTGCCGGTGACGATGAGGTCCAGGCGCGGGCGGCGGTGGACCGAGACCGAGCCGACGCCCGCGGAAGCGAGCGCGGACACCCGCGGCAGGGTCAGCGCCGCGCCGGCCGCGGCCAGCTCGAAGCCCGCGCGCAGGTCCTCGCCCCGGCGCCGGATGTGCATGCCGGGCGGCACCGCGCGATCCGGCGTCACCGCTCCGTCGTCCTCGGCCGCGTGCTCGGACTGCAGCACCGCGTCGGCGCCCGGCGGGATGGCCGCGCCGGTCGAGATCCGCGCCGCGGTGCCCGGCTCCAGCTCGGCGACGGCGACCTCGCCCGCGGCGACGCCGCCCACGAGCCGGAGCGCCACGCCCGGGGCGGTGTCGGCCGCGCGCACCGCGTAGCCGTCCATCGCCGAGCGGTCGAACGGCGGCAGGTCGACGGCGCTCACGGCCGGGGCGGCCGCCACGCGGGCCGCGGCGGAGACCAGCGGCACCTGCTCGGCGCCCAGCGGCTCCAGCCCGCCGAGGACGAGCTCGAGCGCCTCGTCGATCGTCTTCATCCGCCGATGCGCGACATCGACCGGGCGGGTTGCACGAAGCCCGGGTCGTTGACGTGGTGCTTGAGCTCCTTGCGCCAGACGGCGTCGCGGATGATCTCCTCCAGCTGGGCGTCGGTCGCGCCCGCCCGCATGGGCTCGCGCAGATCCGTCTCGCCCATCGAGAACAGGCAGGTCCGCATGCCGCCCTCGGCGGTCAGCCGGATGCGGTTGCAGTCGCCGCAGAACGGCTCGGTCACGGGGGAGATGAAGCCCATCTCGCCGGTCCCGTCGGCGAAGCGGTAGCGGCGCGACGTGCCGTGGCGCTCGCGGCCCACTGCCTCGAGCGGGTAGACCTCGTCGATCATCCGCACGATCTCGGCGTTCGGCAGCACCTTGTCGCGCGTCCACGACCGGTCGGCGTCGAGCGGCATGAACTCGATGAAGCGGACCTCGTACGGATGCGAGCGAGCGAACTCGGCGAACCGCAGCACCTCGTCCTCCGTGAAGTCCTTGAGGGCGACCACGTTGACCTTGATCGGCCGCAGCGCCTCGTGGCGCTGGGCGGCCTCGAGCCCCTCGAGCACCTGCGCCAGCGAGTCGCGGCGCGTGAGCTGGAAGAAGCGGTCCTGGGCCAGCGAGTCGAGCGACACGTTGATGCGGCGCAGCCCCGCGGCGACCAGCTGGTCGACCTGGCGGGTGAGCAGGTAGCCGTTGGTGGTCAGCGAGAGGTCCTGGACGTCCTCGATCGCCGACAGGCGCTCCACCAGCCGCCACAGCTCCTTGCGGACCAGCGGCTCGCCGCCGGTCAGCCGCACGTCGTGCACGCCCATGGAGGCCAGCAGCCGGACCAGCCGCTCGATCTCCTCGTACGAGAGCAGCGCCGAGCGGTCCAGCCACGGCAGCCCTTCGGCGGGCATGCAGTACTGGCAGCGGAAGTTGCAGCGGTCGGTGACCGAGATGCGGACGTCGCCGATCGCGCGCCCGTGGCCGTCGACGAGGGGCTTCATCGGTGGAAGTCCGCCTTCCCGCCGGTCTTGTCGAGCAGCTCGACGCGCTCGATGACCACGCCGGGCTCGATCCCCTTGACCATGTCGTAGACGGTCAGGGCGCCGACCGAGGCGGCGACCAGCGCCTCCATCTCGACCCCGGTGCGGTCGGTCGTGCGGGTCTCGACCACGAGCGTGACGGTGCCGGCCTCGGCGTCGATCGACACCTGCGGATCCACGTGCGTCAGCGGCAGGGAGTGGCAGAGCGGGATCAGCTCGTCGGTGCGCTTGGCGGCCTGGATGGCGGCGATCCGCGCGACGGCGGCGACGTCGCCCTTCGGGTTGTCGCCCGCCGCGACGCGCGAGGCGGCGGCCGTGGACATGCGCACGACGGCCCGTGCCCGGGCGTAGCGCTCGGTGGCGACCTTGTCCGAGACGTCGACCATCCGCGCGCGGCCCGCGGCGTCGAGGTGTGTGAGCGCGCCCTCCATCGCAGTCCATGGTATCCCCGCGGCGCCTTCAGAACCCGGAGGCGGGGTCGATTCCAGGGGTAATGCTCCAGGTCGCGCTCTCCGAGGTGCTCGGGGCACTCTCCTACGCGCTCGACATCACCGAGGGCGAGCCGCCCGGCCACGCCGTGCGCACGACCGCGATCGGCATGCGGTTGGGCGAGCAGCTCGGCCTCGACGCCGAGCAGCGCTCGGCGCTCTTCTACGCGCTGCTGCTCAAGGACGCCGGCTGCTCGAGCAACGCCTCGCGCCTGTCCTCGCTGTTCGCCGCCGACGACCACGCCGCCAAGCGCGCGATGAAGGTCACCGACTGGTCGCGCGCCGGGGCGCTGGCGAAGTACACCTGGCAGACCGTGACCCCCGGCGGGTCGCCGCTGGCCAAGGCGAGGCAGATGCGCCGCATCACGCAGGAGGACGAGGTCACGCGAGACCTGATCGGGACGCGCTGCGAGCGCGGCGCCGACATCGCCCGCATGCTCGAGCTGCCCGAGGACACCGCCCAGGCGATCCGCGCGCTCGACGAGCACTGGGACGGCGCCGGCCAGCCGCTCGGGCTGCGCGGCGAGGAGATCCCGCTGCTCGGCCGCATCCTCTGCCTGGCGCAGACCGTCGAGGTCTTCGTCCGCACCGTCGGCCTGCCCGGCGCGCTGGCCATGGCGCTCAAGCGCCGCGGCCGCTGGTTCGACCCCGCGCTCGTCGACGCGCTGCTCTCGGTCCGCGACGACCGCCGCTTCTGGGGGCCGCTCGAGGACGCGCGCAACGTGCCTCCGGTCGCCGCCTGGGAGCCCGCCGACCGCGTCGTGACGGCCGGCGACGACACGCTCGACCGCGTCGCCGACGCCTTCGCCCGGGTCATCGACGCCAAGTCGCCCTTCACCGCACGCCACTCGTCCGAGGTCGCCCGCTGGGCCGTCGCCGCGGGCCGCGTGCAGGGGATGGACGCCGCCGGCCTGCGCGACCTGCACCGCGCCGGCCTGCTGCACGACATCGGCAAGCTCGCGGTCTCCAGCCGCATCCTCGACAAGCCCGGGAAGCTCGACGAGGCGGAGATGGCATCGATGCGCGAGCACCCCCGCCACACGCACGAGATCCTCAACCGCGTCGCGTGCCTGCGCCCGATCGTCGACACCGCCGCCAACCACCACGAGCGGCTCGACGGCAAGGGCTACCACCGCGGCCTGGCCGCCTTCGACCTCACGCGCCCCGCGCGCATCCTCGCCGCCGCCGACGTCTACGAGGCCCTGACCGCCGACCGCCCGTACCGCGAGGCGATGCCGGCCGAGAAGGCGCTGTCGATCCTGCGGGAGATGCGCGGCAGCGCGCTGTGCCCGGCCGCCGTCGACGCGATCGCGGTGGCAGCGGGCGACCCGCCGGCGTGGACGATGGACTTCGCCGTTTCCCTCGCACCTGCCCGGGTAGCACGGCGGCAAGGTGCAGCGGGAGGAGACCCTCACCACCACTGAGCGGCCGCCCGGCGGGCGCTTCTCGCGGGACATCCCCGAGCAGGTCCTCGGGCCGATGCCCATCAAGGAGCTGCCGGAGCCGCTGCCGCTGCGCAAGGTCCTCGGCCCGGGCGTCATCCTCGTCGCGACCGCGCTCGGCTCCGGCGAGTACGTCCTGTGGCCGTACATCTCGGCCAACCTGGGCCTCGTCGTCCTGTGGGCGGCGATCGTGGCCGTGGCCGTCCAGTTCTTCATCAACATGGAGGTCGAGCGCTACACGCTGGCCACGGGGGAGACGGCCGTCACCGGCTTCACGCGCCTGTGGAAGCCGTGGTGGTTCCTCTTCTGCATCATGGCCATCGTCCCGAACGTCTGGCCCGGCTTCGCCACCGGCGCGGCGACCTGCCTCTCGTTCGTCGTCGGCGACCTCAACGTCAAGCTCGTCGGCATCCTCGGCCTGATCGCGGTCGGCCTCACGCTGACCGCCTCGCCCGTCGTCTACCGGACCGTCGAGCGCTTCCAGACCGTGATCATCGGCGGCGTCCTCGTCTGGCTCGTCCTCGCCGTCGTGCTCGGCACGACCGGCGAGGCGTGGGGCGACCTGGCCAGCGGCCTCACCTCGGGCTTCGGCTCGGTGCCCACCAGCCCGGAGGTCACCGCCGCGGTGATCGCCGGCGCCATCGCCTTCGCCGGCTCCGGCGGCTGCGGCAACCTCGCCGTGTCGAACTGGGTCCGCGACAAGGGCATGGGCATGGGCCACTACATCCCGCACATCGTGTCGCCGATGAGCGGCGAGCAGGAGGCCGTCCCGGCCAAGGGCAACACGTTCCCGCAGGACGAGAAGAACCTCGAGCGCTGGAAGGGCTGGTGGAAGGTCGCCAACACCGAGCAGCTCGTGACCTTCTGGCTGATCGGCACGGCCGGCATCGTGATCCTGTCCGTGCTCGCGTACTCGACCGTCTTCGGCACCGACACCGGCGAGGACTTCGACTTCATCAAGGCCGAGGGCGACGTGCTGAGCAGCACGGTCGCGCCGTGGTTCGCCACCGTCTTCTTCCTGGCCGGCTTCTTCAAGCTGCTCTCGACGATGCTGGGCAACTTCGACTACGTCAGCCGCATCACGGCCGACGCGGTCAAGATCAACGCCACGCCCGAGAGCTCGTTCTGGACCGAGAGCCGCATCTACGCGGCGACGGTGTGGCTGCTCATCACCGTCGGCATCACGATCGTCCTCGTCTTCACCGAGCAGCCGCTCGTGCTGCTGGTGATCGGCTCGGCGCTCAGCGCCGGCGTGATGTTCATCTACTCGATCCTCCTCATCGTGCTCAACCGCGGGAACCTGCCGCAGGCGATCAAGCTGCGCGGCTACCGGCTGGCGATCATGTGCTTCGCCGTCGTCTGGTTCGGCTACTTCTCGACGCGCGTGATCATCGAGTACGGCGGGCAGCTGCTGTGACCGTCCGGCCGGGGCTGATCCGCCTCCTGCTCGCGGTGACGATCTGGTTCGCGCTGATCGGCCTCGCGCGCCTGGTCACGCTCGTGGCCTAGCATCGCTGGCGTGCAAGTGATGGTCCGCCTGTTCGCCGGCCTGCGCGAGCGCGCCGGCACCGACCGGCTGGAGGTCGAGCTGCCCGAGGGCGCGCGGGTGTCGGACGTGCTCGCCGCCATGGCCTCGACGCCGGTCGGCGCGCTGCGCCCGCGCGAGTGCGTGGTGGCGCTCAACCGCGAGTACGCGAGCCCCGACGAGCCGGTGCGCGCCGGCGACGAGATCGCCCTCGTCCCGCCCGTGAGCGGGGGAGACGACACGGTGCGCCGGATCCGGGTCACGGGCGAGCCGCTGGACCTCGCCGCGCTCGCCGACGCGGTCCGCGACCCGCGGGCGGGGGCCGTCGTGCTGTTCGAGGGCGTGACCCGCGACGTGCCGGAGCTCGACTACGAGGCCTACGCGGAGATGGCCGAGCCGCGGATCGCCGCGATCGCGGCCGAGGAGGCCGAGCGCCACGGCCTGTGCGCCGTGGCCGTCGAGCACCGCACGGGCACCGTCGCGCTGTCCGAGCCCTCGGTGATCGTCGCCGCCTCGGCCCCGCACCGCGGCGAGGCGTTCGCCGGAGCGCGGGCGCTGATCGACCGCGTCAAGGCCGAGGCGCCGATCTGGAAGGTCGAGGTGTCCGAGGCCGGCCGCCGCCGCGTCGAGGGCACCGCTCCCGCCTACGTAGCGCGGCGGACGAGCGGCAGCCGGCTCGGCGGTGAAGACGGCCGCCACGAGCACGGCCAGCAGCGGCACGGCGATCGCGGTCACCAGCAGGTTGGGCCAGGGGACGACGAAGTCGGGCGAGCCGGTCGTGGCACGCGCCGTGAAGGCCACGAACGTGCCGCCCGCCACGCCGAGCGCGCAGCCGAGCCCGGCGATGAGCAGCGCCTGGCAGGCGGCGAGCAGGCGCCGGCGGCGCGGCTCGGTGCCGACGGCGGCGAGCGTCGCGAGGTCGGCGCGCCCCTCGGCGGCGGACAGCGCGACGGAGATCGCCACGCCGATCAGCGTCACGAGCGCGGCGACGACGGTGATGGCGGCCAGGATGCCGTTCTCGGGCCGTGCCGGGGCCCTCGTCGAAGTAGGCGTACGCGCCGGTGCGCTCGGCCGCGGCCTTCGCGCGGTCGACGTCCTCCTGCGCCGACGAGCCCGGGTACGTCACGTACACCCGCGCGCTCCCGACCTCCCAGCCGTGCTCGCGCGCGGCCTCCGCCGAGATCAGGGCGCCGGGGAGCGAGCCGTAGCTCCGCTCCCGTCCGGCGACGTGCGCGGGCAGGTGGATCTGCTCGGCCGTGCCGTCGGCGCCCGTGTACTCGAACTTGACCCGCCCGTCGCGGCCGACGGCGCTCGGGACGAAGACGAGCACCTTGCCGGCCGCCAGGGCCGCCTTGGCCTCGGCGTCGTACGCGCCGTCGCCGATGCGCTCGTTGTAGGCCTCGTCGCCGGCGATGGCCACGGCCCCGCCGTTGATCATCGCGCCGGGGTCGTCGTCGGGAGGCGACATGTACAGCTCGCGCGTCTGCACCTCGTAGCCCGGCGTGACCTCCTCGCCGGGCCCGAGCTCGCGCAGCGGCTCGCGGACGTCATATGCCTGCGCGCCGGGGATCATGGCGGCCGCCTCGGCCGCGCCCTCGCGGGCGCTGTCGAGCCCGACGGCGCCCGCGTCGACCGACATCACGCCGGCCGGGAGCGGCGGGGTGTAGCGCAGCTCGTCGGCCCGGAACTGGCCGGCCAGCAGGAAGGCGAGGACGACCGAGCCGGCCACCGCCATCGCGATCGCGCTGGTCGCCGGGCCGGTGCGATGGCGGTGCCGGGCCGCGTCGCGCACGGCGAGCCGCGAGAACAGCGGCAGTCGCGAGGCGATGCCGGAGAGGGCCCCGATCACGGCGGGGGAGATCAGCGACGAGGCCGGCGACGAGCAGCGTGGCGCCGCCGATCACGAGCGCCACGGGCCCGGCGGCGGAGGGCGCCGCCACGTACTCGCCGGTCTCGTCGGCGACGGCGAGCGCGCGCTCGTAGGCGGCGAGGTCGTCGGCCAGCAGCATGTCGCCCGCCAGGCCCATCAGGCCCCCCGCGACGAGCAGCGCGATCGCCGCCGTGGCGGTGCGGCGCCGCGCCCGGCGGGCGACGCGGAAGCGCTCGGCCAGGGCGTCGACCGGCCGCATGCGGCCGGCGCCGATCGCCGGGATGACCGCGGCGGCGAGGCCGGACAGCACGCCGACCAGCGCGGCGCCGGCGATCTCCCACGGGCCGAAGGCCCAGCCCACCAGGTCGGCGTCGTCGAGCCGCTCCCACAGGGGGCGGCCGGCGATCGCGAGGCCGAAGCCCGCGGCGATGCCGAAGGCGGCCCCGAGCACGCCGAGGACCAGGCCCTGGGCGAGCACGATGCGGCGCACGTGACGCGCGGTCCCGCCGCTGGCCGCCACCAGCCCGAGCTCGCGCGTCTGCCGCCGGGCGCCGACCGCGAACGCGGTGCCGGCGAGCAGGATCACCTCGAGCAGCCCGAGGCCCACGATCAGGGTCCCGAGCGCGGCGCTCCGGATGTCCGCGGTGGTGACGACGCCGGTGTTCGCGCCCGAGTACCGCTCCGGATGGGCGAACGCGTCACGGGGCGAGAGCGCGACCCCGTGGTCGGCGGCGAGCGCCGGCCACAGCGACTCGGCGGAGACGCCCGGCGGCAGGTCGACGAGGTACTCGCCCGGCGCGGGCTCCGCGCCGCGCGCGGCGATCGATCCCGCCGCCGCGGTGAGCTGGGTGCACGAATGGCATGTGGGCGACTTGGAGACGCCGGTGACGGTGAGCGGTCCTTCGTCGTCGATCGAGACGACCGCGCCGGGGCCGATGTCGAGCCGGTCGGCGAGCGCGGGGGAGATCAGCAGCTCGTGCGGCGTCGCCGGCGCGCGGCCCTCCTCGACGCGGACGAGATGCCGCTGCAGCGGCTCGGCGGGGTCGGCGATCACGACCGTCGTGGAGATGGTCCGGTCGCCGGCCTGCAGGCGCACGTCCTTCGGCCAGTACACCGGCACGGTCCGCGACCCCGCCGGCAGGAGCTTCGCCACGTCGACGGAGGCCGGGTCGCGCTTGCCGCGCTCCTCCCCGGTGGAGCCGGCGTACTCACCCGGCCGGTACCCGCGCAGGCGCTCCTCGGCCGTCACCACGACCTGCGCGTCGGCCGACCCGATGGCGCTCCGCGCCTTGCGCTCCGGCGCCGAGAGCGTGCGCGCCACGACGTCGACCATCGTCGCGCCCGCGACCGGGACGCCGACCAGCACGGCGACGAGCACCGACCGCCCCAGGTTGCGGCGGACGCTGCGCCGCGCGATCCGCAGCGCCGGGCGCCAGGACCTCATCGCAGCAGGGCCTCCACCGGCGTGGCGTGGCCGGTCTCGTCGACCATCGCCCCGTCGCGGAGGAAGACCACGCGGTCGGCCCAGGCGGCGTAGCGCGCCTCGTGGGTGACGAGGACGCCGGAGGCGCCGGCGTCGCACGCGGGCGCGGAGCAGGCGCAGCACCCACTCGCCGGTCTGGCTGTCGAGCGCGCCGGTCGGCTCGTCGGCCAGGACGAGCCGGCGCGGGCCGACGAGCGCGCGGGCGATCGCCACGCGCTGGCGCTGGCCGCCCGACAGCTCGTCCGGGAAGCGGTCGGGGAGATCCTCGAGGCCGACCTCGGCGAGCGCCGCGAGCGCCTCGCGCCGGGCCTCGCGCGAGCGGACGCCGTCCAGCTCGCGCGGGAGCGACACGTTCTCGGCCGCGGTGAGCGCCGGGATCAGGTTGAAGTCCTGGAACACGTAGCCGACGCTCCGGCGCCGCAGCCGCGCGAGCTCGGCCCCTGACAGGCTGCCCAGCTCGGTGCCCTCGACGCGCACGTCGCCGTCGGTGGCGAGGTCGAGCCCGCCGGCGATGTTGAGCAGCGTCGACTTGCCGGAGCCGGACGGCCCCATCACGGCCACGAACTCGCCGGGCAGCACGCCGAGGCTGATGCCGCGCAGCGCGTGCACCGCGGTGTCCCCGGAGCCGTGGACGCGCGTGACGTCGTCGAGCTCGAGCACGTACTCGATCATCGGATGACCTCGCTGGGGGAGGGGGCCGGCGCGTCGACGCTCGGCGTTGCGGGGAAGCTTCCTATGCGGACCTCGCAGTGGTCGAGCCAGCGGATCTCCGCCTCCGCCTGGAAGATCATCGACTCGAGGACCAGGAGCCAGGCGGCGTCGCGCGCCTCGTTGGCGCCGGCCTTCAGCCGCGTGAGGTCCTGCAGCGAGCGCAGCGTCGCGGTGCGCTGCGTCTGGATGACGCGGTGGGCGTCCACGCCGGGCGTGGTGATCGCCATCGCGAGCTTGATCGCCAGCTCGTCGCGCGGGCGGCTCTCGCGCTGCACGGGCGTCGCGAACCACTGCGCGACCTCGTCGCGGCCCGCGCCGGTGATCCGGTAGGTGACGCGCCCCTCGTCGTCCGAGGCGACGGGCTCCACGCACCCGTCGCGCTCGAGCCGGGCGAGCGTGGTGTAGACCTGACCGACGTTGAGCGGCCAGGTCGCGCCGGTCGACGCCTCGAACTCGGCGCGCAGCTGATAGCCGTACATCGGGCCCCGCTCGAGCAGGGCCAGAAGACCGTTCCGAACCATAGATACGCAGTATGCATACTCGGTATGTTCGCGTCAATGTGCGCATGCTGACGCGGCGGGTGGGGCTTGGAACTGCGGCCTTGAGGGAAAGCGGGCCCCGATGCACCGGTTTCACGTGGGGCGGTTTGTGCTCGTATACGGTGCTTACGCCGACCCACTACAAACCGGAGTGGCCATTCCAGGCCGATCCCACTCCCTCAATGCCGCAGTTCGAGGACCGCGGCTCCGAATCCGCGTGCCTATGCAATGCTTATGCACATGGCCGACCTGACCCTCGGAGAGGCAGCGAAGGCGATCGGCGTCAGCGCCGACACGCTGCGGCGCTGGGACCGCGCCGGGAAGCTGCGCACCGTCCGCGACGACCGCAACCGCCGCCTCGTGCC
This sequence comes from uncultured Solirubrobacteraceae bacterium, assembly GCA_963720415.1. GTDB lineage: Bacteria > Actinomycetota > Thermoleophilia > Solirubrobacterales > Solirubrobacteraceae > DASSUW01. The sequence goes on along the minus strand of CAVRFQ010000003.1, from coordinate 161,181 downwards.
CGCGGCGGAGATCGAGCGGCTCTCGTCCCACCCGCAGCGCCACGCGGCAGGGGACCAGCTGTCCGCGCGCAACCGCTTCCCGGGCATCGTGCGCTCGGTCGAGGTCGACGGCGTGATGGCGCTCGTGGAGATCGAGGCCGGACCGCACCTCGTGATCGCCGCCGTGACGCGCGACGCCGTCGAGGAGCTCGGCCTGGCGCCGGGCGTCGAGGCCACGGCCACGGTCAAGGCGACCTCGGTGATGGTGAACCGCCCATGAGATGGCTCGCGCTGATCGCGCTCGCCCTGATCGCCGGCTGCGGCGGGGACGACGAGGAGCCGGCGGCCGAGCGGCCGCGGCTCGTGGTCTCGGCCGCGGCCTCGCTCACCGACGCGCTGACCGCCTGCAGCAAGGACTTCGAGGGCGCCGACGTGCGCCTCTCCTTCGGCGGCAGCGACGAGCTCGCCGCCCAGATCCGCCAGGGCGTGAAGCCCGACGTCTACGCCGCGGCCAACACGCGCCTGCCCGAGGAGCTGGCGAGCGAGGACCTGCTCGACGACCCGGTCGAGTTCGCCACCAACGAGCTGGTGATCGCGATCCCCGGCGACGAGCGGGAGATCGAGCGGATCTCCGACCTTGCCGAGCCCGGGGTGCAGATCGTCATGGGCGCCGAGACCGTGCCGGTGGGCGCCTACACGCGCGACGTGCTCGACCGCCTGCCGGCCGCCGAGCGCGACGCGATCCTCGCCAACGTCCGCTCCGAGGAGCCCGACGTGCGCGGCGTGGTCGGCAAGCTCACGCAGGGCGCGGCCGACGCCGGCTTCGTCTACCTCACCGACATCACCGGCGACCTGACGGGGATCGAGCTGCCGCCCGACCTGCAGCCGACCGTGGCCTACGGCGCCGGCGTGGTGGCGGGAGCGAGCGAGCCCGAGCTCGCGCAGGAGTACCTCGACGGCCTCACGGACGGCGCGTGCGCGGACGCCCTGCGCGAGGAGGGCTACGGGCCGGCGCCCGCCGGATGAGGTGGTTCCCGGCGGCGCTGGTGGCCGCGCTGGCGCTCGCGCTGACGTTCCTCACCCTGCCGGTCCTGGCGATCTTCCTCGATCGCCCGCCGGCCGATCTGCTGGCCGCGCTCGGCGAGCCGGGCGCGCTCGACGCGCTGTGGCTGAGCCTGGAGACGAGCGCCGCGGCGATGGCCATCATCGTCGTCGTGGGCACGCCGACGGCCTACCTGCTGGCCAGCCGCCGCTTCCGCGGCCGCTCGCTCGTGGTGACGCTGCTCGAGCTGCCGCTCGTGCTGCCCCCGGCGGTCGCCGGCATCGCGCTGCTCGCCGCGCTCGGGCCTTCGGGCATCCTCGGCGCGAAGCTCGAGGACGCCGGCGTGCAGCTCACGTTCGAGACCGCGGGCGTCGTGGTCGCGCTCACGTTCGTGGCGTCGCCCTACTACGTCCGCCAGGCGCAGAGCGCGTTCGCGGCGATCGACCCGAGCTGGCTCGAGGCGTCGCGCACGCTCGGGATGTCGGAGGCCCGCACCTTCGTGCGCGTGGCCGTGCCCGCGGCCGGCGGCGGGCTGGCCACCGGCGGCGCGCTCGCGCTCGGCCGTGCGCTCGGCGAGTTCGGGGCGACGCTGATGTTCGCCGGGTCGCTGGCCGGCGTCACGCAGACGGCGCCGCTGGCCATCTACGAGCGCTTCGGCACCGACTTCGAATCCGCTCTCGCCCTGTCCGCCGTGCTCGTGGCCGTGTCGGCGGCGATCCTGCTCGGCGTCAAGCTCATCGGCGGCTGGGACGCCCTCGGCGATGCTGCGCGTCGCGGCTGAGACCACCCTCGGCGAGCTGCGCCTGGACGTCGCGTTCGAGATCGCGGCGGGCGAGTGCCTGGCGCTCGCCGGGCCGTCGGGCGCGGGCAAGAGCAGCGTCCTGCGCGCGATCGCCGGGCTGCGGCGGCCGGAGCGCGGGCGCATCGCGTGCGGAGAGCGGGTCTGGCTCGACCGCGAGCGCGGCGTCGACCTGCCGCCCGAGGCGCGCCGCTGCGGCTACGTGTTCCAGGACTACGCCCTGTTCGGCCATCTCAGCGCCTGGCAGAACGTCGCGTACGGGCTGCGGGGCGGGCGGCGCCGCGAGCGCGCCGTCGCCCTGCTCGACCGCTTCGGCCTCGCCGATCGCGCGGACGCCCGGCCGCGCACGCTGTCGGGCGGAGAGCGCCAGCGCGTGGCGGTGGCCCGGGCGCTGGCCGTGAAGCCGGACGCCCTGCTGCTCGACGAGCCGCTGTCGGCGCTCGACGCGCGCACCCGCGCCGCAGCCTCGCGCGAGCTCGCCGCCGTCCTGCACGAGGCCGGCGTGCCGGCCCTGCTCGTCACGCACGACTTCCAGGAGGCGGCGCTGCTCGGCGACCGCGTCGGGGTCATGGACGCGGGCCGGATCGTCCAGCTGGGCTCCGCGAGCGAGCTGGCGGCCGCTCCGGCCTCGCCGTTCGTCGCCGACTTCACCGGCGCCGTCGTGCTCACCGGCACCGCCGAGCCGGGCGCCGGCGGCCTCACGCGCGTGCGGCTCGACGGCGGGGGAGAGGTCAGCTCGCCGGAGCCGGCCGCCGGGCCTGTGGCCGTGACCGTCTACCCGTGGGAGATCGCGCTGGCGCCGCCCGGCGCGGGCGATCCGGGGTCGGCGCACAATCGCCTCGACGTCGACGTGATCTCGGTGACCGCCATCGGCAACCGGGTCCGGGTCGGCCTCGCGGCCCCGCAGCCGCTCACCGCGGAGCTGACGGAGCCGGCGATCGAGCGGCTCCACATCGAGCCCGGAGCGCGCATGGTGGCCTCGTGGAAGGCCACGGCAACGCGCCTGCTACCGCTCTGACAGGTCGTCGGACCGCACCTTTTCCACTTTCCGTACCGGGATGGTGCATAATGCCCGCGAACGATGTCGACCAAACCGATGGAGATTGTGTTCATGTCCAACCGTCCGTGGCGGCGCATAGCCGCTTTCCTGACCCTCCTCCTCGTCCCCGTGGTGGCGGCGGGTTGCGGCGGCGACGACGAGGCCGGAGCCGCCGGTGGTGGAGACGGCGGCGGCAAGATCGCCCTCGTGGCGTACTCGACGCCGCAGGAGGTCTACACCGACCATCTGATCCCGGCCTTCCAGAAGTCGGAGGCGGGCAAGGGCACCGAGTTCACGACCTCGTTCGCGGGCTCGGGCGACCAGCGGCGCGCGATCCTCGCCGGGCTGCCCTTCGACTACGTCCACTTCAACCTCGAGCCGGACATGAAGTACCTGCTGGACGAGGGCCTCATCCCCGACGACTACCGCGGCGACGAGTACAAGGGCTCGCCGCAGCAGTCGGTCGTGGTGATCGCCACCCGCGCCGGCAACCCGCTCGGCATCAAGACCTGGGACGACATCCTCACCAAGGACATCGAGATCATCAACGCCAACCCGTTCACGTCGGGCGGCGCCCGCTGGAACGTGATGGCCGTCTACGGCCAGGTGATCAAGGCCGGCGGCACCGAGGAAGAGGGCCTGGCAGCGGTCAAGGCGCTGCTCGAGCGCGTGCCGACGTATCCGGCCAGCGCCCGTGACGCCCTCAACGAGTTCCTCGGCGGCAAGGGCGACGTCGCGCTCCAGTACGAGAACGAGGCGATCCAGGCCCAGCTCGCGGGCGAGGACATCGAGTACGTCGTCCCCGACTCGACCATCAAGATCGACACGCTCGCGGCCATCGCGACCGAGTCCGAGAACGCCGAGGGCGCGAAGGCCTTCTACGACTGGCTCCACACCGACGAGGCGCAGAAGATCTGGGCCGAGAACGGCTACCGGCCGGTCGTCGAGTCGATCCTCGAGGAGAACGACGACAAGTTCCCGATCCCGCCCGACCTCTTCACGATCGAGGACCTCGGCGGCTGGGACAAGGTCATGACCGAGTTCTTCGACCCGGATAACGGCAAGATCGCGGCGATCCAGAAGGATCTGGGAGCCCCGATCGAGTGACGGCGGTCGGGCAAGCCGAAGCGCTCCCCCGAGGCGGGCCTGGCGGCTCCGCCTCGGGGTCCGATGCGCTCCAGCGCGGGTTCGTCATCACCTACCTGTCGGTCCTCGTCCTCCTGCCGATCGCCGCTCTCGTCGTCCGCTCGACCGAGGACGGCTGGTCGGGCTTCTGGGACGTGGTCACGAACCCGATGGCGCTCGACGCCCTGCGCGTCACGCTGCTCGCGGCGGTGGCCGTCGCAGCGATCAACGCGGTCGCGGGCACGCTGATCGCCTGGGTGCTCGTCCGCGACGAGTTCCCCGGCAAGAACGTCGTGAACTCGCTGATCGACCTGCCGTTCGCCCTGCCGACGATCGTCGCCGGCCTCGTGCTGATCGCGCTCTACGGCGAGACGGGGGTGCTCGGGATCCAGGGCATCTCGTTCACGATGATCGGGGTGGTGCTGGCGCTGCTGTTCGTGACGCTGCCGTTCGTCATCCGCGCCGTGCAGCCGACGCTGATGGAGCTCGACACCGAGATGGAGGAGGCCGCCGCCTCGCTCGGGGCGAAGCCGCGGACGATCGTCTGGCGGATCATCCTCCCGAACCTGATGCCGGCGATCCTGACCGGCACCGCGCTCGCCTTCGCCCGCGCGGTCGGCGAGTTCGGGTCGCTGGTGCTGATCTCGGGCAACATCCCGGGCGAGACCCAGGTCGCCTCGCTCTACATCTTCTCCCGCATCGAGAGCGGCGACATGTCGGGCGCGACCGCGGTCTCGGTGGTCCTGCTGCTGATCTCCGTGGGCATCCTCTTCCTCTTCCACGTCGTCAACCGCTGGAGCACGCGGCATGGCCGCGACGACTGACCCCACCGTCGAGCGGCTCAACGTCGTGCAGGGCGGGCGCGGCACGCGCCTCGCGCTGCGCAGCGTCGCGCTCCTCTACCTCGAGCCTGCTGCTCCTGATCCCCGTTCTCGATGGTCTTCTACAAGGCGTTCGAGGACGGCTTCGCGAACGCCTGGGAGACCGTCACCACGCCCGAGGCGCTCAACGCGTTCAAGCTGACGCTCATCACCGTCGGGATCGCCGTGCCGCTGAACACCGTGTTCGGCGTGGTCTGCGCGCTCGTGCTCGTCCGGCAGCGGTTCCGGGGCAAGGCGTTCCTGAACACGCTGATCGACCTGCCGTTCGCGATGTCCCCGGTCGTCATCGGCCTCACGCTGGTCCTCGTCTACAACCGCCGCGACGGCTGGTTCGGCCCGTGGCTGTACGACCAGGGGATCACCGTGATCTTCAACCCGATCGGGATGGTCATCGCGGTGATCTTCGTGTCGATGCCGTTCGTCGTCCGCGAGGTCGTCCCGGTGCTCCAGGAGATCGGCGACGACCAGGAGCAGGCGGCGCGGACGCTGGGCGCGAACGGCTGGCAGACGTTCTGGCGCATCACGCTGCCCGCGATCCGCTGGGGCGTCACCTACGGCGTCGTCCTCGCGACCGCGCGCGCCCTCGGCGAGTTCGGCGCGGTCGCCGTGGTCTCCGGGCGGATCTCCGGCGTCACCGAGACCCTGCCGCTCGTCGTCGCCAAGGAATATGAGACCTTCAACCCCGCAGGCGCCTATGCGGCCGCGCTGGTCCTTGCCATCGTGGGCCTCGTGACGCTGTTCGCCATGAGACTGGTCAGGACCCGAGAGGAAGGATCATGAGCATCGTCGTTCGCTCGGTCACCAAGCGCTTCGGTGACTACGTCGCCCTCGACGACGTATCGATGGAGGTCCGCGACGGCTCGCTGTCCGCGCTGCTCGGCCCGAGCGGCAGCGGCAAGTCGACGCTGCTGCGCGTGATCGCGGGGCTCGAGAACCCCGACTCCGGGGTCGTCCTCCTGAACGGGGACGACGTCACGCGCGTCCCCGTGCAGAAGCGCGGCGTCGGGTTCTGCTTCCAGCACTACGCCGCCTTCAAGCACATGACCGTGCGCAACAACGTCGCCTTCGGCCTGAAGATCCGCAAGCGGTCGAAGGCCGAGATCGACAAGCGCGTGGACGAGCTGCTCGAGCTCGTCGGCCTCTCGCACCTCGGCAAGCGCTACCCGTCGCAGCTCTCGGGCGGTCAGCGCCAGCGGATGGCGCTCGCCCGCGCGCTGGCGGTGGAGCCGGACGTCCTCCTGCTCGACGAGCCGTTCGGCGCGCTCGACGCCCGCGTGCGGCAGGAGCTGCGCTCGTGGCTGCGGCGCCTGCACGAGGAGGTGCACGTGACGACCATCTTCGTCACGCACGACCAGGAGGAGGCGATGGAGATCGCCGAGCAGATCGTGGTCGTCAACGAGGGGCGGATCGAGCAGTCCGCCTCACCGGCCGAGATCTACGACACGCCGGCCACGCCGTTCGTCATGTCCTTCGTCGGCCCGGTCACCCGCGTGGGCGACCGGCTGGTGCGCCCGCACGACGTGCAGGTGCTCACGGAGGCGGGCGAGGCGAGCGAGCAGGCGGTCGTCACGCGCATCGTCCGGCTCGGGTTCGAGGTGCGCGTGGAGCTGCTCCCGCCGGAGGGAGATCTGCTCACCGCGCAGCTCTCGCGCAGCGAGGCGGACGGCCTCGAGCTGGTCGAAGGGCAGATCGTGCACATCCGGGTCGACCCGACCGGTGCACAGCGCGAGGCCGCGAGCGCCTAAGCTGCTGGCGTGCGCGTCTCCGCGAAGACCGACTACGCGATCCGTGCGGCGCTCGAGCTGGCGTCGGCGGAGGACGACAAGCCCGTGAAGGGCGAGCGGATCGCCACCGCGCAGGCGATCCCGCTCCGGTTCCTGGAGAACATCCTCATGCAGCTCCGCCACGCCGGGCTCGTCGAGAGCCGGCGCGGGGCGGAGGGCGGCTACAAGCTGGCCAAGCCGCCGGAGGACGTCAAGCTCGCCGACGTCATCCGCGCGATCGACGGCCCGCTCGCGGGCGTGAGCGGCTCGCGGCCGGAGACGCTCGGCTTCACCGGGCCCGCCGAGCCGATGCGGGACGTGTGGATCGCCGTGCGCGCGTCGCTGCGCTCGGTGCTCGAGCAGATCACGCTGGCCGACGTCGTGGCCGGCGACCTGCCGCCCCACGTCCGCGAGATGCTCGCGGACGAGGATGCCTGGGTCTCGCACTAGCTCCCTGATCGGCGCGATCGTCGCCGCCGGCTCGATCGCGCTCACGACCCTGCTGCTGTACCCCCTGAGCGAGATCGCCCCGGCGGTCTCGCTCGGCGTGCTGTACCTGCTCGCCGTGCTGCTGGTGGCGACGGTGTGGGGCCGGCGGCTGGGCATCGCGACCGGCGTCGGCGCCGCCCTGGCGTTCAACTTCTTCCACATCCCGCCGACCGGCCGCTTCTCCGTGGCCGAGGCGGAGAACTGGATCGCGCTGCTCGTCTTCCTCGTCGCCGCGGTGGTGGCCTCGCAGCTCTCGGGGCTGGCCCGGGCGCGGGCCGCCGAGGCGGAGCGGCGCCGGCGCGAGGCCGACCTCGCCGCCGAGCTCGCGCGGCTGCTGCTCGGCACGCCCGACCCGCGCGGCGCGCTGCCGCTGGCCGCGCGCGAGATCGCCTCGGCGCTGAGCGTGGACTCCGCCGCGGTCGTGCTCGAGCGCGTCGAGCGGGACGACCGCCACGCGGCGGTGCCGCTGGGCGACGTGGGGACGCTGCTCGTGCCGGCGGCCGCCGAGGCCGTGGCCCGCGAGCGCGTCGCGCCGGCGCTGGAGGCGCTGCTGGCCGCCGCGCTCGAGCGGGAACGGCTCACGGCCGAGGTCGTGGAGACGAGCGCACTGCGCCGCAGCGACGACATCAAGACCGCGATCCTGCGCTCGGTCTCCCACGACCTGCGCTCGCCGCTCACGGCGATCGTGGCGGCCGGCGACGCGCTCACCTCGCCCGCCCTCTCCGCCGAGGACCGCGCCGAGCTCACCGGCGCGATCGCCCACGAGAGCCGGCGCCTCGCCCGGCTCGTCGACCAGCTGCTCGACCTCTCGCGCCTCCAGGCCGGCGCGGCGGAGCCGCGCGAGGACTGGTGCTCGATCGAGGAGGTGGTCCGCGCGGCGGTGGAGGACACGGGGGAGGCCGACCGCGTCAAGGTCTCGATCGCCGCCGACCTGCCGCTGATCCGCGCCGACGCGGGCCAGCTCCGGCGCGCGATCGCCAACCTGATCGAGAACGCGCTGCGCTACGGCGACCACGAGCCGGTGTCGGTGCGCGCGCGGGTCAGCGGCGGCCGCATCCTCATGCGCGTGGTCGACCACGGGCCCGGCATCCCGCTCGCCGAGCAGGAGCGCATCTTCGCTCCCTTCTACCGCGGCGCCGGGGCGGAGGGGAGCGGCTCCGGCCTCGGCCTGGCCATCGTGCGCGGGCTGGTGGAGGCCAACGGCGGGCGCGTGCGGGTGGAGTCGCTGCCGGGGCAGGGCACGTCGTTCGTGGTCGAGCTGCCGCTGCCCGCGCCCGTCGAGGCGCCCGCGTGACCCGCGTCCTCGTGGTCGACGACGAGCCGCAGATCCTGCGGGCGCTGCGCGTCGTGCTGCGCGAGGCCGGCTTCGAGGCGATCCCGGCCGAGACCGCCGAGGAGGCGCTCGACCGCGCGGCCGTCCGCCCGCCCGACGCCGCGATCATCGACCTCGTGCTGCCCGACGGCGACGGGGTCGACGTGACGCGCCGTCTGCGCGAGTGGAGCCAGATGCCGATCATCGTCCTGTCGGCGGTGGGCGACGAGTCGGAGAAGGTCCGCGCGCTGGAGGCGGGCGCAGACGACTACGTGACCAAGCCGTTCGGGCCGCGCGAGCTCGTCGCCCGGCTGCAGGCGGCGCTGCGGCGGGCGGCCGGCCCGGCCGACGAGCCCATGCTCCACGCCGACGGCCTCGAGGTCGACCTCGCCGCGCGGATCGTGCGCGTCGACGGCGCCGAGGTCCACCTGACGCCGATCGAGTTCGACCTCCTGCGCACGCTGGCCCGCAACCGCGGGCGGCTGCTCACCCATCGCGCCCTGCTCGTCGAGGTCTGGGGCCCGGAGTACGCGAGCGACACGGCGGTGCTGCGGACGCACATCGCGAACCTCCGCCGCAAGATCGGCTCGGACCACATCCGCACCGACCCGGGCGTGGGGTACCGCTTCACAGAATCTTGATGCGCGATCGGGGGATCTGCATGAGCGCTTGACGGGGCCGCGCCTAGCGTCAGCGTCATGCCGATGACCCCGACCTTCGCCTCCGTCCTGGACTCGCTCCAGGACGTCTCCTCGATCGTCTTCGCGGCAGCGGCGTTCCTGGCCCTGTTCCTGCTGCTCGAGGCGTTCGATCGCGTATGAGCGCGATCGAGGCGCTCGGGCTCGTGATCGCCCTCGCCGTCTTCGCCTACCTGCTGGTCGCGCTCGTGCGCCCGGAGCGGTTCTGACGTGACCGCCGCAGGCTGGATCGAGATCGCGCTCTACGTCGCGATCCTCACCGCGATCACGCCGGTCCTCGGGCGCTACATGGCCTGGGTCTACGCCAAGCCCGCGCTCTGGGCCGAGCAGGACTGGAAGGGCTACGCGCGGTCGGTGCTCGTCTCGAGCGCGGTCTTCTTCGGCCTGCTGTACCTGATCCTGCGCACGCAGGGGATCCACCCGTGGAACCCCAAGGGCCTCGACTCCGCGCCGTGGGACGTCTCGTTCAACACGACGGCGTCGTTCGTCACGAACACCAACTGGCAGTTCTACGCGGGGGAGACGACGCTCTCCAACTTCTCCCAGATGGCCGGCCTGGCCGTCCAGAACTTCGTCTCCGCGGCCGTCGGCATCGCGGTGGCCATCGCCTTCATCCGCGCGCTCGCCTCGCGATCCGGCAGGTCCATCGGCAACTACTACGGCGACCTGCTCAGGACGCTCGTCTACGTGCTGCTGCCGATCTCGGTCGTCTTCGGGCTGTTCCTCGTGTCGCAGGGCGTCATCCAGTCGCTCGACGCCGGCCCGGTCGCGTCGCAGGAGGTCATCAAGCAGCTCGGCACCAACGGCGGCGGCTTCTTCAACGTCAACTCCGCGCACCCGTTCGAGAACCCGACATGGCTCTCGAACTTCGTCGAGATGCTCCTCATCCTCGCCATCCCGGCGGCCCTGACCTCGACCTACGGGCGCATGGTCGGCAACCGCCGCCAGGGCTGGGCGATCTACGGCGCGATGCTCTCGCTGTTCCTCGTCGCCGTGGTCGTCGTCGCGCTCTCGGAGAGCACCACGACGCCCGCCATGGACGCCGCGAACGTCGCCGGCTTCAACATGGAGGGCAAGGAGCAGCGCTTCGGCGTCGCCTCCACGGCGCTCTGGGTCGTGGTCACCACCGCGGCCTCGTGCGGCGCCGTCAACGGCGCGATGGAGTCGCTGACCGGCATCGGCGGGCTCGTGCCGATGGCCCAGATGCAGACCGGAGAGGTGATCTTCGGCGGCGTCGGCTCCGGGCTCTACAGCATGCTGATGTTCGCCATCCTCGGCGTCTTCCTGTCCGGCCTCATGGTCGGCCGCACGCCGGAGTTCCTGGGCAAGAAGGTCGAGGCGCGGGAGATCAAGCTCACCGTCATCGGGACGATCGGCGTGCCGCTGATCGTGCTCGCCGGGAGCGCGCTCGCGATCGCCACGAGCTACGGCCGGAAGTCGATCTACAACTCCGGGCCCAACGGCTGGTCCGAGACGCTCTACGCGTACACGTCGCAGGCCAACAACAACGGCTCGGCGTTCGCCGGGTACACCGGCTTCCTCCAGCCCGCCGACGCCGAGCAGTTCGGCATCACCTTCGCCAACGTGCTCGGCGGGCTCGCGATGCTCGGAGGCCGCTTCCTGCCCCTCCTCGCCGTCCTCGCCATCGCCGGCTCGCTCGCCGGCAAGCGCGTCGCCCCGGCTGGGGCGGGGACGTTCCGCACCGACTCGCCGACGTTCGTCGTCGTGCTCGTCGGCGTCGTCCTCATCGTGGCGCTCCTGACCTTCGTCCCCGCTCTGCTCCTCGGACCGGTCGTCCAGGGCATGACCGACCAGCTCTTCTGATGCGCGCCATCCTCACCGCCCTCGCCGCCACGCTGGTCCTCGGCCTGGCGTACCCGCTCGCCATGACCGGCGCCGCCCAGGTCCTCTTCCCCGGAAAGGCCGACGGGGATCCGACGCTGATCGCCCGCGACTACTCCGCCGACCAGCGCCTCTTCCAGGCCCGCCCGTCGGTCACCGGCTACGCGGCCGATGCCACCTTCTTCAACAACCAGGGCCCGAACCAGCGGGCGCTCGCCGAGCAGCTCCGCGGGTACGTGCGCGACTACCTGGACCGCGAAGGCCCGTACAACCCCGGGCTCCGGGCCGCGGCCATCCCGCCCGACGCGGTGACCACCTCCGCTTCCGGCGTCGACCCGCACATCTCCGCGGACAACGCCGCGATCCAGGCCAAGCGCGTCGCCGAGAAGAGCGGCCTGCCGCTCGATCGCGTGCTCGCGCTGGTCGACGACGCCACGAGCCGCCCGCTGTTCGGGCTCGGCGGACCGGAGTCCGTGAACGTCGTAAGACTCAACGACGCGCTGGAGGCGCAGCGATGACCGAGCGATCCCTGTTCGAGCCGAGGATCGTGCGGGCCGCGATCGCCGCGTCGTTCGGCAAGCTCGACCCGCGCCGGATGGCCCGGAACCCGGTCATGTTCGTGGTCGAGGTCGGCGCCGCGCTGACCACCGCCATCTGGATCGCCGGCTCCGACGAGCCCGGCTGGTTCACCTTCACCATCGCCGTCTGGCTGTGGCTCACCGTGCTCTTCGGCAACTTCGCCGAGGCGATCGCCGAAGGCCGGGGCAAGGCGCAGGCCGACACGCTGCGCGCGATGCGCACGCAGACGGTCGCCCGCCTGCGCGAGGGCTCGACCAAGCCCGCGAGCGAGCTGCGCCGCGGCGACGTCGTCGTCGTGGACGCCGGCGAGGTGATCCCCGGCGACGGCACCGTCATCGAGGGCATCGCGTCGGTCGACGAGTCGGCCATCACCGGCGAGTCCGCGCCGGTGATCCGCGAGTCCGGCGGCGATCGCAGCGCGGTCACGGGCGGCACGCGCGTGCTCTCCGACCACCTCGTCATCGAGATCACCCAGGACCCGGGGCAGTCGTTCCTCGATCGCATGATCGCGCTCGTGGAAGGCGCCGAGCGGCGCAAGACGCCGAACGAGATCGCCCTCTCGATCCTCCTGGCCGGCCTGACGATCGTGTTCCTCGCGGTCGTGGTCACGTTGCGCCCGTTCGCCGAGTTCGCCGGCACCGACATCTCGATCACGGTCCTCATCGCGCTGCTCGTCGCGCTCATCCCGACGACGATCGGCGCGCTGCTGAGCGCGATCGGCATCGCGGGGATGGACCGGCTGGTCCGCCGCAACGTGCTCGCGCTGTCCGGCCGCGCCGTCGAGGCGTCGGGCGACGTCGACGTGCTGCTGCTCGACAAGACCGGCACCATCACGCTCGGCAACCGGCAGGCCGCCGCGTTCATCCCGATGCCCGGGGTGGAGGAGGCCGACCTCGCCGAGGCGGCGCAGTACGCGTCGCTGGCCGACGAGACGCCCGAGGGCCGATCGATCGTCGTGCTCGCCAAGCAGTACGGGCTGCGCGAGCACGAGCTCGAGCCGCAGCACGCGCGGTTCGTGCCGTTCACGGCGCAGACGCGCATGAGCGGCGTCGACCTCAACGGCTCGCGGCTGCGCAAGGGCGCGGGCGACGCGATCCTGCGCTGGGTCGGCGACGAGGGCGGCCAGGCCCCGCCGGAGCTGCAGGTCGAGCTCGACCGCGTCGCCCGCCAGGGCTCGACGCCGCTGGCCGTGGCCCGCAACTCCCAGGTCCTCGGCGTGATCGAGCTGCGCGACGTCGTCAAGGAGGGCATGGCCGAGCGGTTCGAGCGGCTGCGCCGCATGGGCATCCGCACCGTGATGGTGACCGGCGACAACCGGCTCACGGCGGCGAAGATCGCCGAGGAGTCCGGGGTCGACGACTTCCTGGCCGAGGCCACGCCCGAGGCCAAGCTGGAGCTGATCCGCTCCCACCAGTCGGACGGGCGGCTCGTTGCGATGACCGGCGACGGCACCAACGACGCCCCGGCGCTCGCGCAGGCCGACGTCGGGGTGGCGATGAACACGGGCACCCAGGCCGCGCGCGAGGCGGGGAACATGGTCGACCTCGACTCCAATCCGACGAAGCTCATCGAGATCGTCGAGGTCGGCAAGCAGCTCCTGATCACGCGCGGCTCGCTGACCACGTTCTCGCTCGCGAACGACGTCGCCAAGTACTTCGCGATCCTCCCGGCGGTCTTCGCCGCCACCTACGGGGGCGCGCTGGCCGACCTCAACGTGATGGATCTCGGCACCCCGCAGTCGGCGATCGTCTCGGCGATCGTCTTCAACGCGCTGGTCATCCCGCTGCTCGTGCCGCTCGCCCTGCGGGGCGTGCGCTACCGGCCGGTGGGGGCGACGGCGCTCCTGCGGCGCAACCTGCTGATCTACGGCGTCGGCGGGCTGGTCGCGCCGTTCGTCGGCATCAAGCTGATCGACCTCGTCGTCCACAACCTCCTCGGCGCATGATCGGCCGCCTGTCGCTCGACCGCAGGCTCGCCGCGGGCGAGGATCCCGGCTGCTCGCCGAAGCTCGCGCGCCGCGCCCAGGAGCTGACGCGGCGCCGCAACCGCCGCTCGCTCTCCGAAGGGCTCGTGCGCGTGGTCGGTGACGCGAGCCGGGGGCCGCGCGTGCGGCGCGGCGCGGCGATCCCCGTGCAGCGCGAGGCGGTCCTCGAGGCCCGCCGCGAGCTGCTGCGCCTGGCGGCGGCGCTGCGCGACGAGCCCGCGCCGGACGTCCGCGCGATCGCCGAGGCCTCGCTGCTGGTGACCGACGCCGGCGGCCCCGTCTTCGCCCTGCACCCGCGCGGCGCGCTGCGGCAGGCGGCGCTGCGAGCGGCCTTCCACGCGGAGGCGGGCTAGCGTTCGTGACATGCCCGGTCGCCACAAGGTCTTCCTCGGAATGGCCGCCGGCGTCGGCAAGACGTTCCGCATGCTCCAGGAGGGGCGGGCCGAGCTCGAGTCGGGGCGTGACGTCGTGATCGGCTACCTCGAGCCGCACGACCGCGCCGAGACGATCGTCCAGGCGGAGGGGCTGGAGCACCTGCCGCGCCGCCATCTGTCGTACAAGGACGTGCCGTTCGAGGAGCTGGACCTGCCCGCGCTGCTCGAGCGGCGGCCGGAGCTGGCGCTGATCGACGAGCTGGCCCACACCAACGCGCCGGGCGTCGAGCACGCGAAGCGCTACGAGGACATCGCCGACGTGCTCGCCGCGGGGATCGACGTGTACTCGACGGTCAACGTCCAGCACCTCGAGTCGCTCAAGGACCAGGTGGCCGAGCTGACCGGCGTGACGGTGCGCGAGACGTTCCCCGACTCGGTGCTCGCGAAGGCCGACGAGGTCGTGCTCGTCGACCTCACGCCGGCGACGCTGCTCGAGCGCCTCCAGGCCGGGAAGGTCTACCCCGCGGCACGGGTCCCCGCCGCGCTCAACGGCTTCTTCCGCGTGGAGAACCTCGAGGCGCTCCGCGAGGTCGCGCTGCGGCAGGTCGCCGAGGACGTGGAGACCAAGCGGCTCAAGGACGACGGCATCGTGCTCCGCGAGGACCGCCTGCGCGACCGGGCGGCGCCGATGGCGGTGGCGGAGCGCCTGCTCGCGCTGGTGACGCCGCAGCCCTCGTCGCAGCGCATCGTGCGCCGCGCGTGGCGCTCCGCGCAGCGCCTCGGGGCCGCGCTCGACGTGCTCATCGTGCTGCCGCGCGAGCCCTCGGAGGCCGAGCGCGAGCAGATCGAGGCGTTCCACCGCCTCGGGTCGCTGCTCGGCGCCGAGGTCCTGATCGAGGAGGGCGACGACATCCCGGCCGTCGCGGCGCGCGTGGCGCGGGAACGCGGATCGACGTACGTCCTGATCGGGACGCCGGCGCCGCGGCGCGGGCTCAAGCGGCTCGGCGAGCCGCTCACCGACCGGCTCGTGCGCGCGCTGCCGGGGATCGACGTGCGGATCGTCGCCGACCGGTCGAAGCGGGGGCGCTCGTGAGCCACGCGGTCGTCCTGATCCTCGGCCTGCTGGTGGGCGCCGCGGTGGCGTTGCTGATCGCGCGCCGGCGGATGCCCGACGACAGGCCGCCGGAGCGCCGCATCCTCTTCCCCTACGTCGGCAGCCAGCTCTCGATCTCGGCGCTCGACGCGGCCCTGCGGATCGCGAAGGTCGAGCGCGCGACGCTCGTGCCCGCGTACCTCGTCCCGGTGCCGATGACGCTGTCGCTGGAGGCGCCGATCCCGCGCGACTGCGGCCACGCGTTCGAGCTGCAGGAGGCGATCGAGCACCGCGCGGCCGCGGCCGGCGTCCACGTGGACGAGCGGATCGGGCGCGGGCGCACGGTCCGGCACGCGCTGCGCGAGCTCCTCGACGGCGAGCGGTACGACCGCATCGTCGTCGCCGCCGGCACGGCGCACACGGACGGCCTCAGCTCGGCCGAGGTGGCGTGGCTGCTCGAGCACGCTCCGGGCGAGGTGGTCGTGCTGCGGCCGGCCGACGAGGCCGCGCTGGCTGCTGCGTAGAACGTCAACCCCGGCTGGGTAGGGAGGCTGGGGTGCTCTTCTGCAACCTCCGGGACGATCGCCCCGCGGTGCTGCAGTTGCGCACCGTATAGGTGCTCAACTGCAATCGCGGGCTCGATCGGGGCCTGATGCTGCAGAAATGCACCCCCCACAGGTCACCCCGGCGTCGAGGCGAACTCGACCAGCCGCGAGCCCTCCTCGCGCAGCTCGTCGAGGTCCAGAGGCTCGAGCGGCTCGATCGCCAGCTCGCCGTCCCGGATCTCCCAGAACGCGCGCACGAAGCCGTCGACCAGCACCACCGGCCGGCCGATGACGCCGATGTTCAGGTGCGCGTGCTCGGGCGGGATGATCCGCGAGCGGTCCTTGTGGGACAGGAACGCGTTGTCGAACCAGGGGAGGAAGCGGACCGGGGCGGGGGTCGCGGGATCGGGCAGCGGGCCGTCCGGGACGTCGAGCAGCTCGCGCCCGCGCTCGTCCTCGAACGTGCGCAGCCGCGGCCGGAGCCGGTCGACGGCCTCGCGCACGCCGGTCAGGCCCGACCAGGTCGAGATGTCCGCCGTGGTCGCGGGCCCGAACGCGGCGAGGTAGCGGAGGATGGTCTCGTCCGGCGGGGCGTGCCCGGCGACGGGCGCGCCGAGGTAGGCGTCGAGCGGGCGCTGGCGCACCTGCGCCTTCCGCCCCCAGATGCCGCGCGGCGGCAGGTGGACGAGCGGGACGAGGAAGCGGACGGCGTAGGCGAGGGCGGTGGGGTCGTGGTCGGGCCAGCGCGCCGCCAGCACGCGCTTGAGGCTCGGCGCCGCTGAGGTCGTCGGAGGCGTACGCCTCGAGGCCCGCGGCCACCACCTCGCCGACGTCGACGCCGGCGAGCTGCTTCGCGAAGCCGCTGCTGTCCCACGTGCGCTGGAGCACCGACTGCACGACCGGCCGCAGCGCCAGCGCGTCGCGGGCGGTCACGAGGTGCAGGGTCGAGCGCATGAGCGACATCCGCAGCGCGTGCCGGCCCTCCATCAGCCGGGTCAGCTCGGCCGGCTCGAAGCCGTCGACGCGCGACCACAGCCCGAAGTACGCGGCGTGTGGCTCCTGCGCCTGCAGGGCGACCACGTGCTCGATCGCCCCGGCGGCGGTGAGCGGCGCGCGGCGCAGGAGCAGCTGGCGCTCGAGCAGCGCTCGGTTGAGCGCCCGCGGGCTCAGGGGTTCCATCGGGCGGCGATCTCGTTCCAGGTGGGGGCCGGGCCGGGGAGGGGGTCGGCCGACGTGTCGCGCACGGCGCCCAGCAGGAGCGCGAGATAGCGGTGGCGCAGCTCGGCGGTGCGCTCGGCGTCGCCCACACGCACGGCGGCGACCTGCTCGAGCAGCAGGCCGACGTCGTCGACCTCGAGGTCGGCGCGGATCGCTCCCGCGGCCTGCGTGCGGTCGAAGAGGGCGCTGACCAGGCCCTGGGCGCGGCCGGCCTCTCGGTACAGGTCCTCGGTGGGGGTGAACGTCCCGGCCAGCTTCTGCGTGAGCGAGTTGGTGTCGCTGTCGACGCAGCGGCGCATGAAGGCCGCGAACGCGTCCCACGGGTCGCCGTCGTCGGCCAGGGCGGCCTCGGCGGCGTCGATGAAGCGCTGGAGGCCCTCGCCGCACAGCCGCCGGAGCAGCTCCTCCTTGCTCGGATAGCGGCGGTAGAGCGCGCCGACGCCCACGCCGGCGTGCTCGGCGACGGCGCCGATCGGCGCCCCTGGATCGGCCACGAAGACCGCGCGGGCGGACTCCAAGATGCGGGCGTCGTTGCGCGCCGCCTCGGCGCGGCGGCCGCTCAGCGGGGTGGTCGGCATGCGGTTCAAGCTAGCGGAACAGATCATTCCGTTCAAGTAAGGCAGACCCGCTCGAACGTAAGGCATCGAGGTAAGGAATCAGCGGCGAAAGCCCGATGTGGCGCGGCCGGCTCAGCGCGAGAATGAAACGGAATCAACCGTTCCGTTCCGACTGGAGGGCCATGCAACCCAAGACCATCACCAAGGCCACGTGGATCGCGTTCTCCGCCGCGCTGGCCGCCACGATGATGGACCTGCTGGACGCGACGATCGCGGGGGTGGCCGGCCCGGTCATGCAGGGCGATCTCGGCGGCTCGTACGCCGACCTGCAGTGGATCACGGCGGCCTACACGCTGGCCATGGCGGTCGGGCTGCTCACCGGCGGGCGGCTGGGCGACCTCTTCGGCCGCAAGCGGATGCTGCTCGTCGGCGTCAGCGGCTTCATGGTCGCCTCGCTGCTCTGCGCGGTCGCGCCGAGCGCCGAGATCCTGATCGGCTCGCGCGCGCTCCAGGGCGGGCTGCGGCGCGATGATGCTCCCGCAGGTCTTCGGCCTGATCCGCGACCTCTTCCCGCCGGACGAGATGGGCAAGGCGTGGGCCGTCCTCGGACCCGTCTCGGGCCTCTCCGCGGTGCTCGGCCCGATCGTCGCCGGCCTGCTGATCGACCTCGACCTGGCCGGGACCGGCTGGCGCTCGATCTT
This sequence comes from uncultured Solirubrobacteraceae bacterium, assembly GCA_963720415.1. GTDB lineage: Bacteria > Actinomycetota > Thermoleophilia > Solirubrobacterales > Solirubrobacteraceae > DASSUW01. The sequence continues at coordinate 143,161 of CAVRFQ010000003.1, read as the reverse complement.
CCTCATCAACATCCCGGTCGGCGCGTTCGTGCTGCTCGTCGGCGCATCGGTACCTGCCCGCCGGCGCGCCGGTGGAGCGCTCGCGCCGCCTCGACGTCCGCGGCATGGCGCTGGCCGCCGCGGGCGCCGTGATGCTCGTCTACCCGCTGGTCCAGGGCCGCGAGCTGGGCTGGCCGGCCTGGGTCCTCGCCATGCTCGCCGCCTGTCGGTGCCCGTGCTCGTCGCGTTCGGCCGGCACCAGGTCGCGGCGCCAGCGCGCCGGCAGCGACGACGCTGGTCGAGCCGAGCATCTTCCGCAACCGCTCGTACGTGTCCGGCGTGGCGTTCGCGATGGTCTTCCTGGGCGCGATGGGCGGCCTGATGCTGGCCGTGGCCGCGCTGCTCCAGATCGGCCTCGGCTACTCGCCGATCGAGGCGAGCCTGACCTCGGCGCCGTACGCGGTCGGCGGGTTCGCCGGCTCGGCGATCGGCGGGATGACGATGGCGAAGCTCGGGCGGACCGTCCTGCACGCGGGCCTGGTCATCAAGGCCGTGGGCGTGGTCGCGCTGTTCGCCGTGCTCGAGCTGTCGGGCACCGGCGTCGGGCACTTCCACTTCACCGCGCCGCTGCTCGTGGCCGGCATCGGCATGGGCATGGTCTTCGTGCCGCTGTTCGACATCATCACCGCGGGCGTGGCGGACCACGAGGTCGGCTCGGCGGCGGGCGCTGCTCCAGGCGCTGCAGCAGCTCGGCATGTCGCTGGGCGTCGCCGGGCTCGGCACGCTGTTCTTCGGGCTGGTCGGCACGCAGGTCGACGAGGCCGGGTTCGTGGCCGCGGCGGAGCCCACCATCCTCGTCACCGTCGCGCTGCTGGCCGCCGCGTTCGCGATCGCCTTCCGGCTCCCGCGGCACGCGCGTCACCAGATCGTGTCGAACGCGGCCTCGTAGATCAGGGACTGCGCGGCGAGGGCCGCGAACAGCGGGGTCAGGCGGGCGCGCTCACCGAGCGCGCCCGCCGCCGCGAGGCAGACGAACGGCGCGAGGAACTGCCAGATCCGCTCGGTCTCGGCCTTCGTGAAGCCCATGACCGCGGCGACCGCGATGACGCCGAAGATGGCGACGGTGAGCGGGCCCGCGGGAGCGCAGCGCGAGGTAGGAGATCGGCAGCCCGAGCACGACGAGGAAGGCCACCGGCGAGCCGAAGAGCCAGAACCAGTACGGCCGCGTGGAGGCGATGCCCGCCCGGTAGACCTCCTCGGTCGAGCGGATCGTGCCGACCGGGTCGAAGCCCGTGGCGGCGTACAGCAGGGCGTAGAACGCGACCAGCACCGCTCCGCAGATCGCCGAGAGCCGGATCGCGGCCCGCACGCCGTCGCGGCGCCAGGCGAGGATCGCCGCCCAGGCGCCGACGGCGAGCAGCGACCAGGCGAAGAACGAGCCGACGGCGAGCGCCACGCCGCCGAGCACGGGGCGGCGCGCCGCGAGCGGCCAGGCGGCGAGCAGCCCGAGCGTGAGGTAGACGGCGTCGGCCGACGTGGCGCCGAAGAGCAGCGCGCCCGGGGCCATCGCCAGCAGCAGGGTCGCGAGCCGCGCGCCGCGCTCGTCCAGCACCTCGCGCCCGACCGCGTAGACCAGCGGCACGCCGAGCGCGCCGCCGGCGATGCACAGCGCCGCCATCCCGCCGGGCGAGTCGATGCCGAGCACGTGCAGCGTGAGCAGCAGGCCCGGCGGGTGGCCGGCCGCGTGCACCGGCAGCGACGGGACGAGCTCCGCGAAGCGGTCGAGGAAGAACCCGGCGCCGAAGTCGAGCGCGCCGAGCGCCGGCAGGTACTCGTTCGGCCCCTCGAAGCTCCCCTCGTGAAGACGTGGCTCCACTGCGCGGTCCCGCCGCTGCCCGCGGCCAGCGCGAGCCGGAGCACGAGCGTCAGCGCCAGCGTCGCGGGCACGAAGACTCCCGCCGGGACGTCGAGCAGCCGCGGAGCGAGCGCCACGGCCGCCGCGAAGCACGCGATCGACACCGCCAGCAGCGCGTGGACCTGCGGCCGGTAGTTGCCGACCAGCGGCGCGAAGGGCAGGCCGAGCGGCGCGCCCACGGTGCGCGCCAGGTACAGCCCGGCGGCGATCGTCGCGGCGGCGACGACCGCGACGGTGATCCAGCGGGCCCGCGGCAGCGCAACAGCGTTCACGGGACTCTCACCCGGCCCTTGCCATGCTGCGCCGCCATCCTCGCACCCGCCAGAACCACGATCGCCGCGCTCGCCCTGGCGCTCGCCGGCTGCGGCTCGTCCGGCGAGCTGCCGCCCGCCGCCGGCCCCGACCGCTCGCCGCCGCTCGACCGCGGAGCCGGCCGGCGAGATCGTGGCGTCGGCGCCGCCGGAGGTCGAGGCCGCGCTGCGCGCGCCGGCCACCGAGACGCCGGTCGGCGCGCGGCACGCGCCGCGCCGTCCTGCTGCCGCGCGAGCGGGTGCTCGAGCTCTGCGAGGGCGACCGCGAGCCGTCGACCGCGCCCCGGCCGGCGCCGGGCCCACGCACGTCGTGCGCGGCGAGCGCGGGCTGGCGTACGTGGTCGACACGGCCGGCGACGGCCTGCTCGTCTTCGAGACGAGCGGCGAGCTGCGGATCCTGCGCCGCTACCCGCTCCCCGGCGCGCCCTACGGCGCCGCCACCGACCTGCGCAACGGCCGCCTGTGGGTGACGCTCACCGCGCGCAACGAGCTCGTCGAGCTCGCCACCAGCGCGCGCCCGCACCGGCTCGACAGCTATCCGACGGTGCGCCAGCCCGATGCGGTCGCCGTCGACGACGACCGGGCGCGTCTTCGTGGCGGGCGAGGAGCTTCAGGTCCTCGACCCCCGGCGCAGCAGGTAGAGCACGCCGGAGCCGGCGAACAGCGCCGCGCTCACGAGCAGCCAGCGCGTCGCGTACCCGTCCCACTCCAGGCCGCTGACGCGCCGGTAGGTGGCCTCGCCGCGCCCGGCGATGGTGCTGAAGAAGACGACGAGCATGAGCAGCGACAGCGCGGCGGGGATCCGCACGAAGTTGACCGCCGCGTCGCCGGTCACGGCGCGCAGCGCGCGGTCGGCGCCGCGTAGAGCGGCATGACCACGAGGTCGTGGACGACCACGCACGCGACCAGCCACAGCGCGATCCGCTCGGCCGAGCGGCCGCCGAGGATCTCGAGCAGCGCCCACGCGGCGAACGGGAGCAGCGCCAGGTGCGCGATGACGAGCAGCGGCCTCACGCGCGCTCCCCGAACGTGATCGACGCGACCCACTTCGTGTTGTGCACGCCCGGCAGGGCCGGGACGATGATGCGGGCGGGGTAGCCGTGGTCGAGCGGCAGGTCGGCGCCGTTGACCTTGAGCGCGAGCAGCGAGTCCGCGGCGCGCACCTGGTCGCCGTTCAGCGAGGCCTTGGAGAGCACGCCCGCGGGCTGGAGCGAGCGCACGAAGGCGTCCGTGACGTCCTCGGGGTCCACGCCCGCCTGGCGGGCCAGCTCGGCGAGCCGCACGCCCGTCCACTCCTGCGTCGTGGTCCAGCCCTCGACGCAGGCGATCGGGAGCCGCGCGGTGTGCTGCGGGAGCGCGAGCAGCTCGTCGCGCGTGAACGGCAGCTCCCCGGCCCCGACCGAGAGCGTGAGCCGGTAGGACGCAGCCGACCATGGAGTCCGTGACCTTGGCCGCGGCCGCGGTCTTGTTGACCGGGAAGCTCTCGCGCCGCGGGGCGAGGAACGCGAGCGAGCGCAGCGGCCCGCCGATCGTCTGGCCGACGTTGGCGACCAGCAGCAGCGCCGACGCGCCGCCCACGAAGCGCGAACAGGCCGCGGCGGCTGATCGTCGGCGCGTCGGGGGCGACCGGGGCGAGGCCGCCGGGCTCGGCCGGCTCGGGGCGCGTGGCGCGCAGGTCGTCGCGCAGCGGGCGCACCCAGCCGCGCTCGCGGTACGCGCGGACGATGACCGGCGTCTTCACCAGCACGTGCAACGCGAGCGCGGCCGTGAAGACGACCGCGCCGTAGTAGTGCGCGATGACGAAGTTGAAGCCGAACGCGTACCAGTACTGCGCGTTCATGATCCCGGTCACGAACTGGAACACGGCGCTCGAGACGAGCAACGCGATCGAGAGCCGCTCGATCGCCTGCGCGGGCGAGGCGACCGGCGGCCACGCGAACAGGCGCGGCATCACCGACCACAGCTTCGCCAGCAGGAACGGCACCGCGACCAGGCCGACGTTCACGTGCAGGCCCTGCGTGACCGCATACAGCCAGCGTCGGGCCGGCCGGCCAGCCGAAGTTCAGCGGCAGGTCGGCGGGCACGATCGCGTTGCCGCGCAGGTCCGGCTCGTACGCCACGTGCGACAGGAAGCCGGTGACGATGACGATCGAGACCAGCACGAGCAGCGCCGACCCGAGCGCGGCCGTGAGCCACGGGCCGCGCAGCGGCGAGCGCCAGAACTGCGGCCGGAACGGTCCCGGGGGCGTCATGGCCGGCGCAGCACGCGCGATCCAGCGCTCGGCGCAGGCGAGCGTGTCCTCGTGCTCGAGCCCGGCCCGCGCGGCGAGCACCCGATCCCGTCGACGCCCGACCCGCGCCCACGCGAACCACTCGCTGACCACGCCGTGGGCCTCGAGCCGGATCCGCGTCCGCTGCGTCGGCGCGCCCGGAGGGTCGACCTCGACGATCGCGAGCCCGCCGGGAGGTCAGCAGCTCCCGCGTGCGCCGCAGCAGCAGCGCGGGCGAGCCGCCGATCCCGACGTTCCCGTCGAGCAGCAGCGCGGTCCGCCAGCGCCCGGCGTACGGCACCGTGCCGAACACGTCGCCGGGGATCGCCGCGCCGCCGCGACGGCGGGCGAGCCGCACCGCGACGGGGGAGAGGTCGACGCCGAGCGCGGCCTTCCCGGCCGCGCGCAGCGCCGCGAGGTGGCGCCCCGGCCCGCAGCCGAGGTCGAGCACCGACGGCTCGGCCGCCGCGAGGGCGGCGTGGTCGGCCTCGTCGAGCCCGCCGAGCCAGCGGTCGAGCCGCAGCGGCTCGAGCGTCCCGTCCAGCGAGCGCACCCGCGCGACCGGCGGCGGGCCGCCGCAGAGCTCGTGCTGGGCGGCGGTCGCGAGCAGCCGCCCGTAGAGCAGGTCGGCCGGCAGCGGGGCGGCGACGGCGGCGGTGGCGGTCATGCGATCGCCGCCAGCGCGGCCGCGAAGCGCGTGTGCGGCGCGGCGGCCGCGACCGCGCGCGCGTCGGCGATCGTGTCCACGTCGCGCAGCGGCGGCAGCACGCGCGTGGTGAGGCACGAGCGCGGCGAGCCGCGCGCGCTGGGCGAGCGCGGTCCCGGCCTCGCTCATCGGCACGTCGCGGAAGACGTCTCGCGAGGGGCGGCGCAGGCCGATGCCCCAGTAGCCGCCGTCCAGCGCCGCGCCGAACGCGGCGTCGGCCTGCTTCGAGCGCCGCGAGACCGGCGTCGAGCAGCTCGGGCGTGACCTGGGGAGTGTCCATCCCGACGAGGAACGCCGGCCCGCCGGCGTCCTCGAACGCCGCGGCCAGCCGCTCGGCCAGCCCGTCGCCGCGCTGCGGCACGACCGCGAAGCCGGGCGGCACCCACTCGCCGGGCGCGCCGTCCAGCACGAGCACGCGCCGCGCCGGGCGACGCGCGCTCACCGCGGCCGCCAGCGTGTCTCCCAGCGCGGCGCCGGCGAGCTCCGCCGCCTGCTCGGGGGTGCAGGGCGGCGTCAGGCGCGTCTTCACCCGGCCCGGCGCGGGGGCCTTGGCGATGACGAGCAGGGTTGGGCCCACGGAAGTCATGCGCACGAGCCCGCCAGTCGGATCACTCCAGCACCGCGGCCATGTCGCGCACCGCGCGCAGCGTCCCGCGGACCGTCCCGGTCACCTTCGACCGGCCGCGCCGCGGGAGGTGGCGCACCGGCACCTCGCGGATGTCCCAGCCGGCGTTCGCCGCGCGCATGACCATCTCCAGCGGCCAGCCGAAGCGGCGGTCGCGGATCCCGAGCTCGAGCAGCGCCTCGCGGCGGGCGGCGCGCATCGGCCCGATGTCGGTCACCCGCACGCCGGTCCGCCGCCGCAGCTCGAACGCCAGCGCCCGGTTGGCCAGGCGACCGTGCAGCGAGCCGGTGCGGCCGCGGGCGCCGAGCACGAGGTCGGCCTCACCGGCCTCGACCGGCGAGGCGACGAGCGGGAGGTCGCGCGGGTCGAACGAGGCGTCGCAGTCCATGAAGCACACGATGTCGGTGTCCGCGGCCCGCAGCCCCGCGTAGCAGGCGGCGCCGAAGCCCGGCTGCGGCTCGTGCACCACGAGCGCGCCGAGCGTGGCGGCGAGCGCGCCGGACCCGTCGGTCGAGCCGTTGTCGACCACGATCGGCTCGTAGCCGGCGGGCATGCGCTCGAGCACCCAGGGGAGGGCCTCGCGCTCGTTGAGCACCGGTAGGACGACGGCGTGCACAGCGGACATCCGTACCCGTTATTGCGCAGCAGGCACCGATCCGGACCACTCGCCGCTACGGTGACGCGCGATGTTGCTCGTCACCGGCGGCGCCGGATTCATCGGCTCGCACGTCGTGGACGCCCTGCTCGGGCGCGGCCACGACGGTCCGCTCGCTCGACGTCCTGCTGCCCGCCGCGCACCGCGAGCGGCCGGAGTACCTCGATCCGCGCGCCGAGTGGATCGAGGGCGACGTGCGCGATCCGGAGACGCGCCGCGCGCGCCGTCGCGGGCGTCGACGCCGTCTTCCACCAGGCGGCCATGGTCGGGCTCGGGACCGACATCCGCGACATCGCCGACTACGTCGGCCACAACGACCTCGGCACGGCGACGCTGTTGCGCGCGCTGGCCGCAGCGGTCGTTCACGGGCTCGCTCGTGCTCGCCTCGAGCATGGTCGTCTACGGCGAGGGCCGCTACGCCTGCCCGGAGCACGGCATCGTGCGACCTCCGCCGAGGACCGCCGAGGATCTCGACGCCGGCCGCTTCGAGCCGCCGTGCCCGGCCTGCGGCAGGCCGCTCGAGGCCGAGGCGGTCCCCGAGGACGCGCCGCCCGACCCGCGCAACGTCTACGCGGCGACGAAGCTCGCCCAGGAGCACCTGTGCGCCGCCTACGCCCGCGAGACGGGCGCCACCGTCACCGCGCTGCGCTACCACAACGTCTACGGCCCGCGGATGCCGCGCGACACGCCCTACGCCGGCGTGGCCAGCATCTTCCGCTCCGCGCTGGCCGCGGGCGACGCCCCGCGCGTGTTCGAGGACGGCGGCCAGCGCCGCGACTTCGTCCACGTCCGCGACGTCGCCCGCGCCAACGTGCTGCGCCCTCGAGGCCGGCGTGCCGGGCGCCTTCAACGTGGCGAGCGGCACGCCGCGCACCGTGCTCGACATGGCCGCGGGCGCTCGCCCGCGCCGTCGAGGGCCCCGAGCCCGGTCGTGACCGGCGAGTGGCGCGCGGGCGACGTCCGGCACGTCTTCGCGGCCGCCGGCGCGGCGGCCGCGCGGCTCGGCTTCCGCGCCGAGGAGGACTTCGAGGCCGGGATGCGCGAGTTCGCCTCGGCGTCGCTTCGGGCATAGTCCGGTCCGATGCCGCGCGTCGCCGTCGTCGGACACGTCGAGTGGATCGAGTTCGCCCGCGTGCCGCACATGCCCAAGGCCGGTGAGATCGTCCACGCCACCGAGTGGTGGGAGGACGTCGGCGGCGGCGGGTCGGTGGCGGCGGTGCAGCTCGCCAAGCTCGCGGGCGGCGCCGAGTTCTACACCGCGCTGGCGCAGGACGAGAAGGGCCAGGCCTCGAAAGCCCGGCTGGAGGAGCTCGGCGTGACGGTCTACGACGCGCCGCGCCCCGGCGAGCACCGCCGCGGCTTCGTCCACCTCGACGGCGAGCACGAGCGCACGATCAGCATCCTCGGCGAGCGGATCGTGCCCCACGGCGACGACGACCTGCCGTGGGAGAACCTCGAGCAGACCGACGCCGTGTACTTCACGGGCGGCGACGTCGGGGCGCTGCGGCACGCCCGCAGGGCGCGCGCGCTGGTCGCCACGCCGCGCGCCTACGACACCCTGAGGGACTCGAGCGTCAACCTCGACGTGCTCGTCCGCTCGGCCAACGACCCAGGCGAGCAGCAGGCCGAGGAGCACCTGGACCCCGCGCCCGACTACGTGGTCTCGACCGCGGGCAAGGAGGGCGGCCGCTGGGTGGGGGAGGACCGCACGACGGGCACCTGGAAGGCCGCCGAGCTGCCCGGCGAGCCGATGGACTCGTACGGCGCGGGCGACTCGTTCGCCGCGGCCCTCACCTACGGGCTCGGCGCCGGCATGTCGATCGAGCAGGCGCTCGAGGTCGCGTCCCGCGCCGGCGCGAGCAAGCTCACCGGCCGCGCCGCGTACGACAACCAGCTCACGGCCGCGGATCTGTGATCCGCAGCACCGCGGCGCCGTCGATGGCGCCGGCGCGCAGGCGGTCGAGCGCCTCCTCGGCCTGATCGAGCGCGAACTCCTGCACCGTCGTGCGCACCGGGACCTCCGGCGCCAGCGCGATGAACTCCTCGGCGTCCGCGCGGGTCAGGTTGGCCACCGAGCGCAGCACGCGCTCCTCCCACAGGTCGGCGTAGGGGAAGGAGGGGATGTCGGACATGTGGATCCCCGCGCAGACGACGCTGCCGCCCGGAGCGGTGGCGCGCAGCGCGGCGGGCACGAGCTCGCCGACGGGGGCGAAGATGATCGCGGCGTCGAGCGGCTCGGGGCCCGGCCCCATCGCGTCACCGGCCCACTCGGCGCCGAGCGAGCAGGCCAGCGCCTGCGCCTCCGAGTCGTCGGCGCGCGTGAAGGCGAACACCCTGCGGCCCTCGTGCGCGGCCACCTGGCAGATGATGTGCGCCGCGGCGCCGAAGCCGTAGAGCCCGAGCCGCTCCCCGTCGCCCGCCAGTCGCAGCGCGCGATGGCCGATCAGCCCGCCGCACAGCAGCGGCGCGATCTCGACGTCGCTCATCCCGTCCGGGAGCGGGAAGCAGTAGCGCTCGTCGGCGACCGCGTACTCGGCGTAGCCGCCGTCGACGTCGCGGCCCGTGAAGCGCGCGCGGACGCAGAGGTTCTCGCGGCCCGACAGGCAGTACTCGCACTCGCCGCACGTCCACGCGAGCCACGGCACGCCGACGCGGCGGCCGTCCTCGTCGGTGGCGACGATCTGGTGCCCGAGGATCAGCGGCAGGTGACCTGCCTCGACCTCGCCGTCGCGCAGGTGCAGGTCGGTGCGGCAGACGCCGCAGGCGTGCACGCGCAGCAGGATCTGGCCGCCGGCGGGCTCCGGCTCGGGGACGTCGGCGATCCGCAGCGGCTTCCCCGGCTCGTCGAGCAGCGCGGCGCGCATCAGGCCGCCAGCTCGAACGCGGGCACGGACTCGGGCTCGTCGCCGCACGAGATCGGCCGCGGCTCGGCGTCCCGGCGCAGCACGGTGACCCGGCGGACGCCGCCCGGCGTGCGGAGCGTGACGACGTCGTCCGCGTGGCCCTCGATCACGACGTCGCCGATGCCGCGCAGGCCGAGCTCGCGGCGCACGAGGACGTCGGCCGCCTGGACGATGGGCGGGTCACCGGCGCGGCCGCGGAAGTGCTCGAGCACGATCTCGCCCGCCTCGAGCGCCGCGACGATCTCCGGGCCGCGGGCGGCCGGCACGCGGCCGAAGCAGAGCCCGTGCGGGAAGGCGATGAACGTGGCGGCGAAGCGGTGGCCGCCGATGTGGCCGATCTCCCAGGTCGCGTCGGGCCGCTCGGCACGAAGCGCGCGCGCCAGCGGCCGCCCGCGGCGGGCGCAGCACGGGTCGCGCTTGCCGTGCGTGCAGACCGCGTACAGCGGCTCGGCCACGGGCGCGCCGCCGTCGAGGTCGAGCGCGAGCACCTCGGCGGGGTCGCCGATCTCGTAGCGCCGGAGCGACGGGCCGTCGCGCCGGGTGTCGGCCAGGAAGACCGACCGCGTCTCGAGCGCCGCGCGGCGCGAGCCGCGGCGGACGAGGTACACCTTCACTCCGGCCTCGTCGCCCCTCGCCATCAGCGCCCGCGCGATCCCCTCGTCGAGGTCCGAGCTCGTGACCGCGTTGCGCCCGCTCCACGGGCCCGGCTGCTCGAGCAGCAGGAAGCGGCGGTTCTTCGGCGCGCTGGCCGCGAGATCCTCGCCGAGGCGCTCGCCGAGGACGGAGCAGGACGTGGTCACGTGAACAGGGTTAGCACCCCGGCCACGACGAAGGCGCCCGCCCACACGCCGTCGAGGTTGATCCAGGTCTTGCGCAGCACCGAGACCCCGAACCGGTCGTAGACCAGCAGCGCCACGACGCCCATCACCGCGACCATCGCGCTGACGTGCAGGAGCAGCCCGAGCGCGCCGGTCAGCAGCTCCGCGCCGCCGCCGCCCGCCGCGTCCAGTGCGTGGTCGTGCGCCGACGCGGTGGCCGCGGTCCGCTGCCGATCAGCACCGGCGCGACCATCAGCCCCGCGCCGTGGGCGCTCGACATCAGGAACGACCACCAGGCCAGCTCCTTCCGGTTGACCCGCATCGTCGTCCAGCGGAAGTGCGCGCGCGGCTTGACGAAGCGGAAGATGCCGAAGGCGATCAGCGCGATGCCCGCGCCCATGCGGAGCGCGCGTCGGGTCGGTCACCAGCCCGAGCCCGACGCACCGCCGCCACCACCAGCACGAGCGACAGCTCGTGACCGATGGCGATCGGCGGCAGGGCCCGCAGCACGGCGCGCCGGTCCCGGTCCTGCATCCCGAGCGCGACCGCGAACAGCCAGCCCATCGCGGGGTTGAGCCCGTGATAGGCGCCGAGCGCCGCGATGACCAGCAGCGCCCAGAGGTCCATGTCAGTCGGGGAAGCAGTAGGAGTCCGAGGACGCGTCGCCGCCCTGCAGGCGCACCTGGTGCGGCCGCTCGCCCGAGTACGGCACGAAGAGGTCCGGGTCGAGCGTCAGCGACCCGTCCTCGCCGGCGTCGAGCTTGACCAGCCAGCCGTCGATCCCCTCGGGATAGAACTGCGCGTCCCACGACGCGTAGAGCGAGTTGGTGAGGTAGACGCGGCGCCCGTCGCGGCTCGTCTCCACCATCTGCGGGCCGCCGTTCAGCGGGCCGCTCGCCGGGTGCGCGGTCCGCTCCACGATGCCGCCCAGCCGCACCGACGCCGGTCTCGCGCGGCGCCCGCGGGTTGGAGACGTCGAAGCGCTTGAGCTCGCCGGTGCCCCAGCAGGAGACGTAGAGGTCGCGGTCGTCGACCGACAGCGAGATGTCGGTGATCAGCGGCGGCACGGCGCCGAACGGCTGCAGGAGCGGCGGCAGCTGCTCGGCCTCGGCCGGCTCGGCCGGGATCGCTGATGACCTTCTCGGCGGTCACGCTGCCGTCGCCGGCCCGCTCCCACAGCCAGATCGACGCGCGTCAGGTCGGCCGTCGAGGTGACGACGCCGACGAAGCCGTACGCCTTGTTGGGGTCGTGCGCGGGGCGCAGCTCGAGCACCATCTGGTGCTCGGGGCCGAGGTCGATCTCCTGCGTGTGGCGCCGCGTCTTGAGATCGAAGACGTGCAGCTTGTGCCCGTACTGGTTGCCGAGCAGCAGCTCGCCGACGAGGCCGCCCTCGACCATGTTCGGCGTGCCCCACTCGCTGGTGATCACGGTGTCGTAGCCGAGGTGCCACCAGAAGTCGTACGCCAGCTCCTGCGGTGCCGCGGTCGTCCTCCCACTGGCCCTTGACCGAGAAGTCGTCGTGGTCGAGCAGGAAGATCCCGCCCGGCCCGTCGCCCTCGGGGTTGCCGAGCGCGGAGACGTAGATGCCGTCGGGCCCGCAGTGGACGGTGTGCGGGCGGCTGTAGCCGGCCTTGCGGGCGATCTCCTCGGCCTCGATGACCTTGACGAGCTTGGGCGAGCGCGGGTCCTCCTTGACGTCGAGCACGTGGATGCGCGAGGAGCGCAGGCCGGGCACGAGCAGGTAGCGGCGCTCGACGTGCGGGTGCGGCGCCCACGGGCACAGCGCCGACGAGCAGGCGTTCCAGCCGAAGTGGTGCAGCTCGTCGCCGACGTTGGGCATGTCGAAGCGCCCGACGATCTGGCCGTAGGTGCCCGAGCCCTCCTCGAGGTCGAGCACGCCGATCGCGTCAGGCGCGCGGTCGCCGTTGCTGCCCGTGTTGAGCGTCGCCACGTAGGCGAGCGTCTCCCGCGGGGCGCCGGCGGCGCTGCCGGGGGAGGGATAGAAGCTTGGGTCCGGGGTCCAGCGCGCCATGGTTCCTCCTCGTCGTGATCCTGGCGCCGCAATCTACACAATCCCGAGCGGCTTTACCGTCTTTTCATCGGCGCGCGTGCCGGCACCGGCTCGGGCACGCCGCGTCGGCTGGTCGCGGGCGAGGGCCGGAAGTCGCCGCCGTGGTCGCGGCGGCGCGTCGGCCACGGCTCCGCGTTGGGCAGCGGCAGCCGCAGGCCGCCAGTCGGGCCCTTGGGCGTGTCGGGCTCGGGCGCGTTGCCACCGCCGCCGCGGCCCTCGTCGGCGTCGTCGTCGTCGTCGCGCAGCCGGAAGAACCACACCAGCCAGACGATCAGCGCCCCGATGTCGAAGACCCGGAGCCCGACCATGAAGATCCACCCCTCCAGCGTCACCTCACGACGCGAGGCTAGCGCTGCAACCACCCCTCCAGCAACCGTGCTGCGATCGCGAAGCCCGGCGGGCGGCACGATCTCGGCGATCTCGGCGCGCGTGAACCAGCGGACGTCCTCCAGCTCGCTGTCCACGCGGCGCGGCTCGCCGGAGACCCACGGGGCGGTGAAGCCGAGCATCAGCGAGCTCGGGAACGGCCACGGCTGGGAGCGCGAAGTACACCGGCGGGCCGACCTCGACGCCCGCCTCCTCGCGCACCTCGCGGGCGACCGCCTCCTCGAGGCTCTCGCCCGGCTCGACGAAGCCCGCGAGCGCCGAGTAGCGGCCCGCCGGCCAGGTCGGCTGGCGGCCGAGCAGCACGCGGTCGCCGTCGGTGACGAGCATGATCACCACCGGGTCGGTGCGCGGGTGGTGGTCGGTGCCGCAGCTCGGGCAGCGGCGCACGATCCCGCCCTCGGCCACGGCGGTCGCGCGCGCCGCAGACCGAGCAGTGGCGGTGCCGGCGGTGCCAGTTGACGAGCGCGGCGGCATGCGCGGCGAGGCCGGCGTCGGCCTGAGGGAGGGAGGCCGCGGCGGCGCGCAGGCCGAGCGCCCGCGTGCCGGTGGCGGGATCGGCCGCGCCCTCGCCGTTCGGCGGCGACCGGCTGGGCGCGGCGCCGTTGGCGGACGGCTCGGCGTCGACGGCGAACACCGGCCCGCTGGCGTCGAGCCCGAGCAGCAGCGGCTCGGCGGCGGTCGAGGCCCGCGAGCGGGAGCAGCGCGAGGCGCGGCTCGTCGCCGGCCGTGACGTGGACGCCGGCGTCGCCGGCCAGCACGGCGCGCGCGAGCGGGCTCGCGCGCCTGCGCGGCGAGCCAGTCGCGCGTCGGCGCGCCGCTCGGCCGCGCGGTCGAGCCGCTCGCCGGTGAAGACGATCCCGTCGGCCATCGCGGTCAACGGTACGGGATCATGTGCGCCGTGATCCGCCCGCTGCGCTCCGGCGAGGCGTTCCTCGCCGACGTGCGGGCCGCCGGCGGCGGCCTCGACCTCTGGTGGCTGGGCCAGAGCGGCTTCCTCGTGGCCTGGGAGGGGCGGCACCTGCTGCTCGACCCGTACCTCTCCGACTCGCTGACGCGCAAGTACGCGGACACCGACAAGCCGCACGTGCGCATGACCGAGCTCGTCGTCGACCCGGCCAGGCTCGGCTTCGTCGACGTCGTGACCGCCTCGCACGCGCACACCGACCACCTCGACCCCGACACGCTGCGCGCGCTGCCCGGCGTCCACGCTCGTCGCCCCCGAGGCGCACCGCGCGCTGGCCGCCGAGCGTGTCGGGCCGCGAGCCGGCCGGGCATCGACGACGGCGAGACGGTCGAGGTCGCCGGCTTCGCGATCACCGCCGTGCCCGCCGCCCACGAGGCGATCGAGCGCGACGAGCGCCGGGCGCATGCTCCACCTCGGCTACGTCGTCCGCTGCGGCCCGCTCGCGCTCTACCACGCGGGCGACACGCTCCCCTACGACGGCATGGCCGAGCGCGTGCGCGAGGCGGCGGGCCCCGGCGGGATCGACGTCGCGCTGCTGCCGATCAACGGCCGCGGCGCCCGAGCGCCGCGTGGCCGGCAACCTCGACGGCGAGCAGGCCGCCGCGGCTCGCGCACGATGTCGGCGCGCGCATCGCGGTCCCGATGCACTTCGAGATGTTCGAGTTCAACACCGCGTCGCCGGACGCGTTCGTCGGCCGCCTGCGAGCGGCTCGGCCAGCCCTACCGCGTCCTGCTCGCGGGCGAGCGTCTTCAGCCGTAGTAGAGCGAGCTGCGGTACGCGTCGGTCAGCTCGCGGGCGACCGGGCCCTCGTAGGCGGCGAGCTCGGCGTCGATCCGCTCCGACCAGGCGCGGTTGAGCGTCACGGCGGGCGGACGGTCGGGGCGGTCTTCGAGAAGGGCGATCCGCATCCCGGTCGGCGGATGCGTGTCGTCGAGCCGCGCGGGCTCGAGCCGCGCGACACGACGGCGGCGCTCACGCTCGCGCTCCGGCACCGACCGCACCGCGTCGCGCACGTGCCCAAGGTCCTCGACGTCGCCGGCCTGCTGGACCGCGAGCTCGACCGACGAGGCCAGCAGCAGGTGCTCGTGGAGCGCGATCACCGCGTCGGTGCCCGCGGCCCGCGCCGCCATGTCGTCGGCGAGGTACTCGGCCCGCTGCATGTCGCGCAGGAGTAGTCGCGCCTCCAGCCACAGCACCGCGTCCACCGGCCGCGACACGATCCAGAGCAGCGCGTTGGCCAGGACGTCGACCGGCCCGAGCCCGATCTCGTCGACCGCCTCGTCGAGCCCGCGCTGCCGAAGCACCGAGGAGAGCTGGTCGAGCGCCGCCACGGCGCCGCCCACGACGAGGCCCTGCCGCGCGTCGCCGTTGCGGTCGTGGCCGAGCTCGTGGGCGATCAGCGCCACCCGCTCGCCCGGCTCGAGCGCGGTGAGCAGCGGCAGTCCGAGGATCAGCACGCGCTCGCGCCGCAGCCCGACCACGGTCCAGCCCGCGTTCCAGCCCGCGTCGAGCACGATGCGATCGGGCGGCGGGCGATCGAGCTCCCGCGCCACGGCGCCGACGAGCTCGTGCAACGCGGGACTGCGTGCCGCGTCGAGCGGGCGGACGCCCTCCGGCAGCCGGTTCGTGCGCGGCCGCATGAGCAGGCCCACGCCGAGCATCGCCAGCCCGATGAGGATCGAGATGACGTTCGGGAACTCGAGCACGATCGCCGCCACGCCGCCCGCGATCAGCGCCAGCGCGAGCAGATGGACGCCAAGCGCGATCGCGTAGGCGGCCAGCCTGGCCGCCGTCCAGCGCGCGTCGAGCGTACGGATCACGCGATCGCCCGAGCGCCGGGCGAGCCGTTCGGCCAGCAGCGCGAAGCGCCCGCCGCCCGCATCCGGCACCGGCGGCGGCTTGAGGTTCCAGCCGCAGTCGCACCAGTCCGGATAGCCCTCGACGGGCTCGACCGGCGCCCCGCACTGGGGGCAGCGGGTCACCCGGTCAGCGGGAAGGTCATGACGACCTCGGTGCCGCCCTCGGGCGGCGTGGTGACCGAGAAGGTCTCCGCCAGGCTGGCGATCAGCGGCAGCCCGAGCCCGGCGCCGGGGCTGTCCATGCGCGGGCTCATGCCGCAGCCCTGTCGCGCACCTTGACCTGCAGGTGCTCCTCGTCCGGGGTCTCGATCTCCACCGTGAAGGCGCCCGTGGCGCCGTTGCGGTAGCCGTGGACGATCACGTTGCTGACCGCCTCGGACACCGCGAGGCGGATGGCGTCGAGCGCAGCCTGACGGGCGCCCGCCCGCGCCGCGATCTCAGATGCTGCACGCCTGGCCGAACGGACGTGCTCAGGACTCGCCGGCCACGTCTCGGTGCATGCCTCCACGTCGAGGAGCTTCGTACCCGTCCCGCGCCGCCTCGAACGTAAGGTTCCCGGGGTGGGCGACCCCGAGGTCTTTGCGCGGACGATCACCGGCGTGTACGGATCGGCGGGCGCGGAGTGGCTCGAGCGGCTCCCGGCCCTTATCGAGCAGGCGCGCGAGGCCTGGGGCCTGGAGCGCGACGGCAGCTTCCCGCTGCGCTACCGCTACGTCGAGCCGGTCCGGATGCGCGACGGGCGCCAGGCCGTCCTCAAGCTCGGCCCGGCGTTCGACCCGGCGGACTTCCGGCTCGAGCTGCAGGCGCCTCGAGTGGTTCTCCGCGCACGGCGGCGTCGCCGTGTTCGCCGCCGACCCCGGGCTCGGCGCGGCGCTGATGGAGCGCGTGGTCCCGGGCACCGAGCTGCGCGAGCTGGTGGCGGCCGGCGACGAGGAGGCGACCGCGATCGCGGCCGGCGTCATGCGCTCGCTGTGGCGCCCCGCGCCGCCGGACTCGCCTTCCCGTCGGTGCGCGAGTGGGGCGAGGAGTCGTTGCGGGCCGCCGAGGCCGCGGTCTTCGCCGAGCTGTGCGACTCGGCGGGCGAGGCCGTCGTCCTCCACGGCGACCTCCACCACGAGAACATCCTGCGCTCGGGCGACGGCTGGGTGGCGATCGACCCGGTGGGCGTCGTGGGGGAGCGCGAGTACGAGGTCGGCGCGCTGATGCACAATCCGTGGCCGGGCCTGCTCGACCTCCCGGACCCGGGGCGTGTCCTCGCCCGGCGCCTCGACATCCTCACCGAGCGGCTGGAGCTCGACGGGTCGCGCCTCCGGGCCTGGGCGTGGGCGACGGCCGTGCTCTCCGCGGCGTGGTCGGTGGAGGCCGGGGAGGACCCGGCTCACCCGCTGGCGTGCGCGGAGCTGCTCGAGCCGCTCATGGCTCGGAGTACTCCCAGTCCGTGACCTGCTCGATCACCCCGAGCAGCTCGCCGACGCGACACACCAGCAGGCGCTCCTCCTCGACCTCGATCCACACGCCCGCCGAGGCCGGGAACACCACGTGGTCGCCGGTCTTGACCGGCATCGCCACGCCCGCGGACTCCCACCAGTCGATGCCCGGGCCGACCGCCAGCACGATGCCGTGCTGGGGCGGCGGCTCGTGCTCACCGGCGGGGACCACGAGCCCCGACCGGCGCACGCGGTCGGGGTCGAGCTCCTTTATGACGACCCTGTCGAAGAGCGGGCGAAGCTGGTTGCGCATCCACCCGGACGATATCCGGGGTCAGCCGCCGGTCACGTCGCGCCGCAGGAACACGGTGAACGCCCAGCCCAGGGCGGGCAGCGCGTAGAGGGCGCACACCCAGGCCGAGCGGACGATCGGCTCCCAGTCGGTCGGCTCGCGCAGGATGCCCTGCCAGGCGTTGAACTGGGTCGACAGCAGGTACGGGTCGAGCGCGTCGAGCGCGGAGATGGAGCCGATGATCTGCACGAAGATCGACACCATGAGCGTGCCGACGACCGCGGCGGCGGAGTTGCGCGTGACGGTCGAGAGCAGGATCCCGATCGCCGCGATCGCCGACATCGGCAGCAGGTACGCCAGCGTGCCCGCGGCCGTCAGCAGGAGCGCCCTTCCGGCCCCGATCTGCGTCCCGGAGAGGGTGGTCAGCGGGTCGAAGCCCCAGAACAGGCCGCCGGCGACGAGCGCGATGCCGACGTAGAGGAAGAGCACCGTCGCGGTGTAGGTGATCGCGGCGAGGACCTTGCCGGCGAACACGTGCCAGCGCTCGACCGAGCGCGTGAGGATGGTCTTCAGCGTGCCGTTGTGGTCCTCGGTGGCGACGATGTCGCCCGCCACCAGCGCGGTGATCAGCGGCAGCAGCCAGAACGCCCCGAAGGCCAGGCAGACGAGCGGGACGGCGAAGCCGGTCTCGCGCACGAGGCTGCCGAACGGCAGTCCGTCGGGGCCGTCGCCGCTGCTGTCGGCCAGCAGGGCGACGACGAAGATCAGCGGCACCGCCACCGCGGCGCCGAGGCCGATGAACGTGCGCTTCTGGGCCAGCAGCTTGCGCAGCTCCCAGCGGTAGACGGCCCTCACGCCCGGGCGATGGGCGCCCGCGCGCGTGGCCGTGGCGCTGCTCGGTACGGCGACGCTGCTCATCGTGGCTCCTCGGTCATGCGGAAGAACAGCTCCTCGAGCGTCGCGGTGCGCGGGACGAGGGCCGTGATGCCGACGCCGGCGCGCCCCAGCGCGACCGAGAGCTCGGCCGCGGCGCGCTCGTCGCCCATGAAGCTCAGGCCGCCCGACCACTCGTCGACCTCGCCGAAGCGGCGGGCGATCTCCGTCGCGTAGACGTCGTCGGTGGTGTGCAGCTCGTAGCGCCCGGCGGCGCCCGCCATCAGCTCCTTCAGCGCGCCCTCGTAGAGCACACGGCCCGAGCCGATGATGGCCACGCGGTCGCACAGCTCCTCGACCTCGCCCATCAGGTGGCTGGAGAGGAGGACGGTCATGCCCTGGTCGGCGAGCCGGCGGATCAGCACGCGCATGTCGCGCATGCCGGCGGGATCGAGGCCGGTGGTCGGCTCGTCGAGCAGCAGGAGCCGCGGCGCGCGCAGGAGCGCCCCGGCGATGCCGAGGCGCTGGCGCATGCCGTGCGAGTAGCCGCCGACCTTGTCCTTGGCGCGGCCGGCGAGGTCGACGGTGTCGAGCGCCTCGTCGATCCGCCGGTCGGCGCCGCCGCCGTCGAGCGCCGCCACCAGCTCGAGGTTGCGGCGCCCGCTCATGTACGGGTAGAAGCGCGGCGCCTCGACGAAGCCGGCCACGCCGTCGAGGGCGCGGACCCCCTCCTCGAGGGGGTCGCGCCCGAACAGCCTGGCCGAGCCGCCGTCGGGCCTGATGAGCCCGAGCAGCATGCGCAGCGACGTCGTCTTGCCGGCGCCGTTGGGCCCGAGGTAGCCGTAGACGTCGCCGGCCTGCACCGTGAGGTCCACGTGGTCGACGGCCGTGATGTCGCCGTACTGCTTGACCAGGCCGCGTGCCTCGATCGGGGCAGCGACGGTCATCACAGCCCCCGGGCGGCGTTCTCGGCGGCGACCGGCGGGACCGAGCCGAGCACGACGTACTGCACGCCTCCTCGCTCGAAGGTCACCATCGTGCCGAGCGGCGTCGCGATCTCGGTGCCGGTGGCGCCGTCGATGTTGATCCGCGGCAGGTCGAGGGAGCCGGGGCGCTCGCCGCCCTCGCCGCCCTCGAACTGCAGCACCACGATCGCGCCCATGCCCTCGCCGTAGGTGCTGATGGCGCCGGGGTTGCCGGCGGCGTCGACGAGGCGGACGTCGGTGCGCGGGAGCCCGGCCAGCTTCGCCGGGGCGCTCAGCTCGAAGCCGAGCTCGCGCTGGACGGCCTCGACGCCCCGCACGCTCGTCGGCCGGCCGTGCGCGTCGCTGGACTTCGGGTCGATCTCGACGGTGCGCGTGCCCTTCGGCGGGGCGGTGTCGAAGGTGCTCGCGGGGATCGAGCCGTAGGAGACGTCGTCGGCCTCCAGCTCGAGCACCGGGTCGTCCTGGCCCTGGGCATAGACGGCGGCCCGCAGCGGCGTGCCGTTGGCGGCGTCCCAGGCCAGCTCGGCGGCGCCGAGCAGCCCGCCGTCGTCCTTCGGGGCGATGCGGACCGTGTAGCTGGGCTGCCCGCCGGTGTTGCCGGGCTGGGCGCCGGAGAGGGTCCAGCCCTGCGCCAGCCGCTCGAGGCCCTGCTGGACGTCGCCGAGGCTCGGGTCGTCGCCGGCCTCTTCGCGCTGGTGGGGCGTCGCGAGCGTGTAGGCCGTCTCGGACGAGCTGTCGTAGACGGTCACGCGCTCGCCGTCGGAGACGATCTGGGCGTCGCCGGAGTCGGACTGCAGCTCGAGCCGCACGCGGCCGTCGCCGGCCAGCCAGAGGCGCCCTTCGGCGCCGGTGGCGAGGGGGAGGCCCCGCCGTGGGGGAGCGAGCCCGAGGGGAGCAGGCCGTTGGTGAAGGTGACACGCGCGCTCACGCCCGCGACGTCCGGGCCGGTCACCGCGTCGTGGATCGCGCGGTCGAGCGGCTTGGGGCCGGGGCGGTCGGTGCCGTTGAGCGCCGCCTGGGCGAAGCCGGCGCTCAGGACGAGCGCGACGGTGGCGGCGACGAGGAGGATGAGGCGTTGGGTGGGGAGGGTTCGGAGTCGTCGCATTGCGTCAACTTCTACGCAGGGTCCTTGAGAGATCCGTGAGACGCCGGGAGGTCGATGGTGAAGCGCGAGCCGTCCACGGTCACGGTACCGCCGTGGCGCTCGGCGATGGCGCGGACGATCGGCAGGCCGAGGCCGGACCCGGGCGCACCGGCGCCGGGGGCGCGCCAGAAGCGCTCGAAGGCGTGGGCCGCCTCCTCGGAGGTCAGGCCGGGGCCCTCGTCGGCGACGGCGATCCGCGCGCGGTCGCCGACCTGCTCCACGGTGATCGTCACGCGGCCCGTCCCATGGCGGTGGGCGTTCGCGACGAGGTTGCCCACCGCCCGCTGCAGCGCCGGCCGCTCGCCGTCCACGATCGCCGTCGCCGCCCGGACCTCGGCGTCCCCGTGCTCCCGTGCGAGCTCGGCGAGGTCCACGGGCTCGCGCTGCAGCGGGGCGGCGGCGTCCTCGCGGGCGAGCGCGAGCAGGTCGTCGAGCAGCAGGCCGAGCCGCGCGGCGTCGGCCTCGATGTCCTCCAGCACCTCGGGGTCGGCGCCGTGGCGGGTGACGTACGCGAGGTTGCCGCGCAGGGCGGTCAGCGGCGTGCGCAGCTCATGCGACGCGTCGCCGACGAACCGCTGCTCCGCCTCGCGGGCGCGCTCGAGGCTGGCCAGCATGGCGTTCAGCGTCTCGGCCAGGGTGCCGACCTCGTCGCGCACGTGCGGGTCCGGGAGCCGTTGCGACGCGTCGCCGGTGGTCGCGATGGCGCGGGCGCCGGAGGAGAGGCGCCTGAGCGGCCGGAGCGCGCGCCGGGCGAGCACGGTCGCGAGGCCGGCGGCCAGCAGCGCGGCCGCGAGCGAGGCGAGCACGACGAACCGCCGCGTGGTGTCGAGCGTGTCGTCGATCTCCGTGGTCGTGCCGGCCACGACCACCGCGCCGCCGGCGGCCGGGCCGCGTCCGAGCTCGCCGAGCGGCGCCGCGTAGACGCGGATCGGGTCCGGGCCGAGGCTCGCGCCGCCGTAGCCCGGCCGGCGGTCGTCGAGCGCGGCGGCGAGCGCCGGCGTGTCGGGCAGCACGCGGCTCCCGAGGCCGCTCGAGCGGGCCACGATCCGCCCGCGCGGATCGATCACCTGGACGAGCAGCGGGCTCCCGCCGAGGCGGCCCTCGAGCGTGCCGGGCTCGAGCAGCAGGTCGGGCGTCGAGGCGGCGAGCCGGGCGACCTCGGTCGCGCGCGCCCGCAGCTGGCGGTCGAGCGCGTCGTTGAGCTGGGCGTCGAGCCGCGCGAGCACCGCGACGCCGAGCGCGGCGACCGCGACGACGATCGCGACCGCCGCCGCCACGGCCACGCGGGCCTGGATCCCGGCGGACCTCACTCGAGCCTGAAGCCCACGCCGCGCACCGTGTGGATCAGCGGCGGGTCGCCGAGCTTGCGGCGCAGGTACGCGACGTAGCGGTCCACCACGTTCGCGCTGCCCTCGCCGTCCCAGACCTCGTCGAGCGCGAGCTCGCGCGTGACGACGCCGCGGGCGTTGCGCAGCAGCAGCTCCAGCAGCTCCGCCTCGCGGCGGGTGAGGCCGAGGTCCTTGCCCTGCCGCCTCGCGGTCAGGCTCTCGAGGTCGAGCTGCAGGTCCGCGTGCGCGAGCTGCTCGCCGGGCGGGTGGTTGCGGCGCAGCAGCGCCCGGATGCGGGCGGACAGCTCGTCGACGTCGAACGGCTTGACGAGGTAGTCGTCCGCGCCGGCGTCGAGCCCCGCCACGCGCTCGTGCACGGCATCGCGGGCGGTGAGCAGCAGGATCGGGACGGGGAGGCCCTTCGCGCGGAGCCGGCGCGTCACGGCGAGGCCGTCGATCCCGGGCATGGCGACGTCGAGCACGATCACGTCCGGCATCGAGCGCTCGACCTGCGCGAGCGCCGCGCCGCCGTCGGGCACGGCCGCGACCTCGTAGCCCTCCGCGGTCAGCGTGCGCTCCAGCATCCGCCGGATCGGCGCGTCGTCGTCGACCAGCAGGACGGCGGCCTCGGACATCGGTCTCGAGTCTAGGCCGCGAGGGCGCGCACCGCGCCCTCGGGATCGCCGTCGAGGAGCAGGCCGACCGAGACCTCGACGCTCGTCCCGGCGTAGATCGCGAGCTCGTGCAGGTCGGGCGGCCCCGCGCACGCGAACAGCGCCGCCAGCAGGGAGATCAGGAGCACGCCGCGCATCGCGGCGGCACGCTAGGGACGGACTTTGAGAG
Organism: uncultured Solirubrobacteraceae bacterium; assembly: GCA_963720415.1. Taxonomy (GTDB): domain Bacteria; phylum Actinomycetota; class Thermoleophilia; order Solirubrobacterales; family Solirubrobacteraceae; genus DASSUW01. Next base: position 120,803 of record CAVRFQ010000003.1, on the reverse strand, counting down.
AACCGTGAGTGCCGACGGTCGCCACCGTGCGGTCGCGCGAGGCGCGCGGCGCCCGGACCACGGCGTAGTCGGGGTGGCGGACCCAGGTCGGCACGTACGTGACCCGCTCGACGCGCTCGCGGCGCGGGCCGATCCGCAGGTGCAGGCGGACGAGCATCCCGTCCTGCGAGGCGACCGGGCAGCACGCGGCCGTCTGGTTCGAGAGCAGGTTGCCCTCGCCGAACACGACCCACATCCCTTTCACGCGCCGGATCGGCTGCACGACGTGGGCGTGCTGGCCGACCACTGCGGTGATCGCCCTCGAGCGGGCGAGGCGCTCGGCGAGCGCGGTCTGGAAGGCGTCCGGGCGGCTGCTGAACTCGGTGCCCCAGTGCAGGTTCACGATGACGACCTGCGCGCCCTCGCGGCGGGCTCGCCGCGCGTCCCTGATGATCCGGCCGGCGGTGGCGAGGTTCACCGACCACGGGTGCGGGACCGGGAGCCCGTTCGTCATCTGGGTGTAGGCCAGGAGCGCGACCGTGACGCCGCGGCGGCGCAGCAGGAGCGGCGTGCGCTGCTGCCGGCGGCTGGAGAACGACCCGGTGTGGCGGACGCCCGCGCGCCGCAGCGCCCGCCGCGTGGAGTCGATGCCGGCCTGGCCCTGGTCCACGGAGTGGTTCGACGCGGTGCTGCAGGCGTCGAAGCCCGTGGCGCGGATCGCCTGGGCGAGCGCCGGCGGCGAGTTGAAGCGCGGGAACCCGACCGGCGTCCCGGGACGCAGCGGCGTCTCGACGTGGCAGAACGCGAGGTCGTTCCCGCGGACCCAGCCGCGGATCGGCCGCAGCATCGGCCGGAAGTCGTACCCGCGCGCCGTTCGGGCGCGGGCGACGATGGGCAGGTGCGGCAGCAGGTCCCCGGTCACGCCGATCGTCATCCGGACGGTGCGCGGCGGCTCGGGGACCGGGTCGGGCGGCGCGGATGTGCCGAGCGCGGCGGCGATGAGGGTGAACAGCGTCCGCACCGGCCGACAGTACCGCCCCCGGGGGACGCGGACCTTATGGATAGTCGACGGGTTTGACCGGTCGCCGGCGGGGAGACATTCGCGCCATGCGCACGCTGACGGGGGTTCTCACGGTGGTGGTCCTGGCCGCGCTGGGCGCGGCGCCTGCGATGGCACAGCAGGCCGAGCCGCAGACGATCGCCGCGGCCGGCTTCGGCAGGGTCGCTCTCACGCCGGACCAGGCCGAGATCTTCCTGTCGGCCGAGCGCGTCCGGCCGACCTCGCGCGCCGCACGGGCCGTCGTCAACCGCCGGATCGCCGCGGCCCGCCGGGCGATGCTCGCGCAGGGCGTCCAGCCGAAGGCGATGCGCACCACCGGAGTCTCGGTGTCCCGCGAGCGCCTGCGCGCGCGGCGCGGGCGCCCGGCGCGGATCCGCTACCGCGCGTCGGCGTCGCTCGTGGTGCTGAGCCGAGACGTCCCGGGCCTCGGGAAGCTCATCGACGCAGCCGCGGACGCGGACGTCGACGTCTTCGGGCCGGAGTTCGGCTTCAGCGACCCGTCACAGGGCGACGTCCTGGCCACGCGGGCCGCGCTCGCCGACGCGCGCCGCCGCGCCGACGACGCGGCCGCCCAGCTCGGCCTGCGCGTGACCGGCATCCAGTCGGTCAACCTCGCGCCGGGCCTCGGCGACGACTTCGGCGGGAGCGACGACTCGGGGAGCTCCGGCGGAGGCTCGTCTCGCGACGACTCCACAGAGGTGCTGCCGGGCGAGCAGGAGTTCTTCGCGGTCGTGCGCCTGGTCTACACGGTCGTGCCGGCGGCCTAGAGCCGCGCCTCGCCCGTTTCGAGTTTCCATAACGTACGTTCTCAGGCATTGAAGAGCGGCTAGCGCAGGTGCAGGACGTTCCCCGTCACGAGCTCGCCGGCGTCCGAGACGAGGAAGTCGATGACCTCGGCCACCTGGTCGGGCGTCGCGACGTGGACGAGGTCCGGACTCGCCCGCACGCCTTCGCGCACCTCGTCGGTGACCCAGCCCGTGTCGGTCACGGGCGGATGGACCATGTTGGCGGTCACGCCGTGGTCGGCGAGCTCGACGGACGCCGACATCGTGTAGTTCTCCTGCGCGGCCTTGGCGGCGCCGTACGAGACCTCCTGCGGGAAGCCTCGAGCGCCGCCGGACGTCAGGCCGACGATCCGTCCCCACGTCGCGCCGCGCTCGACGTGCCGGCGGGCGAACTCCGCGATGAGGAGCGCCGCGGCCATGGCGTCGACGGAGAACTGCTGCGTGAACGACGCCGCCGTCACCGGCGCCAGGCCCCGGCCGAAGCGGTCCTGCGTGGCCGGCGTGAAGGTGTCCTGCACCCAGCCCGTCGCGTTGTTGACGAGGATGTCCACCGGTCCCAGCTCCGCGTACGCGTGGTCGAAGAGCCGCGCCGGCGCCTCGGGGTCGCCGAGGTCGGCCTCGACGGCGATCGCCCGGCCGCCCGCGGCTGAGATCTCCTCGATGAGCCCGTCCGCGCCGGAGGCGCGGTTGCGGCGGTACGCGTCCGGCACGCCCGGGTCCTCGGGATCGCGCAGCTCCAGGTACGTCGCCAGCACGGCGACCCCGCGACCGGCGAGCCGGCGCGCGACGGCGGCGCCGATGCCGTGGTTGGCGCCCGTGACGATCGCGACGTGCGGGGGCTGCATCGCCTCCGAGCCTAGATCGCGGACGCGTATCGTGCCTACTCCGATGCCCGGCCGCCTGCTCTCCGTGAACGTCGGCCGCCCGCGCCAGGTCTCGGTCCGCAGCGGCCGCCCGATCATGAGCGCGATCGGCAAGGCTCCCGTGACCGGCGCCGTCCGCGTCGCGGGCGTGAACCTCGACGGCGACGACCAGGCCGACCGGCGCGTCCACGGCGGCCCGGACAAGGCCGTCTACGCCTACGCCTCGGAGGACGTGGCGTACTGGACGGAGCGGCTCGAGCGCGACGACCTCGGCCCCGGGATGTTCGGCGAGAACCTCACGACCGCCGGGGTCGACGTCAGCGGCGCCGTGATCGGCGAGCGCTGGCGGGTCGGCACGGTCGAGCTGGAGGTCTGCCAGCCGCGCCTGCCGTGCTTCAAGCTGGGCTTGAGGTTCGGCGAGCCGCGGATGCTCAAGTGGTTCGCCGAGGCGAACCGGCCCGGCGCCTACCTCCGCATCCTCACCGAGGGCGAGCTGACGGCCGGCGACGAGGTCGAGATCACCGGCAGGCCCGATCACGGCGTGACGATCGCGCTGGTCTCGCGGGCGATCCTGCTCGACGAGACCGAGCTGGAGGCCGCGGCGCGGGCGCCCGAGCTGCCGCCCTCCCTGTCGCGCTGGATGCTCGAGCGCGCGGCCTGACCTCCTTCTCGCTAGCCTTCTCCGTCCGGCGGATCGCCCACTCGACCACGGAGCCGGAAGGCTCCAGCCGCGGCAACGCGCCGGCCTCGCGCCGGCGGCCTGTCCAGGCGGTCGGGAGTGTCACGCCGCCCAGGCAGACACTTCAAGTCCTGGGACGTAGTAGTTCAGTGGTGATCTATGACCGGGTACGAAACCCCCGCAAAAGCGGGGGTTTTCGTGCTTCTATCGCCCGCTGGCCGAGAAGTGCACCGGGTCGCGGGCGCCGAGCGCGTTGAAGATCCTCGGCTCGAGCGGGCACCGCTTCATCAGCTCGCCGAACTTTCCATAATCGCTCACGTCCACCGCCCCGGCCGGCTTCACGCTGCCCGCGTGGTTCGACGTCCGGCCCGCGCACTTGCCCGGGCAGCTCGGCGCGCCGCACATGTTGCGGCAGAGCTGCTCGGAGTACGCGGGATCGCGCCAGCCGCTGTTGAGCTGGCCCTGCCAGCCGTTGTTGCGCGCCCACACGAGATACGGCTTGAGCCACGCGGCGACGGGCTTGCCGTCGAACGTCGTGACGCCGGCCGCGGGTCCCGAGGAGAGCCTCGCGCCCTTGCGCTGCGTGCGCCGGCGCTTGACGGCCCGGGTCAGCATCGCCGGCGACGAGTGCCGTGCCGAGCGCGGGTGCTTGAGCCGCCGCAGGAACGCGTCGTCCACCACCGCGGACTTCGCGTTGGCGCGGCTGTAGCCGAGGTAGAACTTCGCCGCCCGGATCCGCCGCTTGGTCGCGACGCCCCGCACGCCGTCGACGATCAGCGGCGCCAGCTCGAGCCGCTTCTCGGTGAACGCGTTGAGCGCCGTCTGCAGCGCCTTGACGTCGGTCCGCGACGGCTCGGGCGGCCGCTTCGGCACCGGCTTGACGACCACCTGAGGCTTCGGCTTGGCCTTCGGGACGGTGCCCCGCTTCGGCGGCGCGAGCTTGTGCAGCTCCTTCTCCGTCGCGGCGAAGCGCCCGATCAGCACCGCCCGCGAGCGGTCGAGCGCCCGGTCGAGCTTCTCGATCCGCTCGAGCAGCTCGGCGTCCGTCAGGTCCGTCAGCCTGCGCCGCGACGGCGGCGGGGGCGCGGCCGGAGACGGCGGGGCCGGGCCCTCGGGCGCGGGCGGCGCGGGCGGCATCGCCTGCGTGACGGTGGCTTCGCCGAGGGCGACCGGGGCGGGCACCTCGACCACCGCGGCGACCTCGACGGCCCCGTCGCGCTCGGCGACCAGGGTGTCGAGCGACCCGTCGATCTCCTTCAGCAGCGCGGTGACCGAGGCGAAGCCCTGGCTCACCGCCGCGTTGAGCTTCGCCTCCGCCGCCACCGGCGACGTCGCCTTGGCCTGCCGCAGCAGCTTGCGCCGCCGGGCGGCGTGCGCCACGAGCTTGTCCCAGGCCTCGCCCGTCTCGGCGTCGTAGCGCTGGACGTCGGCGACCAGCGCCTTGAGCGCCGGCCGCGGCGCGACGGGCGGCTTGTCGGCGGGAGCCGGGACCGGGACCGGCGGCTTGGCCTGCAGCCGCAGCACCCGGTTGAGCTTGCGCTGGCTCACAGGCCCGTAGACCCCGTCGGCCTCCAGGCGATGCTCGGCCTGGAACGTCTTCAGGGCCGCCTCGACCACGGCGTCCACCTCACGCCGCGGCTTGGCCAGGTAGGGCGTGCCGGCCTTCGAGCGCGCGCGGGCGAGCCGGCGCGTGAGGCGGACCACCTTGGGCCCGCGCGAGCCGAGTCGCAGCGGCCCGTCGTCGTCGGCCTCCGGCACGTGCACGGGGGCCGCGTCGCCCAGCCGCGCCTTCCAGGCCGCGACCCGCTCCAGCAGGTCCTTGCTGTACTTCACCGCGTTCGGCCCGCTGCCGTTGTAGCGCTCGGCGCCCAGCGAGTCGCCATGGGCCTTCATCAGGCTCGCCATCCGGCGGAAGCCGATCCGCATGTTGATCTGCGGGCGCCAGCAGCCGCCCTCGGCGTCGGCGTCGTCCTGGAACTCCCACCAGGTCAGCTGGCACGGCCCGACGCCCTGCATGAGCTTGTTGTTGCTCGCGATCCGCTTGCGCTTGTACTCGAGGTACAGCTCCTTGGTCACCTTCACGGTGCCGTCGCGCGCCGGGAAGATGTAGACGTGGTTCCGGTCGCGGTCGTGGCCGAAGACGTTGTGTCCGCCCGCGGACTCCTTCTCCAGCAGCGCGGCGGCGACCTCGAGCCGCAGCCCGGCGCGCGCCGCCTCGGCGACGACCATCTTCGGCGACAGGATCCCACCGGCCTTGAGCCGGTCGATCACGGTCTGGGATGCCATGAGGCTCAGCTCCCGGCCAGGACCGGCTCGTCCTCTTCGACCGAGATGTCCTCGAACTCGTCGAAGTCGTCCAGGTCGTCGAGATCCTCGAAGTCCTCGAGCTCGAGCTCCTCGCCGGCGACGGCGACCTCCTCGACGGGAGCGACCGCCACGGTCGTCGCGACGCCGAAGCCGGTGGCGGCCGCGAGCAGCGTGTCCGCCTGCCGCGCCTCCCACTTCTGCCACCCGTGGAGCCACTGCGCAGCGGGCGCCAGCGCGATCAGCGCTCCGGCGATGAAGATCTCCTCGACCGCGTTCGGTGGCACGTTGACGCCCGGCAGGTTCTCAGCGGCCCAGGTGGAGATCACACCCGCCAGAGGCGCAAAGACAAGCGGCGTCAACAGCGCCACGATGCGATTCAGCGACATGGGCTCCTCCTTGAGACGACATACAGAGAGCGCGCCGAAGGCTCGTGTCGTTCGACACTACGCAGGTTCGCGAGGCGGCGTCAAGGCTGGCGGTTATCGTGCTTTCCGCGATGAAGCTGCAGACCTGCGAGTCCTGCGGCCGCGAATTCGGCTGCGGCGCGGACGACGGGAGCTGCTGGTGCGGAGAGATCACGCTCACGCCGGACCGGCTCGCGATCCTCCGCGAGCACTTCGAGCGCTGCCTCTGCCCGGACTGCGTGACGGTCGCGGCCGCCGCCGAGCGCTAGGCCCGCACGCGGAAGCGCGACACCAGCGACTCGAGCTGCTCCGCGGTGCGCGCGAGCTCCTGCGCGGACGCCGCGATCTCCTGGGTGGAGGCGCTCGTCTCCTGCGTCGACGCTGAGACCTGCTCGGCGCTGGCGGAGGACTGCTCGGCCACCGCGGCGACCTCGGCGATGCCGCCCTGGGCGCGGTCGGCGTCGGCGGAGATCTGGTGCACGGCGGCGGCGATCTCCGCCACGCGGCTGCTGACGGCGTCGATCGCCGAGCCCGATCTGCTCGAACGCCTCGCGGGCCTGCTCGACCGTCGCCACGCCGTCGTTCGGTGCGCTGGGCGCCCTCGGCGACGACGGCGACGACCTTCTGGGTCTCGGTCTGGATCTCGCCGATCAGGCCGGCGATCTGGCCGGCGGCGTCCTGGGACTCCTCGGCCAGCTTGCGGACCTCCTCGGCCACGACGGCGAAGCCGCGGCCCTGCTCGCCGGCGCGGGCGGCCTCGATGGCCGCGTTGAGCGCCAGCAGGTTGGTCTGCTCGGCGATGCCCGTGATCGTGTCGACGATGCCGCCGATGCGCTCGCTGCGGGCGGAGAGGTCCTCGATCGCGCTCGGCGACCTCGGCGGAGGCGTCGGCGACGCCGCGGATCGCGCCGCTGGCCTGCTCGGCGGCGCGGACGCCCTCGCGGGCGACCTCGCGCGCCTGCTCGGCGGCCTCGGAGGTCTCGCGGGCGGTGTCGGCGCTGCGGCTCGGCGGCCCCGGCGGCCTCCTGCACGGCCTCGCGGGTCGTCTCGACCATGCGGACCTGGCGCTCGGCGCCCATGGCGACGTCGCCGACGGCGGAGGCGATCTCGCCGACGGCGCGGCCGGCCTCCTCGGAGGTCGACGCCATCTGCTGCGACGCGGACGACACGGTGCCGGCGCTGCTCCGACACCTCGCCGATCAGCGTGCCGAGCTGGCCGCGCATCTCGTTGTAGGCGTCGAGCGAGCGCTTGCGCCTTGCCGAGCATCTCGTTGAAGGTCTCCGACAGCTGGCCGAGCTCGTCGCGGCTGCGCACCTCGACGGGCTCGGTGACCGACGTGGCCTCGCGGGTCAGGTCGCCCTCGCGGACGGCCTCGAGGCCCGTGGTCAGGCCCGGCGAGGCAGTGCTCGTTCAGCGAGCGCAGCCGGCTGCCGAGCGCGGCGACGGGCCGGACGACGCGAGCGCGTGACGACGCACGGCGACGGCGAGCGCGACGAGCAGCGCGACGAGCGACGACGATGAGCACGATGCGCTTGACCGCGGCGGCCGTCGTCGGCGCCGGCTCGCGCCTGCGCGGCGGCCTGGGCCGAGACGGCGTCCTCGAGCTGGTCGTGGACGACGTCGAGACGCTCGAAGACCGGGAGGACCTCCTCGAGGTAGACCGTGCGCGACCCGACGCGCTCCTCGACCTCGTCGACGGTCTCCTGGCGCGAGAGCTTGAGGGCCTTGGCGACGGCGGCTCGAACGCGCGGTAGTCGCGCTCGAACGCGGCGAGCGTGCGCTTGGCCTCGGCGTCCTCGAGCAGCGGAGCCGAGCGCGGCGAGCGCGCCGTCGGCCTCGCTTCGTCCAGCGCCGCGATCCGCTCGGCGGTCACGTCCTGGGCCTCCAGGTCGCCGTCCTCCACGTACAGGTGGCGCTCGATGTCGCCGTTCATGGCGAGGAAGTCCTCGCTGATGACGCACGAGCTGCTGGAGCGCGCGCGACGTCGCGCTGCGACAGGCTCTCGGCGCTCGCGTCGAGCTTGCTGAGGCCGTCGATGCTCACGACGGCGGTCGACGGCGATCAGGGCGACGGCCAGCGCGCCGAAGGCGACGCCCAGGCGCACGGCGAGCTTGAGGTTGGCGAAGAAGTCATCTCCGCGATTGATCGGACACGCTGAGCGGCGCTTGAGTCGCCTTATGAAGCGTGGCTGCAGCGCTCGCGCACGTGACGCTCGATCGCCGCGGCCGTCGGCGGCCGCAGGTCGGCGAAAGCTGAGCCGTCCGGCCGCTGGTCGTCCGCAGGCTGAGCGTGGCGCCGCGCCGCCTGGTCCGCAGCGACACGCTCGTCGACGTCGCGGAAGGCCAGCGAGCGCACGCGGCCGACGGGCGCGTCGTCGAGCAGCCACAGCAGCCGCCGCTCGGTGACGGCGAGCACCGCGCGCGGGCTCGCCCACGTGCTGGTCGGCGTGACGAGCCGGACCGTCCTCGGCCTGGTCGAGCGCGGCCAGCAGCTCGGGCCCGAGCGCCCGTCGGACGGCCTCGGGCAGCCAGCTCCCGCGCACCGCGGCGCCGCTTGCGCGCGGGCCGCGGGCCGCGTGGCGTGGGCGATCGTCCGGCCCGCAGCAGGTCGTACGCGGCGTTGATCTCCGCCATCCGCCGCGCCGCCTCCTCCCCACCCCCGCGATCGGGGTGCCAGCGCTTGGCCTGGTCGCGGTAGGCGGCCGTCAGCTCGCGCTCGTCCGCGCCCTCCGGCACGCCGAGGATGGCGTAGGGGTCCACGCGGGCCATTCTGACGCGGTAGAACACCCCATGGCCCCGAGGGAGGAGCAGTCGCGGCCAGCGCCCTCGTCGAGGGCCTCCGGCCGGGCGCGCCGGCCGGGTTCGCGCTGGTCGCCGGCCGACGGCGAGCGTCGTCCTGGCCTCGCCGTCGCTCGCCGGGCGTGGAGGGGCTCACGCGCGCTCGCCGCCGAGCGTGCTCGCAGGGACGCGGCGCGGGCGAGCGCGAGCTGCGCGGCCAGCGCGCGCCGCTTCGTCGCCTCCGGCCGCGCCGCTCGAGCACGACGGGCCGCCGGCTGGCCGCCGTCGCTCGCCGTCGACGTCACCGAGCAGGCGCGCACCGACGGCCGCGCTGCGCGAGAGCGAGCGCGTGCTGGCGCCGCGCAGCGGATGGCCCGGATGGGCTGGTGGGTCGTGTGGCCGCAGTCCGGCGTCGCCGTCCAGTCGCCGGAGCTGCTCGCGCTGCTCGCGCCGCGACGACGACCGCGAGAAGGCGCTCTCCGCCGCGATCCTCGAGCGCGGCCGCGAGGCGATCGCCGCCGGCGAGCCGCTCGACTTCCGCCACACGGTCGCCGCTCGCCGACGGCACCGAGTCCGCACCCTGCGCGTCCGCGGCGACCTCGTCACCGGCCGCGGCGGCGAGGGCGACGCGCTGCAGGGCTTCGCGCAGGACATCACCGAGCTGGTGCGGACCACGGCCCAGCAGCGCGCCGTCGCCGAGCTCGACCGCGTCGCGCTCGGCGACGCGCCGATCCAGGAGCTGATCGAGCAGGTCGCCGGCGCGGCGGCCGCGGACGCTCGGCGTCCGGCGCGTCGCCGTGATGGCGCTCGACCCGCGCGGGCGCGAGCTGGTCCTGCGCGGGCTCGCGCCGCGGACCGGCTCGATTCCCGCGCACGCTTCCCGGCCGGCGAGGGCTCGTTCGCCGGCTACACGCTGCGCCTGAGGCGGCCCGGTGGTGGTCGACGACTGGGAGGCCGAGACCCGCTTCTCGCCCGAGATCGGGCTGTCGGTCGGGCCTGCGCAGCGGCGCCTGCGTGGTGGTCGGCGGCGCCGACGCGCCGTTCGGGGTCCTGATGGCGGTCGCCGACCACCCGGGACGCTTCGGCGAGGAGGACATCGGCTTCCTACAGAGCCTCGCCAACCTGCTGGCCGAGGGCGATCGACCGCCGCCGGGCGTCGCGAGCGGATCGCCGAGCTGTCGGCGCTCGCGCGGCCGGCTCGTCGCGCAGGCGCTCGACGCCGAGGAGCGCGCCCGGCGCTCGATGTCCGAGAGCATCCACGACGGCGCGCTGCAGGACATCCTGCTCGCCGGCCACGACCTGTGGGCGCTCGGCGACGCGCCGGGCGCCGAGGCCGCCCGCGCCATGCTGCAGGACGTCGTCGCGCGCCTGCGCGCGGTCATGCTCGCCCTCCACCCCACCGTGCTCGCGTACGGCGGCCTCGAGGCGGCGCTGCGCGCCGTCGCCGGCCCAGCAGGCGGCCGCCGGCGGCTTCGAGGTCGAGGTCGAGGTGGAGCCCGCGGCCGTCGGCCAGCGCGACGAGCTGCGTGCTCTCCGTGGCGCGCGAGCTGCTCACCAACGCCGCCCGCCATGCGCGCGCCGTCCCGCGTGCGCCTGACGCTGCGGCGCGACCCGCCGCGCGCTCGTGCTCGAGGTCGTCGACGACGGCGGCGGGATGGCCGCTCGGCCGCGAGCGCGAGGCGCTCGCCGAGGGCCACATCGGCCTGGCCATCAGCGCCGAGCGCGTCGCGGCCGTCGGCGGCGCGGCTGGCGCTCGAGCCGCTGCCCGGCGGCGGCACCCGCGCGCGCGCCGAGCTGCCGCCGATGTCCGACCTCTGACATTTCGTCCGTGCGCTGGCGCAGCACTCCGCCGAACGGGGGAAGACGGATGCGTGCCGATCCGCCAAGATCCTGCGTGGGTGACCGACGGATCGGCAACCGCACTCGCGCAGGATGCGCGTCTTCATCGCCGACGACCATGACGGCTATCGCGGCGGCATGGCCCGGCTGATCGGCGACCATCCCGCGCTCGAGGTCGTCGGCGAGGCCGCCGACGGCGACGAGGCGCTGCGCGGCCGTGGTCGCCCTGCAGCCGGACGTCGCCCTGCTCGACATCCGCATGCCCGGGCTCACCGGCCTCGAGGTCTGCCGCCGCCTGCACGCCGACGGCTCCGCGCCAACGACGCGCGTCGTCCTCATCACCGGCACGCCGGACCGCGTCATCACCGCGCAGGCCGCCGACGGCGGGCGCCGTGGCCCTGCTGGCGAAGGAGACGCCGCCCGGCGACGATCTGCTCGGAGCTGGTCGCCGCCGGCGAGGGCCGCGTCGGCTGGGCCGTCGAGTAGCCCGGCGCGACCTCTTCCGCCGCGGGAAGCGCTACCTTCCGCCGCGGATGGCGCGTGACGGCGTGCATCACGGTCGAGCTGACCGCCCGGGAGCGGGAGATTCTCCTGTCTGACGGCCGACGGCCGGTCGGCACCTCGACATCGCCGGCCACCTGCACTCACGCCGGCGACCGTCAACACGCACCTGCTGAGCTCGTTCGAGAAGCTCGGCGTCCGCGACCGCGCGGGCGCAGTCGCCGTCGCGCTCGAGAGCGGCCTGCTGGAGTAGCGGCCTGTCCGCGGCGTCGGCGCTGCTGTCGACGCTCGCGCCCGGCGCCGCCGTCGGCGTCGCCGTGCACGACGACGCGCTGCGCGAGCTGCTGCGCTCGCCTTCGCTGGACGGCGTCGACGTCGAGGCCGGCGTCGCGCCGGGCGCTGGAGTCCGGCCGCGCCGATGACCGGCGTCGAGCTGACCGGCGGCGGCCGCGCCTGGGTCGGGAGCTGGTACCCGCTCGAGCGACGGGCTCGTCGCCACCGTCGCCGTCGACGTCACCGAGCACGACGCCGCCGCGGCCCGGCTCCGCGGCAGCCGCGAGCGGCTCGACCGCGCGCAGGCCGCTCGCCGGCCTCGGGAGCTGGGCCTGGGACGCGCGGCGCAACGCCTGGACGTGGTCGGAGCGAGCTGTTCCGGCTGGCCGGCCTGGAGCCGGGGTCCGGCGCCGCCGGACTGGGAGGCGTGGCTGGCCACCGTCGCGCCCGAGCGCCGCGAGGCGGTCCGCGCCGCGTTCCGCGACGCCGTCCACGGCGCAGTCCGTTCGACCTCCACTTCCGCCAGCGCCGCCCGGACGGCAGCCAGCGCATCGTGCGGTCCCGCGGCGGGCCCGTCTACGCCGCCGACGGCACGCTGACGGGGATCGAGGGCTTCGCGCAGGACGTCACCGAGCTCAAGCAGGCCGAGGACCACCAGCGCGCCGTGGCCGCGCTGGGGCAGGCGGCGCTCGCCGGGCTGCCGGTCGACGACCTGGGCGATCGCGCCGCCGAGGTCATCACGTCCTCGACGCCGGGCCCGAGCACGAGGCGTTCCACCAGGCGCTCGCCAACGTGCTCGACAGCGCGGGCGTGCGGCTGCGGGCCGAGGCAGAGATCGCCGAGCAGGCCGCCGCGCGCGGGCGGCTCGTCGCCCAGGCGCTCGACGCCGAGGACCGGACGCGGCGCGAGATCTCCGAGATGCTGCACGACGGGCCGCTGCAGGACCTGCTGGCGCTCAACCAGGCAGCTGCTGCGGCTCGACGCGCCGGGCGAGCACCTCGAGCGCGCCCGCGGCGAGCATCGGCCGCGCGATCTCGTCGCTGCGCGAGATCATGGTCGACCTGCACCCGGTGGCGTTCGAGGTCGCCGGGCTGGAGTCGGCGCTCGGGGCCGTCGCCGACCAGCAGGCCCGCCACGGCGACTTCGCCTGCGAGGTGCCGGATCGACCCGGCCGCGGGGGGCCTGCGCGACGACCTCGTGATCGCGCTCGTCCGCGAGCTGCTGACCAACGCCGCCAAGCACGCCGGCGCGTCGTCCGTGCGCGTGGAGCTCCGGCGCGCGCAGACGGCGCGATCGTGCTCGAGGTCGCCGACGACGGAGCCGGGATCCCCGAGGGCCGCCTCGCCGCGGCGCTGCGCGAGGGCCACATCGGCCTCGCCTCGAGCACGCAGCGGGTCGAGGCGGTCGGCGGCGACCTGACCGTCTCCCCCGCTGCCGGGCGGCGGCACCGCGGTCGCCATCACGCTGCCGGTCTAGCGTGCGAGGGCGCCGACGATCTCCTGCCACCAGGCGCGGTCGCCCGGCGTCTCGGCCTGCGCGAGCTTGCGCCGGGCGAAGGCCTGCAGCTCGCCGGCCGGCCCGACGCCGAGCAGCCTGCCGGTGACCGCGTAGCGGCCGTCGGCCAGCGCGACGAGCGCGCCCGGCTCGTCGCGCCGCGTGCGCAGCTGGTCGACCACCTCGATCCGGGAGACGACCGTCGGGCGCGACGCGTCGCCGTCGTCGCCGGTCCACGGCCGGATCGAGGTCACGGCCGGGCGGCTGAGCACGCGCGGCCGCGGGCGCTTGTGCGCCTCCAGCGGACCGCTGCGCCACTGCTCGAGCAGGCGCTGGAACTCGACCGCGACCTCCTGGCGCACGATCAGGTGCAGCTGGTCGCCCTCCTGGATGATCGTCGAGCCGCGCGGCGGGATCGCGCGGTCGCCGCGCACGATCACGTTGAGCAGCGCCTCGCGCGGCAGCCCCAGCTCGCGCACCGGATGACCGACCACCGCGTAGCCCGTGCGCACCGGGAACTGCACGACCTCGGCGCCCAAGCCGGCTGAGCAGGACGGGCTCGACCAGCGGTACGGGGATCGCCGCCTCGGCTGAGGTGACGCCGAGGAGCCGCGCGACCGGCTGGATCGTCGTCCCCTGCACGACGGTCGATAGCAGGACGACGAAGAACGCGACGTTGAAGTAGAGCATGCCCGGCTTCCTCGCCCAGCTCGGTCACCGGGAACGTCGCGAACACGATCGGCGTGCCGCCCGCGCAACCCGGCCCAACCGAGCATCAGCCGTTCTCGCAGGTCGAATTGGGCGCCGAGCGTGAAGAGCACGGCGGAGAGCGGCCGCGCCACCACAGCGGTGACGAGGGCGATCGCGGCGCCCTCCGGGATGATCGCCACGAGCTCGGCCGGGAACACCAGCAGCCCGAGCACGAGGAAGAGGCCGAGCTGGGCCACCCACGCGAGTCCTTCGTGGAACGTGACGATCGTGCGGCGCGCCGGAGTCGAGGCCGTCCCGAGCACGAGGCCGGCGAGGAACGACGGCGAGGAACCCGGACCCGTGCAGCGTGAGCGCCGACCCGAAGGCGAGCGCGCCGGTGGCGATCGACGCGACCGGGTACAGGCCGGCGGACGGGAGCGTCACGCGCCGCAGGAACAGCACGGCCAGCGCTGCCGACCCCGATGCCGGCGGCGGCCCCGATGGCCAGCTCGCGGACCACCAGCACGAGGGCGTCCTCGATCCCGAAGCTCGGCTCCTGAATCGCCTCGATGCAGCCGATGATCAGCAGGATCGCGATCGGGTCGTTGATGCCGGACTCGCCCTCCAGCGTTCGGGCGAGCTTGCGCCGCAGCGTCGATCCGCGCAGCACCGCGAATACGGCGGCGGCATCCGTCGCCGCCACCGTGGACCCCAGGAGCAGCGCCTCGAGCGGGTCGAGGTCGAACAGCAGCGCCGCGGGCACGGCGGTGATCGCCGCGGTGCCGAGCGTCCCGAGCGTGGCCAGCGCGATCGAGGTGCCCAGCACCGGCTTGATCTCGTCGAAGCCGGACGAGAGGCCGCCCTCGTAGAGGATGAAGGCCAGCGCGACGATGCCGACCTGGCGGGCCAGCTCGAAGTCGCCGAAGTCGATCAGGTCCAGCCCGTCGGACCCGATCACCATGCCGATCCCGAGGACGAGCACGAGGCCGGGCACGCGGACGCGCCCGGCGGCCAGCGAGGCGGCCAGTCCGGCCGCCAGCAGGAGTCCGACGACCAGGGCGAGCTGTCCCTCGTTCACAGAGTGGGAAACCCTGTCAGAACCGGGGCGTTCAGGTGTCCAGGCTCAGCTGGGCGGGCTCTGCGGGCGGCGGGACGACGAGCAGCTCGGCCCCCTCCACCCCGGCCTTGTTGACCTTCGGGTTGGCCGGAAGGACCGCGGTCCGCTCGGCGTCGAGCGGCGCGAGCACGCCCTCGGCGTCGCCGGCGAGCCAGGCCGCCTCCTCGTCGGGACCGCCCAGGACCACCGGCATCCGGTCGTGGACGGGCGCGCAGACCGCGTTGGCCGCGCACGTGAGGATGCACGCGGAGAGCACCAGCTCGGACCCGATCCGGCGGCGCGCCCACAGCCCGGCGAAGGCGAACGGCCCGCCGCCGTCGACCGTGTAGCGGAACGGGATCCGCTCACCGCCCTTCTTCTCCGCCTTGAGCCACTCGTACCAGCCGTCGGCGAGCACCAGGCAGTGCCGCTCGGGCCGGGCCATGAGGTCGGCGAACGGCGCCTTGTCGGCGGCCGTCTCCGAGCGCGCGTTGATCGGCTGGAAGCCCTTGCCGAGCTCGTGCGCCCACGGCGGCACGAGGCCCCAGCGCACCGTGAGGGCGGTCCGCTCGTCGTCCTTGGCGGTGACGATCGCGACAGGCTCGGTCGGGCAGACGTTGTAGCGCTCGAGCGTGGCCGGCTCGATCGTCCCGGGGTCGGCCAGGGCGAAGCGCTCGGCCAGCGCCTTGCCGCCGGGCGTGGTGAGCGTGTAGCGCCCGCACATGCCGTGCAGGCTACGAGGTCAGCGGACGCGCTCGGCGGCCGGCGGCAGCTCGCCCGCCGGGACCAGCTTGCCGTCGGACCAGCGGAAGGCGACCTTGACGGTCTCCCCCTTCGGGCAGCAGTCCTCGTCGGCCGGCTGGTAGAGCCGGTAGCCGAGCGTGACGGACTTGTCGCGCGCCGTGGTCACCTTCAGCGCGGCGCTGGCGGCCACGTCGTCGTTGCCGACGAAGCGCCGCCCGACGAAGAAGAAGGCGCGCTCGGCGCCGGCCTCGTCACGGCCGATCAGCACGCGGAGCGTGTCGCCGGCGCGCCAGTCGGCGAGCTTGACCGGCTCGAAGCCCTGGTCGGTCAGCGTCGCGACCGCGCGCTTGCGCGAGACCTTCTGCGCGGGCGTGAGCCCGGCTTTGGTCGTGCCCGTCTCGACGGCCGCGCCGCCGCCGGTCGCCGCGGCCGGCGTCTCGATCTCGCTCGCGGGCTCGGGAATGACGCCGACCATGTACGCGATGGCGACGCCGCTGCCCAGCAGAGCGAGCGTGGCGATCAGCCCCAGGAGACGCAGGGGCCACCGCCGCCGACGCGCCGGAGGAAGGTGCATCGCGTGAGCCGCCATCGCGGGCGATAGTCGTCGCGCCGCACCGGGATGTCAAGCAACCCTAGGCGAACGTCTGAACGAGCAGGAACCCGTTCAAGGCGATGATCAGCGCCGCGACGGTCGACGCGACGGCCGTCGTGAGCGGCCGGTTGACCAGCGCGCCCATGATCGAGCGCTTGCGCGTGAGCAGCACGAGCGGCACCAGGGCGAACGGGATGCCGAACGACAGGACGACCTGCGAGAGCACGAGCGCGCGCGAGGGATCGACCCCGATGGCGAGCACGATCAGCGCCGGCAGCATGGTCACCAGCCGCCGCAGGATCAGCGGGATCGTGCGGTTGATGAAGCCCTGCATCACGACCTGGCCGGCGTACGTGCCGACGCTCGAGGCCGCGAAGCCGGAGGCCAGCAGCGCCAGCGCGAAGGCCAGCGCGGCGCCCGGGCCGACGAGGTCGCCGAACGCGGCGTGGGCGCCCTCGATGGTGTCCACCCCGGCGATGCCCGAGTCGTAGAACAGCGAGGCGGCGATGATCGAGCATCGACATGTTGATCACGCCCGCCACGCCCATGGCGATCAGCACGTCGAGGCGCTGGAAGCCGAGCACGCGCCGGCGCTCGTCGTCGCTCGTCGTCTTGATCCGCCGCTGGGTGAGCGCCGAGTGCAGGTAGATCACGTGCGGCATCACGGTGGCGCCGAGGATGCCGGTGGCCAGCAGCAGCGAGTCGGTGCCCGCGAAGCCGGGGATGAAGCCCGAGGCGATGCCGGCGGCGTCGTGCGGCACGAGCAGCGCGTCGACGAGGAAGCCGAGCAGGATCACGCCGAGCATCCCCGCGATGACGATCTCGAAGCGGCGGTAGCCGCGGCTCTGCAGGGCGAGCAGCGCGAAGGCGACCACCGCGGTCACCAGGCCGGCCGGCAGCAGCGGGAGCCCGAACAGGAGGTTGAGCGCGATCGCCGCGCCGACGAACTCGGCGAGGTCGGTCGCCATGGCGATGATCTCGGCCTGCACCCAGAGCCCGAACGACGCGCGCTTGGAGTAGTTCTCGCGGCACAGCTCGGGCAGGCTGCGGCCCGTCGCGATGCCGACCTTCGCCGACAGGTACTGGATCAGCATCGCCATCAGGTTCGCGCCGAGGATCACCCACAGCAGCAGGTAGCCGAACTCCGCCCCGCCGGCGATGTTGGTGGCGAAGTTGCCCGGGTCGACGTACGCGATGGCGGCCACGAACGCCGGGCCCGAAGAACGGCAGCGCGCGCCGCACGCGGCCGCGCTCGCGCCGCCGCGAGCGGACGACGGTCACCGGCGCCGGTGCATCTTGGACAGCCACGACATGAATTATGGCAAGCCTAAACCTATTTTCAACCCTACGAAAGGGGTCTGACCCCTTTCGGAGGGTTCTTAGTCAGCGTTGATTCACCCGGCCCTACCCTCAAGCTCGCCTTGAGTCGCCTGCTGCAGCTCGGCCTCGTCCTCGCCCTCGCCGCCGTCGTGGTCGTCGGCGCGATCGTGCTCTCCAGCAACGGCGGCGACTCCGAGACGCCCGCGGGCACGAGCCGACTGAGCCGGGCAAGACCGGGCGCCGAGGAGGTCGCGGCGCTCTACGACGGCATCCCGCAGAACGGCAACCTGCTGGGTCGAGAAGGACGCGCCCGCGACCGTCGTGGAGATCGCCGACCTGCAGTGCCCGTTCTGCGCGCAGTACTCGGTCCAGGTGCTGCCGACGATCGTGCGCGACTACGTGCGCACCGGCAAGGTCAACTACGAGCTGCGCATCCGGAGCTTCCTCGGCCGCGACTCGGTCCGCGCCGCCGGCGCCGCGGCCGCCGCGGCGAAGCAGGACCTGATGTTCCAGTTCGCCGACCTCTTCTTCCGCAACCAGGGCCCGGAGAACAGCGACTACGCCGACGACGCGTTCATGCGGATGATCGCCGAGCAGGTCCCCGGGCTCGACGCCGACGCGGTGGTCGCGGCGGCCGACGATCCGCTCGGCCCAGCCCGCGGTCCGAGCGGGACGAGATGTTCGCGCGCGAGATCGGCTCGACGAGCACGCCCGACTTCTACCTGCAAGAAGGGCGAGAGCCTGACCCCGATCACCGCCCAGGGCACGGCGCCCAGGACTACGCCGCGGCGATCGACGCCGCCCTGGCCGCCTCGAAGTGACCCTGCGCCGGGCGACGCTGCCTGCTCGCGCTGGCCGGCGTGGCCATCGCGGGCTACCTCACGTAGTCCACTACGCGAAGCTCGAGCCCTTCTGCGTCGGCGGCGGGGGCGCCTGCGAGCGCGTCCAGGCTCGCAGTGGGCGGAGCTCGTCGGCATCCCGGTCGCCGTGCTCGGCCTGATCGGCTACGCCACGATCCTGGCGAGCCTGGCGCTGCCGGAGTCGCTCGGCGCCCCGTACGCCGCGTTCGCCTCGCTCGTCGGCTTCGGCTTCAGCGCTTGGTTGACGTACGTCGAACTGGAGAAGATTCAGGCGGTGTGCCAGTGGTGCGTGGCGAGCGCGGTGGTGATGACGGCGCTGGCGGTGGTGTCGACGGCGCGGCTGCTGCGCGGCGCTGAGCCTTCCGGCCTGGCCGCTTGACCTTCATCTCCTTGGCGAGGAAGTAGGAGCCGATGACGAACGCCGCGGCGATCATCTGCGCCCCGAGCGTCTCCCACGTCGGGTAGACGCCGAACCACACGCCGAGCCAGTACGCGCGGCTCGGCCCCGATCGGGCTGATCGACAGCCAGCCGACGCCCTGCATGGTGCGCGCGGTCTGGCCGACCATGACCACCAGCACGAAGCCGATCATCACGCCGGTGACGACGAGCATCCGCTTGTAGGGCAGCTTGCGCTGGAGCATGAACGTCACGACGCCGACGGCGAAGCGTCAGCGCGAGGCCGAGCGCGGCGCCCTCGACGACCGTGGCCGTGCCCGCGCTCACCTGCAGCGACTGCAGGAAGAGCACGGTCTCGAACCCCTCGCGGTAGACGCTCGTGAGCCCGAGCAGCACGAAGCCGGCGGCCTGCGCCGAGAAGAAGCCGGTGCGGTCGATCTTCTCCAGCGCCTTGCGGCGGCGGTGGAAGCGCCCGATCCACTCGCTCCAGTACACGCGGTGGAAGAACCAGTTCGTGACGAGCAGGAGCACGACGATGGCCACGATGCCCGTGATCGCCTCCAATCGCTCGCCGGAGGTGACGAGCGAGTCGATCAGCGTGCTGGCGATGACCCAGGTGACGATCGAGGCGAGCAGCCCGAGCATCGCGCCGACGAACACGGGCCGCCGCAGCCGCCGCCGGGCGCCGACGAACGACGCGGTGATCGCCGCGAGGATGAGCACCGCCTCGAGGCCCTCGCGGAAGACGAGGATGGCCGAGTTGGTGACCACGGTGGCGCTGCTCGCGCTGTCGCCGAGCGTGGCGGCCGAGTCGGCCGAGCAGCTCGTCGAGCCCCCGCCGCGCCTCGCGCAGCTCGCGCCGCGGCGCGCGATTGGCGATCAGCTTCGCCAGGCCCGGCTGGCCGCCGGCACCGAACCAGATCGCGCCCTCGACGTCGAGCGCCAGGCCGGGATCGAACGCCTTCAGCCGCCGCTCGGGGCCGAACTCGAAGAACGCGTAGGCCTCGAGCCGCGCCTGCTCGGCCTGCTGGTACTGGCCCGGCGCCCGCGGCGGCCTCCATGCGGTCGAGGGTGAGGGCGATGAGGTCGTAGTCGGACTCGTCGGTGCCCTCCTGCCAGGCTCGGGCATCGCGCGCCTCGAGCGCGTCCTGCACGCGCGTGGTCTCGGCCTCGACCTCGTCGGGGGTCGGCACGCCCTCCTGCTGCTTCGGTGGCGACGTCCGAGCAGCCGGCCGAGCCGGTCGATGCCGGCGGCGGCGACCTCGGTGCGGGCGGCGTCGCGCTTGGCGAGCTGGTCGCGCAGGTCGGCGAAGGCGGCCAGGCGCGCCGGTGCGGAAGGCCACCGCCTCCTGGATCTCGAAGTCGTGGGTCACCCGTGTGTCGTCGACGCCGCGGCCGTACTCGACCGGCACGAGCGCGAGGAAGCGCAGGAGCTGCTGGGCGCGGCGGGCCGCCTCCTCCGGCGTGAACGGGGCCGCGGTGAAGCCCTCGAGCGTCTTCGCCGCGGTCTTCGGGTCGGTCTCCCCCGCCTGCAGCGCGGCGAACGTGGCGCGCGCCTCCTCGGTCGCCGCCGACCCGCGGTCCTCCGCGTAGCGGGCGGCGAGGATCTCGAAGTAGCCCGCCGCCTGGGCGGAGGCCTCGGCACGCCGCTCGGGCAGCTCGCGCTCGGCGCCGCGGCCCGCGTCGTCGAGCAGCTCGCGCAGCGCGGGCCTGGTAGGCGTCGAGCAGGTCCTTGGTCACCGCCGCGTGCGCGGGCCCGGGCTCGAGCTGCCCGCGCGCGAGCCGGCGCACCGCGATCGTCGCGTCGGCGCCCGGGCGGGTGAAGCGCGTCGCGGTGCGGAACTCGCGCAGCAGCAGCCACTGGGCGGCCGTCTGCGCGTCGCCGCGCGTCGACGGCGTCGAGCGTCGCCGCGTACGAGCCGCGGAAGACCGCCGCGCGCGCGGCGCCGCGCGCGGCGGCGAGCCGGACCGCGTCGCCGCGCCGCGCCGCGAGACCGGCGTCGCGCAGCGCCGCCATGACCGCCGCGTCGGCGTCGCCGTCGGCGGCGCGGATGCCCTGGCGCAGGTCGCCCGCGTACGCCTTCCGCGCCCGTGCGACCGCCCGCGTGGCCGTGGCCTCGCTCCCGAGGATGAGCTCGGACTGGGCGTCGAACAGCGCGTCACGCACGCCGTCGGCGTCGCGCCACGGCGCCGCCGCCGACGCGGTGGCCGGGACCAGCGCCACCAGGGCGACGGCGAGCGCGAGCGCGCGCACTATGTCTCCAGCGTGATGCCGAGCTGGCCCGCGGCCTGGCTCACCTGGCCGGCGATCGCCTCCGCGCGGTCCTGTGCCTCGGTCCCGAGCGTGTCGGCCTCGGCGGCCGTGAACTTCTTGCCGTCCGGCCTCCTCGTCGCGCAGCCGCGCGGCGAACGCCTCGAGCTCCTCGAGCTGGGTGCCGGTCTGCTCGGCCTGCTGCGGCGTCGGCCTCCGCGATCGCGGGCTCGACGTTGTCGTAGATCAGCACCAGGCCGCCGAGGATGTCGGCGATGTCCTGCAGACGCGAGGCGGCCACGAACGAGCTCTCCTCGGACTTGGCGCCGGCGACGAAGCGCGAGTTCTTCCAGGCCTCGAAGTACTCGGACATCGTCGGCGTCATGACGACGAGCGCGGTCATGGCGTCCTGCTGCGTCGGCTCCCACTCCTCGGCGGAGGCGGAGAGCTCCTTCGCGTTGGCCGCGAAGTCGCTTCGCGGCGGCCACGAGGAAGTCGGCGTCCGGCAGCGCCTCGCCGAACTCGACCTTGCCGTCGTCGTCGAGGTCGGGCTCGACGCCCTTGGCCGCGAACTGCTCCTCGGTCCCCCACAGCGAGGTCTCGAGCAGGAAGAAGAAGTTGCCCGGCTGCTCGTAGGTCTTGCCGGCCGGGCGTCTTGATCGAGAACGGCACCGCGTTCTCGGGGTCGGACTTGTCGGCGCCCGCGTCGATGATCACGTCGTAGTCGGCGAGCGACGGCACGCCGGCGACCACGCCCTCCATCTCCTCGTAGGCCGGGTTGGCCTCGCGGAAGGTGGCCTGCATCGACTCGATCAGCCCGGCGACCTCGTCGCGCTTGGAGTCGAGCAGCTCCGCGTAGTCGAAGTCCGGCCTCCTCGGCGAGCGCGTGGTACTCCTCGGCCTCGGCGGCCAGTGTCGGCCGTCAGCTCCTCCAGGCTCGCCGTGTGGCTGAGCAGGTACTCCTTGATGGCGCCCAGGTCGGCCTGGGCGGCCGCCGGCGTCTCCTCGGCGGTCGCGTCTCGGCCGGCTCGGAGTCGTCGTCCCACCGCAGCCGGCCAGCAGCCGCGACGCGCAGCCAGCGCCGCAAATCCCATTGATCCTCATGCAGGCGAATATTAGGGATGCCTAACGGCGGGCACGAGGAGCGAGAGCGCGAACACGCCCACTGCCGCGAGCGCGACCGACGCTCCGGCGGCGACCTCCCAGTGGTAGGAGACGAGCAGGCCGAGCGTCCCGGCGAGCCCCGCGAGCGCGGCGGCGAGGCCGAGCGCGGCGGGCAGCGCGCGCCACGAGATTCAGCGCCGCGGCGGCCGGCGCGAGGATCAGCGCGACGACGAGCAGGTTGCCCAGTCCGCGCACCGCGGCGGCGGTGCAGATCGCCAGCAGGACGAGCAGGACGAGCTCCCAGCGGCCGGGCCGCGCGCCGAGCGACGGCGCCGCGGTCGCGATCGAAGACGCTGAGCGCGAGGCGGCGGTGCGCCGAGCACCAGCGCGACGGCCACGCCGCCGGCCAGCACCGCGGCCTCGACGAGGTCGGACCCGGTGACGCCGAGCAGGTCGCCGAAGAGCAGCTCGCCGAGCCGCGCCGGCACGTCGGGCGAGAGCGCGAGCAGCGCGCCGAGGCCGAAGAGCGCCGGCGATCGCCACCGCCACGGCGGCATCGCCACCGAGCCGCTCGTCGCGGCTCGCCAGCGCGATCGCGACCGCGGCGGCCAGCACCCCGCCCACGGCCCCCAGCAACAGTGGCACACCCGCGAGTGCGGCGATCACCAGGCCCGGCAGCATCGCGTGCGAGAGCGACTCCGCGGCATAGCTCTGCCGGTAGAGCAGCACCCAGACGCCGAGCGGGCCGCAGGCGAGCGCCGAGGATCAGCACCTCGGCCAGCGCGCGGCGCATGAGGTCGCTGGCGAACGGGTCGGTCAGCCAGTCGAGCATCAGTGCCGGTGGTGGTCGACCGCCACGGCCTGCTCGCCGCCGGCCAGCACCACGAGCTCGGGCCCGTAGGTGCGCCGCAGCACGTCGGTGGTCAGCACCTCGGGCGGGCGGCCGAAGGCGACCTGCTCGCCGTTGAGGCAGACCACGCGGTCCCAGCGGCGGGCCTGCTCGACGTCATGGGTGGCCACGAGCAGGATCCGGCCCTCGGCGCGCAGCTCGTCGAACACGGTCTCGATCCGCACGGCGCTGGCGGTGTCGACGCCCGACAGCGGCTCGTCGAGCAGCAGCACGCGGCTGTCCTGGAGCAGCGCCCGCGCGATCAGCACGCGCTGGCGCTGGCCGCCCGACAGCGCGCCGAAGCGCTTGCGCGCGACGTCCTCGAGGCCGACGCGCCCGAGCGCCGCGCGCGCGGCCTGGCGGTCGGCGCGGGCGATCCGGCGCCACGCGGGCGTGCGCCCGTAGGCGCCCATGAGCACGACGTCGAGCGCGCTGACCGGGAAGTCGAGCCGCGTGCGATCGGTCTGCGGGACGTAGGCGGGCCGGCCGTCCAGCTCCACCGTGCCGGTGCGGAACGCGAGCTCGCCGAGGAGCGCGCGGAACAGCGTCGTCTTGCCGCCCCCGTTGGGGCCGAGCACCGCGGCGATCGTGCCGGGCTCGAGCGCGAAGGTCACGCCGCGCAGGACCTCGGCGCCGGGCGCGTAGCCGCCGGCGACGTCCGCGACCCTCATCGCCGCACCACCGCCACGACCGCGAACACGGCACCGCCCAGCACGGCGGTCACCGGCCCCGGGCCGACGTTCAGCTCGTAGGCGAGCCAGAGCCCGGCCACGCCCTCGAGGGCGGCCAGCAGCGCCGTGCCGGCCTGCAGGCGCGCCGACGCTGGTCGCGACGAGGCGGACGGTCGCGGCCGGGATCACCAGCACCGCGGTGACGAGCAGCGCGCCGACCGCGTCGAGCGCCACCACGGCCGCGGCCGCCACGGCGATCATCAGCACCGCGTCGGCGAGCGCCGGCCGCACGCCGAGCGCCCGCGCGGTCGTGGGGTCGAAGCCCTGGGCCAGCCAGGCGCGCCGCAGCACGAGGTCGAGCACCGCCACCAGCGCGACCACGCCCGCGGTCAGCCACAGGTCCTGGTCGCTGAGGCCGATCAGGCTGCCGAACAGCAGCCGGTCGACCCCGGCCCCGGTCTCGTAGACGTCGGAGGCGAGGATCACGCCCAGCGCCAGGGCGCCCACCAAAGCCAGCCCGGTCGCGGCGTCGGAGGCCACGCGCCGGCGCAGGCCGCCCACGCCGCCCGCGTAGAGCAGCGACGCCGCGAGCGCGGTCACCTGCGGCGCGACGCCGACAGGCCCGGCGATCACGAGGCCCGGGAACGCGGCCGTGCCCACCCCGTGGGTGTAGAACGCGAGCCGGCGCAGGACGATCCAGGAGCCGAGCATGCCGGCCAGCGCCGCCAGCAGCAGGCTCTCGAGCAGCGCCTTCTGCATGAAGGGCGCCTCGAAGGCCTCAGGCATCGCAGGTCGCCTCGCCGCCGGTCAGCCCTTCGACGATCGCGCGGGTGTTGGCGGCGATCGAGTCGACGTAGGTCGCGCCGTCCGAGTCCGGCGGGCCGAGCGTGTCCGCCCACAGCGGCCGCCCGACCGTCGCGCCGGTCTCGCGCGCGATCGCCTCCTCCACCTTCGCGTTCACGGAGCTCTCGGCGAAGATCGCCCGCACGTCCTGCTCGCGGATGGTCCGCACCAGGTCGGCGGTCTCCCCCGCCGACGGCTGGCCGCGGGTGGAGAGCGACGGGATCACCGTGCCGACCACCTCCAGGCCGTACCGCCGGGCGTAGTACCCGAGGGCGTCGTGGGTGGTGACGAGCTTGCGCCGCGCGGCGGGGATCTCCTCGATGCAGGCCGCCACGTCGCGGTCGAGCCGCCGCAGCCGCCGCACGTAGCCGCCGGCCGGGCGATCGAGCGCGCGCTCGAGCTCCTCGACGGCGGCGATGGCCTCGCGCGGGTCCTGCCACCAGTGCGGGTCGTCGTCCACGATCGGCACGTGGTCGCCGAGCGTGACGACGGGCGCGTCGCTGCCGGCGCCCTCGATCGCCTCCTGGAGCCACTCGTCCAGGTCCCCGCCGGAGCGCACCACGACGTCGGCGTCGGCGAGCGCCTGGAGGTCGCGCGGGCGCACCTCGTAGTCGTGCGGGTCGGCGTTCGGGGCGAGCAGCCCGACGACCTCGACGCCCGGCCCGCCGACGTTGCGCGCCAGGTCGGCGGCCTGCGTCGTGGTGGCAACCACCGTCATTCGGTCGGCGGCCCCGGCCGCCCCGCCGTCGTCGCCGCCGCAGCCGGCGACGGCCGCGACGGCGGTCACGAGCAGCGCGACGAGGGCGATCAGGGTCGGCACCGTGCGCGATGATACTGAAAACGATTCTCGTTATGAAGCGCTACCATCGGCCCCGTGAGCACCCCGACCTGGACCGACCACGCGCACCGCGAGCTCGAGCGGGCCGGACACCGCGCCGGGGGCGCCCGCGAGGAGGTCCTCGGCCTGCTCGCCCGGCAGGACTGCTGCCTCAGCGCCCAGGACATCCACGACCGGCTGCGCAGCGGCGGCGGCAAGGCGGTCGGGCTGGCGAGCGTCTACCGCGCGCTCGACGTGCTGGCGCAGCTCAAGCTCGTGCACCGCATCGACGTCGACGGCGTCGCGTGCTTCGAGCCGGCCGACCCGAGCGGCGAGCACCACCACCACGCGATCTGCGACCGCTGCGGGAAGATGGACGCGTTCGAGGATCCCGAGCTGGAGCGGCTGATCGACGGCGTCGGCGAGCGGCTCGGATACACGGTCGGCGGGCACGACATCGTGCTCCGCGGGACCTGCCCGGACTGCTCGTCGCCCTAGCGCGCACGACGTCCTGCAGGATCGGGAGATCCGGCGGCTACGGTCCTTTCCTCCCGTCGCCGTGTTGAAGCAGGTCGTGCACACCCGCAGGCAGATCCTCAAAGCCGGAGCCGCCGCAGCAGCCGTGGTCGGGCTCCGGCCCGCCGCCCCGGCGATCGCCGCGCGGCCCGACTCGCTGTTCGAGATGCCCGTCGACTTCGGCGGCGCCCGCGCCGCCTCCGCCGGCTGGCGCACGAGCGGCATCCTGCGCGCGCCGCGCCGCTTCGACGTGGTCGGCCTGCGCTGGGCGCGTGGATCGGGCGCCGAGGCGCAGCTGCGCGCCCGCCGCCGCGGCGGCCGCTGGACCGACTGGGTCACCCTCCACCCCACCGGCGACCACGGCCCCGACCGGGGGAAGCTCCCCGTCGGCACGGACCCCGCGTTCGTCGGCGCCGCGGACGAGTTCCAGCTCCGCCTGCGCGGCGCCCCGCGCGACCTGCGCGCCCGCTTCGTGCGCGCGCTGCCGACCGCGCGCCTGCACACCCGTCTCGCCCGCCGGCTGAAGCGCCCGAAGGCGGGCGCCGCCCAGGCCGGCGCGCCGCCGGCGATCATCCCGCGCGCCGCGTGGGGCGGCGACCGCGTCCCGCCGCGCGAGGCCCCGATCTTCGGCGAGGTCCAGATCGCGTTCGTCCATCACACGGTGACGGCCAACGACTACGGGCCCGAGGACTCGGCCGGCATCGTCCTCGCCATCGCCCGCTACCACCGCGACTCCAACGGCTGGAACGACATCGGCTACCAGTTCCTCGTCGACAAGTACGGCCAGATCTTCGAGGGCCGCGCCGGCGGCGTCGACCAGGCCGTGGTCGGCGCGCAGGCCCAGGGCTACAACAGCGTCTCGACCGGGATCTCGTGCCTCGGCGACCTACACCTCGATCGCCCAGACGCCGCAGGGCATGGACGCGCTCGCCCGCCTGATCGCCTGGAAGCTGTCCGTCCACGCCGTGCCGACCACCGGCCAGGTGACGGTGACGTCGGCGGGCGGCGAGACCAACCGCTACCCGAGCGGCGCCGCGGTCACGTTCGAGCGGATCTCCGGCCACCGCGACGGCAACAACACGAGCTGCCCGGGCAACGTGCTCTACACCCAGCTCGACGGACTGCGGGCCGCCGCCGCGCAGCTCGCCGGGCCGGCGGCCGGGCTCAGCATGTACGCGCCGAGCGAGATCCGCGGGCGCAAGACCGTGAACGTCTCCGGCTCGCTGCGCTTCGCCGACGGTTCGGCGGCGTCGGGCGTCGTGGTCGACGTCGAGTGGCAGCCGGCCGACGCCGGGATCATCGACGGCTGGATCAAGCTGGCGAGCGCCGCGGTCGGCGCCGACGGCAGCTGGCGCACGAGCGCCGAGTTCCCGCGCAGCGGCTCGGTGCGGGCGGCGTTCGGCGGCGACGGCGCGCGCGGGCCGCTCGTCTCCTCGCCGCGCAAGGTCACGATCCTCGCGCGCCTGAACATCTCGGTCAGGCGCTCAGGCGGCGTCGTGCGGGTGTCCGGCACCGCCGATCCGGCCACGCACGTGCGGCTGACGGTCGAGCGGCGGATCGGCCGCCGCTGGGTGCGCCGGCGCCGCAAGCTGCTGAAGGTGCGCGGCGGCGCCTACAGCGCGAGGCTGCGCATCGGCGGCCGCGGCAAGCCCCGGGTCAGCGTCCAGGTCGGCAGCGTCATCCGCCGCCGGACGCTCCGCGTCGGCTGACCAGGCGCGCGCCCGTCGCCGGGATCGCGCCCTCGGCGATCAGGCGCTCCTCGGTCTCGCGCACGCCTTCGGGCATGTTCCAGCGGTAGAGGTACGGTCCCGGCACCGCCTCGCCGATCTCGAACCACGGCATGAGCGCGCCGCGGATGCGGCCGACCGGGTGCAGGTGGTCGCGCAGGCCCTCGATCAGCTCGTGCGCGTGGGTCTCCTCGTCCTGGTGCTCGAGCCACCAGCGCGCCGCGCGCTCGTCGTAGCGCTCCACGTCGAACTCGTCGATGATCAGCGTGCCGCGGTCGCGGATCGAGCGGGCGAGCCGGGCGCAGGACTCGCCGAGCGGCTCGACGTGGTGGAGCGAGACGATCGCCACGGCCGCGTCGAAGCTGCCGTCCGGCTCGTCGAGCTCGTGCAGCCTGACCTGGCGCACCGTCTCGGACTCGCCGGCGGGGTCGATGGCGACGACGTCGTAGCCCGCGGCGGTCAGCGCCTCGGCCAGCGAGCCGTCGCCCGCCCCGATCTCGAGCACGCGCGCGGGCGGCGGCGGCAGCGCGGCGCGCACGAAGGCGATGACGTCGGGCGCGGGCACGCTACGGCGTCGGCCCGACCACGCCGGCGGCGAGCACGCCGCCGGTGATGAGGGCCGCGGTGAGCGCGCGCGTGCGGCGCGGCGTCAGCCACGGGCCGGCCTTCGCGGCCAGCCACGCGCGCGCGCCGGTCGCGGCCGCGCCGGCCGTCATCGCGCCCGCGATGCACTGAACGCACATGGCACGAGTGTACGTGCCACTAGGGATTCCCCCGATGCGTGGGTCCCGAGGGCCGTGGAGGATCGTCCTCTCCCCAGTCTCGCCCTCCCCTCTTCCCCAGGAGATCTCCCCAATGCTCAACAGCGCCACGCCAAGTCCCCGCCCTGCGCGACCGCCTCGGCGGTCTCGTCGTCGGCCCCAACGACGAGGGCTGGGACGAGGCCCGGCGCCCGTGGAACTTCGCCCACGACCAGCGGCCCGCGTTCGTGGCGTTCCCGGAGACGGCCGACGACGTCGTCGCCATCGTCGAGCACGCCCGCCGGCACGGCCTGCGCGTCGCTCCCCAGGGCACGGGCCACAACGCCGGCCCGCTCGGCGACCTCGCGGACACGATCCTGCTCAGCACGTCGCGCATGCGCGGCGTGGAGATCGACGTCGAGGGCCGCCGCGCCCGGGTCGCCGCCGGCACGCTGTGGCTCGAGGTCACCGAGCCCGCCTCCGAGCACGGCCTCGCCCCCATGGCCGGCTCCTCGCCCGACGTCGGCGTCGTCGGCTACTCCCTCGGCGGCGGCGTGAGCTGGCTCGCCCGCAAGCACGGCCTGGCCGCCAACAGCGTGCTCGCGATCGAGGTCGTGACCGCCGACGGCCGCCTGCGGCGCGTCGACGCCGACAACGACGCCGACCTCTTCTGGGCGCTGCGCGGCGGCGGCGGCAGCTTCGGCATCGTCACCGCGATGGAGATCGCGCCTCCACGACGTCAGCGAGCTCTACGCCGGCGCCATGTGGTGGCCGTGGGAGCGCTCCGCCGAGGTCATGCACGCGTGGCGCGAGTGGACCCAGACCGTGCCGGACGAGGTCACCTCCTCGGCCCGCATCATGCAGATCCCGCCGATCGAGGAGCTGCCGCCGTTCCTGCGCGGCCGCTCAGTTCGTGACGATCGACGCCGCGATCCTCGGCGACCGCGCGTTCGGCGCCGAGATGGTCGCAGACGCTGCGCGACCTCGGCGCCGGAGATCGACACGTTCGACATGGTCCCGCCGGTCGCGCTCTCGCGCCTGCACGGCGACCCCGAGGAGCCGATGCCGGTCCTCACCGAGCACCGCCTGCTGGCCGACCTTCCGGCCGAGGCCGTCGACGCGTTCGTGGCCGATCGCCGGCCCGGACTCCGGCTCGAGGCTGATGCATGGCCGAGATCCGCCACCTCGGCGGCGCGCTGGCCGAGATCGGCCCGGCCACGGCGCGCTGGCCTCGCTCGAGGCGGGCTACCTGCTCTTCGGCGGCGGCCTCGCGGCGTCGCCGGAGATGGTCGCGGACCTCCAGGCGGCGCTGCCGCGCTTCAAGGACGCGATGGCCGAGTGGGACGCCGGCCGCGGCTACCTCAACTTCGAGGAGACCACCGTCCCCTCGCGCTCGTTCTACGACGAGGTCACCCACCGCCACCTGCGCGCGGATCAAGGCGCAGGTCGACCCGGGCGACATCTTCGTCTCCAACCACCCGATCGCTCCCGGCCGAGTAGCGCCGGGAGCTTCTGCGCGGCCGTCCGCTACTCGCGTGCGGTCGCGCAGCCAGTCGGCTGAGCTTGTCGGCGGCGTCGCCGACGACGCCGCCTTCTCCACCCCGGCCGAGCTTCTCCGCGGTGTTCTCCACCCCGGCGCCGGCGTCGCTTGAAGAAGCCGCGGAAGCGCTCGGCGTAGTGCTCGGCCGCGGCGCCCGCCTCGTAGCGGGCGCTCGACGGGTCGCCGCGGCGGATGTAGCTCGCCGTTCATGATGCGGTCGTACTCGCCGGAGCGGACCCACTTCATGATCTCCGAGACGCGCCGCACCGGCGAACGCGTGGGTCTGCCCGAGCTCGGTGCGCAGGCGCTAGAGCTTGTCCCAGCCGGGCTCCCACTCCTCGTACTCGTTGGCCTGCTTGAGGAAGGCGTCGAGGTTGAGCTTGCTTCGACTTCATGCCGCCGGCCATCACCATCAGCGTGCGCGACGTGATCGGCGGGTCGCGATTGACGAGCGTCGCGGCGCGGTCGGAGCTGAGCTCGGCGGCGCGGAACCACTCGAGCAGCGCCATGCGGACCGCGATCAGCGGGAGGCCGGCGAGCGTCGGCAGGCCGCGGGTGCCGATCGCGAGCAGGATCATCAGCGCGGTGCGGTAGAGCACGTGCTCGGACAGGACGTGGCCGGCCTCGTGGCCGAGCACCGTCCGCAGCTCCTCCTCGTCGAGCACCTCGACGGCGCGCGAGTTGAGGAGCACGATCGGCTGGTCGGCGCCGATCGCCGCGGCGTTGGTGATCGGGAACTGCGTGAGCTAGAGGCCCGGGACGCTCGGGCAGGTCGAGCCGCGCGCACGCGGCGCGATGCGCGGCCCAGATCGCGGGCAGCTGCTCGGACCCGAGCCGGAGGATCCGGCGAGGAAGATCTGGCGCAGCGCGCGCTCGTAGCCGAACTCGATCAGCTTCTTGCACGACGACG
Source organism: uncultured Solirubrobacteraceae bacterium (assembly GCA_963720415.1). Taxonomy (GTDB): domain Bacteria; phylum Actinomycetota; class Thermoleophilia; order Solirubrobacterales; family Solirubrobacteraceae; genus DASSUW01. The sequence goes on along the minus strand of CAVRFQ010000003.1, from coordinate 90,134 downwards.
TCGAGCATCGGGATGGACTGCAGCGCGGCGGTGGCGGCGCGGTCGGCGGGATGCTCGTACGCCTTGGGCTGAGATGTCCTTCAGGCGCTGATCCTCGGGAAGCGGGTCCGTCATGCGAATCAAGCTAGCGATCGCGAAGCCTGATCACTAGACGAAGCCCCGACCACGTTTCGTCCAGCGCCGCGACCTTGTTGTCGACCAGCACGTTGGCGAGCGCGAGCTCGCGCACCACGTCCTCCGTGAGGTCGGTCGGGACCTTCGAGGCGCGCTTGGGCCAGGCGATCCACAGGCCCGCGGCGGGCTCCATGGCGGCGCGCAGCTTCGGCATCCGCCGCTCGAGATCGGCCGCTCCGTGTGGAAGGAGACGATCACGTCGGCCTTCCCGCGCGCCGTCCGGCCGACGTTCACGCCGTCGGGCTCTCGAGCTCGAACGCCTCGGGAGCCGCCAGCAGCAGCACCCGGTGCCCGGGCTTGATGCCGAGCTTCTTGGGCAGCGGGGTTCCGGAGTAGCCGGCGGCGGCCATCGGGCCGGAGCCTACGGCGCCGGGCGCCGGCCGGCCTTGGCCGCCAGCCGCGGGAAGCGCTCGCAGACGGTGTCCGCGTCCCACGCCCGGCCGCCCGGCGCGGTCGGCCCGGCCTCGGAGCGCGGCAGCTCCTCGTCGTAGGTCACGTGGTACGCCTCGTACATCGCGTACCGCAGGCCCTCGGCCTCGATCGCCCCCGGCTCGGCGCCCGGCACGCCGGCGAGCGAGTCCGGGTCGGCGAGCACCTGCTCGAAGACGGCCCGGCCGCGGCCGATCAGCCAGTCGCGGAAGTAGTCGAAGGACTCGTCGCCCATGCCGCCGTTGAGCACGTATCCGGCGCCCCAGACGTCCCAGCGGTAGGCGCGCGCGAGGAGCGCGCGGTAGATGCTCTCGAAGCGCCGCAGGTCGTAGCGCGAACGGCCCCGCAGCAGCAGCTCGAGCGCCTCCTCCTGGGCGACGGTGTCTGTCTCGTTGCCGGCGCGCGAGCGGTCGATCACCGCCCAGAACTCGTTCTCGTCCATCCAACCGGCATCGGATGGCGCGCGCGACTTCATGACAGATGAGAGGATCGCCTGGCCTCTCGTCCGACTCCAAGGAGGAGCGTGTGATGCGAAAGCGCAGCTGCCTGCCGCTCGCCGCCGTGGCGACGATCGCCCTCGCGGCGCCGGCCGCCGGCGCCCACGGGCTCGACGTCGACGTCGTCGCCCGGGGCCTCGACAACCCGCGCCACGTCGCGGTCGCGAAGGACGGTGACGTGTACGTCGCCGAATCGGGCCGCGGCGGGAATCACGCCACCGCCAGGTCGTGCTTCGACAGCGCGGAGGGCTTCGCGTGCACGGGCGCCACCGGCGCGGTCACGAAGATCGGCCGCTGGGGGCAGCGGCGCGTCGTGACGGGACTCGCGTCGTTCGCGCCCGTCACCGGCGACAGCGCGATCGGCCCGCACGGCGTCTACGTCGACGGCCACGACGTCTACGTCACCAACGGCGGCCCGACCGGGCCGACGCGCGGCACGCCGCCGCAGATCGTCCTGCGCACGCCGACGCTCGTGCGCGAGGACCGGGTCTCCGCGCTCTACGGCCTCGTGCTCCGGCTCACCGGCCGCGGCGGCTTCCGGCCGATCGCCGACGTGTGGGACTTCGAGCGGCGCGTGAACCCCGACGCGGCCGTCGCCAACCCGCTGATCGACAGCAACCCGGTCGACCTGCTCGTGGACCGCGGGCGCCTGGTGGTTGCCGACGCGGGCGGCAACACGCTCGTGCGGTCCGGCCACAGGGGCCGTCTCGAGGCGCTGACCGTGTTCCCCAGCATCCCGCCCGGCCCGATGGGGATGCAGGCCGTCCCGACCGGCGTGGTGAAGGGCCCGGACGGCGCGTACTACATGAGCCAGCTGACCGGCTTCCCGTTCCCCGTCGGCGCGGCCAACGTGTTCCGCGTCGATCCCCGCACCGGACAGGCGACGGTCTACGCGTCCGGGTTCACCAACGCGATGGACCTCGACTTCGGCCGCGACGGCACGCTCTACGTGCTCGAGATCGACCGCGACTCGCTGATCGGCCCGGGCACCGACGGCGGCCTCTGGGCGGTCCCGCGCCGCGGCGCGCCGCGCCGGATCGAGCTGCCCGCCGGGACGCTGACGGCCCCCGGCGGCATCGCGGTCGGGCGGCACGGCGAGCTCTACGTCTCCAACCGGTCGACCGAGGCCGGAGACGGGGAGGTGCTGCGGATCCGGCGCTGGTAAGGGGCGCTCGACCGGCGGTAAGGGTTCGAGTCCCGAGGTCGCTCCATATTGCCGATGAAAAGGCCCGGCTCCGGCTGCATCATGGAGTCCATGCTGCTGACCGGATCGGGAATCATGGACGCCGAGCGGGCGTTCGCGCGCGAGTCGCGGGCCCGCCGCCGTGCCTCGCTGGCGCGGCGGCTGCGCCGCGCGCCCGGCGGGTGCCTGCCGGTCTACGACGAGAGCGCCCTGCGCCGCCCGATCCCCCGCGGCGTGCGCGAGATCCCGCTCGACGCGATCGCCGGCACGGTCGAGCCGAGCCGGGCGAAGCTGTTCGACCGCAGCTTCCGGCCCACGACCGGCGCCCGCTCGCGCTGGCAGCGCGTCTGGCTGGCCGAGCACCGCGGAGTCGTGCTCCCGCCGATCTCGGTGGTCCGCGTCGGCGACGCGTACGCGGTCCGCGACGGCCACCACCGGGTGTCGGTGGCGCGGGCTCGCGGCGCGATCACGATCGACGCGGCGGTCGAGGGCGCGTGAGCGACTGGCGCGACCTCGGCGGGATGCGGACATCGGACGGGCTCACGGTCCGGACGGGCGCGCTGTTCCGCGCGCGCTCGCTCGACCACCTCGACGACGCCGGCTGGGCGGCGCTCCGCGCGGCGGGCGTCCGCACCGTCATCGACCTGCGCAACGAGGACGAGCGGGCCGCCGCGCCGCCCGGCTCGCTCCACCTGCCGCTCGACGGGACCGAGGATCGCGAGTTCTGGGACGAGTGGGCGAGCGACTGGCGCTTCGGGACGCCCGTCTACTACGGCCCGCACCTCGCCCGGTTCCCGGAGCGGAGCCTCGCGGTGCTGGCCGCGATCGCCGAGGCGCCGCCGGGCGGCGTGCTCTTCCACTGCATGGGCGGTCGCGACCGCACCGGGATGATCGCGATGCTCGTGCTCGCCCTCGTCGGCGTCCCCCACGAGGACATCGCCGCCGACTACGAGCTCGGCGCCGGGGCGCATCCCGACGCCGAGGCGGTCACCGCGGGGCTCGTCCGGGCGGGCACGACCGCCCGCGCCGAGCTGCTGCGCACGCTCGAGCGGCTCGAGCTCGACACGCTCGTCGGGCCCGGGATCCGCGACGCGCTGCGCGAGCGGCTGCTCGCCTAGACCCGGGCGGCGGTCTCCGCGATCACGCGCGAGAGCTGGCCGCCCTGCCACGCCAGCGGCGACTTGCCCGGCTCCTCCGACACGAGCGCCGCGCCGGGGATCTCCGCCGCGTAGCGCTCGCCGACCGCGTACGGGTGCTCGGGGTCGGCCTCGTCGCGGCTGGCCACCACCGTGACCGGCAGGTCGAGGCCGCGCAGCTGCTCCCACGACTCGAAGGCCGCCGAGCGCGGGACCTCGCGCAGCGCGTCGGCCACGGCGTCGGGATCCTGATGCGCGGAGAGCCGCTGGCGGAGCACGGTGCGCACGGTGTCGCGGAACGACTCCGGCACGCGCGGCTCCCCGTAGGCCTCCAGGAAGCCGTCCACGCCGCCCGAGCGCAGGCCCTCGGAGAGCGCGTCCCAGCGCTCGAGGTCGCGCTCGCCGCCCTCGGGGTCGAAGGCCGGCGTGATCACCACGAGCGCCGCCGCGCGCTCGGGATGCTCGATCGCGAGCCGCACGAGCGTGTGCCCGCCCATCGACGCGCCGGCCAGGACCGCTCGATCGATGCCGCGGTCGTCGAGCACGGAGAGCAGGTCGCCGGCGAGCTCCGCGTAGCCGTACGCGTCGCCCGGAGCGGAGCGGCCGTGGCCGCGCGCGTCGTACATGACGACCCGGTGGCCGCCGCGCTCGAGGTTCTTGGACCCCATGACCACGTACCGCCGGGTCGCGGTCAGGCCGTGGAGCAGGACGACGGGAACGCCCTCCCCCGCCTCCTCGCCGTCCAGGCCCTCGATATTGAAGTCGCCCATGCGCTCTATTCTCGTTGACGTGATCTTCGACACCTCCGAGGCGACCTTCGAGCAGGACGTCATCGAGCGCTCCCACGAGATGCCAGTCGTCGTGGACTTCTGGGCCGAGTGGTGCGGACCCTGCCGCCAGCTCACCCCCGTGCTCGAGCGTCTCGTCACCGAGCGCGAGGGCAAGGTCGCGCTCGCCAAGCTCGACACCGACGCCAACCAGCGCCTCGCCGGCGCGTTCCAGATCCAGGGCATCCCGGCCGTCAAGGCCTTCAAGGACGGCAAGATCGTGTCCGAGTTCGTCGGCGCCCAGCCGCCCCCGAACGTCCAGCGCTTCCTCGACGCCCTGCTCCCCTCCGAGGCCGACGACCTGGTCGCCGGCGGCGACGAGGCGGGGCTGCGCAGCGCCCTGCAGCTCGAGCCCGGCCGCGCCGACGCGGCCGTCCCGCTCGCCCGCATCCTGCACGAGCGCGGCGAGGACGAGGAGGCGCTCGAGGTGCTCGGCAACGTCGCCGGCTCGTTCGCCGCCGACGGGCTCGCCGCGCGCATCCGGCTCCAGGACGACCCGGAGCTGGCCGCGGCCTTCGAGGCGCTCGACGCCGGGAACACCGAGCAGGGCCTGGACGCGCTGATCGCGGCGATCGCCACCGACGGCGACGACCGCCGCGAGGACCTGCGGCGCGCCGTCGTGGGGGTCCTCGACGACCTCGGCGTCGAGCACCCGCTCGCCCGCGAGTCGCGGCGCAAGCTCGCGAACGCCCTGTACTAGACCTCGAGCGCGAGCTGGCCGGCCGGGGCGGGCGCGGCCCGCCGCGGGTCGGGCTCGACGTCCTCGAACCCGGCCAGGCGGACACCGAGCAGCCTGACCGGCCTGGCCGGCGCGTAGGCGCGCAGCAGCTCGAGCGCGACGTCGGTCACCATGGCCACGTCGTTGGTCGGCGCCTCGACGGTGCGGGCGCGGGTGACCGTCGTCCAGTCGTCGAGGCGCACCTTGATGGCGATCGTGCGCCCGCGCCGCCCGCGGCGGCTCACGTTGTCGGCCAGCTCGCGCGCCATCTCGCGCAGGAAGCCCTCGAGCTTCTCCAGCTCCGGCACGTCGACGTCGAAGGTCCGCTCGGTCGAGACCGACTTGGCCGCCCCGGTCTCGGTCTCGACCGGCGACTCGTCGCGGAACTGCGCGCGGGCCTTGAGCTAGCGCGCGGTGTTGGAGCCGAAGCGGGCGGCGAGCTGCGCCTCGTCGGCGTTCTGGAGGTGGCCGATCGTCCGCAGGCCCGCCTCGGCCAGGCGGTCCGCCGTCTTCGGCCCGATGCCGGGGATCCGGCTGGTCGGCGCCGTCGCGAACCGCACGCACGCCTCCTCGCGGCCCATGGCCACGAAGCCCGCGGGCTTGCCGAGGTCGCTGCAGCACTTGGCGACGAGCCGGGACGGCCCGACGCCGACGGAGATGACGATCCCGGTCGCGTCCTTGACGGCGGCGATCACGTCGCGCAGCACGCGCAGCGGCTTCTCGACGCCCGTGAGCTCGGCGTACGCCTCGTCGAGCCCCATGCGCTGCACGCGGTCGAGCCGCTCGCCGACGACCTCCCACACGCGCTTCGACGTCTCCCGGTAGGCGGCGAAGTCCGGCGGGATCGTGATCGCGTCAGGGCACAGCCGGCGCGCGCGGGAGGCCGGCATCGCCGACCCGACGCCGAACTTCCGCGCCTCGTAGCTCGCGGTGGTGACCACCGCGCGCGGCCCGGAGCCGGCCACGATCACCGGCTTTCCCGCCAGCTCCGGGCGCCGCAGCAGCTCGACCGTCGCGTAGAAGGCGTCGCAGTCGAGGTGGGCGATGACGCGCTTGGGCACACCGACACGGTACGCCCGTGCGCCGGACCCACCCGGGCCCTAGCGGGTCGTCAGGATCGAGCCCGTGGCCACGGAAGCGCAGCTTCTGCGCGGTCGCCTCGGTGAGGTCGTACTCGCGGCCGCCGACGTACGGGCCGCGGTCGATGACGCGCACGCGGAGCGTCCGGCCGCGGTGGCGCAGCATCACCCGGCTGCCGCAGGGCAGCGACTTGTGCGCCACGCCGAGGCGGCCCGGGGACAGCGTCCCGCCGCAGCCGAGGCGAGTTGCCGTAGAGGCCCGGCCCGTACCACGAGGCGTTCGCCGAGCGGTAGACGTTCAGGCGGCCGACCTCGGCGGCGCGGCCGCCGACGCGTCACGCGCGCCGGCGCGCTCATGGCGCCGTGCCGGCGGTCGCGCAGCACGTAGCGGCCCGACGCGGCGGTGCGGTCGCGGTCGATGGTTCGCCATCGGTCCTCGACCTTATCTGCAGCGAAGCCGAGTGGCCGCCGGCCGCGGGCCGGGCGGCGCCGACGACCTTGACGTTCTCGCCCGTGCGGCACCTGCAGGCGCTTCTTGCGCCACGCCGGCTGAGGCGACGTGGCGTCGTCCTTCGGTCTGCGCGGCGGCCGGCGCCGCCACGGTAAGGCTCAGCGCGCCCGCCATCATGGCAGCGCGCGGCATCTGACGTCGCAAGAGAGACCCTCCTGTGTGGCCGGGTGGCCGTGCGTATCCGGGCACGGCGAAATGGCCGAAGCGACGGATGAACCTAGCGGCTGGTGCCCGAATTGGTTGTGAGTGCAATCACACTGCGCGACGCTGAGTGGTGCAGGCCTCTGAGAACGCGCCACAATCGACGCCGTGGCCCAATCCCGACCGCCTGACCGGCCTCGACGCCTCGTTCCTCGCGCTCGAGAAGGCGGCGCGCACATGCACGTCGGCTCCGTGCTCGTCTTCGATGGCGACCCGCCCGGTCTACGAGGACCTGCTCGCCCATGATCGAGGGCCGCCTGCACCAGGTCCCGCGCTACCGCCAGAAGCTCGCGTTCCCGCCGCTGGCGCAGGCGCGGCCGGTCTGGATCGACGACCCGCACTTCAACCTCGCTACCACGTGCGCCACACGGCGCTGCCGGAGCCCGCGGGCGAGGAGCAGCTGCGGCAACCTCGCCGGCCGCGTCTTCTCCCAGCAGCTCGACCGCTCGAAGCCGCTGTGGGAGATCTGGCTCGTCAACCGCGTGGGCGACGACCGCTTCGGGCTCGTCTGCAAGACCCATCACGCCCTGGTCGACGGCATCTCGGGCGTCGACATCATGACCGTGCTCTTCGACCTCGAGCCGGAGCCGCCCGAGGCCGAGCCCGGCCCGCCGTGGTACCCGCGCCCCGAGCCGAGCGGCACCATGCTGTTCGCCGACGCGATGGCTCGACTACGCCGGCGCGCCGCTCGGCGTCGCGCGAGCGGCCGCGGGCGCGGCTGTCGCACCCGCGCGGGGCGGCCGACCAGGCCGCGCGCACCCTCGCCGGGCTCGCCTCGATGGCCTCCGCGGGCGGCCGGCGCCCCGCCGAGCCCGCTGAACACGCGGATCGGCCCGCACCGCCGCTTCGCGTGGACCGAGTCCGGCCTCGACCGCTTCAAGGCGATCAAGGACGCGCTCGGCGGCACGGTCAACGACGTCGTGTCTGGTCGTGGTCACCGGCGCGCTGCGCGCGCACCTGCAGCGCCGGGGCGCCCGACCGAGGACCTCGAGCTGAAGGCGATGGTGCCGGTCTCCGTCCGCACCGACGACCAGCGCGGCGAGCTCGGCAACCAGGTCGCGGCGATCTACGCGCCGCTGCCGGTCGGCATCGACGACCCGCTGGAGCGGTTCCGCACCGTGCACGAGGCGCTCGGCGACCTCAAGTCCTCGGCCCAGGCGATCGGCGCCGAGCGGCTCACCCAGCTCGCCGGCTTCGCCGCCCCGACGCTCCTCGACCAGGCCGCCACGGCTGCAGTCGCCGCCAGCGGCTGTTCAACGTGATCGTGACCAACGTCCCGGGCCCGCAGTTCCCGCTCTACATGCTCGGGAGCCGCCTGTCGGCCTTCTACCCGATGGTCCCGCTGGTGCTGAACACCGCGCTCGGCATCGCGATCATGTCCTACGACGGGAAGGTCTTCTTCGGCCTGCTCGGCGACTTCGACGCGATGGACGACCTCGACGACTTCGCCGGCGACGTCGGCATGGCGATCGACGAGCTGTCCGCGGCGGCCGGCGTGCCGCCGAACGGGGCGCGCCGGCGGCCCGCCAAGCGCCGGGCGAAGAGCGCGGCTTGAGGCGCCTCGGCATCGTCGCGGCCGGCGTGATCGTGGCCGTCGGCGGCCTGATCGTGCTCGCGATCCTGTTCAACTCGCGCGACGACGCCGACCTCGCGACCGCGCCGGCCGGTCCCGGCGAGCTGCAGCCCGAGAGCGGCGGCGAGTGGCCGACCAGCGGCCAGCACGAGCGCGAGCTGGTGACCCGCGACCGCCGGCGGCTGACCGACGACCAGCTCCTCACCGCGCTCGAGGCGGGCAACGTCGTGATCCTCTACGACGCGCCCGACCCGGGGGCGGCCCTGCTGCGCATCCAGGACGAGGTGGCCGGCCCGTTCGACGCCGAGCTGGCGGCCGCCGGCCAGGCCGTCATCCTCGCGCGGCGCGACGGGGCCGGGCCTGCCACCGCGCTCGCCTGGCGGCGCGTGCTCCAGACGCCCGACCCCGCCGACCCGGAGCTGCGCGAGTTCGCCGAGACGTGGCTCGGGCAGGCCCTGCGAAAATAGGCGCATGGCCGGACTCATCGAGCCGATCCGCGTCGCGCTCGCCCAGATCGACAGCCGCGTCGGCGATCTCGAGGGCAACGCCGCGAAGATCTCCGAGCAGATCGCCGCGGCGTCCGACGCCGGCGCCGAGATCGTGCTCTTCCCCGAGCTCGCGATCACGGGCTACCCGCCCGAGGACCTGCTCCTCAAGGAGCACTTCCTCCAGGCCGCCGGCGAGGCCATCGCCGACCTCGCGGCCGAGGCCCAGGGGATCGTCGCCCTCGTCGGCTTCCCGGAGCGCGCCGACGACGTCCACAACGCGCTCGCCGTGCTGGCCGAGGGCGAGCTGAAGGCCGTCTACCGCAAGTCCGTGCTCCCGAACTACGGCGTGTTCGACGAGAAGCGCTACTTCCAGGTCGGCGAAGGCGGGGCGGTGCTCGAGTTCGGCGACGCGCGGCTCGGCCTGACCGTCTGCGAGGACCTCTGGACGCCCGGCCCGCCGTTCTCCGACGAGGCGCTGGCCGGCGCCTCGCTCATCTTCAACGCGTCGGCCTCGCCCTACCACGCCGGCAAGGGCGTCGACCGCGAGCGGATGCTCATCCAGCGGGCGCGCGACAACCTCTGCGCCGTCGCGTTCACGAACATGGTCGGCGGCCAGGACGAGCTGGTCTTCGACGGCCACTCGCTGCTGCTCGACCACGAGGGCACCGTGCTCGCCCGCGCGCCGCAGTTCGCCGAGGCGCTGGTGATCGGGACCGTCGACCTGCAGGCCGCGCTCACCGCCCGGCTGCGCGACACGCGGCTGCGCCCGCCGGTCAGCCGCACGCTGCCCGAGGTGCGCCGCTTCGGCCCGCTCGCCCGGCCCGAGACCGTCCGCGACGAGCCGGTGGGCGGCGACGTGGCGCCGTTGCTCGAGCCGGAGGCGGAGGTCTACGCCGCGCTCGTGCTCGGCACCCGCGACTACGTGGAGAAGAACGGCTTCGGGCGCGTGGTCATCGGCCTCTCGGGCGGGATCGACTCGACGCTGACGGCGCTGATCGCCGTCGACGCGCTGGGCGCCGACCGGGTGACCTGCGTGACGATGCCGTCCCGCTACTCGTCGAGCGGCACCCGCGACGACGCCAAGGTGTTCGCCGAGAACCTCGGCGTCGAGCTGCGCGAGATCGCCATCGGCCCGGCCATGGAGGTCTACGACCGGCTCCTGGCCGAGCACTTCGACGGCCGCGAGCCGGACATCACCGAGGAGAACCTCCAGGCCCGCATCCGCGGCAACCTGCTGATGGCGCTCTCCAACAAGTTCGGCTGGCTCGTGCTCACCACCGGCAACAAGTCGGAGAACTCGGTCGGCTACTCGACGCTCTACGGCGACTCGGCCGGCGGCTTCGCGGTGATCAAGGACGTGCCGAAGACGCTCGTCTACCGGCTCGTGGACTTCCGCAACGCCCGCGACGAGGCGCATCCGGTCCCGCGCTCGATCATCGACCGGCCGCCGAGCGCGGAGCTGCGCGACGACCAGCGCGACGCCGACTCGCTCGGCGACTACGACACGCTCGACGCGATCCTCGAGGCGTACGTCGAGGAGGACCACGACCCCGAGCAGATCGAGCGGGCGGGCCTGCCGGCCGCGGCGATCGAGAAGGCGGTCTCCTTGGTGGACCGCGCCGAGTACAAGCGCCGCCAGGCCCCGCCCGGGATCAAGATCACGCCGCGAGCGTTCGGGCGCGACCGGCGCATGCCGATCACCAACGCCTACCGCCCCGGCCGCAAGAAGCCCGTCGTCTACTAAGCCGCGGCTACGCGTCGCGGACGGCGACGGTCATCCGCACGAGGGCGCAGAGGCGGCCCTCGTCGTCGGTGATGTCGACCTCCCAGACCCACGTGGTGCGGCCGCGGTGGCGGCGGCGCGCGACGGCGTGGATCGTGCCGTCGACGATCGGCCTGAGGAAGCTCGTCTGGTTCGAGAGGCCCTGGGCGGTCTTGCCGTCCGGTGAGACCGCGGCCCAGGTCGCCATCGAGGCCAGCGTCTCGGCGATCGACGCGAAGACGCCGCCGTGGACGAGCCCGGCGGGCTGGCGCAGCTCGTCGCGCACCTCGACCTGCGCGCGGGCCTCGTCCTCGCCGTAGCTGACGAGCTCGAGGCCGTAGAGGCGGTCGAAGCCGACGGGGAAGCCTTCGAACGGGGTCGTCACGAGACGCGGCACACTACCCTCAGGTCCGGCATGACGCCGCTCGACACGCTTGCCCCCGACCAGCGCGCCGTGCTGGAGCTCGTGATGCGCCAGGGCCGCTCGTACGGCGAGCTGTCCGAGCTGCTGGCCATCCCGGAGCGCGACGTCCGCGCGCGGGCCGACGCCGGCCTGCGGGCGCTCGCCGGCGACCCGGCCGCGGACGTGGACACCGGCCGCATCGCCGACTGGCTGCTCGGCCAGCAGCCCGACGCCGAGGCGGAGCGCACCCGCGCGGCCGTGGCGCGCAGCGCCGGCGCGCGGGCCTGGGCGAGCGCCGCCGCGGAGCGGCTGGGCGAGCTCGGCGGGACGATCCCCGAGGTGCCGGCGGGCGACGAGCCGCCCCCGCCCCCCGCGGCGCCGCGCCCGCGGCCGCTGCGCGACGACGCGCCGCGCCGTGCCGCCGCGCCCGCGGCGGCGCCCCGCTCCTCGCGGCTCGGCGGCGCGATCCTCATCGGCATCGTCGCCGTGCTCGTGGCCGCGACGCTGCTCTACCTGTTCGTGATCCGCGACGACGCGGAGGAGCCGGCGGCTCCCGGCGGCGCGCAGCCGACCGCCACGGCCACGCCCGAGGCGGCGGCCAACGACATCGTCCTCCAGCCCGTCGGCGAGGGCTCGCAGGCGGCCGGCCTCATGCGCCTCATCAAGGCCGAAGGCGGGGCCGTGCAGTTCGCCATCGCCGCCCAGAACGTCCCGCCCAACCAGGGCCGCGAGGTCTACGCCGTGTGGCTCACGCGCGACGGCGGCAAGCCGCGGCGGCTCGGGTTCGCCCAGGCGCAGGTCGGCGAGGAGGGCATCCTCACCACCGGCGGGCCGCAGAAGGGCGACGAGGACGAGTTCCCGCAGTGGTTCGCGACCTACGACAAGGTGCTGATCACGCGCGAGACGAAGGCCAGCGCGACGAAGCCGGGCCCCGCGGTGCTGGAGGGGACCCTGCCCGGCGCCGCCGGCTGAGCCCCTTCAGGAACGCCAGCCCGTCGCGCACCAGGGTGTCGCTGTCCGGCGCGAGGTCGCGCCAGATGCACGTCGCGCTCCGCATCGCGGGCGACACCTCGGCGAAGGACTCGAGCCCGACGTAGCCGCCGTAGCCGACGTCGTCGAGCGCGTTCATGATCGCCTGCCAGTCGACGGTCCCGCAGCCCGGGATGCCGCGGTGGCTCTCGGAGAGGTGGAAGTGCACGAGCCGGTCGGCCACGCGCCGGACGGGCTCCCCGAACTCCTCCTCCTCGATGTTCATGTGGTACGAGTCGAGGTGCACGCCGACGTTGTCCTCGCCGACCATCTCGGCGAGCTCCATGGCCTGCGCCGCGGTGTTGACGAGGAACGTCTCGTAGCGGTTGACCGGCTCGATCCCGAGCCACACCCCGCGCGTCGCGGCGTGGCGGGCCACCGCGCGCAGGACGTCGGCCGCGCGCTCCCGGTGGACCGCCTGAGGCCGGCCGTCGATCAGCCGGCCGTGCGCGGCGTAGATCACGCCGCCGAGCACCGTCGCGCCCATCGCGGCGGCCGCGTCGACGCAGCGGCGCAGCTCCTCGTACGCGGCGTCGCGGACCGTCGGGCGCTCGCTCGTCGGATCGGTCGCGTCGGTCAGCACCGTCGAGGTGACCAGCTGCATCCCCGCCGCCGCCGCGCGCGTGCGGATCGCCTGCGGATGGACGGCGTCGAGCTCCATGAGCGGGATCTCGACCGCGTCGAGCCCGAGGCCGGCCGCGCGATCGATGATCGGCAGGTCGTCGTCGCTCCAGCTCGAGGTCCAGGCGTAGGCGTGTACGGCGTAGCGCAAGTCGTCGTCCTCCTTCAGGGGCGGGCGAACTCCGCCAGCTCGGACAGGCGCTCGATCTCAGGGGCGGCGATCGGACGCTGGAAGACCTCCTCCATCACGGCCGTCCAGCCGTGGATGAAGTAGCGCCAGCCGTCCTCCACCAGCAGGTCGCGCTCCGCCTGCTGGGCCCGCGCCTGCGCGAGGAAGCCGAGCTCACCGCGGTAGTTGAGCTCCCACACCGCACAGCCTTCCGGAAACTGGACGTCGTCGCGCACGGGTGACCCCGGCCGATCCTTACCCATCCCGGTCGCGTTGATCACCAGCGACCGCGGCGGGAGCGCCTCCAGCAGGTCCGTGGCGTCGTCGGTGAGCGCCGTGTCCACGCCCTCGAAGCGCGCGAGCCGCTCGGGATCCCGGTCGGTGACCACGATCCGCGCCGGTCCGAGCGTCCGCAGGTGGGCGACGATCGCGCCGCCCGCGCCGCCCGCGCCCATGCACAGCACGTGGCCGCCGGCGGCGAAGAAGCCGGGCGGGGCGACGTGCTCCAGCGCCCGCGCCGCGGTCACGGTGTCCTTGGCCCAGCCCAGCAGCCGCCCGTCGCGGCGCGCGATGCAGGAGACCTCGCCGAGCGCCCGGGCGTCCTCGTCGAGCTCGTCGAACAGGTCCTCGGCGGCGCGCAGCACGTCGAGCTTGTGGGTCGTGACCAGCGCGCCGAGCACGTCGGGGTCGTCCTTCAAGGCCTTCACAGCCTCCCGGAAGACCTCGGGCGGTGCGCCGACAGGCAGGTCGCAGCCCGTGAGCTCGACGTCGCCGGGCAGGCCGAGCGCGTCGCGCCAGCGCGGGAAGATCGGCACGATCGACGAGGAGCCCGTCGTCACTCCGACGAAGACGAAGCGCCGGCTCATGCCGCCAGGTACCGCTCCGCCGTCGCGGTCAGCTCGTCCCAGCGGCCCTCGGCGACCAGCGCGGCCGGGCACAGGTCGCCGCCGGCGCCGACGGCGAGCGCGCCCGCGTCGAGCCACGTCCGCACGTCGTCCGCGCCGATGCCGCCCGTGGGCACGACCTGCACGTCCGGGAACGGGCCGCGCAGGGCCTTGATGTACGACGGGCCGACGGCCGAGGCCGGGAACAGCTTCACGGCCTCCGCCCCGCCGTCGAGCGCGGCGGCGACCTCGCTCGGGGTCAGCGTCCCCGGCAGCACGAGGCGGCCGGTGGCGACCATCGCGGCCAGCAGCACGAGGTCCAGGTGCGGGGTCACGAGGAACTCCGCGCCCGCCGCGAGCGCCGCCTCGAGCTGCGCGCGGTCGCGGATCGTCCCGGCGCCCACGAGCACCTCGTCGCCCAGCTCGGCGCGGGCGCGGCGCACCGCGTCCTCGGCTCCGGGCGTGGTGAAGGTGAGCTCGATCGCGCGCACGCCGCCGTCGGCCAGCGCCCGTGCCGCGCGGACGGCCGAGCCGGCGTCGGGCGTGCGCAGCACCGCGATCACGGCGGCCTGCCGCAAACGTTCGAGTGTCTCGTTCATGCGCTCCTCACGACGGGGTGGCGGGGCCGGCGGCCGGCCAGCACGGCCAGCAGGTCCTCCATCGCCAGCCGGCCCATGGCCGCGCGCGCCTCGGCGGTGTGCGCGCCGATGTGGGACGTCACGATGACATCGTCGCGCCCGACGAGCGCGTGTCCCGCGGCGGGCGGCTCGTCGGCGAGCGCGTCCAGCGCGGCCCCGGCGAGCCGCCCCGAGTCGAGCGCCCGGGCGACCGCCGCCTCGTCCACGAGCTCCCCGCGGGCCGTGTTGACGAGCAGCGCGCCCTCCGGCAGGCGGGCCAGCAGCTCGTCGCCGACCATCCCGCGCGTGTCCCCGCTCAGCGGCAGGTGCAGCGACAGCACCTCGGCCCGCGGCAGCAGCTCGCCGAGCGGCATCGAGCCCTCGAGCGCCGGATCGTGGATCAGCACCGTGGAGCCGAGCCCGTCGAGCGCCCGCGCCACCCGCGAGCCGACCTGGCCCGCGCCGACGAGCCCGACCGTGCGGCGCCCGAGCTCGCGGCCCCGCAGGGACGGCCACCCGCCGTCCCGCACCGCGCGGTCGGCGTCCAGGAGCGGCCGGCAGAGCAGCAGCATGAGCGCCAGGGTCAGCTCGGCCACCGCCGCGGCGTTGGCGCCCGGCGTGTTGGTGACCGTCACGCCGTAGCGCGAGGCGGCCTCCAGGTCCACGCGGTCCACCCCGACGCCGTGACGCGCCACCACGCGCAGGCCGGGCGTGGCGAGCACCGACGCGTCGATCTCGTCGAGCCCGGCCAGCACGCCGCACACGCCGCCGAGCCGCTCGCGCAGCTCCGCCGCCGCCAGCGGGCGCCCGAGATCGTTGTACCGGACCTCGCGCACCGCCTGCTCGAGCTCGGGCCGCAGCCCCTGGTCGAACGAGCGCGCCGTGACGAGCACGGCGCCGTCGATCACGGCTCGATCACCACCTTGAGCTGCTCGCCCGAGCGCGCGGCGGCCAGCGCCTCGACGGCCTCGGCCAGCGGCCGCCGCTCGGTGACCAGCCGCCCGGTGTCGACCGCGCCCGAGAGCACCAGCTCGAGCGCCTCGCGGCAGTCCTCGGTCGTGCAGGCGGTCGTGCCGGTGACCAGCAGCTCCTTGTAGTGGATGAGGTTGGTGTCGAGCTCCACCCGCGAGCCGTCGCGCGGCAGTCCGGCGAAGAAGTTGACCCGCCCGCCGGGAGCGGCGAGCTCGAGCGCGACCGCCTGCGCGGCCCCCGCCGGCGCGGCCACGATGACCACGTCGAAGGTCCCGTCGAGCTCGTCCGGCGCGACCGCGAGGTCGGCGCCGCGCTCGGCCGCCTGCCCGCGCCGCGCGGGCGAGGGCTCGGAGACCACGATCGCCTCGGGCCCGCGGGTCCGCGCGGCCAGCAGGTGCAGCAGCCCGATCGGGCCGGCGCCGATGATCAGCACGCGATCGCCGGGAGCGATCCGGCACGGCCGCTGGCCGCGCAGCACGCAGGCCAGCGGCTCGGCGATCGCCACCGCCGCCGGGTCGGCGCCGTTCGGGAGCGGCAGCAGGTTGCCCTGCGAGACGAGGTCGGCGCCCGCCAGCAGGTGGGTGGCCAGCGCGCCGTCGCGCGTGATCCCGAGCGCCTGCGGCGTCCGGCACAGGTTGATGCGGCCGGCCAGGCACTGGTCGCAGCGCCCGCAGCCGACGTTGGGCGCCACGAACACGCGGTCCCCGGCCGCCACCCCGGCGCCCTCCCCCGCCGCCTCGATGACGCCCGCGATCTCGTGGCCCGGCACGCGCACCGTGCCGTCCGGGTACGCGCGGTGCGCGCCGGAGGCGATCCGCAGGTCGGTCCCGCAGATCCCGCACGCCTGCACGCGGACGAGCGCCTCGCCGGGCCCCGGCTCCGGGGTCGGGCGCTCCTCGACCGCGATCGCGCCGGGCCCCCGGTAGACGAGCGCCCGCACTAGAGCTCCACCGGCCGCTGCTCGCGCCAGGAGCGGTTCGCCGCCCGCACGGCGCGGACGGCGGCCAGCCCGTCCTCGCCGGTGACCGCGGGCGCCGCGCCCGTCCGCGCCGCCTCCACGAACGCCCGCATCTGCGCCCGGTAGCCGGCCTCGAAGCGATCGGGCCACGTGCGGTGCGTCGGCGTGACGACCCCGTGGTCGCGGTCGCGCACCTCCAGCAGCGCCTGCCCGCGCACGTCGCCGATGATCAGCAGCCCTTCACTGCCCACCACCTCCATGCGGCCGTCGTAGCCGTAGTCGGCCGGGCACGTGCCGTCGATCGTCCCGATCGCGTCCGACGCGAAGCGCAGCGCCACCACCGCGTTGTCGTAGAAGTGCTCCGCGTCGACGCCGCGGGCGGCGCCCTTGCGATTGGCCGTCTCCGCGTAGACCCGCACGATGTCCGAGCCCGCGAGCCAGCGCACGGAGTCGAAGTCGTGCGAGTTGACCTCGGCGAGCATGCCGTTGGAGCGCTCGATGTCCCACGCCCAGGCCGGCGGCAGCCCCGGCCCGCGGGTCAGCGACTTGAGGACCATCGGCTCGCCGATGTCGCCCGCACCGATCCGGCGCCGCGCCTCGGCGAACTCGGGCTGGAAGCGCCGCATGAAGCCGATCTGGAGCACCACGCCGGCGTCGCGGGCGGCGGCGATCATCGCCTGGCACTCGGCCTCGTCGAGCGCCATCGGCTTCTCGCAGAGCACGTGCCTGCCCGCCTGCGCGGCGGCCACGGCCAGCTCGCGGTGCGTGAAGGTCGGCGTGGAGATGACCACCGCGTCGGCGCCCTCGAGGCCGTCCTCCAGCGTCGCGTACGCCCGCGTGCCGTGCCGCTCGGCCAGCGCCCGCGCGGCCTCGGCGTCGGTGTCGAACACGCCGGCGATCTCCCCCGGCGCCAGGTGCGACGCGTGGTTGGCCCCGGCGCGCCCGGCGCCCACGAGCAGGATCCTCATGCCTTCACCGCCTCGACCAGGGCGCGGCGGACGGGTCGCAGGCGCTCGTAGACCTCGCGGGCCGCCGGGTCCGGCTCGATCCGGTCGGCCAGGGGAGTGGCCGCCTCGGCGGCGTCCGCGAGGTCGTCCACGAGCCCCACCGCCGCCGCGGCGACGAGGGCCGCGCCCCAGCAGCCCAGCTCGCCGCGCGGCAGGGTGCCGTACGGCACGCCGAGCGCGCAGGCCTTGATCGCGTTCCAGCACGCGCTGCGCGCGCCGCCGCCGGCCACGCGCGCCTCGTCGAAGCGCTGCTCCGGGTGCAGCTCGCGCAGCACGGCGAGGAACTCGGCGTACTCGAGCGCGACGCCCTCCAGCGCCGCCCTCGCCAGGTGCCCGCGCCCGTGGCCGCGGCGCAGCCCGCTGAACACGCCGCGTGCGTCCGGGTCGCTGGGCAGCACCCGCCCGTCGAGGTACGGCAGGCAGAGCAGCCCGTCGGCGCCGGGCGGCACGGTCGCCGCCTCGCGCGAGAGCCGGTCGAACGATCCCTCGAAGGTGAGCTCGGCCAGCCAGTCGAGCAGCGGCCCGGCGGTGAGGTACGCGAGCGAGACCCACTGCCCCGGCACGGCGCCGTGCATCGTGATCAGGGTCCGGTGCGCGACGTCTGGCCGGAAGGCGGCGACCGACCCGGCCAGCACCGCCGCGGTGCCGGCCGAGTCGAGCACCTGGCCCGGGCGGACGACGCCGGCCCCCAGCGTCGCCGCCGCGGTGTCCCCCAGGCCGGCGGCCACGGGAGTCCCGGCGCGCAGCCCGCATTCCGCCGCGGCCTGCGCCCCCAGCTCGCCGATCACGGTCGTGGGCTCGACGATCCGCGGGAGCTGCTCCGGCTCGGCGCCGGCCGCGCTCGCGAGGCGCTCCGACCAGACGCCGGCGCGCGTGTCGGCGAGCGCGCTGAAGTGCAGGTACGTGCGGTCCATGAACGCCTCGTCGCCGCCGAGGCCCGCGAGCCTCCCGGCCACGTAGCCGCCCGGCGTCACCCACTTGGCCGTGCTCGCGAACGCGTCGGGCCGCTCCCGCCGCCACCAGCGGATCTTCGGCGCGTGGTTGACCATCGCCGGACAGCCCGACGTCGCGCACAGCTCGTCGCCGAGCTCGTCCTCGAGCGCCGCGACGTCGCCGGCGCAGCGCGTGTCGAGCCACGAGTCGTACGGGGTCGACGCGCGGTGCGCGGCATCGACGCCCATCACGCCCGCCATCTGGCCGCAGAGGGCGATCGCGCGCACCCGGCCCGGGTCCACGCGCGCCGCGCAGGCCGCCAGCGTCCGCACGGCGGCGTCGTAGAACGCGTCGGCGTCCTGGTGGCCTCCGGCGCCGGGGGTCGCCTCCGTGGCCTGGGCGAGCAGCGTGCCGTCGAGCGAGTACATCGCCGTCCTGGTCCCCGTGGTGCCGAGGTCGACGCCCGCCACGACCTCGCTCACGAGCCGTACCTCGGGTTCGCGACCACGCGCGGCTCGCCGCCGCCGGCGAGCAGGACGACGGGGAAGCCCTCCTGCTCGATGGTGGCGTAGTCGTAGCCCGCGTCGCCGGGATAGACGGCGTAGAAGACGAGCGGCTCGTCGCCGACGTTGACCGTCCGGTGGGCCCAGTGCCCGGGCACGTACGACACCGTGCCCGCCCGGACCGGCTCGACCGCCGTCCGGCCGTCCTCCGTGGCCATCACGAGCCGCCCCTCGCCGCTCAGCCCGAGGTAGATCTCGGCCCGGTCCCGCTGCGCGTGGAAGTGGCCCTTGGTCATGAAGAACTCCTCGCCCACGCGCCCGGGCCGGATCACCGTGGTCGAGGACGGGAGGTTCGCGCCATCGGTGGGCGCCGGGATGAGCGACACCGTGTACGCGAGCTCGTCGCGCCGCTCCGCCGGAACCGGCTCCAGGAACAGCCCGTCGAGGTCGGCCAGCCGGCGCTCGGTGAGCTCGCGCTGCGGCTCCAGCGTCCCGGTCGCGAGGTCGAGCATCGTGGTGTGGGGTTCCAGCATCTCTCAGGCTCCCGCTCGCGCCGCGCGGCGGCGCCACTGGTCGAGTGCGACGACGGCCACGATGATCAACCCGTTGATCACGCGCTGCCAGAACTCGGCGACGCCGACGATGGCGAGCCCGTTGGAGAGCACGCCGATCACGAGGATGCCGATCACGGTGCCGCTCACGCGGCCCTCGCCGCCGAACAGGTTCGTCCCGCCGATCACCACGGCGGCGATCGACTGCAGCTCCATGCCCTCCCCCATCAGCGCGTTGGCGCTGCCCTGGCGGCCGACGAGCAGGAAGCCGGCGATCGCGGCGAACACGCCCGAGAGCATGTAGATCCGCATCTTGGACCGCTCGACCTTGATGCCGGACACTCGCGCCGCCTCGGGGTTGCCGCCGATCGCGTACGCCGAGCGGCCGAGCCGCGTGCGGCCGAGGATCACCGCGCCGACCGCCGCGCAGCCGAGCGCGACGATGGCGATGACGGGGATGCTGAAGATCTCGTCCGAGCCGAGCGTGGTCACCGAGCCCGGGACCGTCCGGCCCTCGACCGCGCGCTCGAAGTCGGGCACCGGCAGGCCGTCGGTGATCAGCAGCGCGACGCCGCGGACCGCGGTGAAGGTGCCGAGCGTGGCGATGAAGTCCGGCACGTGGAGCTTCGTGATCACGAAGCCGTTGAACGCGCCGACGCCGAAGCCGGCGGCCACGCCGAGCGCCAGGCAGAGCGGCTCGCTCCAGCCCCAGTGCGCGAAGGCGACGCCCATCACGCTGCCGCTCAGCGCCGCCGTCGACGCCACCGAGAGGTCGATGCCGCGGCTCACGATCACCAGCGTCTGCCCCACGGCCAGGATCAGCGGCACCGAGTACTGGCGCAGGATGTTCAGGAGGTTGTTCTTGGTGAGGAAGTCCTCCGAGGCGATCGTGAAGACCACGAGCAGCCCGAAGAGGATGATCAGCGCGCCCCCGCGGCCGCCGACGACGCGGCCTATGCGCGCCCTCAGAGGCACCGGCTCCTCCGGCCGCGTCCGTCTCGCGATCCGGCCCGTCTCAGGCATGCACGCCTCCCGCCGCCGCCATGATCTCCTCCTCCGGCGTGGTCGGCTCGACCTCGGCGACCACGCGCCCGCCGGCCATCACGAGCAGCCGGTCCGAGAGCGACCGCGCCTCGCGGATCTCCGACGTCAGGTAGAGCACGGCGACGCCCTCCGAGGCGAGCCGGCGCACGAGCCGGAAGACCTCCTCCTTCGCGCCGACGTCGATCCCGCGCGTCGGGTCGTCGAGCACGAGCACCCGCGCGCCCGAGCACGACCAGCGGGCGAGCACCACCTTCTGCTGGTTGCCGCCCGACAGGTGGTCGACCGTGGTGTCGATCGAGGCGGTGCGGATGCCGAGCGCCTCCACGACCCGGTCGGCCTCCGCCCGCTCGGCGCCGAACTGCAGCAGCGGGCCGCGGCTCACCTTGCCGAGCGAGGCGAGCGTGATGTTGGCCGCCACGCTCATGCGCGGCACGAGCCCCGCCTGGCGGTCCTCGCCGACGTACCCCATGCCGGCGGCGATCGCCTGGTCGGGACTGCGGATCCGCCGCTCGCGCCCGAGCACCTCGACGGTCCCCTCGGTCGCCGGCTCGAGGCCGAAGAGCGTCTTGGCCAGCCGGCTGCGCCCGGCGCCGACGAGCCCGAAGACGCCGACGATCTCGCCCTCGCCGACGTGGAGGTCGACGGGCTTGAGCCGTGGCGCGCGCCCGATCCCGGTGGCGCGCAGGGCGACCGGCCTCGACGCGAGCTCCGCGGACTCCTCGTGCGGCTCGGCCATCAGCGTCGTCGCGCGGCCGACCATCATCTGGGCGAGCCGCTGCTCGTCGAGGCCCGCCGTCGCCACCGTCTCGACGAGCTTGCCGTCGCGCAGCACGGTCACGCGGTCGGAGATCTCGACGATCTCCGCGAGGTGGTGCGAGACGTAGACGATCGCCACGCCGCCGGCGCGCAGCTCGGCGATGATCGCGAACAGCCGCCGCGCCTCGGGCTCGGACAGCGCCGAGGTCGGCTCGTCGAGCAGGAGCACCCGGGCGTCGATCGACAGCGCCTTGGCCAGCTCCACGAGCTGGCGCTCGGCCATGCCCAGCTCGGACACCGGCATCGACGGGTCGGCCGCGAGGCCGACCCGGTCCAGGTGCCCGCGCGCCTCGCGCTCGAGCGCCTTCCAGTCCACGAAGCGCCCGCCCCAGCGCATCGGCCAGCGCCCCATCAGCACGTTCTCGGCGATCGAGCGCTGCGGGACGAGGCTGAGCTCCTGGTAGACGATGCCGACGTCGCCGTCGACGTCGACGGTCCCCTCGTCGGGCACGACGTCGCCCGCGATGACCTTCATCAGCGTCGACTTGCCGGCGCCGTTCTGGCCCAGCAGGGCATGCACCTCCCCGGCATCGACGGAGAGGTCGATGCCGGAGAGGGCCTGTACCCCCGTGAACGCCTTCGAGACGCCCGAGACGCGGAGGAGCTCCGTCACTCCTCGCAGTCCTGCTTGATCTTGTCCCAGTCGATCGGCGGGAGCTGCGGGTCCGGGTAGAACTGGTCGGCGTTGCCCGAGTAGACCGTCCGCGGGCGGATGTCGTACGTGGCCGGGACGTCCTGCCCGCACGCGAGCTGCACGCCGAACTGCGTCCCGAACCAGCCCCACTCGGGGAAGCCGTGGTGCGTCTCCGCGACGAGCTTGCCGGCGCGGATGGCGTCGGTCGACTCCGGCGTCACGTCGTTGGTGAAGACCGCCACCTTGCCGTCCTGCGGCTCCTTGGTGCCGCCCGCGGACGCCAGCACGTCCTTGCGCTCCAGCGCGTTGATGGCGCCCAGCCCCATCTCGTTCGACGCGGCCCAGATGAACTGCATCTCCTCCGGCGAGAAGCGCGAGAGGAAGTCCTCGGTCCCCTGCACGCCCTTCTCGCGGTTCCAGTCGGCGGCGTTCGGCTTGGCGATGATCTCCACGCCCGGGTACTGCTCGATCACGCCGTTGAAGCCGTCGAGCCGGGCCTGGGAGAAGAACGTCCCCGCGATCCCCTCGAGGATCGCGCCCTTGGCCTCGATCGCGTTCTTGTCGGCGTCGGCGTAGGTCTCCTCCCACCACTTGAGGTCGAGGTAGTCGTCGGGCGCGACGTCGACCTTCTCGCCGGCGCCGAGCACGCCCGGGCCGCCGAAGTAGTCGAGCACCGAGTACGCCGACACGGCCGCCGCCTGGGCGTTGTCGAAGCCGATGTAGCTGGCGACCTCGATGTCGTCCTGCGGCTCGAGCAGGTTGACCATGATCACCGGGATGCCGGCGTCGTTGGCCTGCTTGATGGCGGGCTTGATCGCCTGCGTGTCGGCCGGCGAGATCGCGATCACGTCGACGTTGCGGGAGATGAAGTCCTCGACGATCGCCTGCTGGCTGGCGAAGTCCGTGTGCGTCGCCGGCGAGCGGCTGACGATCTCGACCTCGAAGCCCGCCGCCTTGGCGTCCTCGGCCGCGCGCTCGAAGTAGTCGGTCGCGGTCTTGAACACGCCGGTGATGTCCGGCGGCGTCCAGCCGATCTTGACCTCCTTCGTGCCGCCGCCGTCCTCGGCGGCGCTCCCGGACGGCTCGTCGTCGTCCGAGCCGCATCCCGCGAACGCCGCCACGACCAGCAGTGGCGTGAGCCATCGGTGCAACCTCATCGCGTCCTCTCCTCCTCCTGCCTCAGGCAGCGGTGTATCCGCCGTCGATGACCAGTTCCGATCCCGTCATGAATCCCGCCCGGGACGAGGCGGCGTAGACGATCGCCGCCGCGATCTCCTCGGGCCTCCCCAGCCGGCCGAGCGGCCGGCTCTGCTCCAGCGTGCGCTCGTGCGCCGCCGGGTCGGCGGCCGCGGCGATCGCCGCGTCCACCAGGGGCGTGCGCGTCGTGCCGGGGCAGACGCTCACCGCCCGGATGCCGTCCTTCGCATGGTCGACCGCGATCGAGCGGCCGAGCATGATCAGCGCCGCCTTCGTCACGTTGTAGGCGACCTGTCCCGGCACCGCGACCACGCCCGCCTCGCTCGCCACGTTGACCACCACGCCGCCGCCCTGCTCGCGCATCGCGCGCACCGCGGCGCCCGCCAGGAGCACGGCGGCGCGCAGGTTGAGCGCGAGCAGCCGGTCGAGGTCCTCGGCCTCGAGCTCGTCGACCGAGCCACGGCTGTAGACCGCGGCGTTGTTGACGAGCAGGTCGAGCCTGCCGTGCGCCTCGCGCACCTCGGCGACGAGGCGCTCGGGCGCGCCGGGCTCGTCCAGCTCGGCGGCGAAGAAGGCCCCGCGGTTGCGCAGCTCCTCGGCCACCTCCGCCCCACGGGCCTCGTCGCGCCCGTGGGCGGCGACCCACCAGCCGTGCCCGGCCAGGGCGACCGCGGCCGCCCGGCCGATCCCGCTCGTCGCTCCCGTGACCAGCGCCACGCGCGTCTCGCTCACTCCGGGACCACCCGGATCTCGAGCCGCGAGCGGTCCGACCGGTGCCAGGCGCGGTAGCACTCGAACGCCCGGTCGGCCTGGTCGCGCGAGACGGCCTCGACGTAGAGCAGCGGCGACCCCTCCGGCACCTCGAGCAGCTGCGCGATGCGCGGCTCGGCCACGACGGCCTCGACCGAGCGGCGGCCGCCGAGCGCGGCGATCCGGTGATGCTCGCGCAGCACGTGGTAGAGCGAGGCGGTCGTCAGGTCGGCGCCGAGGATGCCCTCGGCCACGTCGAGGATCAGCCAGGTCTCGGCGTACATGACCACGTGGCCGTCGATCGAGCGGACGCGCTCGACGGCGACGCCGTGCGTGTCAGGCTTGCGCTCGAGGCCTGCAGCGGCCCAGGGCGGCATGCGCTCGACGGCGCACTTGAGCACCTGCGACGTGACCGCGTGGCCCGCGTGCTCGGCGTCCTCCTGGAAGCCGGCGGCCGACTGCAGGAAGCCGGAGGCCGGACGCGGCTCGGCGACGAAGGTCCCGCGGCCCTGCTCGCGACGCAGCGCCCCGTCCAGCTCCAGCATGGTCAGCGCCTGGCGCACGGTGGTGCGCGAGATGTCGAACCGGCGGCACAGGTCCGTCTCCGACGGGAGACGATCCCCCGGGCGCCAGCGCCCGCCCTCGATCGCGTCGAGGATGGCCTGGCGCAGCTGGGCGTGCAAGGGCTCGGCGGAGTCCCGGTCGAGCCGCAGGAAGTCGCTGCTGGCGTTCACGGCGCGGCAGTCTAAGCACTTGTCATGACAAGTTGCAACTCATCATGATGAATCGAGCACCGCGCCGTCGCGAAGCAGACGCTCGCGGAGGGCGCGGTAGTCGACGTCCTGCACCGCGACGCCGCGGTCCAGCGCCTGGGCGGCCGCGGTTCCCGCCGCCTGGCCCAGCTCGATGAAGACCGGCTCCATGCGGATCGAGCCGTAGGCGATGTGGCTCGCCGAGAGGCAGACCGGGACGAGCAGGTTCGGGCACTCGCCGGTGCGCGGCACGATCGCGCGGTAGGGAACGCCGTAGGGCGCGGGCGTGTCGACCTCGACGTTGCCCTCGTTGCGCGCATGGCCGTCGACGAGGATGCGCCGGCAGTTGTGCGAGTCCATGCCGTAGGAGGCCAGGGCGACGGGGTCGCCGGCCGTGCGCGCGCCGCGGCAGTCGTGCTCGGTGACCACGTAGTCGCTCCGCAGGCGGCGCGCCTCGCGGACGTAGAGCTCGTGCGGCCAGCCGCCGGTGTCCGGGAACTCGTCGCGCGGCAGCCCCCACGATCGCGCTTCGTCGCAGACCTCCTGCGGGAGCGCGAGATCGTTGGCGAGGAAGTAGAGGAGGCCCTGCTGGTAGGCCACGTGGTCCTGGAAGATCCGCTCGCGGGTCTCGTAGTCGCCGTCCGGCCAGCCGTGGTTGGCGCCGACGTGGTCGGTGGCGACCGCGCCGTGGCTGTTCATGTCGGTCTTGCCGTTCGGCATCGGCTGGTTGTTGCCGAACACCTCGAAGACGCCGCCCTCGATGTATCGGCGCAGCAGCTCGTAGCGGTCGGGGTGGTAGCCGGGCGGGCACGGGAACGGCCGGCGGTCGGGCGCCTGCGTGAGGCAGAGCCGGAAGCAGTAGGCCTGGATGCGGTGGTCGCCCGTGCCGGGCTCGCCGGGCGGCTCGTCGGTCACGCCCTCGACGCCGCGGCCGTCGACGGGCACGCGGAACTGGTGGGTCTCGTGGAACTGGATCCCGTTCAGCGTCTCGCCGTAGACGTCGTTGCCCTCGCGGCCCGCGGTCCAGCTCGCGCCCGCCTTCGCGAGCAGGTCGCCTTCGTACGACGCGTCGACGAAGTACGCGGCCCGGATGCGCAGGCCGCCCTCCAGCTCGATCTCGGCGATCCGGTCGCCGTCGTGGCGAACGGCCAGCAGGTGCTGGTCGCGATGGACCTCGATGCCGTGCTCGGCGACCCACGCCTCGAACGCGAGCCTCGGCCACGTGCGGCTCGAAGCGGAAGCCGCCGACGCGGTCGTAGAAGTTCGCGCGCCAGCCCGCCGATCATCTCCGTGTCGCCGGTGTCGGTCATCCCGAGGCCGGCGGCCGACATCCCGCCGAGATGGCGCCCGAAGGCGGCGACGACCGCGGTGCGCCCGAGGCGCCGGGCGGCGACCGCGGCGGCGATCCCGGCGCTCGTGCCGCCGTAGACGCAGACGTCGGCGGTCAGGATCCGGGCCGGGCCGGGAGCGACGGGGTGGCGGTAGCGCACCATACGATCGGTCACATGAAACCGCAGGTGCTCCCGCCGAACGTACTCGGCCACTTCTACGCCGGCGGCGCGCGCATCGCCGCGCTGCGCGGACTCGAGCTGGAGTCCGACCACATGCCCGAGGAGTGGCTCGGCGCCGTCAACACGACGTTCGACGGCACGCGCGGGCTCAGCCGGCTCGAGGACGGCACGCTCGTGCGCGACGCGATCGCCGCGGATCCCGCGGCCTATCTGGCGCGACCGGGCCGAGCCGGGGCTGCTCGTCAAGCTGCTCGACGCCGGGCAGCGCCTGCCGGTGCACTTCCACCCCGGGCGCGAGTTCGCCGCCGCGCACCTCGGCAGCGCACACGGCAAGACCGAGGCGTGGCTGATCGTGGAGGCCGACCCCGGCGCGCTCGTGTGGGTGGGCTGGAAGCGCGACGTCTCGCTCGACGAGGTACGAGCTTGGATGCGCGCGCAGGACGCGCCGGCCATGCTCGGCGCGATGCACGAGCTGCCGGTCGCGGCCGGCGACGCGATCTTCGTGCCCGGCGGGCACGATCCACGCGATCGGCGCGGAGATCCTCATGGTCGAGGTGCAGGAGCCGGCCGACTTCTCGATCTCGCTCGAGTGGGACGGCTTCGAGCTGGGCGAGGACGACTGCCACCTGACCTCGGCTTCGACCTCGCGCTGCAGGCGCTCGACCTGCGGCGTCGCCGCCGCCGTCGGCCGTCGCTGCCGCCCGAGGCGGACGCGTTCTTCCGCGCCGAGTGGCTGCGCGGCGGCGACGCGCTCGACGCCGGATTCTCGATCCTCGTCGGGCTCGAGGGCGCGGGCACGCTCGCCACCGAGGGCGGCGACGTCCCGTTCGGGCGCGGCACCGTGGTGCTCCTCCCGCACGCCGCCGGGCATGGAGAGCTGCGCGGCGACGTCAGGCGCTCCGCTCGACCCCCGACGGCGCAGCTTTCCCGGGTTCATGATCCCGGCCGGGTCGCAGCGGTCCTTCAGCGCGCGCAGCACCTCCACACCGAGCTCCCCGGCCTCGGCCGGCATCCACGGCGCGTGGTCGCGCCCGACCGCGTGGTGGTGGGTGATCGTGCCGCCGGCGGCGACTATCGCGTCGGTCGCCGAAGCCTTCAGCGCCCGCCACTGGCCCGCGGCGTCGTCCGTCGCGGCGCCCGAAGACGGTGAAGTAGAGCGAGGCGCCGGTGGGATAGAGGTGCGAGACGTGGCAGCCGACGAGCAGGCCCGGCAGCGCGGCGCGGACGGCGCCGTGCAGCCTCGCGCAGGTTCGACCACGAGGTCGCCGTCTCCAGCGTCTCGACCATCACGCCGCGGTCGAGCAGGTCGTCGCGCAGGTGCGGCCCGTCGAAGCGCCCGTGCGCCCACCGCAGGCCGGGCTTCTGCGTGCCGTACCGCGCGCCCGCGCCGCGCAGGATCCGCGCGACGTCCCGGCGCCCGGCCGGCTCGTCCCACCCGCAGATCAGCAGGCAGCGCTCGCCCACGCGCCGGCGGCGTCCTGCCTCCCGAGCCGGCGAGCGCGAGCGTGTACCGCGTCTCGTCGCAGTCCGACAGACGCGCGACGTCCGGCGCCAGGCCCGCCTGCTCGAGCTGTCGCAGCACGTCGCAGCCGGTCTCGAAGTCGGGCAGCAGCCAGCCCTCGTAGCGCGGCTCCGCGGGGACGCGATGCACCCGCAGCGTGACCTCGGTGATGACGCCGAGCACGCCCTCGGAGCCCGCGACGAGCTGGCGCAGCGCCGGTCCCGCCGCCGTCCCCGGGGCGTCCAGCGTCGCCAGCTCGCCGAGCGGCGTCGCGCAGCGGACGGCGAGCAGGTTCTCGTCGATCCGGCCGTGGCCGGTCGAGGCCTGGCCCGCCGAGCGCGTCGCGACGCAGCCGCCGACCGTCGCCCACTCGTAGCTCTGCGGCACGTGGCCGAGGGTGAGCCCGTGCGCGGCCAGCGCCCGGTCGGCCTCGGGCAGCCGCATGCCGGGCGCGAGGACCGCCGTCAGCGAGCGCTCGTCCACGCCGAGCAGGCCGTCCATGCGGCCCAGGTCGAGCGAGATCGAGCGCCTCGAACCGGCCCCGCAGCGGCTCGAGGCCGCCGACCACGCTCGTCCCGCCGCCGAACGGCACGACCGCCACGCCCTCCTCGGCGCACAGCTGCAGTACGGCGAGCACCTGGTCGGCATCCGCGGGCGCGACGACGGCATCGGGCGCCTCCTCGCAGTCGCCGGCGCGCTGGGCCAGCAGGTCGAGGTAGGACTTGCCGCGGCAGCGCAGCACGCGCGCCTCGCGGTCGTCGCGGACCTCGCCGCGATCTGCCACAGCCGCGCGGGCAGCGGCGCCGGCGGCCGGAGCCGCACCTCGTCGAGGCTCACCGGCCGGTCGACCACGCCGCCGTCGACGCCCAGATCGTCGCGCAGGAAGGCGAGCGCGTGGTCGGGCAGCGACGGCCCGGCGCCCGGCTCGCCCCAGCCCCAGAAGACCTGCTCGCGCCTCACCGGACCCGTCCCCGCGAGCCCGTCGAGCGCCGAGTCGAGCTCCTTGCGCGCCGCGCGCCGGAGCATGAAGCGCCCGAAGCGGGCCATCCCGCGCCCGCGCTGGCGCAGCTCGACCGTCACGCGCGTGCCGTCGCCGTCGGGCGCGAGCCGGACCTCGACCCGGCGCTCGGCCAGCACCTTGGCGAACGGGGTGCCCTCGACCGACTGCGCCCACGCCCGGCGCTCCCCCGGCCTCCTGGCCGTCGAGCCGCCAGTCCGCGCGCAGGGCGCGGCCGCGCTCGGAGCGCAGCACCGTCGTCCAGCCCTCGGCCGTGATCGCCTTCACGCGCTCCACGCGCGGCCACCAGCGCACCAGCGACCGCGGATCGGCCAGCACCTTCCAGACGGCCTCGGGGTCCGCGGTCAGCGTGCGGGAGCGCGTGACGATCACTCGTCGTACGTCAGCAGGGCGTGCACGTCGTACTCCTCGAGCTCGCTCGCGGCCGCCCAGGAACGCCAGCTCGACCAGGAACGCGGCGCCGGCGATCTTCGCGCCCGTCGCCCTCGATCAGCTCCGCCAGCGCCGCGGGCCGTGCCGCCGGTGGCCAGCAGGTCGTCGTGCAGCAGGACGCGCGCGCCGTCGGCCAGCGCGTCGGCGTGCATCTCCAGCGCGTCGACGCCGTACTCGAGGATGTACTCCGCCGCGATCGTCTCGTGCGGGAGCTTGCCCGGCTTGCGGGCGGGGACGAAGCCGACGCCCAGCTCGCGGGCGATCGCGGCGCCGAGGATGAAGCCGCGCGCCTCGGCCGCCACGACGAAGTCGACGTCCATCGGCCGCGCCCACGTCGGCAAGCCGGCCGACCGCGTCCGACAGCGCGTCGGCGTCGAGCAGCAGCGGCGTGATGTCCTTGAACAGGATCCCCGGCTTGGGGAAGTCCGGGATGTCGCGGATGAACGAGCCGAGGTCGGTCACTTGGCGATCCGGCGCAGGTCGCGCACGAGCAGCAGGTGCTTGAGGTGCGAGGCGACCGCGGCCAGGTTCTCGAGCGCCTCGATCGCCTCCTTGCGCCGCTCGGGGTTCCGCGAGCGCAGCGAGGGAGCGAGGATCTGCTGCAGCAGCGCCGACTCGCGCTCGGCCGAGGTCTTGAACACGCGCAGGTTGCGGCCGGCCACGCCGTAGCGGGCGAGCTCGGTGACGGCGCGGACGATCTCCCGCTCGGTCTCGTCGTAGTAGATCGGTGCCGCTGCGGTTCTCGCCCTTGACGATCCCGTAGTCCTCGAGCTCCTTGACCAGGCGCGGCTCGGCGCCGGTCTCCTCGACGACGTCGCGAGCGAGTAGAGCGCCCCGCGGTCGCGGATCGAGAAGGTCAGGCGGCGCAGGGCGGCGCCGGGACGGGCCGCCTCGGGCGGCGGGGCGCGGCGGCGGGCGCGGAGGGCGTCTCCCCCTCGGTGCGGCCGGCGGCCAGCTCCTGCCGGATCACCCGCAGCGGGAGGAACTCGTCGCGCTGCAGGCGCAGGATCGTGCGCAGACGGGACACGTCGCTCTGCGCATAGAGCCGGTAGCCGCCCGGCGTGCGCCGCGGCGTGAGGAGCTTCTGGTCCTCGAGGTACCGGATCTTGGAGATCGAGATGTCCGGGAACTCCGGGGACAGCGCCTTGCAGACGGCGCCGATGGTCAGCGACTTGCGGGGCGCCTCGTCCTCGTCCGCCGGCGACGGGAGCGGGGCCTCGGTGAGCGGCTCGTCCGTCACCGTGCGAGGTAGGTGAGCTTGTATTTGCCGACCTGGAGCTCGTCGCCGTCCTCGAGCCGGTGCGAGTCGATCCGGCGGCGATTCACGTAGGTCCCGTTGAGCGAGCCCGAGTCGTCCAGGTACCACTCGCCCGAGCGCCGGACGAGCACCGCGTGATCGCGCGAGACCGTCACGTCGTCGAGGAAGATCTCCGCCTCGGGCGAGCGCCCGATGGCGATGCGCTCGCCGCGCATCGGGAACGACTGGCCGACGCGCCCGCCACCCGAGCGGATGACCAGCGCGCCGCTCTCGGCGGCGACGTCGCCGACGTCGACCGCGCGCAGCTCGCCGGTCCGCTCGTCGATGATGTAGGTCGCGGTCGTCACGTCGTCACGCGGCTCGCGCGTTCCGACGAACGCGCCGCACTTCTGGCAGTAGTTCGCCCCCTCCGTGAGGACGAAGCCGCATTCGGGGCAGTGGCGCGCCATGCGGCGCTCCCGCGACTAGATCTCGTCGACGCCGCCGGACGCGCGGCCCGCGAGGATGTCGGTCAGCCGCTGGACGTCCGCGCCGGAGATGACGTCCTCACCGCCCTCGTGCTTCTTGCGTAGGCGGTTGACGAGCTCCGCGCGCAGGATGTCGATCTTCCCGTGGAGGATCCGGCGCCGGTAGGACACCTCCTGCTCCTCATCAGTCAGCTGCTGGATGAGGTCCTTGAGTTCCTGGTCCGAGAGCGAGCCGAGGTCGGGGAATGTGTCCATGGCGCGCGAGCATAGCAATCATCAACCTGTACTTGAGGGTCGTGACGCGAGGCCGTCGCGCACGTACATGACGGTGGCGCCGAGAACGAAGGCGAGCCCGATGTAGAGCAGGATCTCGCCGAGCCGTCTCCAGGCCCGCCATCGCGAAGAACAGCGCGCTGAGGACGGGCCAGACGCCGAGGCGCCCGAGCCAGTTGACCTTGATGTCGGCGCCGTGGCGCAGGCCCCAGCGGACGAGCCCGAGCATGAACAGCTCGCGGGCCGCGAGCAGCGGCGATCCCCCAGCGCGGCAGCAGCTCGAAGTGCCAGCACACGACGGCGCCGGAGATCACCAGCAGCCGGTCGACCAGCGGGTCGAGCAGCGCGCCCATCCGCGAGTACTGGCCGGTCACGCGGGCGGCGATCCCGTCGAAGTAGTCGCTCCAGCCGACGAGGCCGAAGATGAGCACGGCGAGCCAGTCCTGCCCGTCGCCGGACGAGAAGGCGATGACGAGGAAGACGGGGATCAGCGCGAGGCGGACGTAGCCGATCGCGTTCGGGATCGTCCACGGGCTGCAGCGGCTGGCCCTTGAGGGTCTGCGGCGGCGGCGGGCCGGAGCGGTCGAGGCCGCTGAGCCGCCGGAACGTGAGTCGTGCGCTCTCGGCCGCCTCGGCAGCGCGCTCCGTCGCTAGGGGACGCTCCGCCACAGGTCCGCCGCCGCCTGCGCGGCGCCCTCGAGCGGGATCGTGCGGGCGTCGCGGCCGCGGCGGACCTGGACCTCGATCTCGCCGTTGGCGATCGTGCGCCGGCCGACGGTGAGCCGCAGCGGGACGCCGAGCAGCTCGGCGTCGGCGAACTTCTCCCCCGGGCCGGCGTCGCGGTCGTCGTAGAGGATCTGGAGGCCGGTCGCCTCGAGGTCCTCGTAGAGCTGCTCGGCGAGCGCGCGCTCCTCGCTGTCGGCCTTGCCGAGGCCCACCAGGTGGATGTCGAACGGCGCGATGGCCCTGGGCCACGAGATGCCCGCCTCGTCGGCGAACTGCTCGATCGCGGCGGCGGTGATCCGCGCCGGGCCGATGCCGTAGGAGCCCATCCAGATCGGGCTGGGCGTTGCCGGACTCGTCGAGGTACGTCGCGCCGAGCGGCTCGGAGAAGCGGGTGCCGAGCTTGAAGATGTTCCCGACTTCGATCGCCGGCTCGATCCGGATCTCGTGCCCGTCGACGGTGTCCCCGGGCTCGACGCGGCGGACGTCGCCGCGCTTGAACGGGAAGTCGCGGCCCGGCTCGACGCCCGCGCAGGTGGGCGTTCTCGCGGTTGGCGCCCGTGATGTACGGCGCCGGGCTCGACCGCGTCGTCGAGCAGGATCGGCACGTCGATCCCGACCGGGCCGATGTAGCCGGCGGGCCCGATGCGCTCCGCGAACTCGTCCTCGCGCGCGGGCCGGAAGGACGCGCCGAGGGCGTTGGCGAGCTTGATCTCGTTGACGCGGTGGTCGCCGCGGACGACGACCATCACGAGGCCGCGATCCTCGACGATGACGGGGATACGCCTTGAGCAGCGTGCCCGCCTCGACGTGCTGGTTCTGCGCGACCTCGGCGACGGTCGTCAGGCCGGGCGTGTCGACGCGCCTCGGGCGCGTCGATCCCGTCCGGCAGCTCCACCGGCTTCGCCTGGGCGCTCGCCACCTCGACGTTGGCGGCGTAGCCGGGCGCGAGCGCGACGTCGTTCTCGCCCGCCGCGGACGGCGCCATGTACTCGTGGGCGCCGACGCCGCCCATCATCCCGACGTCGGACTCCACCCGGTACCACTCGAGCCCCACGCGGTCGAAGATCCGGTCGTACGCCTCGCGGTAGCGCTCGTAGTGCGCGTCGAGCCCTTCGCGGTCGCGGTCGAAGGTGTAGGCGTCCTTCATGATGAACTCGCGGGTCCGGAGGACGCCGGCGCGCGGGCGCGGCTCGTCGCGGCCCTTGGTCTGGAAGTGGTAGAGGCTGAACGGGAGGTCGCGGTAGGAGCGCACGGCCGGGGCCACGTGCGTGGTCACGACCTCCTCGTGCGTCATGGCGAGCACGAGCTCGGCGCCGCGGCGGTCCTGGAGCTTGAAGACCTCGTCGATGTCGTAGCGGCCGGACTGCGCTGCCAGATGTCGGCCGGGTTGATGACCGGCATCAGCACCTCCTGGGCGCCGATCGCGTCCAGCTCCTCGCGCACGATCTGCTCGACGTTGCGGTGCACGCGCCATCCGGCGGGGAGCCAGATCCACAGGCCGGCTCCCAGCTGGCGCGACGAGACCCGCGCGGACGATCAGCTTGTGCGAGAGCGCCTCGGCGTCGGCGGGCGCCTGCTTCTCCGTCGGCAGGAAGTAGGTCGAGAGACGTGTCACGGGTTGGAGAGCCTAGTCTGTCGCGCGTGAATGGACGGGGTCGTGCGTGCTCGAGCGAACCGGCCGCCAGGTCGATCGGCGGCGTCGCCGAGTTCGACGGGTTCGTCAAGCTGCGGCCAGAGGGCGAGCGGTACTTCGCGTGCGGCGAGCGGACGGCCGGGCTCGAGAAGACCGGGACGCGCCAGGTGTTCTGGAACGTCGACCCGCCGGCCGGCCACACGGCGTCGTTCAACAACCTCTACACGTCGATCCCGTTCGTGCTGTGCCTGCACGAGGGCCGCGCGCACGGCGTGTTCTACGACCACCCGGGCCGGATCGAGCTCGACCTGGCCAAGACCGATCCGGAGCGCGTGGTCGTCGAGGCGCACGAGTCGCTGCAGGTCTCCGTGATCCTCGGGCCGACGCCCGCGGACGTGCTGGAGCGCTACACGGCGCTGACGGGCCGGACGCCGATGCCGCCGCTGTGGGCGCTGGGCAACCAGCAGTCGCGGTGGTCGTACATGAGCGCCGAGGAGGTGCGCTCGGTGGCGGCGGAGTTCCGGTGCGCGCGCGATCCCCTGCGACGTGCTCTACCTCGACATCGACTACATGGACGGCTACCGCGTCTTCACGTGGGACGGCGAGCGCTTCCCGGATCCGGCGGGGCTGATCGCGGAGCTGCGTGTCGCAGGGGTTCCGCGTCGTCGACGATCACCGATCCGGGCGTGAAGGTCGACCCGGCGTACCACGTGTACGCCTGCAGGTCAGGAGCGCCGGGTTCTTCTGCCTGGCGCCCGACGGCGCCGAGTACCGCAACGTGGTGTGGCCGGGGCTGTGTGCGTTCCCCGACTTCGTCGAACCCCGCGGTGAGGGAGTGGTGGGGATCGCTCCATGACGTGCTCGTCGACGCCGGTGTCGCCGGCGTGTGGTGCGACATGAACGAGCCGGCCATGTTCGTGCCGGCGCAGTCGACGATGCCGGGGGACGTGCGTGCATCCCGCGCGGCGGCTCGCCGCGGCTGCACGCGGACGTCCACAACGCCTACGGGTCGCTGATGGCCGAGGCGGCACGGAGCGGGCTGGAGCGGCTGCGGCCCGATGCGCGGCCGTTCGTCATCTCACGCGCCGGCTACGCGGGGCTCCAGCAGCACGCGCTGCAGTGGACGGGCGACAACTCGTCCTGGTGGGAGCACCTGTGGATGAGCATGCCGCAGCTCCAGAACCTCGGGCTGTCCGGGATCGCCTGGGCGGGCGTGGACGTCGGCGGGTTCTTCGGCGACTGCGACGGCGAGCTGCTCGCGCGCTGGACGGAGTTCGGCGCCTTCCAGCCCTTCTGCCGCAACCACTCGGCGATGGGGACGGCGCGGCAGGAGCCGTGGGCGTTCGGCGAGCCGTGGGAGAGCAGTCTGCCGGGACATGCTCGCGTTGCGGATGCAGCTGCTGCCGTACCTCTACACCGCGTTCGAGGAGTGCCATCGCACGGGCGCGCCGATCCTGCGGCCGCTGCTGTTCTCGTATCCCGAGGATCCGGTGACGTACACGGCCGACGACCAGTTCATGGTCGGCGACGCGCTGCTGGTGGCGCCGATCACCCGGCCCGGTGTGGAGCACCGGCACGTGTACCTGCCCGCGGGCTCGTGGGCGCACTGGTGGACCGGCGACGTGATCGAGGGCCCGGCGCACATCCTCGCCCACGCGCCGCTCGGGCAGCCGGCCGTGTACGCCCGGTCGAGCACGCCGATCCCGATGGGGCCTGTGCTGCAGCACACGGGCGAGGTTCCCGACTCCCTGACGTGGCGGGTGTTCGTGGGGCTCTGGGCCCGGCTCTTCGTCGCTGTATGAGGACGTCGGGGACGGGTACGGGCCGTCGTGTTCTCGAACTGCGCATGTAGAGCGGGACGGGGAGTTGGTGCGGTTCACGCTCGCGGCCTCGGGTGGGCTCGTTCGTGCCCTCGCGTCGCACGTATCTCGAATTCGTCGGCCATGAGCGTGTTGACGTCGAGGAGACCGGGGAAGCCTTGGTGATAGAACGCCGTATTGACGACCGACAACTGACTGGAGCTCCACATGGCTTTCGAGGTCCCCCCGCTCCCCTACGCGTACGACGCGCTCGAGCCGCACATCGACGAGGCGACGATGCGCGTGCACCACGACAAGCACCATCAGGCGTACGTGGACAAGGCCAACGCCGCGCTCGAGGGCACCGAGTTCGAGGGCAAGGACAGTCGAGGACGTCCTCAAGAACCTCGACTCCCTCCCGTCGGACAAGCAGAAGCCGGTCCGCAACAACGGCGGCGGCCACTACAACCACTCGCTGTTCTGGGAGTGGATGAGCCCGGACGGCGGCGGCGAGCCCACCGGCGCCCTGGCCGACGCCATCAACAGCGCCTTCGGCTCCTTCGACGACTTCAAGGCGAAGTTCAAGGAGACCGGCGTCAACCAGTTCGGGTCCGGCTGGTCCTGGCTCGTCCACGACGGCTCCGGCCTCGCCGTGGTCGGCACGCCGAACCAGGACAACCCGATCTCCGAGGGCAAGACGCCGCTCGCTCGGCGTCGACGTCTGGGAGCACGCGTACTACCTCAAGTACCAGAACAAGCGCCCGGACTACATCGACGCGTTCTGGAACGTCGTCGACTGGGGCAAGGTCGGCGCCGCGTACGACGCGGTCGCCTGAGTTTGCGTCGCCCCACCCGGGCTCTGTGACGAATCTGTGCCGCGTTCGTGTGAACTGCGGCATTGAGGGAGAGGGTTCGGGTGGGACGGTGGGATCCTCGGGCGCGTGGTCGCTCGAGACGGTGCATTTCGTGCAGTCTTCGCCGCGTTCGCCGGCCGAGGCTGCACGAAACGCACCGTATAGGTGCGCAACTGCAGCGCCGACCGTCTGGCGGCCCGGATGCTGCAGAAATGCACCCCGTCGTGGCCCTTGCGGCCACGCAGCACGGCATCGTCACCACCGCGCAGCTCCTCGATGCGGGGGTTGGCCGGCGCTCGATCGCGCGCCGTGTCCAAGCGGGCTGGCTCGTCCCGCTGCACCGGGGCGTCTTCCAGGTCGGGCCGACCATGACGGCCCACGGCGCCGAGATGGCCGCGGTGCTCGCGACCGGCGGCGACGCGGTGCTGAGTCACCAGAGCGCGGGGGCGATATGGGGCTTCGCGAGACGAGACCGCGACGTGCACGTGACGACGACGAGCCGCGGACGGCGATCCCGCCGCGGCATCCGGGTCCACCAATCCGCCTCCCTCGATGCCGCAGTTCACAACGGCCTGCCCGTCACGAGGCCCGCGCGGACGCTCAGCGACCTGAGGCGGGTGATGAGCGCGAGCGAGCACGAGCGGGCCGCGGAGCAGGCGGAGATCCTGGGCCTCGTCGCGCCGGACGTCACGGTCGACGGGTTCACGCGCTCCGAGGCCGAGCGGCGCCTGAAGGCCCTGTGCCGGAGGGCGCAACTGCCCGCCCCGCGGACGAACGCGCGTCGTCGCGGGCTACGAGGTCGACGCGTACTGGCCCGCGCACGATCTCGTCGTCGAGGTGGACGGCTACGGCTACCACAGCACGCGAGCAGGCCTTCGAGCGCGACCGCCGCAAGGACGCGGCGCTCCAGACGGCGGGCTACCGGGTCGTCCGGATCACGTGGCGGCGGCTCACGACCGAGCCCCTCGCCGTCAGTGCGCAGCTGGGAGCGCTGCTCAGGCTCGCGTGAAGCGCCGCGAGACGGTCGGCGAAGCCGACCTCGTCGAGCCGCAGCACGTCGTCCATCGCGTCGGCGCCGGCGCGCTGGCTCTCGGCCTCGAGCTTGGCCAGCCGCTCCGGGGTGAGCTCGCCGGCGTTCTCCTCCTCGATCCGCTGGAGCCACTCGGCGCCCTCGGCCTGCTCGGTGGAGTTCGACGTCGATCCGCTTCGTGCTGGGCGTACTTGTCGATCTCCAGGAAGAGCTCGTCGACGAGCCGCTCCTGCGGGACCTTCTTCAGCGGCTTGCCGCGCGAGAAGATGAGGCCCTCGTTCTTGGCGCCGGTGATGCCGAAGTCCGCGTGCGAGGCCTCGCCGATCCCGTTCACGGCGCAGCCGAGGACGGCGACCTCGATCGGGTCCTCGTAGGCCTCGAGCCGGCGCTCGATGTCGGCCACCACCGTGTCCATGTCGAACTGGAGGCGCCCGCAGGTCGGGCACGCGATCAGGACCGGGCCCTTCTCGCGCAGCTTGAGCGCCTTGAGGATCTCCCAGGCGACCTTGACCTCCTCCTCGGCGTGGAAGGTCGACAGCGAGATGCGGATGGTGTCGCCGATCCCGTCGGCCAGCAGCGTGCCGAGCCCGACGGCCGACTTCAGCGAGCCCGACCACTTGGTGCCCGCCTCGGTGATGCCGAGGTGCAGCGGGTACGGGATCCGCTCGGAGAGCAGCCGGTTGGCGGCGATCGTGTAGGGCACGTTGGTCGACTTGATCGAGACCTTGAAGTCGGTGAACTCCAGCCGCTCCATCAGCGCGACGAACTCCACGCCGGCGGTCACGAGCGCCTCGACGGGGTTCTCCCGCTCGAGCTCGTGGAGGTGCTTGGGCAGCGAGCCCGAGTTGACGCCGATGCGCATCGGCGTGCCCGCGGCGCGCGCCCGGTCGGCCACCTCGGCGACCTTCTCCGGCCCGCCGATGTTGCCCGGGTTCAGCCGGATGCAGTGAGCGCCCGCGTCGATCGCCTTCAGCGCCAGCGTGTGGTTGAAGTGGATGTCGGCGATGATCGGGATCGGCGACTCGACGACGATCGTCTTGAGCGCCTCGATGTCCTTGTCGCGCGGCACGGCCACGCGGACGATGTCCGCGCCGGCCTCGGCGACCTTGCGGATCTGGTCCATCGTGGCCGGCAGAGTTCGCCGTCTCCGTCTTGGTCATCGTCTGCACGACGACCGGGGCGCCGCCGCCGATCTGGACCCCGCCGACGTTCACTGAGCGCTCGGAAGCCATCTGAAGAAGAGTGTACGAGCCCTTATCCCGGCCCGACGCCGTAGTTCACAGGATCCCGGTATGAGACGTACAACGCTCGCCATCGCGC
Source organism: uncultured Solirubrobacteraceae bacterium (assembly GCA_963720415.1). Taxonomy (GTDB): domain Bacteria; phylum Actinomycetota; class Thermoleophilia; order Solirubrobacterales; family Solirubrobacteraceae; genus DASSUW01. The sequence goes on along the minus strand of CAVRFQ010000003.1, from coordinate 51,894 downwards.
TCTCCACGGGCGCCCTCGCCATCCCCGCCGTCGCTCTCGCGTCCGGCGGAGACACCAACGAGCCGGCCACCACCCCGGTTCAGAACGAGCAGCAGCAGCAGCCCCGGGACCACGACTGCCCCGAGCCGGGCGGTCAGGGCAACGGCGGCGGCGGCAACGAGAGCACGCAGCTCTAGCTACTTGCTGCTCAGCATCACGTAGAGCCCGAGCCCCACGAGGGCCGCGCACCCGGCGAAGGCGACGCCCGCGGCGAGCAGACGCGGCGCGGGCGTCCGCCCTTCGCCGCCGTGCAGCAGCACGCCGGTCGTGAACAGCAGCGTCACCGCGATCGTCCCCGCGAACGCGTAGACCACGACCTGCCCGAGCGCCGCCCAGTCGATGACCGAGGCCGCCATCAGAAGTCGCTCGCGCTCACGGGCTCGGCGCGCTGGGCCTGGACGAACATCGCCGTCGCGGCGGCGCCCGCGGCGATCGCGACGACGATCGGACCGGCCAGGTCGTCGGTGAGGAGGTAGAACGCCGCGGCCATCAGGCCGGCGGCGGGAAGCGTCACGAGCCAGGCGATGGCCATGCGGCCCGCCACGCCCCAGTGGACCTCGGCCGCGCGGCGGCCGAGCCCGGCCCCATCACGCCGCCGGACGTGACGTGCGTCGTGGAGAGCGGGAAGCCGGCGTGCGAGGCGGCGAGGATCACCGCGGCGCTCGACGTCTCGGCGGCGAAGCCCTGCGGCGGCTGGATCTCGGTCACGCGGTGGGCCAGCGTGCGGATGATGCGCCAGCCGCCGGCGAACGTGCCGAGGGCGATCGCGGTGGCCGCCGCGATGATGACCCAGGTCGGCGTCGAGGCGCCCTCGTCGAGGGTGCCGCCGGCGATCAGGGCGAGCGTGATGACGCCCATCGTCTTCTGCGCGTCGTTCGTGCCGTGGGAGAGCGCCACCAGCGACGCGCTCGCGAGCTGGCCGCGCTGGAAGGCGCGCTGGGAGCGCCTGGACAGCAGGCGGTAGATGAGGAACGTCGCGATGGCGGCGACCGTGATGGCCAGGATCGGGGCGAGCACGGCCGGGACCAGCACCTCGCCGAGCACGCCGTCGAACGAGCACCGCCTCGGGCCCGGCGGCCACCAGGACGGCGCCGACGACGCCGCCGATCAGCGCGTGCGAGGACGACGACGGAAGCCCGAGCCGCCAGGTGATGAGGTTCCAGAAGATCCCGCCGAGCAGGCCGGCGAAGACGATCGTCGGGCGTGATCGCCCCGGCGTCGACGATGTCCTCGGCGATCGTCGCGGCCACCTTCAGCGAGAGGAACGCGCCGACGAAGTTGAGCACCGCGGCGAGGCCGACCGCCGCTCGCGGGGGCAGCGCGCGGGTCGCGGTCGAGGTCGCCACGACGATCACGAGGATGAGCACGGCGTCCATGCCTCGCGCGGCATGCTCGCCGGGCGCCGCCGGGCGCATCGCCGTTCACACCACGGTCACATGTACATCGAGCCGATGTCGCCGGCGTACTTCTCCGCGATCGGCTTGCGCTTGAGCTTCATCGTCGGCGTCAGCTCGTCGCCGCCCGGCAGCCAGTCGCCCCGCACGAGGTGGAACTTCTTGATCTGCTCGACGCGCGCGAGCTTCTCGTTCGCCGCGTCGACTCCCGCCTGCACGGCGCCGAGCACGCGCTCGTCCGCGGCAAGGGCCGTAGGTCGCCCTCGATCCCCTTGCGCGGCGCCCAGGCCGGCCCGAAGTCCGAGTCGAGCACGATCAGCGCCGTGTTGTAGGGCCGCCCGTCGCCGATCACGCACGCCTGGCCGATGAGCGGGCTGGCGCCCTTGAGCGTCGACTCGATGTTGGCCGGCGACATGTTCTTGCCGGCCGCGTTGATGATGATCTCCTTCTTGCGGTCGACGATCCGGACGTAGCCGTCCTCGTCGATCTCCGGCGATGTCGCCGGTGTGGAGCCAGCCGTCCGTCGTCCAGCGCCTCGGCCGTCTTGTCCGGCGCGTTGCGGTAGCCGGTCATGACCACCGGCGAGCGCATGAGCAGCTCGCCGTCGTCGGCGAGCCGCAGCTCCACGCCCGGCGCCGCCGGGCCGACGGTGCCGATCTTCACGCGGCCGGGCGGGTTGCAGCAGCCCGCCCCGCAGGTCTCGGACATGCCCCACAGCTCCGCGAGCGGGATCCCGATGGCGTGGAAGAAGACGAGCACCTCGCGTGGCGTCGGCGCCGCGCCCACGTTCACAGACGCCGCCTCGTCGAGGCCGAGCATCGCCCGCAGCCCGGCGAAGACCGTGCGATCGGCCTCCTCGACCACCGCAGCGAGCTCGTCGGGCACCGGCTGCCCCGCCTGCTCCAGCTCGACCTTCCGCACGGCCGCCGCGAGCCGCTCGGCGTGATCGCCGGCCATGAGATGGGCCTCGAGGCCCGGCCTTGAGCTTCTCCCAGATCCGCGGCACGGCGAAGAACCACGTCGGCTTGACCGCCGGCAGATACCCGACGACCTCGCGCGGGTTCGGGCAGCATCGTGACGGTCATCGCGAGCGCGATCGGCAGGTAGTGGTGCGCCATCCGCTCGGCGATGTGCGCCGCCGGCAGCCACGAGATCACCTTCGCGCCGTCCGGGAACTCGATGATCCCGTCGACCGTCCCGATCGCCGCCATCAGGCTGCGTGCGTGAGCTGGACGCCCTTCGGCGGCCCCGTGGTGCCCGACGTGTAGATCAGCGTGGCGAGTCGTCGGGCTCGGCCACCTCGGGGGCCGCGAACCCCTCGACCGACGGCCAGCCGTCCTCCAGCACCAGCACGTGCTCCAGCTCCGGGGAAGCGATCGGCGAACTCGGCCTCGATCAATGCGACCTTCGCGGCCGCGCGTCGCCCACCACGAACTCGATCTGCTCAGCCGTACGTGTCTGTAGATCGAGAACGGCGTCGCGCCCAGGGTCATGACCGCGAGGTCGGCGAGATGGAACTCGGGCCGGTTCCCCAGCATCAGCGCGACGGTGTCGCCGCGACCGCACGCCCAGCTCGCGAGCCCGCCGGCCAGCGCGTCGACGCGCGCGGCCCAGCTCGGCTCCACGTCCACGAGATCTCGTCGTCCTTCGTCCGGACCGCGACCCGGTCCGGATGCGCGGCGATGGTGCTTCCGGAAGGCGTGCGCGACGGTCATCGCGCGACCCTACCTGACCCCGAAGCCCTCCCCTGTCAGTCGTCCGACGTCGTTCGTCAGGCCGATCATGAAGAGCGCGATGACCAGCACGAAGCCGACGAATCCGGCGCGCTCCATGACGCTGAAGGGGATCGCGCGGCCGCGGACCTTCTCGGCCAGCGCCCAGAAGATGTGCCCGCCGTCGAGCGGCAGGAACGGGAACAGGTTGATGACGCCGAGCGACAGCGAGATGATCGCCAGCAGGTAGAGCGCGCGCTCGGTCGAGAGCTCGATCGTCTGCCGCGTCACCTCGTAGGAGCCGACCACGCCGGAGATGTCGTCGCGCTTGTCGGCCTCGAAGATGCCCGCGATCGTCTCCACCGTCTTCGACGTGAAGAACCACATCTGGTCGACCGACAGCTCGGCGGCCTCCCCCGGGCCCACGGCGCGGGGCTTGGTCGGCACCTCGAAGCCGATGAACATGTCGTCCTGGCCGGCGTCGTAGACCGGCGCCTGAGCTCGACCGTCCGCTCCTCGCCGCGCAGCGACACGACGATCTTCGCCGGCGTCGCCGCCTCGCAGCCGTCGACCTGCTCGCCGGCGCACCTGTGCGAGGAGATCTGCTCGCGCAGGCGTCTCGAAGTCGCCGCTCGACGCCGTCGACCGACACGATCCTGTCGCCGGGCGCGAGCGCGCCGAGCGCGGGCGGCGCCGACACGCGGCTGATCGACGCCTGCGGCTCGTTGATTCCGTTGGACCAGACCAGCACCCAGAGGATCAGGAACGCGAGGACGATGTTGACCGCCGGGCCGGCGGAGATGACCATGATCCGCTTCCACACCGGCTGGCGGTAGTACGCGCGGTGGGCGACCTCCGGCGGGATCTCCTCCGCCGGGTTCATGCCCGGTGATCTTCACGTAGCCGCCGAGCGGGATCGCCCCGATCGCGTACTCGGTCTCGCCGCGCTTGTGGCGGGCGACCAGCGGCGGGAAGAACAGCGAGAAGCGCTCGACGCGCATCCCGACCGCCTTGGCCGCGAAGAAGTGGCCCAGCTCGTGCAGGATGATCAGCGCGGCGAAGCCGAGGAAGGCGAGCAGGAAGCTCATGCGTGCACGGCCGACGAGCTCGGCGGCGACGTCGCGGGCCTCGGCGTCGGCCTGGTAGAGCGAGTCGAAGCCGTGCACGCCGCGGCCCCGACGCGCTCGAGCGTCGGCCTCGATCACCGCCGGGATGCCCATGAACGGCAGCCGCCCGCCGAGGAACGCGTGCACGGCGATCTCGTTGGCGGCGTTGAGCACGCATGGCCCGGTGCCGCCCGCGACGGCCGCCTCACGGGAGATCCGCAGGCAGGGGAAGGCATCCTCGTCCGGCGGCTCGAAGGTCAGCGACGCCACCTCGGCGAGGTCGAGCGTCCGCACCGGCACGTCGACCCGCTCCGGGTGGTTCAGGGCGTAGGAGATCGGCACGCGCATGTCCGGATGGCCGAGGTGGGCGAGCGCGGCGCCGTCGCAGAGCGTCACGAGGGAGTGCACGATCGACTGCGGGTGCACGACCACGTCGATCCGATCGTAGGGCGTCCCGAAGAGATGATGGGCCTCGATCACCTCCAGGCCCTTGTTCATCAGCGTCGCCGAGTCGATGGTGATCTTGCCGCCCATCGCCCACGTCGGGTGCTGGAGCGCCTGCTCGACGGTCACGCCCTCCAGCTCGGCGCGGGGCGCCCGCGGAACGGCCCGCCGGACGCCGTGAGCACGAGCCGCTCGACCGTGCCGAGCGCGCTCGCCGGCGATCAGCTGGTGCAGCGCGGAGTGCTCGGAGTCGACCGGGATGATCTGGGCGCCCGTGGCCTCGGCCAGCGCCATGACCAGCTCGCCGCCGACGACCAGCGACTCCTTGTTGGCCAGCGCGAGGTCGATCCCCTCGGTCAGCGCGACGATGGTCGGGCCCAGGCCCGGCCGAGCCGACGATCGCGTTCAGGACGAGGTCGGCGTCCGAGTCCGCGACGAGCTCGACCAGGCCCTCCGGGCCGCCCAGCACCTCGCCGCTCGGTCCACGCCTCGGCGGCGCGGGCGCGCCGCGTCGGGGTCCGAGAGCGCGATCCGGCGCACGCCGTGCGCGCGGGCCTGCTCGATCAGATCCTCGTGCGCGGTGCCCGCGGACAGCCCGACGACCTCGAACTCGTCGCGCGAGCGCGCGACGACGTCGAGCGCCTGCGTGCCGATCGAGCCCGTCGAGCCCAGGATGAGGAGCCGCTTCACTGAGCGACCCATTGTGGCAACGGCCGCCTAAGGCCCCGATGAACCGCTCCGCAGCAGCGGCCGCGCGAACCACAGCGACGGCGATCACCAGGCGAGCAGCGCCGGCCAGACCCACCGCGCGGCGCCGTCGAAGAGGAAGTCGGTGATCAGCGCGACGGCGCGCGGATGGCCAGCGCCAGGAACGCCAGGCCGGCGATCAGCAGCACGTTGGCGGACTCGATGACGTACTTGCGGTCCCGCTTGTGGAAGCGCAGCCGGTGCGTGGCGGTCGGCGCGATCAGGCAGGCGGTGGAGATCGCCGTGCACATGCAGCGTGGCGAAGAAGAGGTCCCGCTGGAAGCTCGTGACCCGCTCGAAGCCCTGGGCGAACGGCACGGTGAGCAGGAACGCGAAGAGGATCTGGACGCCGGGCAGCGCCACCCGCAGCTCCTGCAGGAGCTCGGCCATCTGCCGCTCGGTGCGCTCGTTCTCGTCCATGCACATGACCGCTAGCCAGACGTAGTACCCGGCGACCAGGGTGAAGAATGCGGCGTCGAGCCGGTCCAGCGCCCCGCCGTGGGCGCCGAACAGCGTCCCGGCGTCCTTGGTCCCGGCGTCGCGCTTGATCGCCGACTCGATCAGGTCGCCGAGCGGCGCGGCGGCGCCGACCGCGGCGCCGAGGATCAGCGCGTCCGTCCCGCTCAGCCAGTCCTGGTAGAGCCCGGCCGCCCACGTGAAGAGCACGGCGGTCGAGGAAGCCGATGAGCAGCCCCTCGACCGTCTTGTTCGGCGACACGCGCGGCGCGAGCTTGCGGGTGCCGAACCAGCGCCCGCCGAGGTACGCGCAGGTGTCGCCCAGGAACGTGCCGACGAGGATGTCGACGATGATCCCGTCGCCGTGCGAGGTCTCGCGCAGCAGGATGGCGTGGGCGATGGCCATCCCGACCCACACGACGCCGAGCGTCGTGATCGGCCATCCCCTCGTCAGCGTCGCGCGGTCCTCCCGGTTTCCGCGGCGAGCGCGAGGCCGAGCAGGAACATCACCGGGATGAAGGCCACGAGGGCCAGCAGCACCTGGCGGTCGCCGCCCTCCTGCGCCGCCACCGCGAGCCCGGCGATGGCGAGGAAGCCCGCCAGCCGGACCGGCCGCAGCGCTCGTACATCCGGAACAGCTCGTGCAGGCAGACGAAGCCGAGCAGCAGCATGCCGACCGCGAAGATCCAGCCGCCGGCGACGATGATGAAGATCGCGTAGGCGATCGCCGGGATCGCCCACGAGGATGCGCAGCAGGAGGTCCGAACCGCCGCGCCGGCGCCTCGGTGGCCTCCGGGTGCTCATCGCCCGCCGAACCGGCGCCGGCGGACCTCGAACTCCCCGAGCGCGAGCTCGAAGTCCTCGCGTGAGAAGTCCGGCCACAGCACCTCGGTGAAGTGCAGCTCGGAGTACGCGGACTGCCAGAGCAGGTAGTTCGACAGCCGCTGCTCGCCGCTGGTGCGGATGATGAGGTCCGGGTCGTGCATGTCCGGGGCGTAGAGCGCCGCCTGGAACTCCTCCTCGGTGGTCCCGGTGAAGGCGCGCGCGGCATCGACGATCTCGGCCCGGCCGCCGTAGTTGAAGGCCACGAAGAGCGTGATGCGCTCGTTGGCGGCGGTCTTCTCCTCCGCCCAGCGCATCTGCTCGAGCAGCTCCCCCGCCACGCCCTCGCGGCGGCCGATGAAGCGCATGCGCACGCCCTCGTCGTCCAGCTCGGGCGTCTCGGCGAGGATGCGCTCGGAGAACAGCGCCATCAGCGCGGCGACCTCCTCGGGCGCGCGCGACCAGTTCTCGGTCGAGAACGAGTAGACGGTCAGCTCGCGCACGCCGAGGTCGACGGCGTCACGGAGGCGGGCCTTGACGGTGTCGGCTCCGGCCCGGTGCCCCTCCTCGACGGGCAGGCCCCGTCCGCGGGCCCAGCGTCCGTTGCCATCCGTGATGATGGCGACGTACGAGGCGCTCACACCTCGAGGATCTCTTCTTCCTTGGCCTTGAGGACGGCGTCGAGCTCCTTGACCTTCTCGTCGGTGAGCTTCTGCAGCGCCTCCTCGGCGCGATGCTCGTCGTCCGAGCCGGCCTCGCCCGCGTCGCGCAGCTCGCGCAGGTCGTGCATGACGTCGCGGCGGATGTTGCGGATCGCCACCTTGCCCTCCTCGGCGAGGTTGCGGACCACCTTCACGAGCTGCTTGCGGCGCTCCTCGGTGAGCTCGGGCACCTGCAGGCGGATGATGGACCCGTCGTTGTTGGGCGTGAGCCCGACGTCGGACTCCAGGATCGCCTTCTCGATGCCCTTGATCGAGCCCTTGTCGTAGGGCTGCACGGTCAGCAGTCGCGCCTCCGGCGCGGACACGGTGGCGAGCTGCTTGAGCGGCGTCTGGGCGCCGTAGTAGTCGACCGTGATGCGGTCGAGCAGCGCGGTGCTGGCGCGGCCCGTGCGGACGGACCCGAACTTGTGCCGTGTGGCGTCCACGGACTTGTCCATGTGCTCCCGCGCGTCTTGTAGTAGGTCGTCGATCATTCCGGTATCACCAGGGTCCCGACTCGCTCGCCGGAGACTATCCGGTCGATGTTCGCCTCGTCGTTCATGTTGAAGACGTTGATCGGGAGGTGGTTGTCCATGCAGAGCGAGAGCGCCGTCGTGTCCATGATCTTCAGGCCGCGCTGGATCGCGTCGCGCGCCGTGATCTCGGGGATGAACTCGGCGTCCGGGTCCTGCTTGGGGTCGGCGGTGTAGACGCCCTCGACCCCGTTCTTGGCCATCAGGATGATCTCCGCGTGCATCTCCAGCGCCCGCAGCGCGGCCGCGGTGTCGGAGGTGAAGAACGGGTTGCCGGTGCCGGCGGCGAAGATCACGATCCGGCCCTTCTCGAGGTGGCGCATCGCGCGGCGGCGGATGTACGGCTCGGCGACCTCGGAGATCGTGATCGCCGACTGCACGCGCGTGTGCACGCCCAGCTTCTCCAGCGCGTCCTGGAGCGTCAGGGCGTTGAGCACGATCGCGAGCATGCCCATGTAGTCCGCCGTCGCCCGGTCCATGCCCGCGGCGGCGCCCTTCAGGCCGCGGTAGATGTTGCCCGCCCCCAGCACGACCGAGACCTCGACGCCCCGGTCGCGGACGCTCTTGAGCTGCTTGGCGATCGCGTCGACGGTCTCCGCGTCGGTGCCGAACTCGAGGTCGCCCATGAGCGCCTCGCCCGACAGCTTCACGAGGACCCGCTGGAAGGCGGGCTTGTCTGTCACGCCCCGACCTGGAAGCGGGCGAAGCGGCGGATGACGACGTTCTCGCCCATGGTGCCCGAGAGCTCCGCGCGGATCTGCTCGATCGTCTTGCTCTCGTGCTTGTCGGGGTTGACGTGCTGCTGGTTGAGGAGCACGACCTCCTCCATCCACTTGCGCAGCTTGCCCTCGGCGATCTTGCCGCGGACGTTCTCGGGCTTGTCGGCAGCCTGCTGCTCGAAGACGCGCAGCTCGGCGTCCTTGGCCTCCTGCGGGATCTCGTCCTCGGAGACGTACTCCGTCGCCGGCGAGGCCGCGATGTGGAGGGCGACGTCGCGCGCGAAGGCCACGAAGTCCTCGTTGCGGGCCACGAAGTCGGTGTTGCAGTCGACCTCGACGAGCACGCCGACCTTGCCGCCCGCGTGGATGTAGGACGCGACCGTGCCCTCGGTGGCCTCGCGGCCGCCGACCTTCGACGCCTTGGCGCCCAGGCGCACGCGCAGGAGCTCGACGGCTGCGTCGAGGTCGCCGCCGGTCTCCTCGAGGGCCTTCTTGCAGTCCATCATGCCCGCGCCGGTGCGGTCGCGCAGCTCCTTCACCTGCGATGCCGTGATCGCGCTCACTGGGACTCCTCGGTCGTCTCTTCGGTCTTCGGGGCCTCCTTGGCCGGCTTCGGCTTGGCCTTCGCCTTCGCCTTGGCCTTGGGCTTCGGCTTGGCCTCCTCGGCCGGCGCCGCGGGCTCGGGCTCGGGCTCGGCGGCGGGGGCCTCGGGCTCCGCGGCGGTCGCCGCAGCCTCGGGCTCGGGCTCGGCGGCGGGCGCCTCGGGCTCCGCGGCCGGTCGCCGCCGCCTCCGGCTCCACGGCCTCGGCGGGCGCGGGCGCCGCGACCTCCGGCTCGGCGGCGGGCGCGTCGGTGCTGCCGGCGGCCGGCACGGCGGGCTCGTCCGCGGCCTGCGCGGCTGCGCCGGCCTCGTCGGCCGTCGTGCCCTCGGCCTGCGCCGGCGCGGCGGCGACGGCCTCGGCCACCTGGGCCTCGGCGGCGTCGCGCGTCTCGGCCTCGGTCTGCGTCAGCGCCTCGGCGGCGGCGCGCTCCTCGGCCTCCTTGCGGGCCTGCTCCTCCGCCTCGCGGCGGGCGCGCTCCTCGGCCTCCTTGCGGGCCTGCTCCTCGGCCTCCTTGCGCGCCTGCTCCTCCTCGGCGCGGAAGCGGCTGCGGCCCTCGGAGACCACGTCGCCGATCGCCTTGGTGATCAGGCCGCAGGAGCGGATGGCGTCGTCGTTGCCCGGCACCACGAAGTCGATGCCGTCGGGATCGCAGTTGGTGTCGACGAGCCCGATGATCGGGATCCGCAGGCGCTGGGCCTCGCGCACGGCGATCGCCTCGGTCTTGAGGTCGACCACGAACATGGCGTCGGGCACGCGCTGCATGTTCTTCACGCCGCCGAGGTTGGCCTGGAGCTTCTCGAGGTCGGCCTCGGCCGACAGGCGCTCGCGCGTCGGCAGCAGGGCGAGCTGGCCCTCGGACGCGTACCGCTCGAGGTCGTGCAGGCGCTTGATGCGCAGCGAGATGGTCTGGAAGTTCGTGAGCAACCCGCCGAGCCAGCGGTGGTTGACGTACGGCTGCCCGGCCGCCTCGGCGATCTCCTTGATGCCGTCGCGGGCCTGCTTCTTGGTGCCGACGAACAGCACGGTGCCGCCGCGGTGGGCGACCTCGGCCGCGAAGCGCTGGGCCTGCGACAGCAGGGCCTCGGTCTTCAGCAGGTCGATGATGTAGATCCCGCCGCGCTCGCCGTGGATGAAGCGGCGCATCTTCGGGTTCCAGCGACGTGTCTGGTGGCCGAAGTGCACGCCGGCCTCCAGCAGCTCTCTGATTCCTACCTGAGCCACGGACTACTCCCTTGTGTGGTTGTGCAGTGCAGCCCGGGCGAATCGAGGCGTCGCGGACCCGGCGTATGTGCCGGGCAGGGTTCGCTGCCTCGGGACGGTTGTATTGGGTGGCCGCCCGGGGTCGATTGATGGATTCCCGACCAGTTTACGAAAGTTCTCTGCAGCGGCTCCGTTATGACCGATGCGGGCCGGCCCTCCCTTCCCCTACCTCCGGTGGACCGGCCCGCTTTTCTCCAGGGCGGAGAGCAGCTCAGGAGGGAGCGGCGAGCGAACGTCCACCGCCTCTCCCGTCGCCGGATGCACGAAGGCGAGGCGGGCGGCGTGGAGGAACTGGCGCTCGAGCCCCAGCAGCCCGGCGCGCCCGTATTCCGGGTCCCCGGCGACCGGATGGCCGATGGCCAGCAGGTGCGCGCGGATCTGGTGCGTGCGGCCGGTCTCGAGCCGCACCCGCAGGAGCGTGAAGTCCTCGTACGTGGCCTCGACCTCGAAGTGGGTCACGGCCTCGCGCGGCTCGTCGGTGTCGCTGGAGACGCGGGTGCGGTGGCGGCGGTCGCGGCCGAGCGGGGCGTCGATCGTGCCGGTGCGGGCCGCGGGGCGTCCCTCTACGAGCGCTGTGTACTCGCGGGTGATCCCGCGCGCCTTCATGAGCGCCTTGAGCGCCGCGTGCGTCTCCTCGGTGCGGGCCACCACCAGCAGGCCGGACGTGTTGCGGTCGAGGCGATGGACGATCCCGGGGCGCCGCTCGTCGGTCCCGCCGGCCGCCAGGCCCGCCAGCGCCTGGGCGAGCGTCCCCGCGGCGTGCCCGCGCGCCGGGTGCACCACGACGCCCGCGGGCTTGTCCACGACCAGCAGGTGCTCGTCCTCGTAGGCGATCGAGAACTCGGCGTCCGGGATCTCGGGCTCGGGCTTCGCGGGCGGCCGCTCGACGATCACGCGCTCGCCGGCGCGCATGGCGTGACGCTTGACGCGGACCTGGCCGTCGACGCGGACCAGCCGGGCGTCGATCAGCCGCTGCGCGGCGGCGCGGGAGCCGGCGTAGGACGCCAGGAAGACGTCGAGCCGCTCGCCCGCGTCCTCGGCGCCGGCGACGAGCTCATCGCTCGCCATGTCGCGGTGGCCCCTCGAGCACGTAGAGCAGCGTCAGCACGCCGAAGGTGATCGCGATGTCCGCCACGTTGAAGGCCGGCCACAGCGGGAAGTCGATGAAGTCGGTCACCGCGCCCTCGGTCGTGCGGTCGATCAGGTTGCCGGTCGCCCCGCCGATCAGCAGGCCCACGGGCAGCCAGACCAGCGGGCGGGTGCGATGGCGGGCGAAGAAGACCAGCAGCGCGAGCAGCGCCGCGCACGCGAAGAGCACGAGGATGATCCCGCCGCCGGAGAACATCCCGAACGCGATCCCGCGGTTGCGGACGTTGACGAGCTGGATGCCGAGGAACAGCTCGACCTCGTCGCCGCGCTCGATCGTCGACCGCACCAGCGCCTTCACGGCCTGGTCGGCGGCGACCACGCCGGCGGCCACCGCGGCCGCCCGTACGCCCGGTGTCACGGACCCGGGCGGATGAGGCCCACGATGATCCCGCCGACGATCTGCAGCGTGAGGATCGCCACGATCGGCGTCAGGTCCAGCGGCCCGACGCGCAGCGGGAGCCGCCGGAAGACGCGCAGGAACGGCTCGGTGACGTCGCGCAGGAAGTCGAGCACGGCGTTCAGCGGGCGGGAGTAGGGCACGCGCAGGCCCATCGCGAACACGAACGAGGCGATGACCCAGGCGATGACGCACAGCGTGTACACCCAGATGAGCGCGTCGAGGAACTCCGCGATCTGGCGGCGGACCTCCATCTACGCCCCCACCACGTCGTCCATCGCGGCGGCGAACGCGGCGCGGACGCCGCCGCGCTCGAGGGCGGCCAGGCCGCGGGCGGTCGTGCCGCCCGGCGAGGCGACCTCGCGCCGCAGGGCGAGCGTGTCGCCCTCGCGGGCGCGGATCAGCTCCGCCGATCCGGCCATCGTCTCGGTGACCAGCGTGGCGGCCTGGGCCGCGGGCATGCCGGCGCGCACGGCGGAGTCCACCCACGCCTCCACGAGCAGTGCCCAGTAGGCGGGGCCGACGCCCGAGCAGGCGCCGGCGACGGGCATCAGCCGCTCGGGGACGTCGACGACGGTGCCTGAGCGGGCGAACAGCGCCCGGACCCGCTCCTGCAGCTCGGCGTCACCCGGCTCGTCGGGCACCGCGAAGGCGTGCACGCCGCGTCCCACCTGCGCCGCCGTGTTCGGCTCGATGCGGAACACCGGCACCCCGGGGTACGCGGCGCGCACGTCGGCCTGCGACGTGCGGGCCAGCAGCGAGACGACGGCCTTGGCCGCTCCCGCGGCCTCCGACGCCACGTCGGCGAGCTGCGCGGGCTTGTGGGCGAGGATCACGAGGTCGGCGCGCTCGGCCAGCTCGCGGTTGGAGGCGAGCGCCTCGCCGCCGAGCTCGGACGCCAGTTCGCGCGCCCGGCCCGAGCCGGAGTCCGTGCACAGCACGGGGTCGCCCCAGCCGCGGGCGAGCGCCCGCGCCATGTTCCCTGCACCGATGAAGCCGACCTGCATCGCGCCGAAGGTTATGCGGCGCGGCTCAGGATTGGTTGAAGAAGCCCTTTTCGATCAGCCGGGCCCGCTCCTCCGCGGAGACCTCGACGTTGCGCGGCGTGAGCAGGAACACCTTGTCGGCGATCCGCTGCATGCCGCCGTCGAGCGCGTAGGTGAGGCCGGAGGCGAAGTCGATCAGGCGCTTGGAGAGGTCGGTGTCCGACTGCTGCAGGTTCAGGATCACCGGGATCGAGTCCTTGAACTTGTCCGCCACGTCCTGGGCGTCGTTGAAGGACTTGGGGATCACGAGGTGCACGCGGACGTCCCCTCGGCCGTTGGCGGCGCGCCCTGGCGGGGCCTGGCTGCCGCCGACCGGGCGCAGGACGGCCGTGCGACGCTCCGACGACGGATCGTCGGCGAAGATGTCGTCGATGTCGTCGCGCCGGCGGCGCGAGGACAGGCGGCGGACGTTGGGCCGCTCGCGGTAGCGGCTCTCGAGCTCCTCTTCGGGCTCGCGGTAGTCGACCGGCTCCTCGTCGTACGCGTCGCGGTCCTCGGCGAGGCCGAAGTAGACGAGTGTGCGGTGCCAGGTATCGCGGAAGGCCATGCGCTTCGTGTGGTTCGCCTCCGAGGGCGATTTCCCTGCTAGGCGTACAGGATGGTACCCAGGCGCACGATCGTCGCGCCCTCCTCGGCCGCGACGCGGTAGTCCTGGGACGTGCCCATCGAGAGCTCGGCGAGCCCGTGCTCGTCCGCGAGGCGCTTCAGGGCGGCGAAATGCGGGCGGCTGGCCTCGGGATCCTCGGTGAACGGCGGCATCGTCATCAGGCCGCTCACGGTGACGGGGCAGCGGGCGATGAAGTCGCCGAGATCGGCGGGCGCGATCCCCGCCTTGTCGTCCTCTCCGGCGACGTTGACCTCGACGAGGATCCGGGTCTCGGGCGTGCCGTGCCTCTCGAGCTGGGCGAGTGCGGAATCGGACGCCACCGAGTGGATCAGCTCGACGTGCGGCAGGATCACCTTGACCTTGCGGCTCTGGAGCTGGCCGATGAAGTGCCACCTGAAACGAGCCCGCCCACCCCAGGCCTCCGCCTTGGCCTCGAGGTCCTGCGCGCGGTTCTCCCCCACGAGCTCGATGCCCGCCTCGGCGAGCTTGCCCAGGTCCTCGAGGGCGACGTACTTCACGGCGGCGAGGATCCGCACGGTGTCCGGCAGCTCCTCGCGGATGCGCGCGAGGTTCTCCCGGACGCGCCCGGCGTCGAGCCCGGCGATCAGCTGCGCCATACGACCCCCGCCTGGCGGCCGGTGACGCCGCCGTCGCGGCGGTGCGAGAAGAAGAGGCCGAAGGCGCACATCGTGCACAGGCCCACGTCGTGCACCTGCGCCGTGCCGAGCTGGGCGTGCAGCACCTTCGGCAGGTCGAGGTTGCGCTCGCCGCGGCGGGCGTCGTAGCCCGCGAAGGCCGCGTGGACCTCCTCGCCGACCTCGTAGCAGCAGCCCCGGGCGCCAGGGCCGATCAGCGCGGTGATCTCGCCGGTGCCGCCGACCTCGCGCAGCGCCTCGATGCCCTCGGCCACGATCCCGTCCGCGGTCCCGCGCCATCCGGCGTGGATGGCGGCCACCGCACCGTCCGCGATGAGCAGCACGGGCGTGCAGTCGGCGACGAAGACGAGCGCCGGATGGCCCTCGAGCGCCGTCGCCTGGCCGTCCTCCTCGGCGGGCGGCCGGCCGGGGCCGGGCGGCTCGGTGGCCCGGCGCACGGTGGCGCCGTGGACCTGCTTGCCGTAGAGGAAGCGCTCCCGCGGGTGTCCCGTGGCCGCGGCGACGCGGCGGCGGTTCTCGTCGACGTTGGCCCCGTCGTCGGCGGTGAGCCGGCCGAGGTTGAGCGAGGCGAACGGGCCCGTGGAGACGCCGCCGCGGCGGGTCGTGAACAGCGCACGCGCGCCGCCCGTCTCCGCCGCCACGTGCTCGGCCTCCCAGCGGAAGGGGGCCTGGAGCCGGGGCAGCGTCTCGGTCGTCACGGCAGAGATGCTAGGGCCGCGGCCAGCTGTTCCTCGCGGCCGGGCGCCCGGCCGTCGAGCATCGCCTCGGTGGCGGCGTCGAGCGCCGCCCCGACCGCCGGGCCCTCGAGACCGGCGGCCACGAGGTCGTTCCCGTCGATCGCGAGGCGCCGGTGGCGGACGTCGTCGAGCCAGCGCCGGGCACCGGCCACGGCGGCGGTCTCGGGCGGCTCGCGGCGGAACCGCCGCCACAGCTCGACGTCCGTGGCGTCCTCGGGCGCCGGCTCGGCGCCGGCGGCGCGGGTGACGACGTCGCGATCGTGGGCGGGGAACGCCAGCCGGTCGAGATCGGGCGCCTCGGTGAGCGCGGCGGCGAAGGCGGCGAGCGGCCCGCCGAGCTCGTGCGCCGCCGCGACGGCGCGCTCGTCGGGCGCGAACGCGTCGCCGAGCAGCGCGCGGCCGAGCCCGTGACGCTGGAGCGCCATCAGCGCCGCCGGCTGGGGCTCGCCCAGCAGCAGCCGCAGCTCCGCTCCCAGGCGCGAGCCGGTGACCGTGTCGAGCGCCCCTGAGGCGATCGCCTCGGCGGCCAACCGGTCGGTGCGCTCCTCGGGCTCGAACCCGAGGCGGGCGGCGTAGCGCGCGAGCCGCAGCAGGCGCGTGGGGTCGTCCTCGAACGAGCGGTCGTGCAGGACGCGCAGGCGGCCCGCCTGCAGGTCCTCCTGCGCCCCGGGCAGCCAGACGAGCCGGCCGTCGGTCAGGTGCAGGGCGATGGCGTTGACGGTGAAGTCGCGGCGCTCGAGGTCATCGCGCAGCGACGCGCCGAGCTCCACGTCGGGCAGGGCGCCCGGGCGCTCGTAGCGCTCGCGACGCGCGCTCGCGAGGTCGAACGTCGCCTCAGGCGTGCTCACGGTGGCGGTGCCGAAGCGCTCGTGCGCGATGACACGACCTCCGGCACGCTCTGCGGCGCGCCGCGCCACGGGCAGCGCGTCCCCCTCCACGACGAAGTCGAGCTCGTGCGGCGCGCGGCCCAGGAGCAGGTCGCGCACCGCCCCGCCGACCACGTACACGGCGTCCTCGCCGTCCAGCGCGGCGACGGCCGGGGCGCCTGCGATGCGGTCCAGGAGATCCACAGAGGGCATCTTGGCGGCTGGCTACCCTGCTTGGGATGTCGTCGGAGCGTCCACGTTGGTACCGGCGGCGGCTCGTCATCGTCCTCGGAGCCCTCGTGGCGCTGCTGGTGTGCGCAGCCGCCGTCTTCGCGCTCACCCGCCCGGGTGACGTCTTCGACCCGAACGTGGCGTTCGAGGCCGAGGAGGAGCCGACCTCGGTGCCGACCCCCGAGCCGGAGCCGCCGGCGAAGGGCAAGAAGGCCAAGAAGAAGGACCCGCTGGCCGGGTTCAAGTGGCCGACCAACGGCTACACGAACGACCGCCGGCGCTTCCTGCAGACCGAGCCCAGCGTGCGCCCGCCGTTCAAGATCGCGTGGAGCCGCCGCTTCGACGTCCTGCTCGAGTTCCCGCCGATCGTCGTCGGCAACCGGCTCTACACGGTCGGCAACGCGGGCGTGGTCGTCGCCATGAACAAGACGACGGGCAAGCGCGTCTGGCGGCACGACGCGGGCTACCTCGCCGCCTCCTCCCCCGCCTACGGCGACGGGCGGATCTACGTCACGATCCTCGAGCGCTCCAAGGGCGTGCGAGCCGGCCGGATCATCGCCCTGAACGCCAAGACCGGCAAGGTCTCGTGGGTCCGGAGCCTGAGCAGCCGCAGCGAGTCCTCCCCGGTCTACGTGAACGGCCGGATCTACTTCGGCTCCGAGAACGGGTCCGTCTACGCGATGCGCGCGAACAACGGCAAGACCGAGTGGACGTTCCGCGCGGCCGGCGCCGTCAAGGGCGCCCTGGCGCTCTCGGAGGGCCGGCTGTACTTCGGCACCTACGGCGGCAACGTCTACTCGCTGGCCGCCGGCTCGGGCAAGCAGATCTGGCGCGCGGGCACGAGCGGCGCCAACTTCGGCCTCAGCGCGGGCAACTTCTACTCCACGCCCGCGGTGGCCTACGGACGCGTGTACATCGGCAACACCGACGGCAACATGTACTCGTTCGGCAAGGACACCGGGAAGCTCGCGTGGCGCCGCGGGACGGGCTCGCTACGTCTACGCCTCCCCCGCCGTGGCCCAGGTCCGCGGGAGCAAGCCGACCGTCTACTTCGGCAGCTACGACGGCACGTTCTACGCGCTCGACGCCCGTGACGGCGCGACCCGCTGGACCTTCCGCGACGGCGGCAAGATCTCCGGCGCCGCGAGCGTGATCGGCGACGTCGTCTACTACTCCAACTGGGGCAAGCGCGACACCACCGGGCCTGTGGGCGAAGTCGGGCAACCGGGCGTTCCACAGCGACCGCGGCGCCTTCAACCCGGTCGTCTCCGACGGTCAGGTGATCTACCTGACCGGCTTCTCCTCGGTCGGCGCGTTCGTGCCCAAGACCAGGGCCGAGGAGCTCGCGACGGCGAAGCGGCAGGCCGCGAAGGCGAAGAAGGCCAAGGCCGCGGCGAAGAAGAAGGCAGCCAAGAAGAAGAAGGCCAAGGCCGACGCCAAGAAGAAGAAGGCCGCCGCCAAGAAGAAGGCGGCGAAGAAGAAGAGCGGCGGCTAGCCGGCGAACCGCGGCATTGAAGGGAGCGGGATCGGCCGGTGTTGCGGATCCGTGGCGCTTTCTGGACGCATACCGTCCAGAAAGCGCCACGCTTCGATCGCTGGATCCGCGAACGCGGCCCGAACCCTCGCTCCCCTACCCAGCCGAAGTTGGAGCCCTCAGGGCCGCATGGGCACGCCCGCGGACCGCAAGGCGTCCCGGACCTCGGGGATCGTGTACTCCCCGTAGTGGAAGATCGAGGCGCAGAGCACCGCGTCGGCGCCGGCCTCGAGGCCTTCGACGAGATCGTCGGGCGAGCCCGCGCCGCCGGAGGCGATGACCGGCACGTCGACGGCCCCCGCGATCGCCCGCACGAGCTCGAGGTCGTAGCCGTCCTTCGTGCCGTCGCGGTCCATCGACGTGAGCATGATCTCCCCCGCGCCGCGCGACGACGCCCTCGCGCGCCCAGGCGACCGCGTCGCGGCCCGTCGGCGTCCGCCCGCCGGCCACGTAGACCTCGAAGCCGTCGCCGCGGCGCTTGGCGTCGATGGCCAGGACCACGCACTGCGCGCCGAACACGTCGGCCATCTCGGAGACGAGCTCCGGCCGCAGCACGGCGGCGGAGTTGACCGCCACCTTGTCGGCGCCGGCGTCGAGCACGGCCTGGGCGTCCGCGACCTCGCGCACGCCGCCGCCGATCGTGAACGGGACGAAGACCTCGTCCGCGGCGCGCCGCGCCAGCTCCACGACGGTGTCGCGCTTGTCGGAGGTCGCGGTGATGTCGAGGAAGATCAGCTCGTCGGCGCCGGTGGCGTCATAGTGGGCGGCGAGCTCGACCGGGTCGCCGGCGTCGCGGATGTCGATGAACCGCGTGCCCTTGACCACGCGGCCGGCGTCGACGTCCATGCAGGGGATGATCCGCTTGTAGTGCAAACCGGCCAGGGAGACTAGGACGCCGATCCAGGCCCGCGCTCCCGCCGCTCGAAGAGGGCGCTCGCTTCCCGGGTCAGGGCCTGTGTCACCTCGTGGGCACGCTGGAAGAGCTCGGCGACCTCGCGGTCGTGCGCGACGCCTTCGTCCCGCAGGTAGTCCTCGAGATGTGCCGTCGTCAGTGACGACTGTTCCGTGAACCAGAACAGCTTGTAACTCGGATCGTGGAGGAATCCGTTGGGCACGACGTGACCCCCTTAGGCGGCGACGGCCTCCGCCCGATCGATGTAGCGGGTGAACGACTCCCAGGCAGCCGCGATCACAACGAGCTCGACGAAGCCCGCGAGCGCGATGCCCGCAACCGCGCCCAGGTCCGAGAGCGCGGACCACTCCACGCGGAACCATCCCACGAAGAAGGGGATCAGGACCAACGACAGGTTTCCCCAACACTGGTGATAGCGGTACTGCTCGTCGATGACGGTGCGGAAGGCCTCGTGCTTGTCGGGCTTGTTGAGCGCGCTGACGGCGTTCGATGAGAGCGCCTTTGGTCGGGAGCTCTCATACACGAGCGCCTTGATCGGCGTGACGACCATGCCGATCGCAAGCCCGGCAAGGATCACAAGGAGGAACAGCCCAAACGTTGCATCCTTGGTGCCGAGGGTCGTGAATAGCGAGTCGACGCCGTCGAGCCAGAACCGAGCCGCGTACAAGCCCACCAGGCCGGGAACCAGGTACGCGATCAGCAGACCGAACGACGTGGTCGTCACGTCCTTGACTTGCATGGGCAGGCCGACTGTACACGCGCCAGGCTTGCCGATCTAGGTAGCCGGGCCGCGGGATTTAGGCAATCGGCTACCGATGCGGGCCACCCGCGATCCCGAGACAGTGGGCGAGCCATGCAGCGCACGCTCGACCCGCACGCCGCGGCCGGACATCTCACCCGGCTGTACCGCCTCGCCTGGGCCCTGTCGGGCTCCCGGCACCTCGCCGAGGAGCTCACGCAGGAGACCTACGCGCGGGTCCTGGTCGCGGCCGCGCAGCGTGACCGGCGGCAGCGACTTCCACTACCTCGCCCGGACGCTCCGCAACGTGCCAGCGACCACTGGCGCGCCGAGCAGCGCAAGCCCGTCCGGCGAACGAGTGGCATCTCGTCGACGAGCCGGCGCCGACCGGCGACCCCGAGGTCGCCGCCCTCGCCGGCGAGCTCTACGCCGCCATGGCCGACCTCCCCGACCACCTGCGCGAGGTGACCGCGGCGGTCGACGTGGCCGGCATGACCTACGCGGAGGCGGCGACCGCCCTGCGCATCCCCGCGGGGACGGTCATGAGCCGCCTGTACCGCGCCCGCGAGCGCCTCGTCGGCGCCGTCGCCGACCGCCTGACTCCTCCCCTGATCAGCAACAACACCGCCACCATCACCGACCACCGCGACCCCCGGCTGACAGCCGCTCTTCGGCTTCGCCGCACCGCGTCGACCGCATCATCGAGTACGGCGGCGCACGGCCGCGCGGCTCCCACCTGCTCGACGGCGCCTTCGCCGCCGGCGACGGCCTGACGTTCGAGCGCTCCCGCCGCTTCGACGTCGACCGCGCCGACGAGGACGAGCTGCACGACATCGCCGAGACGATCCGGCGGCGCTTCCTCCAGTAGTCGGTGCTCACCTTCGAGCCACGCTCCCCCGGCGACCGAACGCGATCGAGCTCGAGGTCCCCGGCGTCAGCGCCCGCGACCTGCGCGAGGGCCTGCTCGAGGACGACGAGGCGCGCGAGCGCCTGTTCGGCGGCTCGGTCACGCTCGACCGGCGCCTCCTGCTCGTCGCCTCGCTCGAGGACGCCGAGCTCGCCCGCACGTTCGCCAAGCACATCGGCGGCGACGTCAAGCGCGCGAGGACGCGCTACGGCCGCGCGCGAGTTCGTCGACGTCGCCACCGACGGCCGCGCGCGGATCGAGCGGCGCCGCCTGATCATCACCGGCACGCCGGAGAGCGACGTGGTCGCTCTCGAAGGCGCGCGAGATCGACTTCGGCGACGACGGGATCGTCGACTTCGAGGCGCGCCGGTTCGACAGCGTCCGCGTCGACCTCGGCGACGGCGAGGACCTCCTGATCCGCCGCGGCGACGAGCGCCTCCGCCTCGCGCGCCCGACCTCGCCTCCGTCGAGAGCATCGAGGCCGAGCTGACCGGCGGCGACGACCGCGTGACCGTCGACGACCTCACGCCCGCGCGGGACGTGGGGCGTCGCACGTCAAGCTCGGCGCCGGCCTCGACCGCGCCGCCGTCAACGCGCTCCGACGAGGACGAGCAGGTCTCCGTGTCCGCGTTCTCGGGCCAGTCAACGTGCTCGGCCCGGTCTGGGTGACCTTCGACGGCGACGACCGGCCGACCGCCTGCGCGTGAACGCCCGCGGCGGCGACGACATCCTCAGCGCCTCGACCGACCCCATGAAGCCCTCACGCTCGACGCCGGCGACGGCGGCGGGACGCTGATCGGCGGCCCCGGCAACGACGTGCTGATCGGCGGCGACGGCTTCGACGACGTGCGCGGCGGCAAGGGCGACGACGTCGCGTACATGGGCGGCGACTTCGACCGCTTCATGTGGCTCCCCGGCGACGGGAGCGACCGCGTGGACGGCGGCGCCTCAGCCGCGACTCGCTGTTCTTCCAGGGCACGCCCGGACGCCGAGGCCTTCGCGCTCGAGCCGCAACCGCTTCACGCGCGACGTCGGCGGCATCTCGATCGACCTCGACGACGTCGAGGTCATCGACACGGTCGCCTTCAACGGCGCCGACACGTATCGCGTCGGCGACCTGCGCGGCACCGACCTGACCGAGCTCAACGCCAGCCTGGCCTCGAGCTTCGGCACGCCCAGCGGCGACGGCAGCGCGCGACCGGCATCACGATCTCCGGCACCGACGGCGACGACGACGTCGCGATCACCGGCAAGAAGGTCTTCAGCGGCGCCCTCACCGTCACCGGCCTGCCGATCAAGCTCGGCATCAGCCACGCCGAGGCCGCGCTCGACCGCTGGTCGATCGACACGCTGGCCGGCGACGACAGCGTCGACACCTCCGGCCTCGCGCCGGACGTGATCGGCCTCGAGGTCGACTAGAGCTCGATCCCCATCTCGTGCGCCGCGGCGGCCGCGTCCCGCCGCGAGCGCACGCCGAGCTTCTCCAGCACGGCGGCCACGTGATGGTCGACGGTGCGGACGGAGACCACCAGCCGGTCGGCGATCTCGGCGTTGGTCAGCCCCTCGCTGAGCAGCTCGAGCACGGCGAGCTGGCGCTCGGTGAGCCGCGCCGGGTTGGCGCGCGTGGCGGTCTGCGGCCCGCGCGGCACCCGCGCGCCCAGCTCCCGCAGCCGCCGGCGGACGAGCGCGGCCGCGGCGCTCGCGCCCGAGCCCGTCGAGGATCCGCAGCGCCTCGAGCGATCGGCTCCGGCTCGCCCGACTCGGCGAGCTCGAGCGCCTGCTCGTACGGGTCGCCGGCCGCCTCCCAGCCCGCGGCCGCGGCCCGCCAGTCGCCGCGCAGGCCCGCGGCCCAGGGCTCCGGGCAGCCGTCGAACGGCTCCGCCGGCGACGCCCGCGCGGGCCAGGTAGCGCAGCAGCTCGCCGCGGAACGGCGCCGCCGCCGGGGTGCGCGGTGCGCGGACCGAGCACGTCGGCCACGCTCGCCGCGCCGCCTGCGGGTCGCCGGCCAGCCACGCCCGCTCGACCTCGGCGAGGCCGGCGTAGGCGACGCCGAGCAGCAGCCGCTCGCGCCGCGCGCGCTCCCACGCGCCGGCGAGCATCGGCCCGGCCGCCGGGTCGCCGCGCCGCGCCAGCAGCCGCCCGAGCCACGGCACGCTGTAGGCGTGGAGCATGCCCGGCTCCTCGACGCCGGCGACCAGCTCGCGCAGCCCGTCGAGCGCCGCGTCCCAGCGCCCGCGCCGCAGGAGCGCCACGCAGCGGTGGACCTCGAGGTTGTAGGCGTGCGACCAGAAGCCGCGCTCGCGGGCGAACGCCAGCCCGTCGGCCGTGCATCGCCTCCAGCTCGTCGAGCCGGCCCGACGCGGGCCAGCAGCTCGGACGAGGTTGCAGTAGCCGCGCGCCGCGTACTCGTGCTGGCGCGCCTCCAGCGACGCCGCGACGCTCTCGCGCAGGAGCTGGATGGCTGTCCGGGTTGCCGGACTCGAAGCGCGCGATGCCGAGGTAGTTCAGGCACAGCGCCGCCAGGTCCGGGCGGCCGGCCCGCAGCGCCAGCCGCCGCGCCGCGCACGAGGATGTCCGCCGCGCGCAGCGGCTCGTCGGTCATGGCCAGGATCGCACCCGCGTAGAGCGACGCGTGGGCGAGCGCCGGCGCGTCGCCGGTCGGCTCGCAGCACCAGCACGGCGCGCTCGCCGCTCGCCTCGGCGGCGTCGGTCTCGCCCGCCATGAACAGGTGCCGCGAGAGCCGCACCAGGCACTGGCCGTGCGCGACGGGGTCGCCAGCCCGCGCGTAGCAGCTCGGCCGCCGCGCGCGCCGGCCTCCACCGCCTCCGGGAAGCGGTGCGCGTTGTACAGCTCCCAGCCGTAGCCGTCGAGCACGTCGGCGCGCTCGCGCCGCCCGAGCCGGCCCGAGGTGCGCGCAGAACGGACTCGAAGTGCGCCAGCGCCTGCCGGTGGGAGCCGGCCGCGCGCCGCCTCGCGCGCCGCGGCCGGCCCGACGGCGACGATGGTCTCGACGTCGCGCGCCTCGACCGCGTGGTGCATGAGCCGGGCGAGGTCCGGCCGCTCGTCGGCGCGCAGCGCCGCCACCACCGCCGCGTTGAGCTGCTGGCGCCGGATGGCCGGGCAGGCTGTGCTCGATCGCGCGGCGGGCCAGCTCGTGGCGGAACGCGACGCCGTGGTCGCGGACCTCCAGCACGCCGGCGACCTCCGCCTCGGCGAGCGCCTCGAAGCGCGGCCCGAGCAGCGCGATCGACGAGGTCCAGCCGCACGTGCGACGGCACGACGGAGAGCTGGTCGAGCGCGTCGCGGCAGGCCGGCGCCGAGCCGGCCGACGCCGCGCCAGCACGGCCTCCACGACGCTGCGCGGGCACCGCGTCGCCGCGGCGAGGCCAGCGCCTCGGTGACGAAGAACGGGTTGCCGCGCGTCACGCGGTGCACGCGCGTCCGCGTCGGCCGCCGTGCCGGCCGCCAGCGCGCCGACCGCCTCGCGCGACAGCGGCGCCGAGCGCGAGCCGGTGCACGCGGGCAGCCCGCGAGCAGGCCGAGGAACCGCGGGTCGGTCTCCTCGTCGCGGCAGTGAGCACGAGCACCGCGCCGACGCCGCGCGATCCGCCGCGCCGCGTAGCCGAGCACGTCGAGCGTGGCGTCGTCGGCCCAGTGGATGTCCTCGACCACGAGGACGGTCGGCGCGTCCGCGGCCAGCTCCTCCAGCAGCCGCGGCGAAGACGCCGTCGACGGCCTGCCCGTCCGCCAGCGCCGCGGCCAGCGGACCGGCGCTGCCGAGCGCCGCGTCGCGCAGCGGGCCGAGCGTCCGCGGGGCCATCAGGTCGTCGCACGCCGCGAAGAGCACCCGGGCCCGCGCCCGGCCCGCGAACGCGCGCACCAGGCTCGTCTTGCCGATCCCGGCCTCGCCGGTCACGAGGGCGACCGAGCCGCGGCCCGCGGCCGCGTCAGCGACGGCCTGCGCCAGCGCGTCGAGCGTCGAGTCGCGCTCGAGCAGCATGGCCGACATGCTCGCAAGCCGCGCGGTCGCGGTCGAGAGCGCCGGTCACATCGCTGCGGGGCGGCCCAGGAAGTAGCCCTGGCCGAGGCGGACGCCGAGCCGCCGCAGCGCGTCGAGGTCGTCCTCGGACTCGATGCCCTCCGCCGTGATGGCGATCCCGATCTCCTGCCCGAACGCCAGGAGCGCCCGCACCAGCGCGGACCGCACCGCGTCGCCGAGGTCGCGGCACAGGCTGACGTCGAGCTTGATGAAGTCGGGGCGCAGGAGCGAGACGTGCTTGAGGCTGGCGAACCCGGCGCCGCAGTCGTCGACCGCGAGCCGCACGCCGGCCTCGCGCAGCACGTCGACCCGCGCGGTCAGCGCGTCGTAGTCGGGCACCGCCGCGTGCTCGGTGAGCTCCACGACGATGCGCCCCGGCTCGCTCGCGCGCAGCAGCCGGTGCAGCTCCTCGGTCATGAGCGTGTCCGGGCCGGCGTTGATCGAGAGCCAGGCGTCCTCCGGCAGCCGCGGGAGCAGGGCGAGCGCGCGCCGGACGGCGAGCAGCTCGAGGTCCACGTGCAGGCCGAGCCGGCCCGCCTCGGCGAACCACACGTCGGGCGTGCGCTGCGGCTCGCCGCGGAACCGCGCGAGCGCCTCGATAGCCCGACCGGGCGTCCGGCGATCGAGGTCCTGGATCGGCTGCAGGTGGACCGTCGAGGCGCTCCTCGTCGGAGAGCACGCCGGTGATGCGCACCCGGCGCTCCTGCTCGAGCCGCAGCGCCTCCGCCGGGCCCTGCGCGCCGTTGACGAGCTCGTCGAGCAGCACGGTCATGACCTCGCTGGACATCGTCGAGCCGCCCTCGGCCGAGGCGACGATCGCGTCCACCAGCCGCCGGTGCGACGAGCCCTTGACCACGTAGCTCGTGGCGCCCGACTTGAGCATCCCCATGACCGTCCGGCGGTCGCTGTTGCCGGTCAGCACGACGATCTGCGTGGCCGGCGAGACGCCGCGGATCTCGGCCGCCACGCGCGCCCCGCCGCCGGAGCGCATGTGCGCGTCGAGCACCGCGACGCCGGGCTGGTGGCGCGCGGCGAGCGTGACCGCGTGGAACGGCGTCTGCGCGACGCCGACGAGCGAGAGCTCCGGCTGGCGGTCGATCACGTCGCTCAGCACGTCGAGGACGGCGACCTTGTCGTCGACCACGAGCACGCTGATCGGATCGCCCTCGACGACGGGCGGCGCGGCCGGCGCCTCCGCGGATCTCGCGCGGGCCGCCGGCGAGCGACTCGCGCAGCGAGGACAGGAGCTCGGCGGTCGGCGTGCCCTTGAGCAGGTAGCCCGACGTGCCGGCGGCCAGCATCTCGCGCACGGTCGACGAGTCCGCGGCGCCCGTGAGCGCCACCACGACGGTCCCCGGGCTGCGCTCGGCCACGGCCTGCGAGACGACGACCCCGCCGCCGCCCGGCATGTTCACGTCGAGCAGCAGCAGGCCGGGCTCGTGCTCGGCCACCGCGGCGATCGCGGACTCCGTGGTCGCCGCCTCGGCGACCACCTCGAAGTCGGGCTCCTCGGCGAGCATCGCGCGCATCACGCCGCGCACCGCGTCGTCGTCGTCGGCCAGCACCACGCGCGTCGGCTCGGCGAGGGACTCCGCGTCGGGGCCGGAGGCCGGGCGCGGGCGCGACGGGTCGTCGAGGATCTCGCGCACCTGCCCGAGCAGCTCGCGGGCCTGGAACGGCTTGGTGAGGAACCGCGCGCCGGGGTCGAGCAGCCCGCGGTGGATCATCGCGTCGCCCGTGTAGCCCGACACGTAGAGGACGGCCGTCTCCGGGCGCAGCGCGCGCAGCCGGTCGGCGATCTGGCGGCCGCTCAGCCGCGGCATGACCATGTCGGTGATGAGGAGGTCGATCGGCCCGTCGTGGTGGTCGCTGAGCACGAGCGCCTCCTCGGGCGTCCCGCTCACCAGCACCGTGTAGCCGCTCTCGCGCAGCAGCTGGGCGATGAGGACGCGCACGCCGTCCTCGTCCTCGACCACGAGGACGGTCTCGGATCCGCGCTTCACCACCGCGGGCGCGACGCGGCTCGGCGACGGCCGGCGCCTCCTCGGTGGCCGGCAGGTAGACGCGGAACGTGGCGCCGTGCCCCGGCTCGCTGTAGACGGAGATGCTGCCGCCGCTCTGCTTGACGATCCCGAACACGACGGAGAGCCCGAGGCCGGTGCCCTTCCCCGGGTCCTTCGTCGTGAAGAACGGCTCGAAGATGCTCTCCTGCACCTCGGGGTCCATGCCGGTGCCGCTGTCGCTCACCGTGAGCATCACGTACGCGCCCGGGCGGCTTCTCCGGGTGCGCCTCGTCCTCCACGAGCACGTCGGCGGTCTCGATCGTGAGGTGCCCGCCGTCGGGCATCGCGTCGCGCGCGTTGATGACGAGGTTCATCACGACCTGCTCGAGGTTGGCAGCGGTCGGCCTTCACCGAGGCGACCTCGGGACCGGGCAGGACGAGCAGGTCGATGTCCTCGCCGATCAGGCGCCGCAGGAGGCCCTCCATGTCGGACACCACGCCGTTGAGGTCGAGCACCTCCGGGCGCAGGAGCTGACGGCGGCCGAACGCGAGCAGCTGCTGGCTGAGCGCCGTCGCGCGCTCGCCCGAGCGCTTGATCTCCTTGACGTAGCCGCGCCGCGTCGTGCTCGTCGGCGCGCCCGCCAAGCAGCAGGTCGCTGAACCCGATGACGACGGTCATCAGGTTGTTGAAGTCGTGCGCGATGCCGCCCGCCAGGCGGCCGACGGACTCGAGCTTCTGCGCGGCGAGCAGCTGCTTCTCGAGCTGCTTGCTCGCGGTGATGTCGCGGGCGATCTCGGCGACCCCGATCGACCTCGCCGGCGTCGTTGCGGACCGGCGACACGGTCAGGCTCACGTCGCGCTCCTCGCCCGAGCGCGTGAGCCGCACGGTCTCGTGGCCCTGCACCGAGTCGCCGCGCACGACGCTCGCGAGCAGGCCGGCGACCTCGTCGACCCGGTCGCGCGGGACGAGCATCTCGACGCTGCGGCCGACGACCTCCGCCGCCCGGTAGCCGTAGAGGCGCTCGGCGCCCGGGTTCCAGGTCACCATGACGCCGTCCGGGCGTCAGCCGGACCATGCCGTCGTCGGACGCGTCGACGATCGCCGCGTTCGTGCGCAGCGCCTCCTCGGCCCGCCGGCGGGCGGCGATCTCCTCGGTCAGCGCGGCCGTCCGGTCCTCCACGCGGCGCTCGAGGTGCTCCTGCAGCAGCGCCCGCTCGAGCGCCTCGGCCACCTGGTTGCCGACGGCGTCGAGCGTCCGCAGGTCCTCGTCGCCGAGGCCGCCGCCGCCCGGGCCGACCAGGCTCAGCATGCCGACGACGCGCTCGCCGGCCCGCAGCGGGACGCTCGCGTGCGAGCGCCCGACGCACTCGCAGCGGTCGATGTTGCGCGCCGCGTCGAGCTCCCCGTCCAGCAGGCTGCGCCGGCAGGCGCTGTCGCGCTCGAGGTCGGCCTCGTCGAGCCCGCCGTTGCGCGCCCGCGCGCCGGCGACGCGCAGGTCGGCGTCGCCCTCGCGGACGTGCAGCCACGCGGCCTCGCACGCCGGCCAGGTCGAGCGCCCGCTCGAGCGCCTCGGTCGTGACGGCGGCGGCGGTCGTGGAGCGGTTGAGCCCCTCGGCCGTGCGGTACAGGCCCTCGATCGACCGGTACGAGCGGGTCAGCTCGCCGGTGAGCTGCACCGCCTCCTCGAACGTCGAGAACAGGAAGTCGAAGATCTGCTGGCGCTCGGCGGTGATGAGGTGCCGCTGGCCGCCGAACATCACCTCGAGCCCCGATGCGCGGCGTGTCCGCCTTGCGCAGCTCGACGTTGGTGAGCACGTGGCGGCACGCGCGCGAGCAGGTACGCGTCGTCGTACGGCTTGCGGATGAAGTTGTCGGCGCCGCACGCCAGGCCTCGCAGCACGTCGTGCGGGCTGGCGAGCGAGGTGAGCAGGATGACCGGCGTCTCCCCCAGCTCGCGGGTCGGCCTTGACGGCCTCGCAGAGCGCGTAGCCGTCCATGCGCGGCATCACGACGTCGGTGATCACGAGCGCGGGCTGCCGCTCGCGGGCGAGCGCGAGCGCCTCCTCGCCGTCCGAGGCCACGATCACGCGGTGCCCGGCCTCGGTCAGGAGGTGGCGCAGCTGCTCGGCCTGGACCGGGCTGTCCTCGGCGATCAGGAGCTCGGTCACCGCGCCACTCCACCGACCGCAGCGTGCGGACGATCTGCTCCGGCGGCAGCACGAGCGCCGCCGCCTGCGAGCCGGACGGCCTCCGCCGGCATGCCGAACACGGCGCTGCTGGCGGCGTCCTGGGCGATGGTCACGGCGCCGGCGTCGCGCAGGCGGCGCAGGCCCTCGGCGCCGTCGCGGCCCATCCCGGTCAGCAGCACGCCGACGGCCGCCGGCGCCGAAGCTGTCGGCGACCGAGCCGAACAGGCGCGAGATCGACGGGCAGAACCCGTCGGGCCCGTCGGCGCGGCGCGAGCTCGAGCCGCCCGTCGCGCCCCACGCCAGGTGCGCTCCGCCGCCGGCCGACGTACACGGTCCCGGCGCGGATCCGCTCGCCCGTCTCGGCGAGCTTGACGCTGCAGCGCGCGTCGACGACTGCAGCCAGGCCGCGAAGCCGGCGCTGAAGTCGGCCGCCATGTGCTGGACGACGAGCACCGGGCAGGCGAAGCCGCTCCGGCAGGCCCTCGAGGATCGAGGCGAGCACCGGCGGACCGCCGGTCGACGCGCCGACGGCGACCACGCGCGGCGTGGCCGTGACCTGGACCGCCGGCGCCGGCGCGGCGCGGGCTTGCGGCGCGCGGCCCAGCGGCGCACGACCTTGATCTCGGACATCAGCTTGACCGCGTCCACGAGCGCCTGGGCGGAGTCCGAGGCGCCGTTGTCGTCGGGCCCCTCGGGCTTGCGCAGCAGGGTCAGCGCGCCGGCCTCGAGCGCGCCGGAAGCCCTCGCGCAGCTCGGCCTCGGTGAGCCGCGCGCTGGTCATCACGATCGGCGTCGGCGTCTGCTCCATGATCCGGCGGCTCGCCGCGTAGCCGTCCAGGCGCGGCATGTGCACGTCCATGAGGATCACGTCCGGCCGCAGCTCCGCCGTGCGCTCGACCGCCTCCTCGCCCGTCGCACGCGGTGCCGGCCACGGACGACCTGCGGATCCGCCTCGAGGATCTGGACGAGGTACTCGCGCGTCACCGCCGAGTCCTCCGCCACGAGCGCGCGGATCACGGCCCTCCGCGTGCACGCCGAGCCGCTCGGATCGTCTCGAGCAGGTTCGAGCGCTCGAAGCTCGACTTCACGACGTACGCGTTGGCGCCGGCCTCGAGGCCGCGCTGCTGGTCCTCGTGGCCCTCGAGCGCGGTGACGAGCACCACCGGCAGGTCGGCGAGGCCGCGGGTCGGCGCGGATCCGCGAGGTCAGCTCGAAGCCGTCCATGCGCGGCATGTCGACGTCGGAGACGACGAGGTCGAAGCCGCCGCCGCGGAGCATGCGCCACGCCTCGAGGCCGTCGACCGCGACCTCGACGCGGTAGCCCGCCACCTCGAGCAGGCTGCGCTCCATCGCGCGCGTGGTGAGCGCGTCGTCGACCACGAGGATCGTCGCCTCGCGCGTGGGCTCGGCGCGCCGGCTCCGCGCCGCTTCGGGCGGACCTCGCGCGCGCCGGCCACGAGGTCGGCCGGGCGCAGGATGAGCACGAGCTCGCCGGCGTCCATCAGGCCCGCGCCCGCGACGTGGCGCAGGTGCACGAGCGGCGGGGCGAGGTCCTTGACGAGCACCTCGCGGTCGCCGAGGACCTCGTCGACGAGGACGCCGGCGCGCGCCTCGCCCGGAGCGCAGGATCGCGCAGGCCTGCGGCGGCGTCGCCGTTCGCCGCGACGCCCAGCAGGTCGGCGAGCGGAGCGACGGTCACCGCCGGATCCAGGGCGTCGCGGTGCACGACGTGCTCGACCGCGCCGACCGGCAGCAGGAAGTCTGGCCGCCCGCGCGCACCGGCAGGCCGCGGAACGTGGAGATGCGTCGCCGGCACCACGAGCCGGACGCGCATCCCCTGCCCGGGCCGGCTCGTCATGACCATGTCGCCGCCGAGCCGCTCGACCTGCTCCTTGACGATGGCCAGCCCGAGGCCTCGGCCGGAGACGTCGGTGACGACGAAGCTCGTGCTCACGCCGGACCGCTGGACGAGCGCGAGCGCGGCCTCGTCGCCCGCGGGCTCGGCTGATCCCGGCGCGCTGCGCCGCCTCGCGCACGCGCGCCGTGTCGAGCCCGCGCCCGTCGTCCTCGAGGACGATCTCGACGCGCCCGCCCTCGAGCGAGGCGATCGTCGGCGGCGAGCGCGGCCGCGCCGCGGCTTGCCGGCCGCCGCTCGCGCCTCGGGCGGCTCGATGCCGTGGTCGACCGCGTTGCGCACGAGGTGGATGAGCGGGTCCTTGATCGGCCTCCAGGACGCGCCGGTCGACCTCGAGCGTCGCCGCCGGTCGCCGTCCACGCGCACTCCTTGCCCGCGGCGCGGGCGAGGTCGCGCACCATCAGCGGGAACAGGTCGAGCACGGTCGAGGCGGGCGTCATGCGCGCGCGGCGGGTCTCCTCCATCACGCCGTCGACGGCCGCCGCCGATCAGCCGACGGTCGCGCTGCAGGCGCGCGACCATCGCGCGGCCGGCGGCCTCCAGCGCCCGCAGCTCGCCGCCGAGCGGGCCGTCGGCCTCGAGCTGCGCGCGGCAGCGGCGGATCTCGTCGCTGAGCGCCTGGGCGTCCGCGACGGAGTCGTCGGCGGCGAACTTGACGGCCAGCAGCTCCTCGCTCTGGCGCAGCAGCTCGTCGAGCTTCTCCGTCGGCATCCGGACCACGGCCGGCGCCGCGGCGCGCGGGACGGCCGGCGCCGGGGCGACCGCCGGCCGGCCGACGGGCTCCACCGTCGCCCGCTCGATCCGGTCGACCAGCCCGCCCAGTCCGGCCGGCGACTCGCCCGCGACGAGCCGGCCGATCGCGCGGACGGCCTCGTCGAGGGACGCCGTCGCGTCGGGTCCGGCGGCGGTGCCGCCGCCGCGCACCGAGCTCAGGAGCGTCTCGCACGCCTGGCAGACGCCCTCCACGTCGCGCCGCCCCACCGAGCGCGCCGCGCCCTTGAGCGTGTGCATCTCGCGGAACGTCTCCTCGACGAGCGCTCGGGCGCGCTCGGCGTCCGGCCGCTCGGAGAGCTCGAGCAGGTTGGCGGCGAGCAGCTCGAGGTGCTCGGCCGCCTCCACGCGGAACATCGCCTCCAGGCGAGCCCGGATCTCCCCGTCGAGCCTAGGCATGCACCGTCGGCGCCGACCCGTTGCGCCCGTTGGACCCGCCGGCCACGAGCTCCTCCAGGCGCGCCGAGAGCTCGTTGCAGCTCGCGTGCCGCCTGCTCGACCTGGCGGGTGGAGGCCATGCCCTGGGTCGACGCCTCCTGGATGTTCCGCATCGCGTAGGAGACCTGGTCCATCCCCGTCATCTGCTCCTGGGCGGAGACGACGATCTGCTGCGCGGCCTGGGCGGCGTGGGTGAGCCGGTCGCCGAGCGTGCGGATCGCGTCGCCCGCCTCGCTGGTGACCGCCTCGCCCGCCTCGGACGCCTTGACGCCCTGCTCGGCCGCCATCACGGCGGCATGCGTCGCGGACTGGATCTCGGCCAGGATCGCGCGGATCTGCGCGGTGGCCTGCTTGGACTGCTCGGCCAGCGACTTCACCTCGCCGGCGACGACGCCGAAGCCCTTGCCCGCCTCGCCCGCCTTCGCCGCCTCGATCCCGGCGTTGACGGCCAGCAGGTTGGACTGCTCGGCCAGCGCGTTGACGGTGGTCACGATCTCGCCGATCGCCTGCCCCCGCTCGCTCAGCGCGAGGATCTGCTCGGCGAGGGTCTCCATCCGCGCCCGCGCCTCCTGCGCACCGCGGATGCTCTCGTCGACCGCCTCGCGGCCGTCGCGCGAGATGTCGGCCGTCTCGCGGGCGTCCTGGGCCACGAGCTGGGCCTTCTCGGTCGTCAGCCCGACGGTCTGCCGCACCTCGTCCGTGGTCGCCGTCGTCTGGTGGATGGCCGCCTCCTGCTCGGCCGCGCCGCTGGCCTGCTGCTGGGTCGCGGAGAGGATCTCCCGCGACGTGGTGGCCAGGGTGCCGACGGCGTCGCGCAGGTGGCGGGTGACCGCCCGCGCGAGCCAGGTGGCGATCGCGATCCCGCCGACGAGGGCGATCCCCGAGATGATCAGCAGCAGCCAGACGGAGCCGACCGCGTCGTCGGACGCCTCGGCCGCCTGGCGGCCGGCCCGCTCGCGCTCGGCGGCCACGAGCTCGACCACGAGGTTGCGCTGGTCGCGCCGCGCCGGGATCACGGTGTCGCGGTACGCGGTGAGGGCGGCCTCGTCGCGGCCGCTCTGCTTCGCCTCGATCGCCTCCTGCGAGACGGTGTTCCACGCGTCGAGCAGCCGCACCGCATCGCTCCAGCCGGTCGCCTGCGCGGCGGTCGAGCTCGAGTCGCGCAGCTCCACCGCCGCCTCCCGCGCGGCGGTGAAGCGCTCGTTCAGCGTCTCGATGCTCTCCGCCTCACCGGTGTAGAGGACGTGCAGGAAGGTCACGGCGGCCGCGTCGCTGCCCTGCAGCGAGTCGAGGCCTCGCATGGCGCGCTGCTCCTCGGTGTCGAGCGCCTGCTGGTACCCGTCCCGCGTCTCCAGCAGCGCGATCGTCGCCACGCCCGCGGTCGCGACGAGCAGGATGAGCAGCACCGCGTATCCCATCGCGATGCGGCGCCCGATCGTCCATCGGCTCATCACGTCTCCTGACCTCCGTGGCCCCCGTTGCGGTCGTCCAGCTCGAGGCGCCCGTCCTCGGCGAGCCCCTCGAGGTCCAGCACGGCGAGCGGCTCCCCGGCGACCCGCCGGACGAAGCTCACCGGATCGCCCAGCCGCGCGAGCTCGCAGCTCGTCACGCCCTCCACGTCCTGCGCGGCGATCCCGAAGCGCAGCCCGGCGACCTCCACCGCCACCAGGGCGGCGTGCGGCGCCGCCGCCGGTCCCCAGCGCGGCCGCGAGGTCGTACACCGGCAGGACGCGCCCGCGGTGGTTGACCAGGCCGAGCAGGAAGGGCGGCGTGGAGGGCACGGGCGTCGGCGGGCGCAGCGGCATGACCTCGAGCACGTGCCGCGCCTCGACGGCGCAGCGCTCGCCGTCCATCGCGAACGCGAGCAGCTCGACCTGCTCGCCGAGGTCCGGCGGCGCCGGGATCGGCTCGGCGAGCGCCCGCGCGCGGGCCTCGAGGATCTGCTCGGCGTCCATCACCGCACGCGCTCCCGGCGCGCCGTGGCGGCGTCGAGCAGGAGCCGCGCCTCGGCCGAGTCGGGGTCCAGGTAGACCGCGGAGCGGCACGCGGCGAGCGCGGCGTCGAGGTCGCCGCGCTCCTGGTGGATGGCCGCGGCGAGCACGTGCAGGTCGTGGTTCAGGGCATCGCGCCGCAGCGCGCGCTCGCACAGCTCGAGCGCCTCGTCGAGGCGGCCCTCGTCTGCGCGGACGCGGGCCTCGCGGGCGAGCGCCGCGGGCTCCGGGGCGGTCGGCACGGGCCTCGCCGGCGCGCGGACGGGGCGCGGAGCCGGCGCGGCGGCCGTCCGGTGGTGCAGGACGGCCTCCGGGAACGCGACGGCCTCCAGCGGCCGCAGGGACTCGGCCGTCGCCTCCGCCGGGCCCAGGACGAGCCAGCCTCCGGGCGCCACCAGCCTGCGCCAGGCGCTCGAGCGCGGCCCGCCGGGCGCTCTCGCCGAAGTACATGAGCACGTTGCGGCAGACGACGAGGTCGACGGCGTGGCGGGTACACGTCGTGCGCGAGGTTGAGCGGCGCGAACGTGACCATCGCGCGGACCGCCGGATCGAGCTCGAACCGCTTGCCCGCGAGCGGCCGGAACCAGCGCGCGCGCTCGCGCTCGGGCGTGTCGCGCAGCGACCACGCGTGGTAGTCGCCCTGCCGCGCGGCGTCCAGCGACGCGGCGTCGATGTCGGTCCCGACGATGCTGAGCGACCACGCCGCGCGGTCGGGCAGCAGGCGGCTCAGGAGGATGGCCAGCGTGTAGGGCTCCTCGCCGCGGGCGCAGCCGGCGCTCCAGATCCGCAGCCGCAGGTCGCCGCGGGCGCGGCGCTCGGCGATGAGGGCGGGCAGGACGGAGCTCTCGAGCGCGGCGAGGGTCGGGCGGTCGCGGAAGAAGTAGCTCTCGCGCACCGTCAGCCGCGCGACCAGCCGCTGCCACTCGGGCCCCTCCACGGGCAGGCCGGCCAGGCGCCGGGGGACGCCGCCGCAATCCGCCGAGGGCGCGCTCGAGGTCGGGCCGCCGCACGGCAAGGCCCGTCCTCGCCGCCACGAGCGCGCTCGCGTCCGCCGTTGCCGCCGTGCTCGTCACTTCGGCGTCGCGGCGAGCGCGGGCTCCAGCCGGCGCTCCGCTTCCGGTGAGAGGAAGCCTTCGAGATCGTGGATGTACAGGAGCCCGCCGGCGAGCGCCGCGACGCCCGCGACCGACCCGTCGAGGTCGAGCGCCTCGGCCGGCGTGACGTCAACCGGATCGACGGCCTGGACGCCGAGCGCCTCGTCGACCTGCAGGGCGACCGTCCGCCGGCTCGTGCGCGCCAGCAGGAGCGCGGACTCGGGGTCGGGCGCCGCCGGGGGCAGGCCGAGCCGAGCGCGCAGGTCGAGCACCGGGACGGCGGTCCCGCGCACGTCGACGGCGCCCAGGACGCCGGCCGGCGCGCCGGGCAGCGGGCGGATGGCCACCATCGGCTCCACGCGCTCGACGGCGGCGAGATCGAGCGCACAGCGACGATCGCCCACGACGAACGCGACGAGCTCCCTGACGGCGCTCATCGTGCTCGCATGACGGACAAGAACCCCTCGGTCGACCTCGGCGTCAGTGCGCACACGGGATGTTTGATCCTAGTTAGAACGCGCCAACTTGGTCAAGAACTGCAAACCAGTGTGCAGCAACGCTGACCTCAGGTGTCGAGCGCGGCCTGGCCCTCGGCGATCGTGAAGCGCTTCTCGTACAGCGCCTTGCCCACGATCACGCCCGCCAGGTTGACCTGCCGCAGGCCGGCCAGCGCCACGAGGTCCTCGCGCCTGCCGATCCCTCCCGAGTAGAGGAAGCGCCCGCGCACCTCGTGCGCGATCTGCTCGACCTCGCCGGTGTCCGGGCCCTCGAGCTTCCCGTCGCGATCCACGTTGGTGTAGACGAACGACGCGACGCCGCGGTCGTGGAGGCGGTGGATGGCCTCGGCGGCCGGCAGCTCGGTGGTCTCGGTCCAGCCCGCGGTGGAGATCTTGCCCCCGCGGACGTCGATCGAGACGACGATCCGCGGGCCCCACGTGGCCACGATCTCGTCGAGGAAGTCGATGTCGCGGAACGCGGCGGTGCCGACGATGGCCCGCTCGGCGCCCGCGCGCAGGGCGTCGCGCACGGCGTCGACCGTCCGCAGGCCGCCCCCGTACTGCACCGGGACGCCGGTGCCCTGGACGATCCGGCGGAGGTGCTCGATCGAGCGCGGCTCGCCGTGCTTGGCGCCGTCGAGGTCGACGACGTGCAGGTAGCGCGCGCCGGCGTCGACCCAGCTCTGCGCGGCCTCGAGCGGGTCGTCGTGGTACGTCGTGGCGTCCTCGAAGCGGCCCTCGACGAGCCGCACCGCGCGGCCGCCGTAGATGTCGATCGCCGGGTAGAGGATCACGCGGCGACTCCGACCTTCGCGAAGTTGCGCAGCAGCGCCAGGCCGTCGCGCGAGGACTTCTCCGGGTGGAACTGCACGCCCATGACGTTGTCGCGCTCGACGATCGAGACGAACGGCCCGCCGTACTCGCCGCGGCCGAGCACGTCGTCCTCGTTGGCGGGCTCCGGCGCGAGCGAGTGCACGTGGTAGAAGGCCGCGGCGTCGCCCAGCCCGTCGGTGAGCGGCGAAGGCCGCTCGAAGGTGACGAGGTTCCAGCCGATGTGCGGCACGCGCGGGCCATGGAGCGCGGTCACGCGGCCGGGCAGCAGGCCGAGGCCCTCGGCGCCCTCGTGCTCGTCGGAGGTCTCGAACAGCAGCTGCATGCCGAGGCAGAGGCCGAGGATCGGGACGCCGGCCTCGGCTCGCTCGCGGATCTGGTCGTCGGTCCCGGTCGCGCTCAGCCGCCGCATCGCCTCGGGGAACGCGCCCACGCCCGGCAGCACGATCCCGTCGGCGGCCTTGATCGTGTCGTGATCGGCGGTCAGGCGCGGCTCAGCGCCGACGTGCTCGAGCGCCTTCTCGACGCTGCGGCGGTTGCCCATCCCGTAGTCGACGATGGCGATCACGTCAGCGTCCCCTTGGTGGAGGGCACGCCGGTCTCGGTCGGGTCGACCGCCACGGCGGCCCGCAGCGCGCGGGCGAACGCCTTGAAGCACGCCTCGATCATGTGGTGGGCGTTCGTGCCGGCCTGGAGGTCGAGGTGGAGCGTGAGCCGCGCGGCGGACGCCACGGCGCGGAAGAACTCCTCCGCCAGCTCGTGCTCGAAGCCCGCGATGTCGCCGGCCGGGAGCCGGTCGAAGCCCGTGATGGCGGCGTACGGGCGGCCGGAGAGGTCGATGGCGCACAGCGCGCGTGCCTCGTCCATGGGGACGATGGCCTGGCCGTAGCGGACGATCCCGCGGCGGTCGCCGAGCGCCTGGTCGAGCGCCTGGCCGAACACGATCCCCGTGTCCTCGACCGTGTGGTGGGCGCCGGTCTGCAGGTCGCCGGTCACCGCGACCTCGAGGTCGAAGCGGCCGTGGCGGGCGAGCAGGTCGAGCATGTGGTCCAGGAAGCCGACGCCGGTCGAGCGCGAGCCCGCGCCGGCTGCCGTCCAGGCCGAGGGTGAGCGAGACGTCGGTCTCGCCGGTCCTGCGCGTGATCTGTGCGGTGCGGGTCATGCGGACTCGGAATTCTCCCGGATCTCCATGGAAGCGGCGTGATGCTCGAAGCCCTCGGCCCGCGCGATCGGGGCTCCGGCCCGCGCCAGGGCGGTCGCGGCGGCCCCGATCCGCACCTCGGCCATGCGGCGGCGGAAGTGCCGGGCGGAGAGGCCGGAGGCGAAGCGGGCGGCGCCGTCGGTGGGCAGCGTGTGGTTCGAGCCCGCCACGTAGTCGCCGAACGCCGTGCCCGACTCGATGCCGACGAACAGGCAGCCGGCCGCTGCGCACGCGCGGGGCGAGCGCCTCGGCGGCCTCGCCGGCGAGCTGGAGGTGCTCGGGGGCCAGCGCCTCGGCGAACGCCAGGGCGGCGTCCATGTCCGCGGCCTGCACGGTCACGCCGGCGTCGAGCCGGTCGAGCAGCGCGGGATCGTCGCTCACGGCCACCACCAGCGAGCCCTCGCCGTGCTCGGCCTGCGCGAGCAGGTCGAGCCGCAGCGGCTCGGGATCGGCGCCGGCCGAGACGATGACGGTGAGGTCGCTCGGCCCGGCGAAGCCGTCGATGCCCACGAGGCCCGACACCTGCCGCTTGGCCTCCTGCACCCACAGGCTGCCCGGGCCGACGATGACGTCGACGGGCCGGATCGTCTCGGTGCCGTAGGCCAGCGCGGCGATCGCCTGGGCCCCGCCCATGCGGTAGACCTCGTCGGCCTCGCAGAGCGCGGCAGCGGCGAGGATCACCGGGTGCGACGGCGCGGCGACCACGACCTCGTCGACTCCGGCGACGCGGGCCGTCACGGCCCCCATGACCACCGACGACGGATACGGGTGCGCGCCCCCGGGCGCGTAGACGGCCGCGCGGCGGACCGGTACCTCGCGCAGGCGGATCTCCTGGCCCTCGGGCAGGGTGACGGCGGCCTCGCGGTCGAGCCCCGCCTCGGCGACGGCGCGGACGTTGGCGATCGCGACCTCGAGGCCCGCGCGGACCGCCGGATCGAGCGCCTCGAGCGCCGCCGCCAGCTCGTCGCGGCCCGCCGGGATCTCGCCGCCGTCGCCGAACCGCGCCTCGTACTCGGCCAGCGCCGCGTCGCCGCGCTCGCGCACGGCCTCGAGGATCGGCCCGACGTCGACGGTCGCGGCCACCGAGCGGCGCACCGACGCGGCGACACGCGCGAGCGTCCGCCGCGGTGCAGCTATGCCGCACGGATGCGCTCCACGAGCCGGTCGATCGCCGCCGCCTTGAGCTTGTGGGCGACCGGGTTGGCGATCAGCCGGGCGGTCGAGGCGGCGATCTCCTCGCGGATCACGAGGCCGTTCTCGCGCAGGGTGGTGCCGGTGGCGGTGAGGTCGACGATGCCCTCGACCAGGCCGGTGAGCGGCGCGAGCTCGACCGAGCCCTTGACCTCCACGATCTCGGCCGCGCGACCGGTGCGCTCGAAGTAGCGGGCCGCGATCTTCGGGTACTTGGTCGCGATCCGCATGACGCCGAGGCGACGCAGCGCCTCCGCGGCGGGGTTGTCGCCCTCGACGGTGGCGAAGATCATCCGGCACGGGCCGATGCCGAGGTCGAGCAGCTCGTAGACCTGGCGCTCGGCCTGCTCGGCGAGCACGTCCTTGCCGGTGATGCCGATGTCGGCCGCGCCGGCCTCCACGTACGTGGGCACGTCCGACGGGCGCATGGTGATCAGCCCGGCCTCCTCGAAGAGGAGCTTGCGGTCGTTGGCCCGGACCTCGGCGGTGTCGACGCCGAGGCGGTCGAGCAGGTCGAGCGTGTCCGCGCATCAGCGCGCCGCGGGGCACGGCGAGCCGCAGCCCCTCGAGCCCGCTCACCGCCCCTCCCCCACGCGTGCGATGTGCAGCCGCTCCACGTTGAGCGCCCAGCCACACGCCGGCAGCTCGCGGCCGAAGCGGCCGAGCAGGTCGTCGTAGCGCCCGCCGCCGCCCAGCGGGGCGCCGAGCGCGGAGTCGTAGACCTCGAAGACGGCGCCGGTGTAGTAGTCGAGGTCGCGGATCAGGCCGAGGTCGAAGATCACCCGCTCGGCGACGTTCGGCTCCAGCAGGTCGTAGACCGCGCGCAGCTCGCCGGCCTCCGGGATGCCCTCCAGCACCTCGACGCCGCCGCGCAGCTGCGGCACGCGCACGAGCTCCTCGTGGCGGTGGACCTCGACCTCGCGCTCGAGGCCGACGAAGTCGCGCGTCACCAGCTCGTGCAGGATCTGCGCGCGCGCCGACGCGGGCACCTGCAGGCGGTCGAGCAGGCGCCGGTAGAGCGAGGCGTCGCCGAGCCCGATCCGGTAGTTCTCGAGCCCGGCGGCGTCGAGCCCGGCGCACAGCACGCTGAGCGCCTCGGCGGTGCCGCTCGGCCCGGGCGCGCCGACCAGCTCGAGCCCGGCCTGCAGCATCTCGCGCGCCTGGCCGCGCTGCGGGCGCACGGAGCGATAGGCGTGGGCGAAGTAGCAGAAGCGCAGGGGCGGCTCGGCGCGACGCGTAGCGGGTCGCCGACGACGCGCGCGATCGGGATCGTCATGTCCGAGCGCAGCACGAGCACGTTGCCGTGCTCGTCGAAGAGCTTGTAGGCCGGGTCGGCCGCCGCCGGGTCGCCGCGCGTGAGCACCGCCTCATACTCCAGCGCCGGCGTGGCGATCTCGCCGTAGCCGGAGGATTCGAACACGCCCCGGATCGCCTCGGTGATCGCGCGCAGCTCGCGCATCTCGTCCGGCAGGACGTCGCGCGTGCCGCTGGGGATGGGGTGGATCACGCCGCGACGCGCTCGATACGCGCGCCAAGCGCCTGCAGGCGCTCGTCGATCCTCTCGTAACCCCGGTCGATCTGCTGGACGTTGTGGATCTCGCTCGTCCCCTCGGCGCACAGGGCCGCGATCAGCTTCGCCATGCCGGCGCGGATGTCCGGCGACGAGAGGCGCGTGCCGCGGAGGCGGCGGGGGCCGATGATGATGGCTCGGTGCGGGTCGCAGATCGTGATCTCCGCCCCCATCGTGATCAGCTCGTCGACGAAGAACAGGCGGTTCTCGAACATCTTCTCGAAGATCAGGACCGAGCCGCGCGACTGCGTGGCGAGCGCGACCGCGATGCTCGTGAGGTCCGCCGGGAACGCCGGCCACGGGCCGTCCTCGACCTTGGACTGGTAGTCGCCCGCGTCGCGCTCGACCACGAGCTCCTGCCCGCCCGGCACGACGATGTCGCCGCCGTCGAGCTCGCTGCTCAGGCCCAGGCGCCGGAAGACGAGGCGGATC
Source organism: uncultured Solirubrobacteraceae bacterium (assembly GCA_963720415.1). Classification (GTDB taxonomy): domain Bacteria; phylum Actinomycetota; class Thermoleophilia; order Solirubrobacterales; family Solirubrobacteraceae; genus DASSUW01. The sequence continues at coordinate 11,412 of CAVRFQ010000003.1, read as the reverse complement.
ATCCGCATGTCGTCGGAGACGCAGTCCTGGATCCGCAGCTCGCCGCCGGTCACGCCGGCCAGCGCCATGAACGAGGCGATCTCGATGTGGTCGGGCGTGACCGTGTGCTCGCAGCCGCCGAGCTCCTTGACGCCGTGGACCTGCATGACGTTGGAGCCGATCCCCTCGATCGCCGCGCCCATCTTGTTGAGCATGCGCGCCACGTCCTGCACGTGCGGCTCGGACGCGGCGTTGCGGATGACCGTCGTCCCGTCGATCAGCGCGGCGGCCATGAGGGCGTTCTCGGTGCCCATCACGGACGGCTCGTCCATCAGGAAGTCGGTGGCGCTGAGGCCGCCGTTGGCGGTGATGCGGATGTCGCGCCCGTGCTCGACGGTGGCGCCGAGGGCGCGGAAGGCGTCGAGGTGCGGGTCGAGCCGGCGGCGGCCGATCACGTCGCCGCCCGGGGGCGGCATCTGCGCCGAGCCGAAGCGGCCGAGCAGCGGCCCGGCGGCCAGGAACGAGGCGCGGATGCGCTCGGCCAGCGGCGCGCTGACGTCGGTGCCGCGGATGTCGGCGGCCTGGAGGGCGACGGTGTTCTCCGCCCGCCAGTCGACCTCGACGCCGAGGTCGGCGAGCAGGTCGAGCATCGCCTCCACGTCGCGGATGCGCGGGACGTTGTGCAGCACCACCTCCTCCTCGGTGAGGAGGCTGCAGGCGAGCAGCGGCAGGGCCGCGTTCTTGTTGCCGGCGGGCACGACCGTGCCGGACAGCGGCACCCCGCCCTCGATCAGGAGCTTTTCCATGAGCGTGGAGGGGCTTGGGCCCCGAGGCTGGGCTAGGTTAACAGCCATGTCAGAGCCCCTTTCGCGGGATCAGGCCTGGGACCTGTTCTGTTCCTGGACCGAATCGGAGTCCCTGCGCCGGCACGTGCTGGCCGTGGAGGCCGCGATGCGCGCCTACGCGCGGAAGTTCGGCGAGGACGAGGAGCAGTGGGGCCTCGTCGGCATGCTGCACGACCTCGACTACGAGCGCCATCCCGACCTCGAGACCGGCCATCCGCGGATGGCGCTGGTCGAGCTGGAGAAGCAGGGCTTCTCGCCCGAGTTCGTGCGCGCCGTGGCGTCGCACGCGGACTTCCTCGAGGTCTCGCGCGACTCGCCGATGGAGAAGACCCTGTTCGCCGTCGACGAGCTCTCCGGCTTCATCATGGCCTGCGCGTACGTGCGGCCCGAGGGCATCCACGGGATGACCCCCAAGTCGGTCAAGAAGAAGATGAAGACGCCGGCCTTCGCGGCCGCCGTGAACCGCGAGGAGATGCGCGCCGGCGCCGAGGCCCTGGGCGTGGACTTCGACGAGCACGTGGCCTTCGTCATCGCGGCGCTGGACGAGCACGCCGAGGCGCTCGGCCTCGAAGGCCGCGGGGCGGCGGCCTGATGGGGCTCCGCGTCGTGATCCTGGACGGCGACGAGACCGGCCAGGAGCTGCTCGAGGCGTCGCTGCGCGTCCTGGAGCCGGACGTGCTCGGGATCGAGGTCGAGCAGGAGCGCTTCGACCTCTCGCTCGAGAAGCGGCGCGAGACGGACAACGAGGTCGTCCACGAGGCCGCGCGCGCGATGCGCGAGGCCGGCTTCGGCATCAAGGCGGCGACGATCACGCCCGAGGGCAAGGACGACGTCGGCTCTCCCAACCGGATCCTCCGCGAGGAGGTCGGCGGCAAGGTGATCGTCCGCACCGGGCGGCGGATCCCCGGCGTCGTCGGGCCGGTCTCGGGCGTCTACCACCCGATCTCCGTGGTCCGCATGGCGATCGAGGACGCGTACGGCGCCAAGCAGTGGCGCGAGGGGACCGAGGGCGCCTCCGACGAGGTCGCCTATCGCACCGAGAAGGTCACCCGCTCCACCTGCCGCGCGGTGGCCGAGTACGCGTTCCAGACCGCGGAGCGGACGGGCTCCCGGGTCTACGGCGGGCCGAAGTGGACCGTCTCCCCCGTGTACGAGGGCATGCTCAAGGAGGAGATGGACGCCGCCGCCGAGCGGCACTCCTCCGTGGACTACCAGCCGGTGCTCATCGACGCCACGTACGCCGGGCTGCTCACCGGCGCGGCCGAGACCCCGCTGGTGATCCCCGCGCTCAACCGCGACGGCGACTGCCTCTCGGACATGGTGCTGCCGATGTTCGGCTCGATCGCGGGCGCGGAGTCGGTGCTGCTGGCGTTCGACGACGACTACGCCGTGGACGTCGCGATGGCCGAGGCGCCGCACGGCACCGCGCCGTCGCTGATGGGCAAGGACCTGGCCAACCCGATGGCGATGCTGCTGGCCTGCGGCGCCGTGCTCTCCTACGCCGGGACGACCGGCGTCGCGGGCGCCGAGCGCGCCTCGCGCGCGATCTACGAGGGCGTGCTCGAGACCGTCGCGACCGGGACGAAGACGCTCGACCTCGGCGGCCACGCCACGACGACCGAGTTCACGGACGCCGTGGTCGAGAAGGTCCGCACCAAGGTCGACGTCTGGTCATCCCTCGGCTCGCGCTGACTCCGCGCGGTGGTGCCGGCGCCGCCGGTGGTAGAGCGCGCGCTGGATCAGCAGCACCGTGGTGCCGGCGACGAGGATGCAGGTGAGGTTGAGCGCGAGCTGCGTGAGCGACCCGCGGAAGGCCTTCCAGTCGCTGTAGGCGGCGGCGAGGCCGACGTTGGCGGCGGCCGGCAGCGTGGTGACCGAGATCAGGACGCCGATCAGCGCGCCCGACTTGGCCGTGCTCAGGGAGAGGACGCCGGCCGCGCCGGCGCAGACGGCCACGAACGCGGAGTAGAAGTCTGGGGTCGCGATGATCCGGGCGAGCTCGTGGTCGTCCTCGCTGAAGGTCGCGGGCGAGATGCCCGTCTCCTTGAAGATCGTCACGGCGACGAAGGTGACCGCGATGGCCAGCGGGAAGCCGACCGCGAGGGCCAGGCCCGAGCGCAGCGCCAGCTTCTCTCTCGCGCCGGACGGCGGCGACGCAGAAGCCGGCGATCGGGCCGAACTCCGGGCCCACGACCATGGCGCCGACGATCAGCACCGCCGAGTCGAGCAGGATGCCGACGGCGCTGAGCAGCGCGGCGAGGACCATGAACACGAGGAAGACGCCGGAGAGCTCGACGCTCTCGCTCGTGCGCTGCTCGACCTCCTCCCAGACGACGGCGTCCGCCGGCGCGCCGGGCGCCTGCTCCTCGGCCTCGTCGGCCGCCGTGGAGAGCGCCAGGTCGACGCTCTCGAGGCTGATCGAGCCGTGCTCGTGGATCTCGAGGGCGCGGAGGTCGGAGATGATCAGGCTCGCGTCCTCGCGCGCGACGTCGCAGAGGATCACGTCGCCCTCGGGGCGCTGGGCCGCGTCGTGCAGGACGATGATGTTGACCACCGCGAGCGTGCGCTCCAGCACCTCCAGGACCTTGCCGGTGCGATCGGGCGGCGAGACGATCCGGAGGTGGACCATGCGGCGGGCACCCTACCCGCGGGCCCCGATCGCACCCCTCGGGTTAGGCCGGATGCAAGATCGATTGCAGATTCTCAGGACGTCGCATTCCGCGGCCTGGAGCCAAATCCGTGCGGATGCGCACCCACTCGGCCGCACGTTGCGAGTTCCGTCCGACCCCCTACCTAGTCTGACGAACACATGTTCCCCCCGACGACCACCGGCCGCCCGAAGAAGCGCTCGTTCCGCGAGCTGGTGCGCTCGGCTGTCGATACGGCCGCGGAGTTCGCGACGCTGGGTGAGGCACAGGCTCCGGAGCGCACGTCGCACCGGGCCCCCACCGCCCCCACACGCGATCACCCGCACCGCCGGCCACTCGGTCGTCAACCGCGAAGGCGCAGACCCGGTTCGGTCACGCCTCGCGCGCAGGTCTGCGTCTCGCCGGTACCCCATCAACCGGCTCACGGCGCCTGACCACCGCCCGCCGGCGCCCGGTCTGGGAGGACGGGCGCGCCGGACGGGCTCGAGCTCCAATGCACTTGGGCCGCCTGCGGGCGGCCCGAGCGCTTGGGGCGGGCCTGCGGCGCGGCGCGGCTCCGGGACATGAACCCCGGCACTGAGGGCGTGGGTCCGGACGTTGCTGCGATTTTGCACAACTGTTGTGCAAAATCGCAGTGCGACCAGCGTTGGACAGCCCTGGCCTCTCTCTCGATGCCGGGGTTTTCGCGCCAACAGGCCCGGCAGCGCCCGCATGTCGTCGAACACGACCGTGCCCGTGCCTGCCAGCGCCTCAGCAGACGTGAGGCCGCCGGCGTACCCGAACGCGCGCATCCCGGCGGCCCGGGCGGCCTGGACGCCGTAGCGGCTGTCCTCGATCACCGCGCAGCGGGCCGGGTCGGCGCCGAGAGTGGCCGCCGCATGGAGGAAGAGGTCCGGGGCCGGCTTGCCGTGCTCGACGTCCTCGGCGCTGAAGATGCGGCCCGCGAAGCGGTCGAGCAGGCCGGTGAGGCCCAGGGTGTGGCGCAGCCGCTCGTGCGTGCTGCTGGAGGCGACGCATGTGGGTGCGGAGATCGCGTCGAGCGCCTCGACCACGCCGTCCACGGGCTCGAGCTCCGCTCTCGAACGCCTCGCGGTACATGCGAGCGTACGCGTCGTCCCAGCCGGGCTCGAGGGTCCGGCCGATCGCACGCTCGATCTCGCCGGTCATGTACGCCTCGGACCGGCCGACGAAGCGCTCGACGATCTCGGACTCCGAGAGCGGCCAGCCCAGCTCGGCGAGGACGATGGCGTCGATCCGCACCGCGATCGGCTCGCTGTCCACGAGCACGCCGTCGCAGTCGAAGATGACGAGCTCCCACGCCAAGCGACGCAGGGTATTGGCACCGCGGCGGACTCAGTGGCGGATGCTGAACCAGGAGCCGACCGGCGGCCGCTCGAGCTTCCGGTCCGGGCGCTTGAAGCCGGGGCGATCCTCCGCGCCCCAGAGAGGCGCGCCGATGGCCACCGCGAGGAAGAACACCGCGAAGAAGACGACGAGGAGCTCCATGTCGATCCTCCAGTCCTGGCGTCGGGCGACCGAAGCTACGCCTGCCGGCTCAACCGGGCTTAACGCATCGAGCCGCCCGGTAAGGGGCGGCTCGGAATGAAGAACCGGCGGCGACCTACTCTCCCAGGCCCGTGAAGGCCAAGTACCATCGGCGCTGTGGGGCTTAACTGCTCTGTTCGGAATGGGAAGAGGTGTTTCCCCCACGCTAAAGCCACCAGAATTGTCAAGACCGCGCGCCTTCCGCGGACCTTCAAAACTGCACAACCCGCCAACCACGGGTACCACTAAAAATTATCCGTCAAGCCCTCGACCCATTAGTACCGGTCTCCTACGCACATTGCTGTGCTTCCAGATCCGGCCTATCAACCTGGTGGTCTACCAGGGGTCTTACTCTCTCAAGGAGATGGGAGAACTCATCTTCAGGTCGGCTTCCCGCTTAGATGCCTTCAGCGGTTATCCGATCCGCACGTAGCTAACCTGCGGTGCCCTTGGCAGGACAACAGATACACCAGAGGTGCGTTCATCCCGGTCCTCTCGTACTAGGGACGAATCCTGTCAATTCTCCAACGCCCACGGCAGATAGGGACCGAACTGTCTCACGACGTTCTGAACCCAGCTCGCGTACCGCTTTAATGGGCGAACAGCCCAACCCTTGGGACCTACTACAGCCCCAGGATGCGACGAGCCGACATCGAGGTGCCAAACCGAGTCGTCGATGTGGACTCTTGGACTCGATAAGCCTGTTATCCCCGGAGTACCTTTTATCCGTTGAGCGACGCCACTTCCACTTGCAAGCGCCGGATCACTAAAGCCTGCTTTCGCACCTGCTCGACCTGTCGGTCTCACAGTCAAGCTCCCTTGCTGCTTTTACACTCTACGCACGGTTTCCAACCGTACTGAGGGAACCTTTGCGCGCCTCCGTTACATTTTAGGAGGCGACCGCCCCAGTCAAACTACCCACCTGGCACTGTTCAGGACCCGGATTCACGGAATCCTGTTAGAAGCCCAATACGTCAAGGGTGGTATCTCAAGGTTGGCTCCACGCCGGCCGCAGCCGGCGCTTCAAAGCCTCCCACCTATCCTGAGCGAAACGCACCGAACTCCAATACCAAGTTGTAGTAAAGGTTCACGGGGTCTTTCCGTCTAGCCGCGGGTACTCGGCATCTTCACCGAGACTGCAATTTCACCGAGCCCCTCGTTGAGACAGCGTTCAAGTCGTTACGCCATTCGTGCAGGTCGGAACTTACCCGACAAGGAATTTCGCTACCTTAGGACGGTTATAGTTACCGCCGCCGTTTACCGGGGCTTAGTTTCAGTGCTTCGGACCGAAGTCCTAACACCTCCACGTAACCTTCCGGCACCGGGCAGGCGTCAGCCCCTATACGTCGTCTTGCGACTTAGCAGAGACCTGTGTTTTTGGTAAACAGTCGCTTGAACCAATTCACTGCGGCCCCCTCGGGCTCCACGAGCAAGTCGCTTCACCCTACTAGGGCGCCCCTTCTCCCGAAGTTACGGGGCGATTTTGCCGAGTTCCTTAACGAGGGTTATCTCGATCACCTTAGTATTCTCTACTTGCCCACCTGTGTCGGTTTTGGTACGGGCACGTGCAGTCTCCCTAGAGGCTTTTCTTGGGGGCATGGCTTCCGGAAGTCGCCGGCTTGTAGCCAGCTGACATCACACCTCAGGTTATGCGGGTTCGGATTTGCCTGAACCCACCCCTACATGCTTGTCGCAGGACGACCATCGCCTGCTATCCATAGCCTTCCCCGTCCCCCCATCGGTCAAATGACTGCGACGTGGTACAGGAATATCAACCTGTTGTCCATCGACTACGCCTTTCGGCCTCGCCTTAGGTCCCGACTAACCCTGAGCAGACGAACTTTACTCAGGAATCCTTGGGCAATCGGCGGAGAGGATTCTCACCTCTCTTTCGTTACTCATGCCGGCATTCTCACTTCCCATGGCTCCACGGCTGGTTTCCACCGCCGCTTCACTGCCATGGGAACGCTCTCCTACCGCGCGTCTTGCGACGCACCCGCAGCTTCGGAGGCTAGCTTGAGCCCCGTTACATTATCCGCGCCCGAACACTTGACCAGTGAGCTGTTACGCACTCTTTCAAGGATGGCTGCCTCTAAGCCAACCTCCTGGTTGTCTGTGCACTCGGACATCGTTTGCCACTTAGCTAGCACTTAGGGTCCTTAGCTGGCGGTCTGGGCTGTTTCCCTCTTGACGCTGAAGTTTATCCCCCAGCAACTGACTCCCGGAGTAGCCGTGACGGTCTTCGGAGTTTGCCTGATTTCGGTAAGCTGGTAGGCCCCCTAGACCAAACAGTGCTCTACGGCCGCCACGGAATTTATCCGAGGCTATACCTAAATATATTTCGGAGAGAACCAGATATCTCTGAGCTTGATTAGCCTTTCACTCCGATCCACAGGTCATCCGCCCAGTTTTTAACCTAGGTCGGTTCGGTCCTCCACGGGGTCTTACCCCCGCTTCAACCTGCCCATGGATAGCTCGCTCAGTTTCGGGTCTACCGCCTACGACTAAATCGCCCTATTAGGACTCGCTTTCGCTACGCCTTCGCTCATCGCTTAAGCTCGCCGCAGACGAGTAACTCGCCGGCTCGTTATGCAAAAAGCACGCCGTCACAGCACGAAGCTGCTCCGACCGCTTGTAGGCACGCGGTTTCAGGTACTATTTCACTCCCCTTCCGGGGTACTTTTCACCTTTCCCTCACGGTACTAGTCCGCTATCGGTCACCAGGGAGTACTTAGCCTTGGAGGGTGGTCCCCCCAGATTCAGTCCGCGTTTCACGGGTGCGGACCTACTCAGGAACGCCATCGAAAGTCCGGTCGGTTTCGTCTACGGGACGATTGCCCTCTGTGGTGCGCGGTTCCACGCGCTTCAACTACCGATCGGTTTTGTAACTCTCGCCGGGACAGCCACATCCCGGGCAGGCGCCCTACAACCCCTCGTACGCAACGCGTGGCCGCTTACACGTACGAAGTTTGGGCTATTCCCCTTTCGCTCGCCACTACTCGGGGAGTCTCGGTTGATTTCCTTTCCTCCGGGTACTGAGATGTTTCAGTTCCCCGGCTTGCCTCCGTCATGCCTATGTATTCAGCATGCGGTAACGCCGTATTACCAGCGTTGGGTTTCCCCATTCGGGAATCCGCGGATCAATGGCTATTCAGCGCCTACCCGCGGCTTATCGCAGCCGTTCACGCCCTTCATCGACTCCTGGTGCCAAGGCATCCACCATGTGCCCTTCCTATCTTGACGGTGATCATCCGAATTCACTGACGCGAATTCGGACGGTGATACCCGTTTGTTGGCATGGTTGTGCAGTTTTCAAGGTCCGCGAAGAGGCGCACGCCCGGACTGGGCGCTCGGTCTCTCAAAACTCAACAGCATGAGGCGCACGAGCTCGCGCTCGAGCGCCCCCAGGCCCGGTCGACGTTTCGGTAGACGCCCCAGCTAAGCCGGCGCGTTGTGCGCCGGCCGCCTGAGCGACCGCTCCAATCCTGGAGCTTCCCTAGAAAGGAGGTGATCCAGCCGCACCTTCCGGTACGGCTACCTTGTTACGACTTCACCCCAGTCACGAGCCCCACCTTCGACGGCTCCCTCCCAAAGGGTTAGGCCACCGGCTTCGGGTGTTGCTTGCTTCCGTGGTGTGACGGGCGGTGTGTACAAGGCCCGGGAACGTATTCACCGCGGCAATGCTGATCCGCGATTACTAGCAACTCCGCCTTCATGCAGGCGAGTTTCAGCCTGCAATCCGAACCGAGACACGCTTTGAGGGATTCGCTCCACCTCGCGGTATCGCAGCCCTCTGTACGTGCCAATGTAGCACGTGTGTAGCCCTGAACATAAGGGGCATGATGACTTGACGTCATCCCCACCTTCCTCCGGTTTGTCACCGGCAGTCTCGCATGAGTCCCCAACTAAATGCTGGCAACATGCGACGGGGGTTGCGCTCGTTGCGGGACTTAACCCAACATCTCACGACACGAGCTGACGACAGCCATGCACCACCTGTGAAGATCCAGCCGAACTGACCCCGTGTTTCCACGGGTACGATCCACATGTCAAGCCCAGGTAAGGTTCTTCGCGTTGCGTCGAATTAAACCACATGCTCCGCTGCTTGTGCGGGCCCCCGTCAATTCCTTTGAGTTTTAGCCTTGCGGCCGTACTCCCCAGGCGGGGCACTTAATGCGTTAGCTTCGGCACGGAGGGAGTCGACACCCCCCACACCTAGTGCCCATCGTTTACAGCGTGGACTACCAGGGTATCTAATCCTGTTTGCTCCCCACGCTTTCGCGTCTCAGCGTCAGTTACGTCCCAGCGAGCTGCCTTCGCAATTGGTGTTCCTCCTGATATCTGCGCATTTCACCGCTACACCAGGAATTCCACTCGCCTCTTCCGTACTCTAGCCCGACAGTATCCACCGGCATTCGAGGGTTGAGCCCCCGACTTTCACAGCGGACTTACCGGGCCGCCTACACGCGCTTTACGCCCAATGATTCCGGACAACGCTAGCCCCCTACGTATTACCGCGGCTGCTGGCACGTAGTTAGCCGGGGCTTCTTGTGAAGGTACCGTCACTCCAGCCGGCTATTCACCGGCGAAGCTTCGTCCCAACTGAAAGGGGTTTACAACCCGAAGGCCTTCTTCCCCCACGCGGCGTTGCTGCGTCACGCTTTCGCGCATTGCGCAAGATTCCCCACTGCTGCCTCCCGTAGGAGTCTGGGCCGTGTCTCAGTCCCAGTGTGGCTGATCGTCCTCTCAGACCAGCTACGCATCGTCGCCTTGGTAGGCCGTTACCCCACCAACAAGCTAATGCGCCGCGGGCCCGTCCCGATGCGAAGGCCTAAGCTATCTTTCCTCCTTTCCCTCAAGAGAAAGGAGCTCATCCGGTATTAGCCCGAGTTTCCTCGGGTTGTCCCGGTCATCGGGGTGGGTTACCCACGTGTTACTCACCCGTTCGCGGCTCTGCCCTAGGCCGAAGCCTAGTTCGTCGCTCCACTTGCATGTGTTAAGCACGCCGCCAGCGTTCGTCCTGAGCCAGGATCAAACTCTCCGTGAAGAACTACTCACACAGAGCTTGTCGTGCATCACACTAGGGCGCGGCCGTACACGTGGCCGCCGCCGGATGCATGACGAGGTACTTCTTGATTCTTTGTGCCGTCCGGCGCTGGGTAGCGCCGTCGGCGTTTGACGAACCTGGACGCACATCGATCATTGGCTCTGGCGCGAGGCCAGGGCCGATCGGTGCGCATGCTGTTGAGTTTTCAAAGACCGCTGCGCCTCGCTGCGAAGGGGTCTCCTCCGCGTGGCGCGCGCTCAGGACTCGGTCCCGAGCGGGCAATGGAGTGTAGCGCGCCCCGGCCGGCCTGTTCAAGCGCCGCGGGGGTTCCTCCAGCGGCGCGGAACTGTAGCAGGACGGCGGCCGGGCGCTAGGAAAGGACCTGCACGTGGACCTCGCGGCGCCGCGGCCGGTCGTCGAAGTCGATCAGGACCAGCTGCTGCCAGGTCCCGAGGACCAGGGCGCCGCGCACGAGCGGGACCGTCTCGGAGGCGCCCAGGAGCGACGCGCGGAGGTGCGAGTGGGCGTTGTCGTCGCCGTTGAGGACGTTGTGCGCGTACTCCCCCGCGCGCGGGATGAGCCGCTCGAGCAGCGCCGTGCAGGTCCTGGACCCCGCCCGGCTCGTACTCCATCGTCGTCACGGCGGCGGTCGAGCCGGTCACGAACACGGTCACGAGCCCGTCGGCGACGTCGCTCTGCCGCACGACGGTCATCACGCCCTCGGTGAGGTCGACGATCTGGCCCTCGCCGGCCGTCTCGAGCCGCAGCAGGCCGGTGTGGACGGTCACGAGAGCCGCAGCCGGCGGAACCGGCGCTTGCCGACCTGCAGCACGCGGCCGTCGAGCTCGGCGGCCGGCAGGTCGAGCGCCGTCACCGTCGCGCCGTCGAGCTTGACGCCGCCGCCCTCGATCGCGCGCCGCGCCTCGGAGCGCGAGCCGCCGAACACGTCCGCGATCAGCGCCGGGAGGTGGACCGAGCCGTTCACGGAGGAGATCACGGCCTCCTCGATCTCCGACGGCAGCTCGCGTGACACGAAGACGCGGTCGAACCCCTCCTCGGCCGCGGCCGCCGCGTCGACACCGTGGAAGCGCTCCACGATCGCGCGCGCGAGCGCGCGCTTGGCGTCGCGCGGCGACTCCCCGTCGGGCACCGGGCGGCCCAGCAGCAGGTCGTACCACTCGGGCAGCGCGGCGTCAGGGAGCGAGAGCGTCTTGCCGTACATCTCGCCCGGCGGCTCGGTGATCCCGATGTGGTTGCCGACGGACTTGGACATCTTCTGCACGCCGTCGGTGCCCGGGAGCAGCGGCATCGTGAGGATCGACTGCGGCGGGACCCCGTACGCGGTCTG
>CAVRFQ010000002.1:0-258654 GCA_963720415.1 uncultured Solirubrobacteraceae bacterium | reverse complement strand
CGCAACGTGGCGCCCGTGGGATCCGGTCCAGCGGCTCACCGCTGCCGCCCGCATAGGCGACCACGAAGACGTAGAGGACCATGACGGCGCCCGCGTAGACGACGACCTGGGCGGCCGCCACGAACTCGGCCCGGAGCAGCAGGAACAGCGCGGCGAGCGCGAGCAGGTGGCAGACCAGCGCGAGAACCGCGTAGAACGGGTTGCGGAGCGCGACGGTGCCAACCGCGCCTGCAACGGCGCCGATCGCCGCAATGAAGAAGATGACCTCCGCCATCGAACGAGCGCTGATGCTACGAGGTCGAGCGCCGGTACGCTGCCTGACCGCACACGCTTGCGCATTTCGTCACAAGCGATAGGCTCGCGTTCGACGGAGGAGGAGACCGTGTGCCTGGCCATTCCGGGCCAGATCTTGGAGATCACGGACGCGGAGAACGAGCTCGCTCGTGTCGATGTGGCGGGCGTTCGCCGCATCGTCAACGTGGGACTGCTCGACGCCGCGGAGCCCGGTGACTGGGTGCTGATCCACGTCGGCTTCGCGCTCTCGAAGGTCGACGAGCAGGAGGCGCTGGCCACGCATCGCGCGCTCATGCGCATGGGCTCCGAGTACGAGCAGGAGCTCGAAGAGCTGAAGGCGAGCGCGATCGAGTGAACGCCGGCGACCCGCACGAGAACCGCTGCATCACTTGCGGGGACGTGGGGGTCGCGATGCGGGTCGTGCGGTTCGAGGACGGGCTCGCCGTGTGCGAGGCCGGCGGCGAGCAGCGGACGGTGGAGGTCGCCCTGATCGACGGCGTCGAGCCGGGCGACGAGGTGCTCGTCCACGCCGACGTGGCCCTGGTGAAGCTGCCATGAGGTTCGTCGACGAGTTCCGCGACGGAGAGCTCGGCCGCGCGGTGGCGGCGCAGATCCTCGACGTGGTCGAGCCCGGACGCCACTACAAGGTGATGGAGGTCTGCGGCGGCCACACGCATTCGATCTACCGCTACGGGGTCGACGACCTGCTGCCCGAGAACGTCGAGCTCGTCCACGGCCCGGGCTGCCCGGTCTGCGTGATCCCGATGGGCCGCGTGGACGACGGCATCGCCATCGCCCGGCAGCCGGGCGTGATCTTCACCTGCTTCGGCGACATGCTGCGCGTGCCCGGCTCGGAGGGCACGCTGCTCGACGCCAAGGCGCAGGGCGCCGACGTGCGGATGGTCTACTCGCCGCTCGACGCCCTGCGGATCGCCCGCGCGGAGCCCGACCGCCAGGTCGTGTTCTTCGCGATCGGGTTCGAGACCACCGCGCCGTCGACGGCGCTCACGCTCATGCGCGCCCGCGCGGAGGGGCTCGAGAACTTCTCCTGCATGTGCAACCACGTGACGATCGTGCCGCCGCTGCGCGCGCTGCTCGAGTCGCCGGACCTGCGCCTCGACGGCTTCATCGGCCCCGGGCACGTCTCCACCGTGGTCGGCGCGCGGCCGTTCGAGTTCATCCCCGCCGACTACGGCCGCCCGGTCGTGATCGCCGGCTTCGAGCCGCTCGACATCCTCCAGGCGATCCACATGATCCTCTCGCAGCTGCGCGAGGGCCGCTGCGAGGTCGAGAACCAGTACACGCGGGTGGTGCCGTACGACGGCAACGCGGCCGCGCTGCGCGCGATGAGCGAGGTCTTCGCGCTCCGCCCGCACTTCGAGTGGCGCGGCCTCGGGTTCATCTCCCAGAGCGCGCTGCGCCTCAGCGACGCGTTCGCCGCCTTCGACGCCGAGCGCCGCTACGCGGTCCCCGGCGTGCGCGTCGCCGACCCGAAGGCCTGCCAGTGCGGCGAGGTCCTCAAGGGCGTCATCAAGCCGTGGGAGTGCAAGGTGTTCGGCACCGCGTGCACGCCCGAGCACGCCATCGGCACCTGCATGGTCTCGCCGGAAGGCGCCTGCGCCGCCTACTACCAGTACGGGAGGTTCGCGCGTGAGCGTGTCCTCTCGTGAGGAGCGGATCCTCGGGATCATCGAGACCGCGCGCGCGAAGCGGCCGCGGTTCAAGGAGCCGCGGATCACGATGGCCCACGGCGCGGGCGGCAAGGCCACCCAGACGCTGATCGAGGGGCTGCTGGCGCCGGCCTTCGGGCTCGACGAGCTCGCCGACGCCGCGTTCCTCGACGACATCGCCCTCACCACCGACTCGTTCGTCGTCAAGCCGCTGCGGTTCCCGGGCGGCTCGATCGGCGAGCTGGCCGTGAACGGCACGGTCAACGACCTGGCGGTGGCGGGCGCACGGCCACTGGCTCTGAGCCTCGCGCTCGTGCTGGAGGAGGGCCTCGAGGCGGACGTGCTCCGCGGAGAGGTGAGCGCGATGGCCGTCGCGGCCGCCGCCGCCGGAGTGCGCATCGTGACGGGCGACACGAAGGTCGTCGAGCGCGGGCACGCCGACGGCATGTACGTCTGCACGGCCGGGATCGGGAAGCGCGACCCGCGCGCGTCGCTCTCTCCGGGCGCGGTCCGGCCCGGCGACCGGATCCTCGTCTCGGGCCCGATCGGCGAGCACGGGACGGCGATCATGCTCGCCCGCGGCGACCTCGGGCTCGACGCGGACGTCGAGTCCGACACCTGCTCGCTGTGGCCGGCGGTCGACTCCATCCTGGGGCCGGCCGTCCACTGCATCCGCGACGCCACGCGCGGCGGCGTCGCCTCGGTGCTCAACGAGATCGCGCGGGCGGCCGGCGTGGCCATGCTCGTGCGCGAGGGCGATGTGCCCGTCGACCCGGCGGTGGCCGGGGCCGCCGAGCTGCTCGGCATCGACCCCATGTACGTCGCGAACGAGGGGCGGCTCGTCGCCTTCGTCGCGGCGGACGCGGCGGGGGAGGCCCTCGCCGCGCTGCGCCTCGTGGAGGGCTGCGAGCGCGCGGCCGAGATCGGAGAGGTGAAGACGGATCCCCCCGGGATGGTCCTGGTGGAGACGGCATTCGGTGGGCGGCGGGTCATGGACCAGCTGGTCGGCGACCCCCTGCCCCGGATCTGCTGAGAGGAGCGCCCATGGCGCCAGTCGAGTACGCACCCAGGCAGCACGAGACCGAGCAGATCACGGCACACGTGATCTGGATGACCACGGGGCTGAGCTGCGACGGTGACTCGGTCGGCATGACCTCGGCGACCAATCCGAGCCTCGAGGACATCATCACGGGGGCGATCCCCGGCATGCCGAAGGTCGTCGTGCACAACCCCGTGCTCGCGTTCGAGCAGGGCGCCGAGTTCATGCAGGCGTGGTGGGACGCCGAGGCCGGCAAGCTCGACCCCTTCGTCCTCATCCTCGAGGGCTCGCTCCCGAACGAGAACCTCTCAGGCGACGGCTACTTCGCCGCCATGGGCGACAACCCGGAGACCGGGCAGCCGATCACCACGACCGAGTGGATCGACCGGCTGGCGCCGAAGGCGGCCGCCGTGGTCGCCGTCGGCACCTGCGCGACGTACGGCGGCATCCCGGCGATGAAGAACAACCCGACCGGCGCCATGGGCCTGCGCGACCACCTCGGCTGGAAGTGGAAGTCCAAGGCCGGCATCCCGATCGTGAACATCCCCGGCTGCCCGGCGCAGCCCGACAACATCACCGAGACGCTGATGTACCTCGTGTTCGCGCTCGCCGGCCGCGCGCCGGTGCCCGAGCTCGACGACGCCGGGCGCCCGACCTGGCTGTTCGAGCGCACCGCGCACGAGAGCTGCAACCGCGCCGCGTTCTACGAGACCGGGAACTTCGCCACGGAGTACGGCGACGACCACCGCTGCCTGGTCAAGCTCGGCTGCAAGGGCCCGGTGGTCAAGTGCAACGTGCCGCTGCGCGGCTGGGTGAACGGCATGGGCGGCTGCCCCAACGTGGGCGGCATCTGCATGGCGTGCACGATGCCGGGCTTCCCCGACAAGTACATGCCCTTCATGGACGAGGACCCGATGGGGAGGATCTCGTCCAACGCCGCGAGGTTCACCTACGGGCCGCTGCTGCGCCTCGGGCGCAGGATGAACGTGACGCGCAAGTACGACAAGGAGCCGGAGTGGCGCAAGCCCGGCAACCAGCTCCTGTCCGGCTATGAGAAGCGCTGGTAGGAGGGAGACGATCGATGGCCACGGTTGACACACCCGGGACCGAGCAGAAGGTCACCGTCAAGGAGATGTCGTGGGATCCCATCACCCGGATCGTCGGGTCGCTGGGGATCCACACCGAGATCGACTTCACCAACCAGCAGGTGCTCAAGTGCTACAGCACGTCGATGATCTTCCGCGGGTTCGACATCTTCATGAAGGGCATCGACCCGCGTGACACGCACTTCCTGACGAGCCGGATCTGCGGCATCTGCGGGGACAACCACTGCACGACCTCGGTGCTGTGCCAGAACATGGCCTACGGCATCTACCCGCCCAAGCTCGGCAACTGCGCCTACAACCTGGCCGAGCTCGCGGACTACATGTTCGACCATGCGATCTACAACGACTGCATGTGCAACGTGGACTTCTGCGAGCAGATGGTGAAGGACACGAACCCCTCGCTGCTCAAGAAGGCGGAGAACACGCCTTCGCCGCACGGCGACGTCCACGGGTTCAAGACGATCGCCGACATCATGCGCGCGCTCAACCCGTTCACCGGCGAGTTCTACCTCGAGACGCTGCAGGTCGCCCGGTACACGCGTGAGATGTACTGCCTGTTCGGCGGCCGTCACACCCACCCGTCCACGATCATGCCGGGCGGGGTCAGCGCGGACATCACGTCGCAGACGTGCACCGACTACTACGTGCGCCTGATGCGGTACATCGACTACTGCAAGCGCACCGTGCCGATGCACGACGACATCTACGACTTCTTCCTCCAGGAGCTGCCCGGCTACGACATGGTCGGGTACCGCAACACCGACCTGATCTGCTGGGGCGCGTTCGACGACCCCGACGTGCCGCGCTACGACTACAGCGACATGACCGACTGGGGTCGCACGCGGTACGTGACGCCCGGCCTCGTGTTCGACGGCGAGCTGATCACCACGGACCTCGTGGAGATCAACCTGGCGATCCGGATCCTGCTCGGCTCGAGCTACTTCGACGACTGGTCCGGCGAGGAGACCTTCGTCACGCAGGACCCGCTCGGCAACCCGGTCGACAAGCGGCATCCGTGGAACAAGGTCACGCTGCCGAAGCCGCAGGCGCGCGACTTCGCCGACAAGTACTCCTGGGTCGTCTCCCCGCGCATGTACGACAAGCGCAACGACCGCTACGTGGCCAACGACACCGGCGGCGGCCCGTTCGCCCGCCAGTGGGTGACGGCCAAGGCCGGCCTCGTCGACGTCGGCTACGTGAAGGCCACGGGCCACAGCATCCAGATGGTGCTGCCGAAGACGGGCTTCATGCCCGAGATGGAGCTCGAGTGGCACATCCCGGAGAAGTCGAACGCGATCGAGCGCGACCGCGCGCGGTCCTACCACCAGGCGTTCTCCGCGCTCCTCGGGCTCTACCACATCGAGCAGGCGCTGGCCGAGGTCCGGGCCGGCCGGACCAAGAGCGCCAATCGGGTCACCGTGCCCGACAACGCGGTCAGCGTCGGCTTCCACGAGGCGGCCCGCGGCGTCCTCTCGCACCACATGGTGATCCGGGACGGCAAGGTGGCCAACTACCAGCCGTACCCGCCGACCCCCTGGAACGCGAACCCGCGTGACGTCTACGGCACGCCGGGCCCGTACGAGGACGCGGTCCAGAACACCCCGATCTTCGAGGAGAACGGCCCGGACGACTTCAAGGGGGTGGACATCATGCGGGCCGTGCACTCCTTCGACCCGTGCCTCCCGTGCGGCGTGCACATGTACACGGGCAAGGGCAAGGTGAGGAAGGTCATGCACACCCCGACCGCGCTGGCGTGAGCACGGAGCTCACCGCACGCCTCGACGCGATCGGCGACCCGCGGGCCGAGGAGCTCGTCGGGGAGCTGATGCAGCTCTACGGCGAGGGCCTGACGCGGATCTTCGGCGCGCTCGACGAGCAGACGCGCGCGCGGCTCGCCGAGGACGGCGTGGTCGGCAGCCTGCTGCTGCTCCACGGGCTCTATCCGGTCGCCCTCGAGGAGCGCGTGCGCGAGGCGCTCGAGATGGTGCGGCCGTACATGGAGTCGCACGGCGGCGGCGTCGAGCTCGTGGCGCTCGCCGACGGGGTCGCGCGCCTGCGGATGCTGGGCGGCTGCGAGGGCTGCCCGGCCTCGGCGTCCACGCTCGAGCACGCGATCATGCACGCGCTCGACGAGCACGCGCCGGATCTCGCCGGCGTGGAGCTGGACGGGGTCGAGGTGGCGCCGGCCGCGCCGCGCGAGTGGCGTGTGGTCGAGGAGGTCGGCATCGGCGCGCTGGCCCGCCGGGGCGAGCTCGTGGTCGCCAACGTGGACGGCACGCTCCTCGCCTACCGCAACGCGTGCGCGGCGTGCGGCGCGACGCTCGACGACGGCGTGCTGATCCTCGGCACGCTGACGTGCGGGCGCTGCGGGCACGGCTATGACCTGGTGCGCGCCGGCCGCGGCGCCGGCGGGCTGCAGCTCGAGCCCGCGCCGCTCCTGCGCGAGAACGGCGCCGTGCACGTGGCGGCGCCGGCCGTCGAGCAGCACACCGGCTGCGAGCTGTGCGATCTGTCGCTCCCCGAGGACCACAAGCACCTGCTGCACCTGTCCGAGCGCCGGATCCTCTGCGTCTGCCAGACGTGCTGGGCGGTGCGCTCGGGCGACCCCGACTACCGGCCCGCCGGGAACCGCACCGTCTGGCTGGACGACCTGCGCATCACCGACGAGCAGTGGGCGGGCTTCCAGATCCCGATCGGGCTCGCGTTCTTCATGGTCAGCACCGTCGCCGACGGCGTGATCGCGCTCTATCCGAGCCCGGCGGGGGCGACCGAGTCCGAG
Source organism: uncultured Solirubrobacteraceae bacterium (assembly GCA_963720415.1). Taxonomy (GTDB): domain Bacteria; phylum Actinomycetota; class Thermoleophilia; order Solirubrobacterales; family Solirubrobacteraceae; genus DASSUW01. The sequence continues at coordinate 251,766 of CAVRFQ010000002.1, read as the reverse complement.
CTGGAGCTCGACGCCTGGGAGCGGGTCTGCGAGGCGAACCCGGTCCTCGCCTCGCTGGAGCCCGACACGGAGGCGCTGATCGTCAACCGCATGGCCCAGCCGCCGCAGCAGGCGATCGCGCCGATCGACGTGGCCTACCGGCTCGTCGGCGTGGTCAAGGAGTCGTGGGAGGGGATCACCGGCGGGCCGGCGATGCGCGCCGCGGTGGACGAGTACTTCGAGGCCCTGCGGTGAGGTTCGACGTGCTCTCGGCAGAGCCGGTCGCCCACGCGGTCGCGCCGACCATGCGCTTCCGCCTGCGGGTCGAGGAGGACCGGCCCGTCCACGGCATCGCGCTGTCGGCGCAGATCAACGTCGATCCCGCGCGCCGGACCTACGACGCCGAGACGCGGGCGCGGCTGGTCGAGCTGTTCGGGCCGCCGGAGCGCTGGGCGGCCACCACGCGCAGCTTCCTCTGGGCGCAGGTCGGGACGCTCGTGCCGGGGTTCGACGGCACCGGCGAGTTCGACCTGCTCGTGCCGTGCACCTACGACCTCGACGTCGCGGCCGCCAAGTACTTCTACTCGCTGCCCGACGGGGAGATCCCGCTCACCCTCCACTTCAGCGGGACGATCGTGCACCCGGAGCTGCAGGTCGCGATGGTGCCGTGGAGCTGCTCCGCGCGCTTCATGCTGCCGGTGGCCACGTGGCACGGCCTGATGCGGCTCTACTACCCCGAGGGCGGCTGGATCCGGCTCGACCGCGAGACGCTCGACCGGCTGCAGGCGCACAAGGCCGAGCGCGGCCTGCCGTCGCTCGACGCCGCGGTCGCGGAGCTGCTGGCATGACCGACCTCGAGCAGCTCGTCGACACGCTGCTCTACGAGGGCTACGCGCTCTACCCGTACACGCCGGGCGCGACGAAGAACGCCACGCCGACGCCGTTCGGGATCGTCTACCCGCCGGCCTGCACGGTCGGGACGAAGGCTCGCTCCGATCGGGTGCGGATCCAGGTCGTGGCCGAGGTTTCCGAGGACGCTGTCTTCCGCGGCAGCGTGCGGTTCCTGCAGGGCAGCGGCCCCCGCCACGAGGCGACGGCGCGGCGGCTCGACCTGCCGGAGGTGCCCGTCGGCGAGTCGGTCGTGGAGGAGTTCGACTTCGACGGCGTGCGCGGCCGCGTACGGCTGTCGGCGGTCCGGCTCGAGGGCGGCGCCGTGCGGCTGGCGCTGTGCGTGCACAACACGACCGATGTCGCCGAGGGACTGGAGCGCGCGGAGGCGCTGCGGCACAGCCTGCTCTCCACGCACGTCACCGCGCACGTCCACGGCGGCCGCTTCCGCTCGCCGCTCGACTCCTCGCCGGAGGTGGCGGCATGCGAGCAGCTCAACACGTGGCCGGTGCTGGCGTCGGACGCCGACGACGCGGTGCTGGGCGCCGCGATCATGCTCCCCGACCACCCCCAGCTCGCCCCCGAGAGCCGCGGCAGCCTGTTCGACTCGACCGAGATCGAGGAGGCGCTGCTGCTGCACGTGCTCGCGCTCAGCGACGGCGAGCGCGAGGAGGCGGCTCGGCAGGATCCGGCGGTGCGGGCGATGCTCGCTCGCGCCGCCGCCGCGACGCCGGAGGACGTGATGGCGCTCCACGGCCGCGTGACGGTGAACGACGTCACGTACCGTCCGGGCGACCACGTCGTGCTGCGCGCCGAGGGGAACGCCCGCGACCACCTGCTGATCGGCCGGCGGGCGACGATCGAGCGCATCTACCACGACTACGACGGCCGCGTGCACCTGGCCGTGACCGTCGACGACGACCCCGGCCAGGACCTGCTGCGCGAGATGGGCCGGTACCTGTTCTTCGACCCCAGCGAGGTGGTACCCGCGTGAACTTCGAGAAGCAGATCCTCGTGGCGGGCGTCGGCAACGCCTGGATGCAGGACGACGGCTTCGGCGGGGAGGTCGCGCGCCGGCTCGAGCAGCGCTCGCTCCCGGACGGCGTGACGGTGATGGAGTTCGGGTCGGGCGGCCTCGACCTCGCCTACGAGATCATGCGCGGCTACCACGCGCTCGTGCTGCTCGACGTCAGCCGCCAGGGCGGCGAGCCCGGGACGCTGTACGTGATCGAGCCCGATCCCGACGAGTTCGGCGGCGCGATCGAGGACGGCGAGGCGATCAACCCGCACGGCATGGACCCCAAGACCGTGCTGCGGTTCGTGAGCGCGGTCGGCGGGTTCTCCGGCAAGGTCGTGGTCATCGCGTGCGAGCCGGCCGAGATCGAGGACCTCGGCATCGGGCTGAGCCCGGCGGTCGAGGGGGCCGTGGAGCGCGCCCTCGACCTCGTGGCGGAGACGGTCGACCAGCTCCGGACGGACGCGGCCTACCAGTCCTGATGCACGAGCTGTCGGTCTCCAGCGCGGTGGTGGACACGGCGCTCCGCCATGCCGCCGGGCGCCGGGTGACCGTCGTGACGGTGCGGATCGGGCACCTGCGCCAGGTGGTGCCGGACTCGCTCGCGTTCTACTGGGGAGTGGTCTCCCGCGAGACGCTGTGCGAGGGCGCGCGGCTGGAGCAGGTGCCGGTGCCGGCGCGGCTGCGCTGCGGCGGCTGCGCGCGGGAGTGGGATCCCGAGGACGCGCTGTTCCGCTGCACGTGCGGGGCGCCCGGCGAGGTCGTCGCGGGCAACGAGCTCGAGGTCGAGTCGATCGAGGTGGAGGAGGCTGCATGCACCGCGTGAAGGTCCGCGTCGTCGAGGACGCCCTGGACGCCAACAACACGATCGCCCGCGCCAACCGCGACGACTTCGACCGCCACGACGTCGCGGTCGTGAACCTGATGTCCGCGCCCGGCGCGGGCAAGACGGCACTGCTCGAGCGCGTGCTCGGCGGCCTCGGCGACGTGCGCGCCGGCGTGCTCGAGGGCGACGTGGAGGGCAGCTACGACGCCGACCGGCTCGCGAGCCTGCACGTGCCGGTCACGCAGCTCAACACCGGCAACGGGTTCGGCGGCGAGTGCCACCTCGACGCGAACATGGTGCGCAGCGCGCTGCCCGCCCTGCCGCTCGCCGACATCGACCTGCTGATCATCGAGAACGTGGGCAACCTCGTCTGCCCGGCCGAGTTCCGGGTCGGCGAAGATGCGCGGGTGATGGTCTGCTCGGTCACCGAGGGCGAGGACAAGCCGCTCAAGTACCCGCTGATGTTCCGCGCCTGCGAGCTCGTGGTGATCAACAAGATCGACCTGCTGCCGCACCTGGAGTTCGACGTCGAGCAGCTCCTGCGCAACCTCGACGCCGTGCACCCGGGGGTGGAGTCGATGCTGGTCAGCGCCCGCACGGGCGAGGGCGTCGACGCGTTCCGCGAGTGGCTGGCGGCGCTGCCCGCGCGGGTCCCCGCATGACGGAGGCGCTGGCCGCCGACGTGCGCCGCGAGGCCAACGCCTCGTGGTTCGCGGCCGAGGCGGAGCGGCTGGCGCGGCTGTGCGGGGAGATGGCCGCGCGCTTCGCCCGCGGCGGGCGGCTGCTGGCGGTGGGCGGGTCGCCGGCCGGCTGGTCCGACGCGCACCACGTCGCGGTCGAGTTCGTGCACCCGGTGATCGTCGGCAAGCGCGCGCTCCCGGCGCTCGCGCTGACGGCCGAGTCGCTCGCGCTGCTCGCGGAGCCGGACGACATGGTGATCGCGTTCGACGCCTCGCCCGGCGACACGCCGGCGATGGTCATCGAGCTCGACCCGCCGGTGGCCGACCCGTTCGTGCGCCAGGAGCTGGTCGAGACGGCCTACCACGTCCTGTGGGAGCTGGTGCACGTGTTCCTCGACCACAGCGAGCGCAACGTCCACGACGCCGGCGCGGCGAGCTTCCTCTACCCCTTCCTGGGCGAGACCGAGACCGACCACGAGGCCGTGGTCGACGACGTGCGGCGGTCGATCCTGATGAAGGCCGACGAGATCGGCGAGCTGCGGACGCAGACGCTGACCGAGGGCCGCGAGACGCTGGTCGAGGCCGCCGCGGCGATCCGCGCCGGCGGCCGCGTCCTCGCGCTCGGGAACGGCGGATCGGCGACGGACGCGACGGACGTCGTGGCCGACCTGCTCGCCGCCGGGCGGCCCGCGATCGACCTGACCGCGGACGCGGCGGTGCTGACGGCGATCGCCAACGACGTCGGGGTCGAGGCGATCTTCGCGCGCCAGGTCATCGCCCACGGACGGGCCGGCGACGTGCTGCTCACGCTCTCCACGAGCGGCGGCTCCGCGAACGTGATCTCGGCGCTCGCCGAGGCGCGCCGGCGCGGGCTCGTCACGCTCGCGTTCGTCGGCTACGACGGCGGGAGGATCGCGGCCGAGGGACTGGCCGACCACGTGATCGTCACGCGCTCCCAGCACATCCCGCGCATCCAGGAGGCGCAGGCGAGCGCCTACCACGTCCTCTGCGAGATGGTGAGATGAAAGAGATCATCCACGCGAAGCTGCGCGGCGTCATCGGCGCCATGGCCATGACCGGCGTGCGCGTCTTCGCGCAGCACGCCGGACTGATCCGCGAGGACCCGCCGTCGCGGCTCACGCGCAAGAAGACGGGCCGCAAGAACCGCACGGTGGTCGAGCTCGTGCACTGGGCCATGGGCGGCGTCTTCGGGATCGGCTTCGGGCTGCTGCCCGAGCGGTGGCGGCAGCGCGCCTGGTCGGGCCCGCTGCTACGGCCTGCTCGTCTGGGCCGGCTTCGACGCGGTCGTGGCTCCCGCCCTCGGCCTGACCGAGCGCAACTGGCCGAAGGGCCGCGAGCGCGCCGTCTTCATGGCCGACCACCTGCTCTTCGGGTTCGTGCTGAGCGAGCTGCGGTCGCGACCCCGCGAATGACCGCGTCGCTCCAGCGCGTCCGCCTGCGGGTGGACGGGGTCGTCCAGGGCGTCGGGTTCCGGCCCTACGTGCACCGGCTGGCGACCGAGCTGGGGCTCGACGGGTTCGTCGGCAACGACGAGCACGGCGTGGTCATCGAGGTCCAGGGCGACGCCGCGGCCGTCGCGGCGCTCATCGCCCGGCTGCCCGCCGAGGCGCCGCCGCTGGCCACGATCGAGCGCGTCACGCACGAGCCCGTCCCGGCCCGCTCCGGGCGCGGCTTCACGATCGCCGCGAGCACCGGCGGCGCTCCGGACGCGCTCGTCCCGCCCGATGTCGCGACCTGCGAGGCCTGCCTGCGCGAGCTCTTCGACCCCCCCGACCGCCGCCACCGCTACCCGTTCATCAACTGCACCGACTGCGGCCCGCGGTTCACGATCGTGCGCGGCGTCCCGTACGACCGGCCGCTGACCACGATGGCCGGCTTCGCGATGTGCGAGCGCTGCGAGGCCGAGTACCACGACCCCGCCGACCGCCGCTTCCACGCCCAGCCGAACGCCTGCCCGGACTGCGGCCCGCGGCTGTCGCATCCGCTCGCCGACGTCGCCCGGGCGCTGCGACGACGGGGCGGTCGTGGCGGTGAAGGGGATCGGCGGGTTCCATCTGGCCTGCCTGGCGGGCGACGAGGACGGCGGTCGGGCGGCTGCGGGCGCGCAAGCACCGCGAGGAGAAGCCGTTCGCGCTGATGGCGGCCGACCTGCGCGCCGCGGGCGAGCTCGTCGCGCTCGGGCCGGTGGAGGCGGCGCTGCTGCGCGGGCGCGACCGGCCGATCGTGATCGCGCCGCGGCGGCCCGGCGCCCCCGTGGCGCGGGCGGTGGCGCCGCGGACGCGCGAGCTCGGCGTGATGCTGCCGTACAGCCCGCTCCACCACCTGCTGCTCGCCGACGTCGGGCAGCCGCTCGTGATGACCAGCGGCAACGTCTCCGACGAGCCGATCGCCTACGACGACGACGACGCGCTCGAGCGGCTCGCGCCGATCGCCGACCTCGTGCTGTCTCCACGACCGGCCGATCCAGACGCGCACGGACGACTCGGTCCTGCGCGTCGCGCGTGGCCGCCCCCTGCCGCTGCGGCGCTCGCGCGGCGCCGTGCCCAGCGTGCTCGCGCTGCCGGTGCCGGCCGAGCGCCACGTGCTGGCCTGCGGCGCCGAGCTCAAGAGCACGTTCTGCCTCGCCCGCGGGCGGCGCGCCTGGGTCGGGCCACCACATCGGCGACCTCAAGAACGCCGAGACGCTCGCCTCGTTCCAGGAGGGCGTCGCGCACTTCGAGCGGCTGTTCGCGGTCGCGCCCGAGGTCGTCGCGCACGACCTGCATCCGGACTACCTCTCGACGACCTACGCGCTCGCCCGCGAGGGCGTCGAGCACGTCGCCGTCCAGCACCACCACGCGCACCTCGCCGCCTGCCTGGCCGAGCACGGCGAGACGGGCCCGGCGGTCGGGCGCGATCTTCGACGGGGCCGGGCTCGGGACCGACGGCACGGTCTGGGGCGGCGAGATCCTCGTCGGCGACCTGCGCGGCTTCGAGCGCGCCGGGCACCTGTGGCCGGTCCCGCTGCCGGGCGGCGACGCGGCCGCGCGCGAGCCGTGGCGGATGGCCTGCGCGTGGCGGCAGGCCGCGGGCGGCGACGCGCGGCCGCTGCCCGGGGATCGACCCCGTCCGCTGGCGCGCCGTCGGCGCGCCTGGCCGAGACCGGCATGGCCGCGCCCCCCACGACCTCGGCCGGCCGGCTGTTCGACGCCGTGGCGGCGCTCTGCGGGCTGCGGCTCGAGGTCAGCTACGAGGGCCAGGCGGCGATCGAGCTCGAGGCGGCCTGCGACCCGTCCGAGCGCGGCGCCTACCCGCTTCGACTCGGTGGCCGGCGTCCTCGACCCGCGCGAGGCGATCCTCGCGATCGACCGCGACGTCTCCCGCGGCGTCGCGACGGGCGTCATCGCCACGCGCTTCCACCACGCGCTGGCCGACGCGACGGCCGACGACTGCGCCCGCCTGGCCGCCGACCGCGGGCTCGAGCTCGTCGTGCTCTCCGGCGGCGTGTTCCAGAACCGCCGCCTGCTCGAGCGCACGGCCGCCGCGCTCGAGCAGGCCGGCCTGCGCGTGCTCGTGCCGGAGCGGCTGCCGCCCAACGACGGCGGCATCGCCTTCGGCCAGGCCGCTGTCGCCGCGGCTACGACGTCGCTATGACGCGGCCCTCGGACGGCTGCACGAGCACCCAGCCCTGACCGGAGAAGCCGAGCTGGAAGCTCTCGCCGGAGCCCATGCCGATCAGCGACTTGGCCTGCACGTCGGACTTCAGGTTCGTCGTGACCCCGCCCGACCACGCGATCGCCGCCTGCGGGTCGGCGAACGTCGGCGCCTCGCCGACGTCGAGCCGCAGCGGCTCGCCGTCGGACACGAGCGCGACGATGCCGCTCCCGCGCAGGCCGACGTTGAAGAGCCCGCCGGCGAGCATGCCCGGCCGTGCCGCCCTTGACGCGCGTGATGTCCCAGTCGATGCCGGTCTCGAACGCGAGGATGTTCGCGCCGTTGACGGTCAGCGTGTCGTTGTTGAGGCGCAGGACGTGGACGAGCATCGCCTGGTTGGCGAGGAAGAGCTCGCCGGAGCCGGAGGCCTCCATCAGCCGCAGCGACTCGCCGGTCGCCGCCTTCTTGAGCAGCCGGCCGAGCCCGCCGCCCTTGTGCTCGAAGCGCACGTCGCCCTGGTAGGCGACCATCGCGCCGTTCCTGGCCATGACCGAGGTCTCGGACAGCTCGATCTTCACGAGCCGCGGGTTCTGGATCGTGAACGCCTCGCCGGTCTCGACCTCCGCGAACCGATCGAGCGGCTGGCCCATGTCCGACATGCCTGAATCGCCTCCTGGATCGGTTCGCCGTGACGATACCGTGGCCCTCATGCAGCGCGGCGCCCTGGAGTCGATGAGCGAGGCGGTGCTGGCGATCGCCGCCGAGCGCGAGGTGCAGCCGATGCTGCGGCGGCTCGTGCGGCTCGGCGCGCGAGCTGGCCGGCGCGCGCTACGCCGCGCTCGGGATCCCCGACGGCGAGGGCGCGTTCGCGCAGTTCATCACCGCCGGGATGAGCGACGAGCTGATCGCCGCCATGGGCCCGCTGCCGCGCACGCACGGGCTGCTGGGCGCGATGCTCGAGTCGCCCGGGTCGCATCGGACGCCCGACATCCGCGAGCGACCCGCGCTTCCGCGGCTGGTGGCCGAGCGCCCACCCGCAGATGCGCTCGTTCCTCGGCGTGCCGATCGTGGCCCGCGGGAGCGTGATCGCCGCGTTCTACCTGACCGACAAGGAGGGCGCCGAGCACTTCGGCGAGGAGGACCAGCGGCTGATCGAGATGCTCGCCGCGCACGCCGCGGTGGCGATCGAGAACGCGCGGCTGCTCGAGCGCAGCCGCGAGCTGAGCATCGTCGAGGAGCGCAACCGGCTGGCGCGCGAGCTGCACGACTCGGTCAGCCAGAAGCTGTTCGGCCTCGTCCTCAGCGCCGAGTCCGCCGGCAGACGCTGCTCGAGCCGCGACGCCGGCGGCGGCGAGCGAGCAGGTCGCCCGGCTGGGCGAGCTCGCCCAGGAGGCGCTCGCCGAGCTGCGCGAGCTGATCTTCGAGCTGCGGCCCGCCCTCGCTCGACGACGAAGGCCTGGCGGCGACGCTGCGCAAGCAGGTCGACATGCTCGCGCCGCGTGCACGGCCGCCGATCGAGCTGCGGATCTCCGGCGCCGCCGACTGCCCGCCCGAGGGCGAGCCCGAGGTCCTGCGCGTCGCCCAGGAGGCGCTCAGCAACGCGCTCCGGCACGCGGAGGCGGAGCGGATCGAGCTGCGGATGGAATCGCGCGGCGGGCGCCTCGTCGTCACCGTCGCCGACGACGGCGTCGGCTTCGATCCCGAAGCGCCCGGCGTGCGCTCCCGCCGGCTCGGCCTGACGTCGATGGAGGAGCGCGCCCGCGCGCTCGGCGGCACGCTCGCCGTCGTCTCGCAAGCTCGGCGAGGGGACGACGGTGACGCTCGAGGTGCCGCTCGTGATCCGCGTGCTGATCGCCGACGACCACGCCGTGGTCCGCCAGGGCCTGCGCACGTTCCTCGACCTCCAGGAGGACATCGAGGTGGTGGCCGAGGCGGCGACGGCGCCGAGGCGCTGGCCGCCGCCGAGGAGCACGTGCCCGACGTCGTGCTGGTCGACCTGGTGATGCCGAACGTGGACGGGATCGAGGCCCTCCGCGGGCTGCGCGAGCGCGTCCCGTACGCCCGCGCGATCGTGCTCTCGAGCTTCATCGACGACGAGAAGCTGCTCCCCGCCGTGCGCGCCGGAGCGGCGGGCTACCTGCTCAAGGACGTGCAGCCGCAGGAGCTGGTGGAGGCCATCCGCACCGTCCACGAGCGGCGGGGCGCTGCTGCACCCGCAAGGTCGCCTCGCGGCTGCTGGAGGAGATGGCCACCGACCCGCTCACGCCGCGCGAGCGCGAGGTGCTCGGGCTGATCGGCCGCGGGATGGCCAACAAGGTGATCGCGCGCGAGCTCTCGCTGTCGGAGAAGACGGTCAAGGCGCACGTGAGCAGCATCCTGGCCAAGCTCGGCGTCAGCGACCGCACGCAGGCGGCGCTGTACGCGGTCCGCGCCGGGCTCGTCGCGCCGCCGCGGTAGGAAGGCACGGGCGACGGAGTCCGTCCCGCCGCCCGTGCCGCGCAGGTCAGGCCATCACCCTCCGCAGTGGCCGACCCACGGCTTGGTGCCGACGGCGTACCGCATGCCGTCGATCCAGAGGTAGCCGCTGGCCGCGATGCAGCGCCCGGCGGCCGACGCCTTGGTCTTCACGGGCCCGGCGTAGTAGGCGTAGTTGCCCTTGTCGACGCCGTCCGTGGCCGGGTCGTAGTGGCACGTGCCGTTGCCCGGCTTGGTCTCTCGAGCAGATGCCGATCCAGGCGCGCGTCTGGAGCTTCTTGCCCCAGGTGTCGCCCGCGTGGTTCATCCGCGCGCAGTTCCTGCCGGTCGCGGCGTCGTAGTACACGTCCAGCTCGCCGACCTTCTTCCCGCCGACGTTGAGGTTGCGCGACTCGATCAGCGAGCCGGGGCAGTTGCCCGACTGGGCGTCCGCCGGCGTCGTCCCGCCGAGGGCCAGTGCCGCGGCCAGCGCGGCGCCGAGCAGAGCGATGGCGACCAGATGTCGGCCGCGGTTGAGCACGTTCGGGAGCATTTCCCGCCACTCCTTTGTTGGAATTACAGACACGGCGGAGCACCCCTGCCCGCCGCGCTGAAACCTGCCCGCCGCGGTTTGGCGAATGCTTGGCGAGACCTTGGTCCTAGGACCAATTCCCGATGGGAACGCGGGTCCGCCGCGCCTAGCGTGGCGGGCATGGACACGGCACTCATCACCGGCGCGTCGCGGGGCCTCGGCCTGGCGCTGGCGCGCGAGCTCGCGCGCCGCTCGTGGCGCCTGGTCGTCGACGGCCGCGACGCCGGCGCGCTGGAGACGGCGCGGGCCGAGCTCGCGGAGCTGACCGAGGTGGTGGCGCTGCCCGGCGACGTGGCCGACGACTGGCACCGGCGCGCGCTGGTGGCCGGGGCCGGCCCTCGCATCGACCTGCTCGTCAACAACGCCAGCACGCTCGGCGCGAGCCCGCAGCCGCGGCTCGCCGACTATCCCGCCCGGCGTGCTGGAGGAGATCTACCGCGTGAACGTCTTCGCGCCGCTGGCGCTGGTCCAGCACGCGCTGCCGGCGCTCGCGCCCGGCGCCTGCGTGGTCAACGTGACCTCCGACGCCGCCGTCGAGGCCTACGAGGGCTGGGGCGGCTACGGCTCCTCCAAGGCCGCGCTCGAGCAGCTCACGCGCGTGCTGGCGGCCGAGCATCCGGAGCTGCGCTTCGTCGCGGTCGATCCCGGCGACATGAACACCCGGCTGCATCAGGAGGCGTTCCCCGGCGAGGACATCTCCGACCGCCCGCCGCCGGAGCAGAGCGTCCCCGGCCTGCTGGCGATCGTGGGAGGCGACGCGCCCAGCGGCCGCTACCAGGCGTCGGCGGCGCCCGCATGAGCGCCGCTCTCGCGTTCGAGCTGCCCGAGCGCCTGGAGGCGACCGAGCCGCCGCCGGAGCGCGACCGCGTGCGCATGCTGGTCGCCTCGCGCGCCGGGATCCGCCACGCGGCCTTCCTCGACCTCCCCGATCTCCTCGAGCCCGGCGACCTGCTGGTCGTCAACACGAGCGCGACGCTCCCCGCTGCGCTCCCGGTCGAGGGCTCCGGCGGCCTGCGGGTGCATCTCTCCACTCCGCTCCCCCGGCCGCCGGGGCGAACCTGGCCCGAGGACGGGCGCGAGCGCTGGGTGATCGAGCTGCGCGACGGCACGCGGCCCTCTCGCGACGGGCGCGCCGGCGCGCGGCTGGGGCTGCCGGGCGGCGGCGAGGCGGAGCTGCTCGCGCCCTACCTCGGCGGCCGCCGCCTGTGGGCCGCGCGCCTGACGCTCCCCGGGCCGCTGCTCGCCTACCTCGAGCGCCACGGCGAGCCGATCCGCTACGCCCACCTCCCCGAGCCGCGGCCGCTCGCGGACTTCCAGACCGTCTTCGCGACCGAGCCGGGCAGCGCCGAGATGCCGAGCGCCGGACGGCCGTTCAGCCCGCGCGTGCTCGAGGCGCTCGAGGACCGCGGGATCGCCGTCGCGACGATCGTCCTGCACGCCGGCGTCTCCTCGCTCGAGCGCGGCGAGGCGCCCTACCCGGAGCGCTTCCGCGTCCCCGCGGGAACGGCCGCGGCGGTCGCCCGCGCGCGGCGCGTGATCGCCGTCGGCACCACCGTCGTGCGGGCGCTGGAGACCGCCGCCGAGGCGGACGGGGCGGTGCGCGAGGCCGAGGGCTGGACGCGCCTGGTGATCGGCCCCGAGCGCGGTGTGCGCGTCGTCGACGGCATCCTCACCGGCTGGCACGAGCCCGACGCGAGCCACCTGCTGATGCTCGAGGCGATCGCCGGCCGCCGGCTCGTCGAGCGCTCGTACGAGGCGGCGCTGGCCGACGGCTACCGCTGGCACGAGTTCGGCGACTCGCACCTGCTGCTCGCGTCGTAGATGCGCGCCGTCGTCCTGCACGAGTTCGGGCCCGCCGCCAACCTCCGCTACGAGGAGGCGGCCGATCCCGTGCCCGGGCCGGGCCAGGTGCGGATCGCCGTCGCCGCCGCGGGCGTGCACCTGATCGACGCCAAGATCCGCGCCGGCGAGCGGTTCGGCCCGATGCCGCTGCCGGCGCTGCCGGACATCCCCGGCCGCGAGGCGGCGGGCACGGTCGACGCCGCGGGCGACGGCGTCGACGAGGCGTGGCTGGGCCGCCGCGTCGTCGCCCACCTGGGGCCGGCGAGCCGCGGCTACGCGGAGCTGGCCGTGCGCGAGCTCGAGCACGTGCACGAGCTGCCCGCCGGCGTGGCGGAGGACGTCGCCGTGGCGATGATCGGGACCGGGCGGACCGCGATGATGATCCTCGACGCCGCCGCCATCACCGCGGACGACGTCGTGCTCGTCCCGGCGGCCGCGGGCGGTCTCGGCGCGCTGCTCACGCAGGCCGCCCGCAACGCGGGCGCGGCCGTGATCGGCGCGGCGGGCCCGGACAAGCTCGGGCACGTCGCGGCCGACGTCGTGGTCGACTACACGCGGCCCGACTGGACGCGCGACCTCGGCGAGGTCACGGTCGTGCTCGACGGGGTCGGCGGCGATCCCGGCCGGGCCGCGCTCGAGCGCCTGGCCCGCGGCGGCCGCCAGATCATCTTCGGCTGGTCCGCGGGCGCGATCACCCGCGTCTCCGAGGGCGACATCGTCTCGCGCGCCCTCACCGTCTCCTCCGCCCTCGGGCTCGGCGGAGCGCTCCGCCCGCTCGAGGAGCGCGCGCTCGCCGCGGCCGCGAGCGGCGCGCTGACCCCGCTGCTGACGCGCTTCCCGCTGGCCGATGCCGCGGCCGCCCACGAGGCGCTCGAGACCCGCCGGACGACCGGCAAGGTCGTTCTCGTGCCTTGACACGGTTCGCGCGGCCGCCGTAGCGTCGGTCGCGAGGACCATGGCCACCGAGCCGAAGACGAAGGGCGCGGGCCCGCTCGACGTCCTCTACAGCGACGAGCCGCTCGTGCTCGCCCGCGCCGACAGCCTCCAGGCGCTGCAGGCGCTCTGCCACGCCGAGGACGACACCGTGCCGACGGTCATGACGGCGCGCTACCGCCTGCGCCGCGGGCCGGTGCTCGAGAACCTCTTCGGCGCGTTCGAGGCCGACCTGCTGGCGCTGCCGGCCGGCGGGTCGCTGTACGGCGACCTGCTGCCGGTCTACGAGCCGAGCTCGCTGTGGTCGACGCTCCTCACGACGGAGCCGTGGCGCGTCGCCCTGCCGACCCACCTGCGGCTGATCCTCTTCTGCGAGATCGAGCAGACGGACTACGCCTCGGACCTCCTCCGCGACCTGCCGCGCAACGTCACGGTCGTCGTCTCGCAACCCTTCCGCGGGTTGCACGACACCCCCGAGGTCGAGGCGCCGGAGGGCGGCGACGCGGGCCACGACGAGGTCTTCACCTTCGTCGAGTCGGCCCTGAGCGGCGACCAGCCGGCCGACGTCGACCGGCTCGGCGTGGCGCCGCTGGCCGACGGCCTCGCGCGGCTGCTCATGCTCCCGCAGACGCGCCCGCTGACCGTGGGCGTCCAGGCGCCGTGGGGCTGGGGCAAGTCCTCGTTCGTGGGCTTCGTGCGCGGCGCCCTGATCCGGCGCGCGCCGAGCAACGCCGGCACCGCGGAGGCCGACGAGCTGGAGGCGATCGAGGCCATCCTCGCGGACGCCGAGCGCAGCGAGGAGCCCGACGCCGCGATCGCCGCCGAGCGCAACGCGCAGGGCATGCGGCGGCAGGAGCTGCTCCGGCTGCTCGAGGAGCGGGCGCACCGCGACGTGATCAGCGTGTCGTTCAACGCCTGGCGCTACGAGGGCTCGGAGCAGGTCTGGGCCGGGCTCGCCCGCGCGATCACGGCGGCCCTGGAGGGCACGCTCTCGCCGTGGGACCGCCTGCGCTCGCGGATCGTCTACTCGTACGAGCGCCGGCGGCTGCAGTTCTGGCTCGGCTTCGTCGCGCCGGTCTCGCTCGCCGTCTTCGTCGCGGTGCTCGCGATCCTGCTCGGCGTCGCCGACGCGGGCGACGAGCTGTCGGGCTGGTCCGGCGCGCTCGCCGGCGTGCTCGCGCCGGTAGCGGCCGTCGTCCTCATCGCCTGGCGGTTCCTGCACGTCATCCAGCCCGTGAGCACGCAGGTCGCCGGCTACGTCCAGGGGCCGGACCACGCCGCGCACATGGGCTACCAGAACGAGGTCATCGACGACCTGAAGTTCCTCGTGAGCCGCGTCGACGGCGAGCCGCGCGTGGTCGTCTTCGTCGACGACCTCGACCGCTGCAGCGACGAGAGCATCATGGAGACGCTGCAGGCCATCAACCTCGTGCTCGGCGCGAGCGACTTCTTCGTCGTCCTCGCCATCGACCCGAGCATGATCCACCGCGCGATCGCCCGCCAGCGCGGGATCAGCGACGACGACGACGCGGCCGAGGCCTTCGCGCAGAACTACCTGCGCAAGATCATCCAGCTCCCGCTGCACCTCCCGCGCAAGGACGCCGGCCAGCGCTTCGGCTTCGTCTCGCAGCTCTTCAGCCCCGCCGCCCAGCGGGAGTTCCTCGCCGGCCAGGAGGCGGCGGAGCCCGAGGCCGCGGAGCCCGAGCCCGCGGCGGCCGCCGGGCCGGCGCCGCTCACGTTCGACCCCGCGGCGATCGTGCCGCCGCGCACCCAGCTGCTGCGCGAGGTGGAGGACACCAAGGACGAGCTGGAGGCGCTGCACGAGTTCCAGGACTTCCTGGACGAGAACCCGCGCGAGCTCAAGCGCCTCGTCAACGTGCACCGGCTCGTGAAGATCCTCCTGCTGCGGCCCGACGCCCCGCCGACGCGCGACGACCAGCGCAAGCTCGTGGCCTGGCTCGTCTACTGCGCGTGCTCGCCGGGGTTCGTCGACGTCGCCCTGAAGACCGCGACGAGCCACCCGCTCCACGACGAGGTCGCGAAGCTGGGCGACTACCGGTTCTCGGCGCGCGACCTCGCGCCCGGCGGCACGCTCGCGCGGGCGGCGGGGATCTCGCTGCTGATCAGCGACAGCGAGGAGACGGCGGCGGCTACTCGCCCGCCGCCCGCAGCGGCGTCCGATCCAGCGGTTCCGCGAGCAGCATCTCTTTCGTGAAGATGAGATCGCTGCGGTTGTAGTCGGACATCTCGTAGTCGTGGCCCATGGTGATCGCGTCGAACGGGCACGCGACCTCGCAGTAGCCGCAGAAGATGCAGCGCGACAGGTTGATCTCGTAGACCGCGGCGTAGCGCTCGCCCGCGCTCACGCGGTTCTCGGGCGTGTTCTCGGCCGCGACCACGCGGATGCAGTCGGCCGGGCAGGCGGCCGCGCACAGCGAGCAGCCGACGCACTTCTCCAGCCCGGTGTCCTCGAAGCGGTGCAGCTTGTGGCGCCCGCGGAAGCGCGGGTAGACCGGCACCTTCTCCTCGGGGTACTGGATCGTCTTCGGGCCCTCGACCATGCGCGCGAACGTGGTCTTGAGCCCGCGCAGGGTCTCGCCGAAGGCGCGGTACGTGCCGCGCACCGGCCCGGGAGCCGGCGAGCGGAGGACCTGCACGACGTCGTCGCCAGGGTCGTACGGCATCAGTCGATCACCACCACGAGGATCGCGGTCACGAGGGCATTGAGCGTCGCGAGCGGGAGGAAGATCTTCCAGCCCAGCGTCATCAGCTGGTCGTAGCGCAGCCGCGGCAGCGTGGCGCGCACCCAGATGAAGAAGAACACCAGCGCCAGCGTCTTCGCCAGCACCACGATCGGGTCGACCCACGTGGGCGGGTCCACGAAGGGCAGCTGCCAGCCGCCGAGGAACAGCGTGGCCGTGATCGCCGAGACCACGATGATGTTCAGGTACTCGGCGGCGAAGTAGCCGGCGAAGCGGCCGCCGCCGTACTCGGTGTTGTAGCCGCCGACGAGCTCGGCGTCGGCCTCCGGGAGGTCGAACGGCGGCCGGTTGGTCTCGGCGAAGCCGGCGACCAGGAAGATGATGAAGCCGACGAACTGCGGGACGATGTACCAGAGCCCGGACTGCGCCTCGACGATCTCGGTCAGCGACAGCGAGCCGGCCAGCATGATCACGCCGATCAGCGAGAGGCCCTGCGCGACCTCGTAGGAGATGAGCTGGGCGGCGCCGCGCATCGAGCCGAGGAACGAGTACTTCGAGCCCGAGGCCCAGCCGCCGAGCATCACGCCGTAGAAGGCGATGGCGCCGAACGCGAAGGCGAAGAGGATGCCCACGGACGGGTCGATGCCGTAGAGCCCGACCTCGGTGCCGAAGATGTCGACCGTGTTCGAGAACGGGATGATCGCGATCGTGGCGACGGCGGTCATCATCGAGATCGCCGGCGCGATGGCGAACAGCCAGCCGACCGCCGTGCGCGGCTTGAACTGCTGCTTGAAGATCAGCTTCCCGATGTCGGCCATCGGCTGCAGGATCCCGAACGGGCCGACCCGGTTGGGGCCGTAGCGGTGCTGGAAGCGCCCGAGCAGCTTGCGCTCGGCGAGCAGCACGACCGGCACGAGCTGGAAGACGATGGCGAAGATGATCAGCCCCTTCAGGAGCTGGACCCACCAGTCCTCGTAGAAGCCGACCTCGGCGAAGACGGGCGTCATCCCTTCGGGTCCCCCGGGAGCGGCGGCTGCGGGAGCGGCGCCGACGGCGGCATCTCGGACAGGCCCTCGGCCGCGGGCGCGACCTGGACCGCCACGGCCGACGGCTCCGGCACGTCGGGGCCGCCCACGCGCTGCACGCGCACGAGCGTCTCGGTCAGGCTGTTCGCCGGCTCGCCGGGCACGCCCTCGGCGAGGAACACGGAGCCGGCCGGCACCGCGGCGCGGAGCTTGACGGCGCCGCGGACGCGCGTCCCGTTGTGGCCGACCTCGCACGCGGTCGCCCTCGCGCACGCCGAGCGAGGCGGCGTCGTCGGGCGACAGCTCGACCACCTGCTGCGGGCGCAGGAACTGCAGGATCGGCGAGACGTCGACCTCCTTGGCGGCCCACAGCGAGCGATAGGTGCCGAGGCGCAGCCCGTCGCCGCTCGCGGCCGGCATGGCCGGCGGGACGTCGAGCTCGCCGGGCTCCCAGGTCTCCCATTCGGTGACGTTGGCCGGCCAGCGCGTCCCGCGGCCCGCGATCTCGTCGAGCGAGAGCCCGGCGTAGAACGGCACCGCGTCGAAGAGCTGCTGCGACGCCGCCGCGCCGCTGAGGACGCCGAGGTCGCCGATGTCGGAGATGACCTGCCAGAGCGGCCGCACGCCGGAGGGTGGGTGGGACTGATTCCCGGTGCGGCCCTTCGGCCGCCCGATCGCCATGCGCAGGCGCTGCACGCGCCCGTCGACGTTGGTGACCGTGCCCTCCTTCTCGGGATACGCCTCGCCCGGGAACACGACGTCGGCGTGCTCGAGGATCGTCTCGGTGACCAGCGTGTCGACGGCGATGACCGTCTGCGCGGTGCCGAGCGCCTTCTCCCAGAGCCTGCGGTCCGGGAAGAAGCGGACCGGGTCGGCGTAGTTGAGCCAGACGGTCGAGAGCTCGGCCGAGGCCAGGCCCTCCGCGATGCCGTGGGCGTCGAGGCCGGGGGCCGCGAGCGTCCCGTAGCCGGGGCCGTGGCCGGGGGCGAAGCCGGCCTCGCGGATGCCGCGCGCGTTGGCCGCGGACGCGACCTCGAGCAGCCCGGCGCCGTCGCGCCCGGAGAGCCCGAGCCGGCCGGCGAGGTTGAGCAGCGCGCGGCCGCCGCCGTCGCTGAGGGCGCGCTCGCCGTAGACGATCACGACGTCCTCGCCCGCGTCGCTCAGCCACGCGGCGAGGTCGCGCAGCGCCTGCGCGTTCGAGCCGGCGGCCGTGGCGGCGCCGCCGAGGTTGCCGTCGTCGCCCGAGAGCGCGGCGTCGAGCGCCACGAGCAGGCCCGCGCCGCCGCCGGGGGCGATCCGCAGCACCGAGGCCGCGGAGGCGTCGAGCGCCGTCGGCCGCGCGCCGGCCACCGCCAGCTGCACGCCGTGGCGGCGGATGCCCTTGCGGATCCGCAGGTCGAGCGTCGGCGCCTCGTCGATCGGGTCGCAGTCGACGAGCAGGACGGCGTGCGCGAACTCGAGGTCGGGGATCGTGGCCTGCAGCGCCGGGTCGGCCAGCGCGCGCGCAACGTCGAGCGGCAGCTCGCCGCGCGCCCGCGAGGCGAGGTGGCCCGAGCCGAGCCGCTCGCGGAACAGCCGCTGCAGCAGGAAGGCCTCCTCGTTGGTGGTCTCCCCGCCGGCGATCGCCGCCGTCCTGGCGCCCGCCTTCTTGAGCGCGCCCGCCGCGGCGGCCAGCGCCTTCTCCCAGGAAGCGGGCATGAGCTCGGTGCCCTCGCGCACCATCGGCTCGACGATCCGCTGGTCCGAGTGCACGGCCTGGTAGCCGAAGCGGCCCTTGTCGCACAGCCAGCCGTCGTCCACGCCCTCGTTGTCGCGGCCGAGCACGCGCATGACGCGGTCGTCGCGCACGGTCAGCTCGACGTTGCAGTGGGCGACGCAGCCGGTGCACACCGTTCCCGCGCCCTCGATGTCCCACGGCCGCGCCCGGAAGCGGTACGCGCGCGACGTCAGCGCGCCCACGGGGCACAGCTCGATGATGTTGCCGGAGAACGGGCCGACGTACGGGTGGCCGTCGAACGTCCCGACGTAGCTGTGGGCGCCGCGCTCGAGCAGGACGAGCTGGTAGTCCTCGCTCAGCTCCTGCGAGAAGCGCACGCAGCGGTAGCAGAGGATGCAGCGCTCGCGGTCGATCGCGATCAGCGGCGACAGCTCGAGCGGCTTCTTGAAGTGCCGCTTGGGCTCGATGAAGCGCGACGTGCCCGGGCCCCAGCCGTAGGTGATGTCCTGCAGCGGGCACTCGCCGCCCTTGTCGCAGACCGGGCAGTCGAGCGGGTGGTTGATGAGCAGGAACTCGACCACGGCGCGCTGCGCGTCGTGCACGCGGTCGGTCTGCGTGTGGACGACCATGCCGTCCCGCACGGGCGTCGAGCAGCCGGTCTGGAGCTTCGGGATGCCCTCGATCTCCACCAGGCACATGCGGCAGGCGCCGACCGGCTGGCCGAGCTTGGGCTCGTAGCAGAAGACGGGGATCTCGACGTCGCCGTACTTGGCGGCGTCGACGAGCATCGAGCCCTCGGGCGCGCGGACCTCGAGCCCGTCGATCGAGAACGTGATCCAGTGGACGTCCGGGCGCGGCACTAGGCGGTCACCGGCTCGCGCAACGGATAGGCCCCGCCCTGATCGCCGCGGTTCACCTGCGGGATCGCCACCCCGAGGCCGCCGCGCTCGCGCGCCGCCTCGATGTGCGCTTCGAACTCCTCGCGGAAGTGCTTGATCATCGAGCCGATCGGCATCGCCATCGCGTCGCCGAGGACGCAGAGGCAGTTGCCGATGATCTGCTCCTGGACCGAGGCCATGATGTCGAGGTCCATGGGCGTCGCCTCGCCGCTCTGGACGCGCTCGAGCATCTTCACGGTCCAGTTCGTGCCCTCGCGGCACGGCGTGCACTTGCCGCACGACTCGTGGCGGTAGAACTTCGCCGTCTTCAGCGCCACGTCGACGATCGAGATCGAGTCGTCGATGACGATGATCGCGCCGGAGCCGAGCATCGACCCCGCCTTGGCCAGCGAGTCGAAGTCGTACGGCAGGTCGAGGTACTCGTCGTCGCCCGGGAGCACCGGCGCGGACGAGCCGCCGGGGAACCAGGCCTTGATCGTGCGCCCCTCGGGCGGGCCGCCGGCGAGGCCGTTGATGATCTCCCGCGACGGCATGCCGAGCACGATCTCGTAGTTGCCCGGGCCGCTGGACGCAGCCGCTGACCGAGACGACCTTCGTGCCCGTCGAGGTCTGCGTGCCGATCTCCGCGTACTTGGCGCCGCCCATCCGCAGGATCACCGGGACGTTCATCAGCGTCTCGACGTTGTTGATCAGCGTCGGGCCCTTGTAGAGGCCCTGCACGGCCGGGAACGGCGGCTTCAGGCGCGGGTTGCCGCGCTTGCCCTCGAGCGAGTCGAGCAGCGCCGTCTCCTCGCCGCAGATGTAGGCGCCGGCGCCGCGGTGCACGACGAGGTCGATCGTGTGCGTGGAGCCGAGGATGTTCTCGCCCAGGTAGCCGGCCGCCCGCGCCTCGGCGACGGCGGCGTCGAGCACGTCGGCCTGGTGGGAGTACTCGCCGCGGATGAAGATGAACGACTTGTTGGCGCCGATCGCGTAGGCGCCGATGATCATCCCCTCGATGAGCAGATGCGGGTTCTTCTGCATCAGCTCGCGGTCCTTGAAGGTGCCGGGCTCGGACTCGTCGGCGTTGCAGACGAGGTACTTGTCCATCGCGCCCTTCGGGATGAAGGACATCTTCTTGCCCATCGCGAAGCCCGCGCCGCCGCGGCCGCGGACGTTCGACTCGAGCATCTCGTCGAGCACGGCCTGCGGCTCCATCGCCAGCGCCTTGCGCAGCATCTCGTAGCCGCCGCGCTCCGAGTAGCCGTCGAGCGTCGCGCAGCGCCGGGTCGTCGAGCTCCCTGTAGAGGATCTCCATCAGGCCTCCTGCCAGTGCTCGATCGCGATCTTGCGCTTCTTCAGCTGCTTCGTCGGGCAGCACCTCGCGGCCCGCCTTGACGTCGTCCACGATCGTCGCGCGCAGTCCGCCTCCTCGAGCGGTCCGACGTACTCGCCGTCGATCGACGCCATCGGCGCGATGTCGCACGCGCCCAGGCACTCGAACGCCTTCACGTGGAAGTCGGGGTCGTCGCCCGCGGCGCTCAGCATCGCGTCGTAGATCGCGTCGGCGCCGCGCAGGGAGCACGAGATGTTCGTGCAGACGAAGACGTCGTGCCGGCCCTTGGGCGTCGTGGAGAACATGTCGTAGAACGTCGCCACGGCGGTCAGGTACGCGGGGCGTGAGCCGCAGGACGCACGCCGCCTGCTCGACCGCCGTCGGCGAGCACCAGCCGTGCTCGCGCTGGACGATGTGCAGCGACGGGATGGCGGCCGAGCGGATGTCCGGGTACTTGGCCATCTGCGCCTCGATCGCGGCGCGGACGTGCTCGGGCACCGGCGTCGTCGCGGGATCGGGGACGACCGCGGGATCCTTGGTCAGGTCGGCGGCCTCGTCCCAGCCGGGGACGCGCGAGCCGTGCGCGAACCGCCGGACCTGCGAGGGATCGATCGCCATCAGCGATCGATGCCCCCGAGCACCGGGTCGAGCATGGCCAGCGTGGCGATGAGGTCGGCGATGTAGAGGTCCTGGACCATCGGCTTCGTGGCCTGCAGGTTCACGAACGAGGGGTCGCGCATGTGCACGCGAGCGGGCTTGGACGAGCCGTCGGCGCGCACGAAGCACGCCGTACTCGCCGCGCGGGCCCTCGATCGGGTAGTAGACCTCGCCCGGCGGCACGCGGAAGCCCTCGGTCACGAGCTTGAAGTGGTGGATCAGCGCCTCCATCGAGGTCGCCAGCTCGTGCCGCGGCGGCAGGACGTACTTGCGGTTGTCGGAGATGTAGGCGCCCTCGGGCAGGCCGTCGAGCGCCTGCTCGATGATCTTCACCGACTCCTTGATCTCCTGCAGGCGCACGGCGAAGCGGTCCCAGTTGTCGCCGGTCGTGCCGACGGGGATGCTTGAACTCGAAGTCGTCGTAGCTGCGAGTACGGCGCGGCCTTGCGCAGGTCCCACGGGTTGCCGCGCGGCGCGCAGCAGCGGGCCGGTGACGCCGAGGCCGAGCAGCGTCTCCTCGTCGACGGCGGCCACGCCGCGCAGGCGCTGGAGCACGATCTCGTTCTTGGCCAGCAGGTCGAGGAACTGGTCGACGCGGCGTCGGCATGTCGGCGCAGAACTCGCGCACCTTGGCGTCGAAGCCGATCGGGGATGTCCTCCATCACGCCGCCGACCTGGATGTAGCGCGTGTGCATGCGCTGGCCGGTCGACATCTCGAACAGGTCGAGCACCGTCTCGCGGTCGCGGAAGCAGTACCAGAACATCGAGATCGCGCCGAGGTCGAGCGCGCTGGTGCCCAGCCACACCAGGTGGGACATGATCCGGTTGAGCTCGCATGTGGATGACGCGCAGGTACTGGCCGCGCGGCGGCACGTCGAGCTCGAGCAGCGTCTCGACCGCGCCGCAGAACGCCTGCGCGTTGAAGAAGTACGCGAGGTAGTCCATCCGCTCGATGACGGGGATGGCCTTCCAGTACGCCTTGTCCTCGGCGGTCTTCTCGATGCCGGTGTGGACGTAGCCGATGATCGGCTTGATGTCGCGCACCACCTCGCCCTCGAGCGTGGTGAGCAGTCGCAGCACGCCGTGCGTGGCCGGGTGGTGCGGGCCCATGTTGAGCGTCAGCAGCTCCTGCTCGGCGCCGTGCGAGATGTGCTGGAGCTCGTGCGAGTCCTCCATCTCCCGGTACGGGATCTGCGGGGCGGTCGGCCGGGTCTCGATATCGCTCATTGCGTGTACCTCGGGAAGCGCGGCTCGTTGTGGGTGAAGAGCACCGGCTCGCCCCCGATCGGGAAGTCGCGGCGCTGCGGATGGCCCTCGTAGTCCTCGGGCATGAGGATGCGGCGCAGGTCCGGATGGCCGTCGAAGATCACGCCGAACATGTCGTAGACCTCGCGCTCCTGGTGGTCGGCGGTCGGCCACTGCGGGGTCACGGAGGGGACGTTCGGGCGCGTCGAGCGGCACGCGCAGGCGCACCGTGATGCGGTCGACCTCGTACATGTCGAGCAGCTCGTACTGCACGCCGAGGCGCGGCTCCTCGGGGTAGTAGTCGACGCCCGTGCACGCTGGCCAGGAAGCTGAAGCCGCGCTCGCGCAGCGAGCTCGAGCGTCTCGCGCACGCGCGCGGGCGCGATGTCGACCGCCGCCTTGTCGCGGAAGAAGAGCGTGCCGAGCACCGCGTCGTCGCCGTGCGCGGCGCGCAGGTCCTGGGCGATCAGCTCGAGGCCGGTGGCGTCAGGCACTCGTGCCCATCCTGCCGCCGCCCGAGATCGCCGACCGCGTGACCCGGACACCGTCACCGCCCGCCTCGATGGCGAGCTCGGACTCGACGAACTCCTCCGTGCCGCGGCCGCCGTAGCGGGCCCGCCAGCTCAGGTCGGGCTTGGCCAGGACCATCGCGCGCAGGCTTGAGGATGCCGTGCATGAGCGCCTCGGGGCGCGGCGGGCAGCCCGGGACGTGGACGTCGACCGGCATGAACTTGTCGGCCGGCACGATCGCGTAGTTGTTGAAGACGCCCATCGACGACGAGCAGGCGCCCATCGCGATCGCCCAGCGCGGCTCGATCATCTGGTCGTAGATCCGCCGCACGACCGGCGCCATCTTGATCGAGACGCGGCCCGAGAGGATCGAGCAGGTCGGCCTGGCGCGGAGACGCTCGGAACGCCTCGCCGCCGAAGCGCGCGACGTCGACGCGGGCGCCGACGATCGACATCATCTCGATCGCGCAGCAGGCGAGGCCGAAGGTGGCGGGGAACATCGCGTTCGCGGCCGCCCAGCGGGCGGCGCGGTCGAGCGTTGTGGTGAGGATGCTGTCCTCGACGTGCTGGTCGAGCGCCGGGCCCTCGAGGTCCCCCTTCAGCATCTGGCGGGCGGTCAGCTGGCGGGAGCGGAACTCCTCCATGCTCGCCCGCTCCGAGCTGGTGGCGGGTCACCTCCATTCGAGCGCTCCTCTCCGCCACACGTAGATGAACGCGATGGCCAGCAGGGCGATGAACACGATCGTCTCGACGAGCGCGAAGGTGCCGAACGCGTCGAGCTGGATGGCCACCGGGTACAGGAAGATGACCTCGATGTCGAACAGGATGAAGAGCATCGCGATCAGGTAGAAGCTGATCCCGAAGCGGAAGTTCTGTCTTGACCTCCGAGGGGAGGCCGCACTCGTAGGGGTCGACCGTCGACTCGCGGACCCGGGTCTTCGGCCCCACGAACGAGTTCAGCATCGCGAAGACGAGGCCGAGGATCGTCCCCAGCCCGACGAAGACCAGCGCGGGAAGATAGGACCGGATCACCGCTTGGGAGTTTTAGCACCGCGAAGCGGAGTTTGTGCGGCCCTGTTACATAGTGGCATTCGACTCATATGCCTCCGGCAGCTCGTACCCCGAGGAAGGCGACCACGAGCGCCGATGCTGCCATGACCCCCATCTCGCGGCGAACGATGGCGCGAACGAGGGCGTTCTGCTCGCTCGGCGGCAGCGCCTCGACGTCCTTGCGGCCCTCGAGATCGCGCTGCGCGAGCACGGTGTCGGCCGCCGCCAGGCGCAGCTGCTCGGCCAGGAACGAGACGCCGAGCGGCACCAGCCCGTAGATGAGGTGCAGGTCGGGCAGCTCGCGCCCCATCAGCAGCGAGGATCGCCCCGTCGATCGCCTGCACCATCACCAGCCCCTGCCCGATCCGCAGCAGCGGCCAGAAGCCCGGCGCGTGGCGACGCCGCCACCAGCACCAGCCGCCCCACAGGCCGGCGGCGAAGTTGGTCGCGATGAGCGCCACGCCGATCGCGATGTGGAGCCCGGTCACGCGCGGTAGTCCCCGCGGTACCAGATCAGCGGCTCGCCGACCCCGGCCTCGGCCGACTCGACGGCGCCGATCCCGATCGTGTGGTCGCCCGCCGGGACGAGCCGCTCGAGCCGGCAGCCGAGCCAGGCCAGCGCGCCGTCGAGCACGGGGATGCCCTCGTGCACGCTGTGCGGGATGCCGGCGAACTTCTCGTTCTCGGGCGTCTTGGCGGCGAACAGGTGGGCCAGGGCCTCCTGGTCGGCCGTCAGGACGTTGACGCCGAAGCGCCCGGTCTCACGCACCACGGGGAGCGTTCGCGACGCGTTGTCGAACGCCACGAGCAGCAGCAGCGGCTCCAGCGACAGCGAGGTCAGACGGCGTTGGCGGTCATGCCCACCGGCCCGTCGGAGCTCGACGCGGTCACGACCGTGACGCCGGTCGCGAAGTGCCCCATGACGGCGCGGAACCGCTCGGGTCCGACCTCCCTCATCGCACGACGAGGCGCCCGGTCATGCCGAGCTGCTCGTGGTTGGCGACGGTGCAGAGCATCTTGTAGCTGCCCGGCGACAGGGTGACGGACTCGGAGTCCGAGCGGCCGGGGAGCAGCGTGGGGATCGCCACGGGCTCGTCGTCCTCGGTCCGGCACCCGGAGGTTGTGGCCGAGGCGGCCGCGGTTGACGACCTCGAAGGTCAGCGCGCCCGGCGGTGCGCGCGCACGTTCTGCGGGTCGAGGAGGAAGTCGTCGAGCGTCGATCGCGACGCGGCCGTCCCGCGCCTCGCGCGGCCGGTTCCGGGCCGCCGCAGCCGGCCAGGGCTGCGGCCGCGAGCGCCGCGGCGATGAGGCGGACGAGCGGCATCGGGGCGGGGATTGTTCCGTATGCTGTGCCGCCCTCATGGGCCGCCGTCTCCTTGCCGCACCCCTGCTCGTCGCCGCGCTCGCCGTCGGCGCCTGCGGCACCGAGGGGATCCAGCTCGCCGAGGACGACCCGAACTACGAGGGCGCCGGCTGTTCGACGAGAACTGCGCCGGCTGCCACACGCTGTCCGCGGTGGGCTCTCACGGGCTCGACGCACCAACGTCAGCTCGCGCGAGCTCAAGGACGGCCCGAACTTCGACGAGCGCGAGGAGACCGTCGACGACGTGCTCTACGCGATCCGCAACGGCGGCTTCTCGTCCGGGCCCGATGCCGCAGAACATCGTCACGGGCGAGGACGCGCAGAAGGTCGCCGAGTTCGTGGCGAAGTACTCGGGCGGCGGCGGCTCCGAGTAGCCGCCGATGCTGGACCTCAAGCAGATCCGGCGGGATCCCGAGCCGGTCCGCGCCGCGCTCGCGCGGCGCCGCGACGCGCTCCGACGCCGCGGCTCGACCGCGTGCTCGAGCTGGACGAGCGCACCCGCGCGCTGCGGCCCGAGGTCGAGTCGCTGCAAGGCCGAGCAGAACGCGGCCTCGAAGGCGATCGGCGCGGCCAAGCAGGCGGGCGGCGACGCGTCGGCGGAGATCGCGGCGATGCAGGACGTCGCCCGGCGCGTGAAGGCGCTCGGCCAGGAGCTGGCCGACGCCGACGCCGAGCTGCAGGCCGCGCTCGGCGCGCTGCCCAACCCGCCCGATCCGACCGCGGCCGACGAGGACACGACGCTGCGCGAGGTGGGTGATCGGCCCCCGGGCGGGCCCGATCACCTGGAGGTGGCGGGCGCCGCTGATCGACATGGAGGCCGGCGCGCGGGTGTCCGGCTCGCGCTTCGCCTACCTGCGCGGCGACGTCGTGCTGCTGGAGATGGCGCTCTTCCGCTGGGCGCTCGGCGTGCTCGGCGAGCACGGGTTCGAGCCCGTCATCCCGCCGGTGCTCGTCCGCGAGGAGGCCCTGTACGGCACCGGCTTCCTCCCCGACACCGAGCAGCAGATCTACCGGCTGGCCGACGACGACCTCTACCTGGTCGGCACGAGCGAGGTGCCGCTGGCCTCGCTCCACGCGGGCGAGATCCTCGACGCCGGCTCGCTGCCGAAGCGCTACGCGGGCATGTCGCCGTGCTTCCGCCGCGAGGCGGGCGCCGCCGGGCGCGACACGCGCGGGATCCTGCGCGTGCACCAGTTCGACAAGGTCGAGATGTTCAGCTTCGTCGAGCCCGAGGCGGCGGGCGACGAGCACGAGCTGCTGCTCTCGCTCGAGGAGCGGTTCCTGCGGAGCTGGGGATCCCGTACCGCGTGGTCAACATCGGCGCCGACGACCTCGGCGCGTCGGCGGCCAAGAAGTACGACCTCGAGGCCTGGATGCCCGGGCAGGAGCGCTACCGCGAGGTCACGTCGACCTCCGACACGACCGACTTCC
This sequence comes from uncultured Solirubrobacteraceae bacterium, assembly GCA_963720415.1. Lineage (GTDB taxonomy): Bacteria > Actinomycetota > Thermoleophilia > Solirubrobacterales > Solirubrobacteraceae > DASSUW01. The sequence continues at coordinate 224,989 of CAVRFQ010000002.1, read as the reverse complement.
AGTCGCGCCGGCTCGACATCCGCTATCGCGATTCCGGCGGCCGGCCACGGCACGTCCACACGCTCAACGGCACCGCCGTCACCTGGCGGCACATGATCGCGCTGCTCGAGAACCACGGCCGGGACGTGCCCGAGGTGCTCGCAGACGTGGGGTGCGCCTGCGACGCTGCGGGTAGGCGACGGCGTGATGGAGCGCGACACGCCGATCACGCCGGAGGACCCCGAGATCCCGGCCGAGCCGCCGGATCCCGGCGCCGTCGAGCCCGAGGTCGAGGACCAGCCGCTCGGCCCGCCGGCCGACCTCGACGAGGACGACGCCCCGCTGCCGGGGCTGCCCGAGACCGAGCCGCCCGCGGCGGACTAGGCATGACCGGGGCGGACGTCGCAGGCCTGGCTCGACGCGTACGTGGAGGCGTGGCGGAGCTACGACGGCATCGGCGAGCTCTTCTCCGCCGACGCCACGTACCGCTACCACCCGTACGACGAGCCGCTGGTGCGGCCGCGACGCGATCGTGGCGAGCTGGCTCGGCGAGCGCGAGGACCCGGCCTCCTGGGAGGCGTCCTACGCGCCGCTGCTGGTGGACGGCGACCGCGTCGTCGTCACGGGCGAGACGCGGTACGCCTCGGGCGACGTGTTCTCCAACCTCTGGGTGCTGCGGTTCGACGGCGAGGGCCGGTGCTCGGACTTCGTCGAGTGGTACATGAAGCACCCGGCGGACTAACAGGCCGCCACGCGCCGCGAAGCCGCCACGAGCTTCCCGCTCTTCAAGCGGATCGTGGCCCGCACGGTGTAGGCGCCCGCCGGCAACCCCGCCAGGTCGACCGTCACCCGCATCCCGCGGGTCTTGAGCGTCCGGACCCGCCGGCCGCCCCGGTTGACCAGCACGGCCTTGACGAGCCGGGCGCCGCCCAGCTTCTGCCGGACGCGCAGGCCTGAGCCCTGCTTGCCGCGCTTCACGCGCAGCGTCAGCTTCTCCGGGCTCGTGCACGCCGCCTGGACGAAGCTCAGCGCGCCACGCGCGCCCACCGCGGCGAACTCGGCGTCGCCCTCGAACGTCGCGGTGTACTCGGTCGCCGTGGTCGACAGCGGGGCCGAGCAGGTCGCCGTCCCGGCGTCGTCGGTCGTCGCGGTGCAGATCGCGCGTCCCGCGGCGGTGAACGCGATCGCCCGGCCCCGGACCGGCGCGCCGGTCCGCCAGTGCGTGAGCGTGGCCGCCGGTGCGATGCGGCCGGCGGCGACCTGGGCGGTCCGGGCGGCGAGCGCCGTCGGAGCGGTGATCACGAACGCGGTGGTGACGATGCCGTGGTTGCCCACGCGATCGGTCGCGCGGACCTCGATCGTGTGCCGCCCGGCGTCCTCCAGCTCACCGGCCGTGTAGGGCGAAGTGCACGGCGCGAATGCGCCGTCGTCCGCGCGGCATGAGGCCGACGCCGTCGAGTCGTCGACGGTGAACGCGACGGTCGGCGTGCGGTCGCGGCCGACCGCGCTCGGCCCGGCGGTGATCGTCGGCGTGGGGGCGGTCGCGTCGACGGCGAACCCCTGCGAGATCGGGGACGGGTCGACGTTGCCGGCCGGGTCGATCGCCGTCACGGTGATCTGGTGAACCCCGTCCTGGAGCGACGGCGTCGTGAACGGGGAGTCGCAGGCGACGGGCTGGCCGCCGTCGACGGCGCAGGTGAACGTCGAGCGGGCCTCGCTGGACCCGAGCTCGAACGTCGTGCGGCGGGTGTTCACGAGCCCGTTCGGCCCGGTGATCGTCGTGTCCGGCGGCGTCGTGTCGATGCGGAAGGAGACCGGCGCGCGAGCGATCACCGCGCCGGTGTCGGTGACCACCGACACCTCGCCCGTCAGCTGCCGGTCGACGGGCGGTTCCAGCATCGGCGTCAGGGTCGCCGGCACCGACCACGTCGACCCCGTCGGATGCGGCTCGTCGTTTGCGACGGTGGCGATGCGGCCGAACGCGGGGGAGACGTAGGTGTCGACGATGTCGAAGGCCGTCGAGCCTCCGCCGGGGACGGAGAAGCCGTCGACGAGGATGACCCAGGTGCCCGCGGGAGGGTTCGCTCGCGTGACGCTCTCCGTGGCGGTGCCTCCGGCCGACTGCGCGCTGAGCACGCACGTGCCGGTGCTGCAGTTGAAGAGGAAGAGGTCGAGGTCCGTGCCCTCCACCGCCGGGTTGCCGATGGCGACCGAGATCGACGTCGCGCCGGCCGGCACGGCGACCTGGAACTGCTGCTGGGCGAAGCTGGCGATCGTCGGGCGCTGCGACCGAGTCGCCCCGAGGTCGGACCCGCGCAGCCGCCCGACGAACGGGTCGCCGGTGCTGCGCACCGTGTAGGTCCGCGGGAGCGGCTCCCACTTCTGCGAGCTCGCGTCGTCGGGGCTCGGCTCGATGACCGCCGACGGCGCCGCCGCGGCCGTGGCCGGGAACGCGGCGACGATCAGCGCCAGCGCACACGCGATCACGACCCTCATCGCGCCCCATCCTCCGTGCTCGCCGTGCGCGATGTCAACCGGCCGCGATGTAACAGAACCAGTGTTTGTAACCCTCCGGGCCATCTGTAATGATCGGCACGAGGAGGGGAGCGACGGAGTCCACGCCAGGATCCCGGGGCACCACGGCAGCCATGCCGGCGCAGGCGGCAGGCGGGCCGGTCCTTGCCGTGCGCAACCTCGAGGTCGTCTACCAGGACGTCGTGCTCGTGCTGCGCGGCGTCTCGCTCGATCTGCCGCGCGGCGAGATCGTGGCGATCCTGGGCGCCAACGGCGCGGGGAAGACGACGCTGCTGCGGGCGATCACCGGCCTGCTCGGCGTCCACCGCGGCCGGATCACCAAGGGCGCCGTGGAGCTCGACGGCACGCGGATCAGCGGCCGCGACGCCGCCTCGATCGTGCGCCGCGGCGTCGCGCAGGTCATGGAGGGGCGGCGGATCTTCGCCGAGCTGACGGTGGAGGAGAACCTGCGCGCCGGCGGCTACACGCGCTCGCGCGCCGAGGTGCGCGAGGCGCACGACCGCGTGCTCGAGCTCTTCCCGGTGCTCGCCGAGCGGCGCCGGTCGACGGCCGGCTACCTGTCCGGAGGCGAACAGCAGATGCTCGCGATCGGCCGCGCCTTGATGGCGTCGCCCCAGGTGCTGCTGCTCGACGAGCCGTCGCTCGGCCTCGCGCCGCGGCTGGTCGAGCAGGTCCGCGACACGATCGCCGAGCTCAACCGCCAGGGCGTGAGCGTGCTGCTGGTGGAGCAGAACGCGGCGATGGCGCTCGCCATCGCCAGTCACGGGTACGTGATGGAGACCGGGCGGGTCGTCAAGGACGGCCCGGCCGGCGAGCTGATGGCCGACCAGGACATCCAGGAGTTCTACCTCGGCGTCGGGGAGGCCGGCCGGCGCTCGTTCCGCGACGTGAAGTCCTACCGGCGGCGGAAGCGATGGAGCGGCTGAGCGAGCCCCTGCTCGCGATGGAGGACGTCACGCTGCGCTTCGGCGGCGTGACCGCCCTCGACGGCGTGTCGTTCGAGGTCTTCCCCGGCGAGCTGTTCGCGGTGATCGGGCCGAACGGCGCGGGCAAGACCTCGATCTTCAACTGCATCAACGGCGTCTACCGGCCGCAGAAGGGCTCGATCCGCCTCGGCGGCGAGGACCTCATCGGCCGCTCCCCGCCCGCCGTCGCGCGGCTCGGCGTGGCGCGCACGTTCCAGAACCTCGGGCTCTTCACGCACCTGTCGGTGATCGACAACCTGATGCTCGGTCGCCACCACCTGATGCGCACCGGCTTCGTCACCGGCGCGCTGTGGTGGGGCCGCGCCAAGCGCGAGGAGATCGAGGGCCGCGAGGCGGTCGAGGCGGTGGTCGAGCTGCTGGAGATGGAGGCCCACCGCCACACGCCCGCGGGCCTGCTCCCGTACGGGCTCCAGAAGCGGCTCGAGCTGGGCCGCGCGCTGGCCATGGAGCCGAGGCTGCTGCTGCTCGACGAGCCGGTCGCGGGCATGAACCTGGAGGAGACCGAGGACCTCGCGCGCTACCTGATCGAGGTGCGCGAGCGGCTCGAGCTCGCGGTGATCCTCGTCGAGCACGAGATGCACCTGGTCATGGACCTCGCCGACCGCGTCATGGCGCTCGACTTCGGCACGCCGCTGGCGCTCGGCACCCCGGCCGAGGTGCAGGCCGACGACCGGGTGATCGAGGCGTACCTCGGAGCGGGCGCGTGACCACGCTCCCGGCCATGCTGCTCGCCCACGCGCGCGAGCGCCCGGACGCGCCGGCGCTGCGCGAGAAGCGCCGCGGCCGCTGGCACGAGCTCACCTGGAGCGACTACGCCGGGAGCGTCGCCCGCGCCGCGCACGGGCTGCGCGAGCTCGGCGTGCGGCCGGGCGACCGCGTGGCGATCCACGGCGAGAACCGCCACGAGTGGCTGGTCGCCGACCTCGCGATCCAGGGCATCGGCGCCGTCAGCGTCGGCGTCTACCCGACGAGCCCGGCGGCCGAGGTCGAGTACCTGCTCGCGCACTCGGAGTCGGTGGTGCTGATCGCCGAGGACGAGGAGCAGCTCGACAAGGCGCTGGCCGTGCGCGAGCGGCTGCCCGCGCTGCGCAGGATCGTGCTCATCGACCCGCGCAACGTGCGCGCGCTCGACGACCCGATGGTCATCACCTGGGAGGCGCTCCTGGAAGCTGGGTCGATCGACGACTACGCGCGCTCGGCCGATGCGCTCGACCCGGCGGCGACCGCGGTGATCGTCTACACCTCGGGCACGACCGGCCCGCCCAAGGGCGCGATGCTCACCCACGCCAACCTCACCTGGGCGGCCGGCACGTTCCGCACGGCGTTCGGCACCGGGCCGGACGAGGAGGTGCTCTCGTACCTGCCGCTCTGCCACGTCGCCGAGCGCCTGACCTCGGTCATCAACGGCATCGGCACCGGCTACGTCGTCAACTTCGGCGAGGGCGGCGAGTCGTTCGCCCACGACCTGCGCGACGTCCAGCCGACGCTGTTCCCGGCCGTCCCGCGCGTCTGGGAGAAGATGCTCGCCACCGTCGAGATCAAGATGGCCGACGCCTCCTGGCTCAAGCGCGCCGCCTACCGGACGGCGCTGCGCACGGGCCGCGGGCTGGCGGCCAAGCGGATGCAGGGGCCGCTCGGGCCGGCCGACCGGGCGCGCTCCGCGCTCGCCGGCGCGCTCGCGCTGCGCTCGCTGCGCGACAAGCTCGGCCTCGGCCGCGTGGAGCGCGCGGTGTGCGGCGCCGCGCCGATCGCGCCGCAGGTGCTCGAGTACTTCTGGGCGCTCGGCGTGCCCGTCTACGAGATCTACGGGCAGACCGAGAACACCGCCGTCTGCACGTTCATGCCGTTCGACGACGTGCGGATCGGCTCGGTCGGTCGCGCGCTCGAGGGCGTCGAGGTGCGGATCGGCGACGACGGCGAGATCCTCACCCGCTCGCCCGCCGTGTTCGCCGGCTACTTCAAGGACCCGGAGGCGACCGCCGCGACCGTGGACGCGGACGGCTGGCTGCACACCGGCGACGTCGGCGAGCTCGACGAGCACGGCCACCTGCGGATCACCGACCGCAAGAAGGACGTGATCATCACCGCCGGCGGCAAGAACGTCTCGCCGTCGGAGATCGAGAACCGCCTCAAGGTGTCCCCGTACGTGCGCGAGGCGATGGTGGTCGGCGACCGCCGCAAGTACCTGGTGGCGCTGATCGGGATCGAGGCCGACACCGTGAGCGACTGGGCGGGCCGCCGCGGCCTCGCGTTCACGACCTACGGCGACCTCTCGCGCAAGGAGGAGGTCCGCGAGCTGATCGGCGAGTGGGTCGAGCGGGTCAACGGCGAGCTCGCGCAGGTCGAGACGATCAAGCGCTTCGCCCTGCTCGAGAAGGAGCTCGACCACGAGGACGGCGAGCTGACGGCGACGCTGAAGGTGAAGCGCCGCGCGCTGGAGCAGCGGTTCGAGCGCCAGATCTCGGAGCTCTATGTCTGAGTTCCTCCAGCTGTGCTTCAACGGCCTCGCGCTCGGCGCCCGCTACGCGCTGGTGGCGCTCGGGTTCGTGATCATCTACCGCGCCACGGGCGTCATCAACTTCGCCCAGGGCGCGCTGGTGGCGCTCGGCGCCTACCTGACCTACGCGTTCGCCAACACCGCCGGCCTGCCGTTCGCGCTCGCGGTCCTGCTCGCCGTGCTCTGCGCCTCGGCGTTCGGGGCGGCGGTCGAGCGCACCGTGCTGCGGCGGATGGTCGGCGAGCCCGTCTTCGCGGTGATCATGATCACGATCGGCCTGCTGTTCATCATCGAGCAGGCGGTCACGGCGATCTGGGGCTTCGACAACCTCAACCTCGCCGACCCCTGGGGTGTCGACACCGTGCGGACCGGCGGCGTCGTGATGGCGGTCCGCGACCTGTGGACGCTCGGGATCGCCGCCGTCGTGCTGGCCGGCTTCTTCGTGTTCTTCCGCGTGTCGTCGCTCGGCGTGGCCATGCGCGCCACGGCCTTCGACGCCGAGGCCGCGATCGCCCAGGGCATCAGCGCCCGGCGCGTCTTCGCCGTCTCGTGGGCGATCTCGGCGGGCCTCGCCGCGCTCGCGGGCGTGACGCTGGCGTCCGGCCCGGCAGCGCTCTCGCCGACCGTCGGCGCGATCGCGCTCGTCGCCTTCCCGGCGATGATCGTCGGCGGCATGGACTCGCCCGGCGGCGCCGTCGCGGGCGGGCTGCTCATCGGGCTCACGCAGGCGTTGACGGCCGGCTACCAGGAGGACGTCGCGCCCTGGCTGGGGCAGAACTTCGGCGCCGTCATGCCGTACGTGGTGATGATCGTGATCCTGCTCGTCCGGCCCTACGGGCTCTGGGGCACGCGCGAGGTGCGACGGGTCTGATGGCCGATTCCACGATCCACGACCGGGCGGCCCCGCGGGCCGCGGAATCGACCATCTGATGCCGCGGCCTCACCACAACCTCGTGCGCCGGTACGCCGACGACCTGCGGCTGTTCCGCAGCCGCTCGGCGAAGGCCTGGCTCGTGGCGCTCGCGGCGCTGTGGCTGCTGACCCCGGTGTTCCTCGTCGACCCGTTCTGGCTCTCGGTCCTCAACTACGCGGGGATCGCGGCGATCGGGGCGATCGGGCTCAACCTGCTCACCGGCTACACCGGGCAGGTCTCGCTCGGGCACGCGTTCTTCATCGGGACCGGGGCGTACGTCGCGGCCGCGGTGGGCGGCGACCTCGGGCTCCCGCTGGTCCTCTGGCTGCCCGCGGCGGCGCTCCTCGGCGCGCTGATCGGCGCGCTGATCGGGCCCTTCGCGCTGCGACTGCGCGGCAACTACCTCGCCATCGTCACGCTCGGGCTGGTCTTCCTCGGCGAGCACCTCTTCCGCAACATGGACTCGCTCACCGGCGGCAACTCCGGCACCTCGGTGAACGCCCAGGCGTCGCTCGGGCCGATCGACTTCAACGCCGTGTCCATCCTCGGCGACGAGTACATCCGCAACCAGGGCTGGTTCTGGCTGGTGTGGGGGCTGGTGGCGCTGTCCGCGCTGCTGGCCAAGAACATCGTCCGCACACGACCCGGGCGGGCGATCCAGGCGATCCGCGACCGCGACGTGGCGGCCGAGATCATCGGCGTCGAGCTCGGCCGCTACAAGGTGGCCGCGTTCGCCGTCTCGAGCGGCTTCGCGGCGCTGGCCGGCGCGCTCTACGGCGCCTACCAGCAGTACGTCTCCCCGGACGAGTGGACCCTGTTCCTCTCGATCCAGTACATCGCGATCATCATCGTCGGCGGCGTCGGGACGGTCTTCGGCGCGGTCCTCGGCGCGCTCTTCCTCGGTGGCCTACCGGCCGTGATCGAGAACTACTCGGACTCGATCCCGGGCGTGGCCACCAGCGCCGGCGACGACGGCTTCATCTCGGTCTTCTCCCTCAATCAGGCCATCTTCGGCCTGCTGATCGTGCTGTTCCTGATGTTCGAGCCGCGTGGGCTGGCCGCCATGTGGCTGCGTCTGAAGGCCTACTTCAAGGCATGGCCGTTCTCGTATTGAGGAGGCAGGTATGAAGGGGATGCTCTGGATCGTCGCGCTGCTGGCCCTGGTGATCGCGGGGTGCGGCGGCGCTGCAGACGAAGGCGAGTCGGAGGGGGAGGGCGACTCCGCGTCGCTGAAGTCGGGACCCGGGTTCGACGGCACCACGATCAAGCTCGGGATCCTGACGCCGCTGTCGGGGCCCGTGGCCGTCATCGGCACGCCGCTCACGGCGGGCAACGAGGTCTACTTCGACTACGTCAACTCGCAGGGCGGGATCGCGGGCAAGTACCAGGTCGAGCTGGTGCAGGAGGACACGCAGTACTCGCCGCCGCGCACCGTCCAGCAGTACAACAAGATCAAGGGCGACGTCGTGGCCTTCACGCAGGTGCTCGGCACGGCGCCGACGCTCGCCGTCCTGCCCCAGCTCGTGCAGGACGACATCATCGCCGCGCCGGCCTCGCTCGACGCGTTCTGGGTGCGCGAGCCGAACCTGCTGCCCGTCGGCGGGCCGTACCAGGTGCAGGCCATAAACGCGCTCGACTACTACGTCAACGAGGCGGACGGCAAGGGCAAGAACGTCTGCTCGTTCATCCAGGACGACGCGTACGGCGAGGCCGGGCAGTCGGGCGTCGAGTACGCGGCCGAGAGCCTCGGCTTCCCCGTCGTCGACACGCAGAAGTTCAAGGTCGGCGACAAGGACGTGACCGGCCAGGTGCAGCGCCTCCAGCGCTCGAAGTGCGACGCGGTCTTCCTCGTCGCGACCCCGACCGACGCGGGCACGATCTGGGGCACCGCCGCCAAGCTCGGCTTCGCGCCGCGCTGGATCGGCCAGTCGCCGACGTGGATCGACGAGCTGGGCGCCTCGCCGCTGGCCGAGTACCTCCAGCAGACGACGTGGATCATCGGAGAGGGCACCGAGTGGGGCGACGAGAGCGTGCCGGGATCGGCCGACCTCGTGGCACGCACCGAGGAGTTCAAGCCCGACCAGGACCCCGACTACTACTTCGCGTTCGGGTACCTGCAGGGCGTGGCGATGACCGCGCTGCTGGAGAAGGCGGTCGAGCTCGGCGACCTCTCGCGCGAGGGGATCATGAAGGCGTCGGAGGAGATGGGCACGGTCAGCTTCGACGGCCTGTCCGGCGACTACCAGTACGGCCCGGCGGAGTCGCGCAATCCGTCGCGCATGTCGACGATCTTCGAGGTCGATCCCGACAAGCCGTTCGGGCTCGCGACGCTCGAGTACCAGTACGAGTCGGACGCCGCCAAGGAGTACGAGTTCCAGAAGGCGGACCTGTAGGCATCGTCTCGCCCGCGAACGGGAAGAAGGGAGGTAGCGAAAGGAGCGCACCATGGACCGTACGAAGGGCGTCTCGCTGGCCAAGGGGCCCGTGAGCATCATCGGCGCCGTGCTGCTGGCCGGCGGCATCCTCGGCCTGCTGATGGGGTCGACCGACTTCGCCACCAGCGCGCCGGACGGCGACGTGACCGGCGGCACGTTCCTCGGCATCGAGGGCAACGGCTGGACGTGGCTGCTGTTCGCCGGCGCGGGCATCGTCCTGCTGCTCGGCGCGCCGATGCACTGGGGCGCGAAGACGATGGCGATGATCGTCGGGCTCGCGCTGGCCGCGGCCGCCGTGATCGCCGTCGTCGACGGCAGCGACGTGCTCGGCATCTTCGCCGCGAACTGGGCCACCGCGCTCGTCTGGGCCGCGGCCGCCGCGGCGCTGCTCATCGTGGCGATGCTGCCGCGGGTGGGCGGCCGGCGTCCCCGCGAGGAGGTCGTGGCCGAGCACGACGGCAACGGCCGCTTCGAGCGCGACGGGCGAGTGGAGGAGCCGGCGGGCCCGCAGCGGCGCGCCTAGCGCGCGGCGCTGCTAAGAGATGGCGGCATGGAAGCCGCCAGCCCGTTCTCGCTCGAGCTCTCGCAGGACCAGCGCGACATCCGCGACTGGGTGCACGGCTTCGCTGAATCGGTCGTGCGCCCGGCCGCCTCCGAGTGGGACGAGCGCGAGGAGACGCCGTGGCCGATCATCGCCGAGGCCGCGAAGATCGGCCTCTACGGCTACGAGGCGCTCGCGCAGTTCTTCGCCGACGAGAGCGGGCTCACGCTCCCGATCGTCAACGAGGAGCTGTTCTGGGGCGACGCGGGCATCGGCATGGCGATCATGGGCACCTCGCTGGCCGTCGCCGCCATCTTCGGCCAGGGCACGGGCGAGCAGGCCGGCGAGTGGATCCCGCAGTGCTTCGGCAGCGAGTCCGAGCCGGCGGTCGCCGCCTTCTGCGTCTCCGAGCCCGACGCGGGCTCGGACGTGTCGTCGCTGCGCACGCGCGCGGTCTACGACGAGGCGAAGGACGAGTGGGTGCTCAACGGCCAGAAGGCGTGGGCCACGAACGGCGGCATCGCCGGCGTCCACGTGATCGTCGCGTCCGTCGATCGCGACCTCGGCTCGCGCGGCCAGGCGGCGTTCGTGGTCCCGCCGGGCACGCACGGCCTGAACATGGGCGCCAAGGTCAAGAAGCACGGCCTGCGGGCGTCGCATACCTCGGACGTGTTCCTCGACGACTGCCGCGTCCCCGGCTCGTGCCTGCTCGGCGGCAAGGAGAAGCTCGACGAGCGGCTGGCGCGGGCGCGCGAGGGCGGCGGGTCGCGCGGGCAGGCCGCGATGCAGACCTTCGAGGCCACGCGGCCGACGGTCGGCGCCCAGGCGCTGGGCATCGCCCGCGCCGCGTACGAGTACGCGCTCGACTACGCGCTCGAGCGCGAGCAGTTCGGCCGCCCGATCATCGACAACCAGGCGATCGCGTTCATGTTCGCGGACATGAAGATGGAGATCGACGCGGCGCGGCTGCTCGTGTGGCGGGCGTCGTGGATGGGCCGCACGGGCCAGGCGTTCGAGAACGCCGAGGGCTCGATGTCCAAGCTCAAGGCCGGCGAGGTCGCGGTGTGGGTGACCGAGCGGGCGATCCAGGTGCTCGGCGGGAACGGCTACACGCGCGAGTACCCCGTCGAGCGCATGCACCGCGACGCCAAGATCTACACCATCTTCGAGGGGACCTCGGAGATCCAGCGGCTGGTGGTCGCGCGGGCGATCTCCGGCCGGCGGGAAATCCGCTAGCGCGGATTTCCTTGCGGAACTCCCGGGGAGGATCATCGGACCATGAGCGATGACGACGACAACTGGCACAACGGCGTCCCGCCCGAGGGCCGGCATTCGCGCGACCGCGCGCGGCCCGGGTTCTGGGAGAACCAGTGGCAGGCGGGCGCGGCCTACGCGCTGCTCGGGATCACGGTGATCGCCGCGATCCTGGTGATCGTGCTCCTCGGCTGAGAGCCGGGTGACGCGTGAGCGCGGCGATCGTGATCGCCGCCGCGACCACGTGCATGGCCATCAGCGTGCCGACCGAGGCGGCGTCGGTGCCCGGGTACTCGGGCGGATCCTCGAGGCCGACGGTCAGCGGCGCGACGAGGCTCAGGAGCAGCGCGACCAGCGCGATGATCGTGAACGTCCGGTCCGGCGTCGGCGAGAGCCGCGCCACGATCCAGTAGACGAGTCCGGCGGCGACCACGGCCAGGACCGTCGAGAGGACCACGGCGCGGAGCGCGAGGTGCTCGAACGCGTCGGGGATGTCGAAGACGGCGACGGCGATCGCGCGCAACAGGACGTTGGCGACCGTGGCGGCCACCGCGGCGATCGCCGTCCGCACGACGAGGTCAGGCAAGGCTGCGGAGCGCCTCGCCGGCGATCAGGGCGAGCGTGAGCACGACGGCGGGGAACCAGTACGAGCGGTGGCGCCGGCTCCACCGGCGCCCGTGGCGGCGGTCTGCGGCGCTGGCGTAGATCTGCCGCGGCTGGTGCACAACGGGCGATGGAACTCCGCCGGTCAGGATCGGTCAACCCCCAACTTCCGCCGATCCCGGAAGCAGCGCGAATTGCCGCGACTGGGCGACGAAGGTGCCCGTCTCGTCCCAGACCTCGAAGTCCTCCTCGTGGAAGCCGCCGCGCACGTGGCGGGTCTGGATGCGGCAGGCGAGCCAGCCCGGCGCGGGCCGCGCGCGGACGTGGACGGTCAGCTCGATCGTCGCCGAGCCCCGCGCCCCGATGTCGAGCACGGCGGGGGCGGCGGCGTCGACCAGCGCGGCGAGGGCGAGCGGGTCGGGCTCGCGGCCGTCCCGGTAGCGGATCCAGAACTCGGCGGTCGGGTCGCCTCCCGGCTCCCCGCGGGTCCAGCCGGGCGCGCGCGGGGAGCGGTACTCGACCTGCTCGGTGATGCTCACGCCGGGCATCGGCCGCCCGTCGAGGATGTCGGGCGAGTCCTCGGGAGCGGGGAGGTCGGGCGGCGTGCCGAGCTCGAGGGTGCGCCCGTCCGCGGCGCCGAGGTCGCCGAAGGTGGCGAGCAGGCGGACGATCTCCCGGCCCTCCTGGAGCAGGCGGGCCTCGCCGGTGGCGGTCCGGCGGCCGCTCCGCGCGATCTCCGTGTGGACCTCGGCGGGGCCGACGACGCCCGGCCGCAGGAAGTGGGCGGACGTGACCAGCGGGTCGGGGAACGGCATGTCGCCCGCGAGCGCCCGCAGGGCGACGGCGAGCATGTAGCCGCCGTTGGGCGTGCCGCCGAGGGCCGTCCAGCGTCCGGTCAGCTCGGCCGCGTGCCGGTGGTCTCCCGTGCGCACGCTCGCGGTGTCGGCGTCGAAGAGGTGCATCGCCCCTGCAGGGTGGTCGGAGCGGGCAAGCATGGCAACTCCCCGCGAGGTAATGCATAGGCGTGCTATACATAGGTGAGCTATGCAATCTCTCGCGGTCCAGCTCGAACGGCGCGTCACGCGCGTCAACCAGGTCCTGCGGGCCGGCGCGGGCATGCGCAGCGTCGGCGCGCTCCTCACCCTGCGCAGGCTCGAGGAAGAAGGGCCGCTGCGGATCAGCGATCTCGCGGCGGCCGAGCTGGTCGCGCAGCCGACGATGACCGGCATCGTCGGGCGGCTCGAGCAGGACGGCCTGGCGCGGCGCTCGCCCGATCCCGCCGACGCGCGGGCCGTCCTCGTCGCGCTGACCGACGCCGGCCGCGCCGAGCTGGCGACCGTGCGCGGCTCGCGCGCCGAGGTCCTCCAGAGCCGGCTCGACCGGCTCGACGACGACGCGCTCGCCGCGCTCGCCGCCGCCATCCCCGCCCTCGACTCCCTCCTCCAGAAGCCATGAGCCATCTCCGCAACCAGCCCCGCGCCGTGTGGGCCGTCGCCTTCGCGTGCGTCGTCGCCTTCATGGGCATCGGGCTCGTCGATCCGATCCTCCCCGTCCTCGCGAGCGACCTGCACGCCACCCCGAGCGAGGTCTCGCTGCTCTTCACGAGCTACTTCGCGATGACGGGCGTGTCGATGCTCGTCACCGGCTGGGTGTCGAGCCGGATCGGGCCGCGGCGCACGCTGCTCGCCGGCCTGGCGCTCGTCGTCGTGTTCTCGGCCCTCGCGGGAGCGGCCGGATCGGTGTTCCAGATCGCCGGCTTCCGCCTCGGCTGGGGGCTCGGCAACGCGCTCTTCATCGCCACCGCGCTCTCCGTGATCGTCGGCTCGGCGACGGGCGGGCTGACCAGCGCGATCATCCTCTACGAGGCCGCGCTCGGGCTGGGGATCGCATCGGGCCCGCTGCTCGGCGGCCTGCTCGGCGACGTGTCGTGGCGCGGACCGTTCTTCGGCACCGCGGCGCTGATGGCGGTCGGGTTCGTCCTCATCGCCGTCCTGCTCGGGCCGGTGCCCAGGCCCGCGCGGCGCGTGTCGATCATGGACCCGCTGCGGGCGCTGTCGCACGGCGGCCTGCGCTCGATGGCGATCGTGGCCGTCCTCTACAACTTCGGCTTCTTCACCATCCTCGCCTACACGCCGTTCCTGCTCGGGCTCGGCGCGCACGAGCTGGGGGCGATCTACTTCGGCTGGGGCCTGCTGCTGGCGCTGACGTCGGTGTTCGGCGCGCAGCGCCTGGAGCGGCGCTTCGGCCTGGTGCTGGTGCTGGGCGTCGCGCTGAGCTGCGTGGCCGTCGACCTGCTCGCCGGCGGCATCCTCTATGACTCCCTGCCCGGCCTGATCGTCGTGGTCGTGGTCTCGGGCGCCCTGCTCGGGATCGTCAACACGGTGCTGACCGAAGCCGTCATGGCCGCTGCGGTGGTCGAGCGCTCGATCGCCTCGGCGGCCTACAGCTTCGTGCGCTTCACCGGCGGCGCGATCGCGCCGTGGATCGCCGGCAAGCTCGGCGAGCACGTGTCGGCGCCGGCGCCGATGTACCTCGGCGCGGTCATGGTCGCGCTCTCGGTCGTCGCGCTCGTCGCCTCGCGCGGCCACCTGCGGCGGCCGGTCGCCGCCCGGCATCGCGCGCTCGCGGCCTGAGCGGAGGGGGCGGGATTCGAACCCGCGGTCCGCTTGCACGGACTCTGGTTTTCAAGACCAGCGCATTCGACCGCTCTGCCACCCCTCCGGGGTGTCCAATGATGACCGTCCGGGAAGGAGCCCGGTGTGTTCGACGGCTTCGAGCTCGAGCGGATCGACGTCGGCGAGGCGGTGCTGCGGGTGCGGCACGGCGGCTCCGGACCCCCGCTGCTGCTGCTCCACGGGCATCCGCGGACGCACGTCACGTGGCATCGCGTGGCCCCGCTGCTGGCCGGCGACTTCACGGTCGTGTGCCCCGACCTGCGCGGCTACGGGCAGTCGTCGAAGCCGCCGACCACCCCTGACCACCAGCCGTACTCGAAGCGCGCGCTGGCGCGTGACGCCGTGGCCCTGATGGCGGCGCTCGGGCATGATCGGTTCGCCGTGGCGGGGCACGACCGCGGCAGCTGCGTCGCCCTGCGGACGGCGCTCGACCACCCGCAGGCGGTGACCGCGCTGGCCGTGCTCGACTCGATACCGATCGCCGAGGCGCTGGACCGCGCCGACGCACGCTTCGCCATGGCGTGGTGGCACTGGTTCTTCCTCGGGCAGACGGACAAGCCGGCCGAGCGCGTGATCAGCGCCGACCCGGACGCGTGGTACACGGCGACGGCCGAGCACATGGGGGCAGAGGCGTTCGAGGACTACCGGAGCGCGATCCACGACCCGGACACGGTCCATGGGATGTGCGAGGACTACCGCGCCGGCCTGGGGATCGACCGCGAGCACGACGAGGCCGACCGCGCCGCCGGCCGGCTGGTGACGTGCCCGACGCTCGTCGCGTGGTCGCTCCGCGACGACCTCGAGGAGCTGTACGGCGACCCGCTCGCCATCTGGCGCTCCTGGGCGACCGACATGCGCGGCGCGACGATCGACAGCGGCCACCACATGGCCGAGGAGGCGCCGGACGAGCTCGCCGCGGTGCTGCGCGACTTCTTCGGCGCTACTTCCGGCCCGGCTCGCCCGCGACCGCAGCGACCACGCCGAGCCCGATGAACACGCCGCCGCTGATGCGGTCGAGCGTCCGCCGGGCGGCCGCGGTCTCGCGCAGCCGCCGCCCCGCGCCGGCCGCGACCAGCGCGTAGGTCCCGTCGCTCACCACGCCGAGGCCGACGAGCAGCGTCCCGAGCACGAGCATCTGGGGCACGATCGGTCCCGCCGCCGGATCGACGAACTGCGGCAGGAAGGCCAGGAAGAACAGCGCGGTCTTGGGGTTCAGCAGGTTCACGATGGCGCCCTGCCAGAACAGGCGCCGCCCGGAGGCCGGCCCGCCGAGCTCGAGCTCCTCCTCCTCGCCCCGCGACCGCAGCTTGCGGATCCCGAGCACGATCAGGTAGGCCGCTCCGGCGTACTTCACGATCGTGAAGGCCGTCGCGGAGGACGCGATCAGGGCCGAGACGCCGATCGCCGCGGCGACGACGTGCACGAGCCCGCCCGCCTGCACGCCGAGCATCGACGTCACCCCCGCGCGGCGGCCCTGGGCCAGGCTGCGCGTGACGATGTAGAAGACCGACGGCCCCGGAATCGCGAGGAACGCGAGGCTGGCGGCGGCGAAGAGCAGGAAGGTCGACGCGTCGGGCATGCAGGAACCGTACCGGCACGCCCGTATGCTGATCGCGTGTCTTCCTCTCGGGGGCCCTTCCGGTCACAGCGCCGGCGACGGTGGTCGCTGGCCTCGCTGCGCTCGGTGGGCGACATGGCGATCGACCTCGGCACCGCCAACACGGTGGTGTACGTGCGCGGGCGCGGGATCGTGCTGTCCGAGCCCTCCGTGGTGGCGATCGACCAGCGCACCGGCGAGGTCCACGCCGTGGGCGCCGACGCCCAGCTGATGATCGGCCGCACGCCCGCGACCATCTCCGCCGACCGCCCGCTCCGCCACGGGGTGATCGCCGACTTCGAGGTCACCGAGGCGATGCTCCGCCAGTTCGTGGGCAAGGTCCTGCACAGCCGCTTCAGCCGCCCGCGGCTGGTCATGTGCGCCCCCTCGGGCGTGACCGACGTGGAGCGCCGCGCGGTCGAGGAGGCCTCGCTCAGCGCCGGCGCGCGCGAGGTGCACCTGATCGAGGAGTCGCTGGCCGCCGCGATCGGCGCCGGCCTGCCGATCGCCGAGCCGGTCGGGCGGATGGTGGTCGACGTCGGCGGCGGCACCAGCGAGGTCGCGGTCATCTCGCTCGGCGGCATCGTCGTCTCCCGCTCGCTGCGGGTCGGCGGCTACGACCTCGACGACGCGATCACGAACTACATCCGGCTCGAGCACCGGATGGCGATCGGCTCCCAGAGCGCGGAGGCGATCAAGCTCGCCGTCGGGTCGGCGTCGAAGCTCGGCGAGGAGCTGTCCACCCGCATCCGCGGCCGCGACCTGCTCTCCGGCCTCCCGCGCGAGCTCCACCTCGACAGCGAGGAGGTCCGCCTCGCGATCGACCCCCCGCTCGCCGACATCATGGCCTCCGTCCACGCCACGCTCGAGGAGACGCCCCCCGAGCTCGCGGCCGACATCGCCACCCACGGGATCGTCCTCGCGGGAGGCGGAGCGCTCCTGCGCGGGTTCGCCGATCGCGTGCACCGCGAGACCGGGATGCCGGTCCACATCGCCGACGCGCCGCTCACCTGCGTGGCCTCCGGCGCCGGCCAGTCGCTCGAGGAGCTCGACACGCTCGGGCGGCGTCGCGTGGTCAGGTAGACCTCTACACTGCGCCCAACCCGGAGAGGTGGCCGAGTGGCTGAAGGCACTCGCCTGCTAAGCGAGTATGGGGCGGCAAGCTCCATCGCGGGTTCGAATCCCGCCCTCTCCGCTCGCGGCTAGAGTCTGTCGCAGGACGACGGCCCGACCGGGGTCGTCCAGCCGTGGATGCCGGGCGACGCACGCGAGCGGAGGCGGCCTTCCAGGCCGTCGAGCATCGCGGGTGGCGATCCGGCGCCGCGGATGGACGGCACCCGGGCGCGGCGGCGTCCTGGGACAGGCTCTAACATGAGCAGCCGCTCTTGCGCCCGTAGCTCAGCTGGATAGAGCGTCGGTCTACGGAACCGAAGGTCAGAGGTTCGAATCCTCTCGGGCGCGCTTAGGGAACTAGCTGGAAATCATCGCTTTCCGCTGGGAGCGAGGCCAGCGACGAAAACGCGATCAGTACCCGTAGAGTCCCTACGGCACCGCGATTCGGCTCCGGCAACGCCTTCGGCGCGGCCCCGTAGAGCGCCGAACCCGCCGATGCCGTGACAGCCGCTGTAAAGGCCGATGTCAGGCGAACTCGCGGCTTCCCGCTCTCCGACTCCCTCGGAGGGCGGTCGAGGCCGGAGAACGGCCGAGAATCGCTCTCGGTGGCGGCCGTCCAGTGGCCGCTCGGGTAGCTTGAGGGACGATGGAGGCGTCTGGCAGCGAGTATTCGCATGTCGCGATCGAGCCGACGGCGGCGAAGCGGGAAGCGGGGGCGATGACGCCGTAGCACTCGACCGTGACCGGGACTGGATTGAGCGGCGTATCTTGGAGCCACGGCGGCGCGGCGACGCGATAGCCGTGGGCGGCCAGACGTTCGGCTGGGATCAGGTAGAGCGCTCAGGATCGGCGTCTCGTTGGAGCCGTCGAACTTGATTATCGAGCAGCTGAAGGCAAAGGACCGAGCCTCAAGCGTCGCGTTCATCGGAGGCCCCAGCTACGAGGAGCGCGTTGCTTATGCCGCGAACGACATAACCGACGAACTGATCGAAGGGCCGCCGGGAAGTCTTGCCCCAGGCCCCGAAAGGGCAGAAGCGTTATCCCAGAGTGATCCCCGCGCCGTAATGGTCGTCCACGGCCGGAACGAGGCCGCCCGCCTCGCGATGTTCGACCTTCTCCGCGCGCTGGGCCTCAAGCCTCTTGAGTGGGGCGACCTGGTGTCTGGAACTGGACGTGGAGCACCGTACGTCGGCGAAGTACTTGAACATGCCTTCCAGCGTGCGCGGGCCGTGGTGGTCCTCTTCACCCCGGACGATGAGGCACGACTTCGCGCGCCGTTCAGAGGACCCCGCGTACCTGACGAAGAGGCGCAGTTGACCGGCCAGGCTCGGCCGAACGTTCTGTTCGAAGCCGGGATGGCCTTCGCAGTGCGCCCCGACCGAACCGTGCTTGTAGAGATCGGCGAGATCCGGCCCTTCAGTGATATCGGTGGTCGACACGTGGTCCGGATAGACGGGACGGCCAAACCGCTGCGGGATATCGCGAGGCGCCTGCAAGCCGCAGGCTGCGAAGTCGACCTGTCAGGAGACGATTGGTCGTATGGCGGGCGGTTCGACGCCGCGCTGGAGCTGAGCGCAACACCCGCCGCGCCGGAGGGCGATGCTGGGCGCGACCGGCCGGCCAGCGGACCTGAGCTCGAAGCCATACACGATGTGCTCGACGAGCTGGCGTCGATCAAGCTCCGAGTCGAGCGGGCAGGGCGCGAGGGGGGCTATGCATACAACTTCAACCTCCCAGCGCATGAGTACCACGAGCACAAAGCCGACTTGGCTGGCGCGTTGCGCGAGCCCCTTGGCCGACTGTATGTGAAGGTGGACGACCTGGCTAACCGGGTCGCCACTCGCGAGAACAATGGCTCCGAGATCCTGGAGGAAGACGACCTCGAAGGAGTGCTGAAGCTCATCGAGGCGGCGGAGGAGGCGCTCCGCGCCCGCCGTGCGACGCTACTGTGAGCGCCGCCTCCAGCCCTAGACTCGGCCACGCGGCCCGGGTCGCCTGGCGAGGAACTTTCGCCCTCGCCTAACCGGCTTCGGGCCGCACGTTTGAGCAAGGTCGCGACCGGCCCTAGCCGACCACACCAACGACTCGTAGCCGCTCGTTGGACGCGTCTGCGAGGTCATTCTCCAGCCCTACTGGATTGACGAGGAGATATCTGGGTCGTGCACGAAGCAGATGAGCGTGCTGGCACCGCGATTCGCCGCCGGATCGCTATAGCGCGTCACGTCCTCGGCGAGTTCCGACCCGACCTGGCGATCAAGGAGCGTCGGGCGGGTCTTCCAGACTTCAAGGATGAAGTCGCCTTCCGGGACAAGGAAGTCGGTCCGCGATCCGCTTCCCAAGTACGTCGGGTTCCACGACTCCGCACGGACGTCCGAGAAGTGGACGAGAAGCAGCGCGTGCATCAAGTCTTGGACGTCGTAACTATCCGTGCAATCCTCAAGCGTCGGGCGGTTCTGGTGGCGTCGACGCAGCTGCCGGCTAACCACGTCGAAGCGGCGGCAAAGGGCGACGGCAACGTCAACGGGATCTCCAGCGGCCGGGGCCGGGGTGGCGGCTCCCGGCGCACCACTGATCCAGTCGTTCGTGACGTCCTGGGTCACCTTGAACAGGTCGTACTCCCGAAAATGCGCCGCTGCGGTCTTCTCGTCGACGGGCCCATCTGTGTCGCCGACTCGTAGGTAGTCGATGTCGCCGCCCTCCAGAGGTGCGCCCGGACCACGTGATCCGTCGACCGGTGTCATACGGCTCGATGAATCGCTCCCGCAGCTGATCCTCCGCTGAGGTTGAAGGCGTAAAGCTCTTTGAGGCGCTGCTGACGTTCGCTCTGCGGCCAGATCGTCACGTGGAAGGGCATCACGCTGGGTTGTAGCGCGCCTCGTCAGGTTTCGCGGCGCAGCGGAGTATCTACGGCCATCTTTTCCCGAGCAGGGAGGACGCGCTCGCGGCCTCGATGGACGAGCGCTACCGCGCCGCTGCCAAGGACAACTCGTGATTAAGGACGGGGATCCAAGCAACAACGCGCGCTCCAACATCGAGTTCCTCTGCGAGTCGTGCCATGTCGCGCGCCATCACCCGCCGGAGCGTGCACTCCACGGTCGCCTGATGACGGTCCTTGCTGGTTTCCTTGATCCCCAGACGCGAGCGGATCAGGTGCGGGTCTTCCGCGCCGAGAACGGGATGCCGGCGGGCATGGGCGTCAAGCCGCATCTAGAGCGGAAGCGCCCCACGGGAAGCCCGAAGCGCGCCGACGACGACGCCTAATCGGCATGTCGTAGGAGCCGTGTTCCGGCCTACGTAAGCCGACGCGACAGCCGAACGCGGGGTTCCGGCCAATCGCGTGTTGCGCGACCGTACGCGGCCCGCGCGCGTGCCGCAATCCGGCGCGGTCCGTCAGGCGCGATCCTGGAGTCCGCTCCTCCTGGTTGCTCCCTAGACCGGTGTCTTGGACGACTTGATAGTCCAGTCGTCATGTCAAGACTTGAAAACTCTTCGCCACCGTGTATAGTCATGTTCGACAGAGCCGGACATCGGCGAACGGAGCGGCATGGCTACACGCGACATCTGTAACCGGGCAACGCGACAGGGATGTTGAACTTCCTGGACTTCATGGTTGACAAGGGCTACGGGACTGCCGGCTCGATCGGTCCGCTCAAGTCGGCGGCGCGCCAGGTCCTCGGCCGCGTTGAAGGCGAGGACTTCGGCGATGTTGATGTGCGCGGCATCGACGTGGAGGCGTACCTCGGACGGTTCGAGAACCTCTCAATGGGCAAGTACACGGCCGATAGCCTCGCGGCATACCGCTCCCGTTTCCGGAAGGCGGTCGAGTACTACCGCAGCTATCTGGCTGATCCCAACTGGAAGCCCACCAAGCGGCAGACGGCTCCCGCGCGTCGGAACGCGCAACAGTCAGGCAAGTCGGAGCCCGGTGGCGGTACCGCCCCGCCGATCCGCGAGTCGCGTCTCACGACGCCGGCCGTCCACCAGTCCGCCTCCCTGATCGCGTACCCGTTCCCCGCCGAGTTCGGGGCGATGCGCAGTTGCAGCTCCCGACGCCAACTCGAACGGGATGACGCGGATCTCTGACGAACTTTATCCGGGCGCTCGTGTGTCGAGCAGGCGCGCCGAGCTTCCGGCTGGAGAGCCGGAGGACGAGTAGTCAACCACGAGTCGGGGAGGGAGGGAGGTGATCACGATTCCCAAGTCCAAGAGCAGCGGCTCGAAGAAGAGTCCGCCCGAAGTATCGCTCGGCCGTCACGGGGCACTACATCAACCGCAGTACGCGAAGACGCACCCGAAGACGACCGTGAAGGAGTCGAAGTAGCGAGGGCGGCCACATAGCCGCCCTCCGCAGTTGAAGCGTCGCGCCTCTTGTTTGATCACCGGGGGCGCGGCGCTTCCCTTCTTTATTACCAGGCGGTGCTAGGTCCTGCCGGCCCGCGCTCGCTTGGCAGTCTCTGAAAAGTACCCGTCGTAAGGGTCCCGACCGGTTTCTAGCGGTCCGTACCGGTGCGGGACGGTAAGCGCGATCTTCCCGCTAACAGCGCGGTTCGGCCCTAGACGTGGATTCCGTAAGAACAGCGGAATCCCGCTACGGAACCGAAGGTCAGAGGTTCGAATCCTCTCGGGCGCGCTCAGGGCCGCTTGAAGCGGAACTTCACGACGACGGCCCCGTCACGCTTCCCGCAGCGCACGGCCCGTCCGGGACCCGGCGGGTTGCTGCGGATGCAGCGGAAGCCGTCGATCCGGACGACGCGGCCGCCGCCCGTGGCGGCCGTCTCGGCCCACTTGGCGGACAGGGTGCGGGCGCTGTCGCACGGGAAGGCCTTCGCGCGCAGCTTCGTGATGGTGTCGCCGATGCCGTCGCAGCGCTTGGCGGCCTGCGCCGGCGCGGGCAGCGCGACGGCGAGGGCGATCGCGGCGAGCAGGGGGATCCGTAGGTTTCTCACGCGCCCCACGTACCCGCATGCCCGCCTCCTAGGCCACCGACTGCGCCAGCCAGTAGTCCAGGCGGTCGGTCATGCGACCCGAGTCGAGCAGGTCCCGCACCCAGGCATTGACGCAGCCCGCGCCAGCCCTCGTCCCCCTTGCGCAGCCCGAACGCCACGTCGAACGGGTCGAGCATGTCCTCGGGTGGCGCTCGTTCGCCCTCGACGCGGCCGTTGCAGACCGATCGCGGCGAGCGGCGGGCTCGTGAACCGCTCGCGGATGACCTTCAGCGCGGCCGCCTGCGACATCGTCGCGTCGGCGCGGTCGGCGGCGAGGAAGTCGTGGAGCAGCAGCCGGTGGCGCAGCTGGGCGTCGGAGACCTCCGCCTTCGGGACGTACTTGCGCGCGAGGTCGAGCTGCGCGGCCCCGGTCCCGTAGACGAAGCGGACGGTCGGCTGGTTGAGGTCGTCGATCGTCCGGTATGGCGAGTCCTCGAGCACGTAGAAGAGCTGGCCCGACCGGTAGTAGGGCGTCGAGAAGTCGATCTGCTCCTTGCGCTCGCCGGTCACGAACAGCTCCGCGCCGACGATGTCCGCCTGACCGGTGACGAGCGCTTCCGGCAGCACGTCGTAGGAGTACTCGGCGATGTCGAAGTCGACGCCGAGGATGGTCGCCAGCTCGGCGGCGTTCTGCGCCTCGACCCCGGCCCACTCCCCGCTCTCCAGCGTGAACCCGAACGGCGGCGAGACTCCGATCGCCCAGAACAGGACCCCCTCCTCCTTGATCCGGTCGATGGTCGGCGACGACACGTCGCAGGCCTCGGTGACCGCCGCGGGGAAGTCGGTCTGGATCGGGGGCGGGCTGAAGCGGCCGTTGGCCGCGTTCCCGGATGCCTCCTCGCCCTCGCTGTCGTCGCCGCACGACGCGAGCGCGCCCATCGAGAACGCCAGCGCGAGCACCACGATGCCCTGCGATGTGGTCATTCACCCCCAGTATCCGTCAGTCTCGGCGACACTGCATGTATGACGAGCGGGCTCACCGGCCGGATGGTGGTCGCGAGCAGCGTCCTCGCGATCATCGTGGGAGGGACCTTCGCGGTCGTGCTCGTGACGATCACCGATCTGCGGGGGACGACCGACCTGAGGCGCGAGACCCGTGAGACGGTGGTGGCGGCCGACGCGCTCGAGAAGGAGATCGTCGACCTCGAGACCGGGCTTCGCGGCTACGTCATCACCGGCGACGACAGCTTCCTCGAGCCGTCGATGGACGCGCGGTCCGCCCTGCCGGCGAGCGAGAGGACCCTCGAGCGCCTCGCGGCCGGCGAGCCCGTCCAGCTCGCCCGGGTCCGGCGCATCGTCAGCGCCACGAACGCCTATCTCGAGGAGTTCGCGCTGCCGCTCGTGGACTCGGTGCGACGCGGCGACGCCTCCGCGCGCAGCGTCGAGCGCACGGTCGCGGCCAAGCAGCGCGTCGACGCGCTGCGGGCCGGCCTGCACAGCTTCAGGGAGGCCGAGCGCGCGCGGCTGGCCGTGCGCGACGCCGACGTCGACCAGGCGGCGCGCCGCGCGACCGCCGCGGCCGTCGTCGGCATCGCCGGATCGATCCTCCTGATCGTCGTCTTCTCGGGTTACCTGACGCGCGTCATCGTCCAGCCGCTGCGCCGCGCGGCCGGGATGGCGGACCGGCTCGCGGGCGGGGACCTGAGCGGGCGCATGCGCGAGACCGACATCGCGGAGATCGGAGCGCTCGAGCGCTCCCTCAACTCGATGGCCGGCTCGCTCGAGAAGAGCCGCGACGAGCTGGCGTCGCTGCTCGCCGAGCAGGCCGCCCTCCGGCGCGTCGCGACCCTCGTCGCGCGCGGCGACCCGCCCGCCGACGTGTTCGCCGTGACCGCCGCCGAGGTGTGCCGGCTCCTGGCCACCGACGCCACGGCGCTGTGCCGCTACGAGCCGGACGCGACGGTCACGGTGGTCGCGCTGGAGGCGAGCTTCGACCTCGGCGTCCAGGTCGGCGCGAGCATCGCGCTCGACGGCGAGAGCGCCATGGGGGCCGTGTTCCGCACGGGACGGGCGTCGCGGCAGGAGGGCTTCGACGGCACCACCGGCGAGCTCGCCGACATCGCGCGCAAGGGCGGCGTGCGCTCCTCGGTCGGCGCCCCGATCGTGGTCGAGGGCCGCCTCTGGGGCGTCGCCGTGACGTCGTTGCGCAGCGGCGCGCTCCCCGCCGACACCGAGCGCCGCCTGGTCGACTTCACCGAGCTCGTCGCCACGGCGATCGCGAACGCGGACGGCCGCGCGCAGCTCGACGCCTCGCGCGTCCGCCTCCTGACGGCCGCCGACGACGCCCGCCGCCGTGTCGTGCGCGACCTGCACGACGGCGCGCAGCAGCGCCTCGTGCACACGGTCCTCGCGCTCAAGCTCGCGCGGCGCGCGCAGGAGGAGGGAGCGGAGTCGGCCGACGCGCTCGTCGCCGAGGCGCTCGTCCAGGCCGAGCAGGCCAACACCGAGCTGCGCGAGCTGGCGCACGGCATCCTGCCGCCGGTGCTGGCCAACGGGGGCCTGCGCGCCGCCGTCGACGCGATGGTGTCGCGCCTGAGCGTGCCGGTCGAGGTGGCCGTGCCCGGCGAGCGGCTCCCGCCCGAGATCGAGTCCAGCGCCTACTTCGTCATCGCCGAGTCCCTGACCAACGTCGTCAAGCACGCCCGCGCCGGGCGCGCGGAGGTCAAGGCATGGGTCGAGGACGGCGTGCTGCACCTCGACGTACGGGACGACGGAGTCGGCGGCGCCCGCGCCGACGGAACGGGCCTGGTCGGGCTCCAGGACCGGCTCGCCGCGCTCGGCGGGCGCCTGCGCGTCGAGAGCCCCCCGGGGGACGGCACGCGGATCGCCGCCACGGTGCCGCTCTAGGACCCGCTCCGGAATCCGTTCACTTGGTGCCGCCGGTCCGCCACCCGTAGTGTCGGGCGGTGACCCCGTTGCTCTACCGGCTGGGCGGGTTCTGCGTCCGCCGGCGGTGGGCCGTCGTCGCGGCGTGGCTGCTGGTCTTCCTCGTGCTCGCGGGCGCGGCGCGGAGCGTCGGCCCCGACCTCAACGACAACCTCACGCTCCCGGGCACCGGGAGCCAGGCCGCCACGGACCTGCTGGCGGAGCGCTTCCCGTCGCAGGCCAACGGCACCAACCCGGTCGTGCTGCGCGCGCCGCAGGGCGCCAAGCTCACCGACGCGAAGTACAAGAAGCCGATCGACGACACGGTCGCGGCGTTCAAGAAGGACCCGGACGTCCACTCCGCCAGGAACCCGCTGGCAGGCGGCGACCTCCTCGCCAAGGACAAGCGCACCGGCTACATCGCGCTCAACCTGAGCGCCAGCCCGAGCGACCTCACGACCGACGACGCCCAGCGGATCGTCGACGAGGCCGACCCCGCGCGCGACGCCGGCCTCACCGTCAGCTTCGGCGGCTATGTCGGGCAGAAGGTCTCCAAGCCCGAGACGCACTCCAGCGAGGCGGTCGGCCTCACCATGGCCGTCATCGTCCTGCTGCTGACGTTCGGGACGGTCGTGGCGATGGGGCTCCCGATCGTGACGGCGATCGTCGGGCTCGTCAGCGGGCTGTCGATCGTGACGCTGATCAGCCAGGTCACCGAGGTGCCCACGGTGGCGCCGACGCTCGCGACGATGATCGGCCTCGGCGTGGGCATCGACTACGCGCTGTTCATCGTGACGCGCCACCAGGACCAGCGGCGCGCCGGGATGGACACGCGGGAGTCGATCGCCCGCGCGACGGCCACGTCGGGCGGCGCCGTCGTCTTCGCGGGCACGACCGTGCTGATCGCGCTGCTCTCGCTGGCCGTCGTCGACATCCCGCTGGTCACCACGCTGGGCTACACGTCGGCGCTCGTCGTCGCCGTGGCCGTCGCCGCGGCGATCACGCTCCTGCCGGCGATCCTGGCCGTCGTCGGCGATCGCATCGACCGCCTCGCACTGCCGCACCGGCGAGGCAAGAAGGACGACCATCCACACGGCTGGGAGCGCTGGGCGCGCTTCGTCGGGCGCCGGCCGCTGCCGTCGGCGCTGGTCGCGATCGCCGTGCTGGTCGCGCTCGCGCTGCCGACGCTCGATCTCTACCTCGGCCAGCAGGACAACGGCGCGCTGCCGACGGACACCGAGGCCCGCCGCTCCTACGACGCGCTCACCGCCTCGTTCGGGGTCGGCGCCAACGGGCCGCTGCTCGTCAGCGTCGACATGTCCGAGCAGCCGGCGAAGGCCGACCAGGCGAAGATCGACGACCTGAACAAGCAGGAGGCCGACCAGAAGGCCGCGGCGCAGCAGAAGGCCGAGGCGCAGGGGCTCCCGCCGTCGGCCGCGGACGCGCAGGTCAAGCAGATCGAGGACAAGGCGTCCGCGCAGCGCAAGCAGCTCGAGCAGAAGGCGACCGACCCGCGCCTGACGCACCTGCGCGACGACCTCAAGAAGACGGACGGCGTGAGCAAGGTCAGCGAGCCGCTCGTGAACTCGAAGGGGACGGCGGCGGTCCTCAGCGTGACGCCGACGACCGGCCCGTCGGACCGCGCCACGGAGCAGCTCGTCCGGACCCTGCGCGACGACACGATCCCGAAGGCGACGAGCAACGCGAACATGACCGCCGACGTCGGCGGCACGACCGCGGGCTACGTCGACCTGGCGGACGAGATCTCCGACAAGCTCGTCCTCACGATCGCGGTGGTCGTCGGCCTGAGCTTCCTGCTGCTCATGCTCGCCTTCCGCTCGGTCGTGATCCCGCTCACGGCGGGGCTCATGAACCTGATCTCGATCGGCGCCGCGTTCGGCGTCGTCACCGCCGTGTTCGAGAAGGGCTGGGGGGTGGGGGTGGTCGGGCTCGAGGAGTCGGTGGCGATCGTGAGCTTCGTCCCGCTGATGATGTTCGCGATCCTCTTCGGGCTCTCGATGGACTACGAGGTCTTCCTGATGACGCACATCAAGGAGGCCTGGGCGAGGACCCAGGACAACAAGCAGGCGGTGATCGACGGCGTGGCGCACACCGGCCGCGTGATCACGTCGGCGGCGCTGATCATGGTCAGCGTCTTCTTCGCCTTCGTGCTCAACGGCGACCCGACCGTGAAGCAGTTCGGCGTCGGCATGGGCATCGCCGTGGCGGTCGACGCGACGCTCGTCCGCTGCCTGCTCGTCCCGGCCGTGATGACCCTGCTCGGCCGCTCGAACTGGTGGTTCCCGAGCTGGCTCGACCGGATCGTGCCCAACTTCTCGATCGAGGGCGACGAGTGGTTCCGGGCGCGCGACGCGGCCGAGGCCGAGGACCGGACGCTCGTCGCGCGTTAAACGATTCGAGCCGCCCTCTGGGCGGCTCGTACAACGGTTATCGGCAGGCGACCTGTAGACCTTGAGGGGCAATCTCGAAGGTGGCGCGTTGCCGCTCATGGACACGGGAGATCTCATCGAGGCGGTGCAGGCCCGGCGGGCCGTCGAGCTGGTCTACGGCGGCGGCGCGCGCGTCGTGCACCCGCACGCCGTCTACCGCACCGCGGCGGGGAACCTGCGGCTCGACGCGCTGCAGGTGAGCGGCGCCACGAGCTCCGGCACGCTGCCCGGCTGGCGCGACTTCAACCTCATGAAGATCGCCGGGCTCCGGGTGCTCGACGCCACGTTCGAGGTCTCGCCCGAGTTCAATCTCGCGGCCGAGCGATACCGGCACGGGCTTCTCGCGCATGCTTGAGGCATGCAGATCGACCTCACCGGCAGGACCGCCTTCGTCACCGGCTCCACCCAGGGCATCGGACGCGTCATCGCCGCCGGGCTCGCGGCGGCGGGCGCGCGCACGATCGTCAACGGCCGCACCGCCGGCCGCGTCGAAGCCGTGGCGGAGGAGCTCGGGGTGGAGGGCGTCGCGGCAGACGTCTCCACGCCCGAGGGCGCGCAAACCGTGTTCGACGCGCTCCCGGAGCTGGACGTCCTCGTCAACAACCTCGGCATCTTCGGGCCGGCGCCCGTGCTCGAGCTCGACGACGCCACCTGGCAGCGCTACTGGGAGGTCAACGTCCTCTCGGGCATCCGGCTCACGCGGCACTACGCGAAGGGCATGCGCGACCGCGGCCACGGGCGCGTCATGTTCATGGCCAGCGACTCGGCGGTGGTGATCCCCGAGGAGATGGTCCACTACGGCGTGACCAAGACCGCGCTCCTCGGCGTCTCGCGCGGCTTCGCCAAGGCCCTCAAGGGCACCGGCGTCACGGTCAACAGCGTGATGGCCGGGCCGACGCACACGGAGGGTGTGGAGGACTTCGTCCGCGAGATGGTCGGCGACGACCTGCCCTGGGACGAGGCGCAGCAGCAGTTCATGCGCGAGCACCGGCCGAGCTCGCTGCTCGAGCGGCTGATCGAGCCGCGGGAGATCGCGAACATGGTCGTCTACCTCGCCTCGGACCACGCCTCGGCGACCACCGGCGGCGCGCTGCGCGTCGACGGCGGCTATGTGGACAACATCGTCCCCTAGACCGCGATCTGAACGAAGCGCTCCGCGTTGAAGATGACGAGGAACTCGTCGCCCTTGTGGAGCAGGGCGATCGGCCGGCCGTCGGACACGTGATAGCGGCGGGCCGGCTGGCCGGTGCTGTTGAAGAGCGTGAGGCTGAAGTTGCGCGTGGCCCCCTTCGGGTCGTCGATGGCCTGCTCGTGCCACGCGGAGATCTCGACATTGCCCGAGTTGACCGCGCCGAGCGCGATCGTGCAGTCGCCGGGGGCGGGGCACTCGGACCGGAAGCTCGTGAACCGCCGGACCTCGAACCCGTCGATGGTGAGCGACATCTGATGCGCGGCCGGGAGGGCGCCGGCGCTCCACCGCGCCGGGTCGAACATGTCGCCGGCCGGGCCGCGCTCGCCCTGCGGGCCGGTCGCGCCCGTGTT
Organism: uncultured Solirubrobacteraceae bacterium; assembly: GCA_963720415.1. Taxonomy (GTDB): domain Bacteria; phylum Actinomycetota; class Thermoleophilia; order Solirubrobacterales; family Solirubrobacteraceae; genus DASSUW01. The sequence goes on along the minus strand of CAVRFQ010000002.1, from coordinate 196,019 downwards.
GCCCTTCGCGCCCGTCTCGCCCTTCGCCCCCGCGGGACCCACGGGACCCGCCGGGCCGGTCTGACCCGTCGCGCCGGCCTCGCCGGCCGGCAGCGCGCCGGCCGCGAAGTCCTCGCGCTTCAGCGCACCGTTGGCGACCTTGTCCGACGTCACCGCGTTCGCCTTGATCTGCTTCGCGCCGACGCTGTTGCGCGGGAGCGTGACCGCGGCCCAGGAGACGCCGCCCATCGCCAGGAACAGCGCGAGCGAGGAAATGACATTGGCGTACGTCAGACGGGTGCGCAGGCGCCCGGGCATCGGCTCTCCTAGGACGAGGGACGGCCGACGGTAGGCGGCCACTGATCACCCCTGACGCACCGAAAGTCCAGCTATTCCCGCGCAGGTAGTCTGCGCCGCACCGTACGAACCGAGGAGAGGCCATGGCGCGCACGCACTACCTGCCCGACGACGGGAACGTGCACTTCACGTGGGACGCGGGCAACGGGCCGGTGCTGGGGATCGACTCCGGCGACACGGTCGTGGTGTGGACGCGCGACGTCAGCGACAACCAGATCGGCCCGGACTCCGACTCGAGCGTGATCGCCGGGCTCGACTGGGATCGCGTCTACCCGCTGACCGGGCCGATCGAGGTCGCCGGCGCCGAGCCCGGGGACACGCTCGCCGTCGAGATCCTCGACATCCACACCCAGGGCTGGGGCTGGGTGGCGATCCTCCCGGGGCTCGGCCTGCTCGCCGACGACTTCCCCGACCCCTACCTGCGGACCTTCGACATCTCGGACGGCGACTACGCCTGGTTCCGGGAGGACGTCGCCGTCCCGCTCGCGCCGTTCTTCGGGACGATGGGGGTCTGCCCCGGGGAGGCGAGCGCCCGGCCCGTGATGCCGCCCGGCGTCTTCGGCGGCAACCTCGACACCCGCCAGCTCGTGCGCGGCTCCACGCTCTACCTGCCCGTGCAGGTCGAGGGCGCGATGTTCTCCGTCGGCGACGCCCACGGCTGCCAGGGCGACGGCGAGGTCTGCGTCACCGGCCTCGAGGCGCCGATGTACGGCTCGCTGCGCTTCGAGCTCCAGAAGGGCCGCAGCATCCCCTCGCCGCAGTACCGGACGCCCGCGCCGCTCACGCCGCGCGTGGACGTTGCGCCGTTCTACGGCACCACCGGCATCGGCCCGGACCTGTTCGTGAACGCGCAGAACGCCGTGCGGGCGATGATCGAGCACATCTCCGGCACCTACGGCCTCACCCCCGAGGACGCCTACCTGCTCGCCAGCCTCTGCGTCGACCTGAAGATCTCGGAGATCGTCGACGCTGGCGAATGGCTCGTCAGCGCGCTGCTCCCGGAGGCGGTCTTCCGGGTCGCCTGAGGGGGGTGCGGTTGCCCGCACGCGGGTGGCGGTGGGCCGAACCCGGAGACGCTGGGTGACGCGATAGAGCGGTCTGCCACTTGCTGGGAGTCTTACTCCCATGAGCCCGACCGACATCCACATCATCCACGCGAACGCCGTGCACAGCGCGCGCGGTCGCCGTCGCCGGCACTAAGGACTTCGCCGTGACCGTCACCGTCACCCCCCGGCGGCCCGCCGCCAACTCGCACCGTTTCTCCCTCCCCACGGTGCGGGAGCTGCCGGCGGTCACCCGCCCCGGCACCTTCGCCTCGACGTGGTGACCGTCGGTCGAGGCTGACCTCCCCCACCTCCCTCCTCCTCATACACGCCCGGGCGGCCCGCAGCCGCCCGGGCGCGTCTTCGTCAACGGCTCGCGCTGAGGAACGCGAGCGTGCGCTCGAGCGCCAGCTCGGTCGCGCCCGCGTCGTAGACGTCCAGGCCGGGGTCGGTGAACAGGTGCGCCGAGCCCGGGTAGAGGTGCAGCTCCCCGCCCACCTCGGCGACCAGCTCGCGGGCGTCCTCGACGTCGCCCAGCTCGTCGTCCTCCATGACGTGGATGGCGAGCGGGACGCCGGCCGGCCACGAGGTCTCGAACGCGGCCGCCGGGACGGCGGAGTGGTAGAAGAGCGCGCCGCGCGCGCCCGGCCGCGTCATCGCGAGCATCTGCGCCGGCACCACCCCGAGCGAGAACCCCGCGTAGACGAGGTCGCCCGGCAGCGGGTCGACCGCCGCGGCGCCCCGGCGGGCGATCTCGGGGATGCCGATCGCGTCGCGCTTCGCGAGGCCGTCGTCGAGCGAGTCGAAGACCTCGCCGTCGTAGAGATCGGGCGTGTGGACGGCGTGCCCGGCCTCGCGCAACCGGTCGGCGAAGGCGTGGACGCCGGGCCGCAGGCCCAGCGCCGAGTGGAAGAGGACGATCTCGCTCATGACGCACAGTGTGCGTCGTCGTACGATCCCGGCGCATGGACGGCCTCCTCGAGCGCGATCGCGAGCTCACCGCGCTCGACCGGGCGGCGGCCGGGGCGCGCGACGGCACCGGCCGCGTCGTCCTCATCGAAGGTCCCGCGGGCATCGGCAAGAGCCGCCTGCTGGCCGAGCTGCGCGGCCGGGCCGAGGGCATGACCGTGCTGGCCGCCCGCTGCAGCGAGCTCGAGCGCGACTTCTCGTTCGGCGTGGTCCGCCAGCTCCTGGAGCCGGTCGCGGACCGCGAGCGGCTGCTCGCCGGCTCCGCCGCGCCGGCAGCGGGCGTGCTGGCGGCCGGCGACGAGGCCGAGGGCTCGTTCGCCGTCCTCCACGGCCTCTACTGGGCGGTGCTGAACCTGGCCGAGGAGCGCCCGGTGCTCCTGGCCATCGACGACCTCCAGTGGAGCGACCGGCCGACGCTGCGCTTCGTGGCCTACCTCGCCCGCCGCCTGGAGGGCGCGGCCGTTCTCGTGGCGGCCACGCTGCGCTCGGGCGAGCCGGGGACCGACCCGGCACTGCTGGCCGAGATCGCCGCCGATCCGCTCACCGAGGCGGTGGAGCCGGGCCCGCTGGGCGACTCCGCCGTGGCCGAGCTCGTCACCGGGCGGCTGGGGACCGCCGACGCGGAGTTCTCCGCCGCCTGCCGCCAGGCCACCGGGGGCAACCCGCTGCTACTCCGGCACCTGCTGACGGCGCTCGAGCAGGACGGCGTCGAACCGACGGCGGCGGGCGCGCCGGCCGTGCGCGACATCGGCTCGCGCGCCGTCTCCCGCACCGTCCTCCTGCGGCTCTCGCGCCTGCACGAGGAGGCGGTCGCCGTCGCCCGTGCCGTGGCCGTGCTCGGCGACAGCTCGGAGCTCCCGGCCGTGGCGGCGCTGACCGGGCTCGACGAGGCGGCGGTCGCCCGTGCCGCCGGCGAGCTGGCGCGCGCCGACGTGCTGCGCGCCGAGCCGCCGCTCGGCTACGTGCACCCGCTCGTGCGCGACGCGGTCTACACCGACATCCCGGCCGGCGAGCGCCAGCTCCTGCACGGCCGTGCGGCCGAGGTCCTGACAGGCGCGCAGGACGAGGAGATCGCGGCGCAGCTCCTGCACGCGCCGCGGCGCGGCGACCCCGCGACGGTGGCGCTGCTGCGCGCGGCGGCCGCCAGCGCGACCGCCCGCGGCGGCCCGGAGAGCGCGATGGCCTACCTCCAGCGCGCGCTGGAGGAGCCGCCGCCGGCCGCCGAGCGCGGCGAGCTGCACTTCGCGCTCGGGCTTGCGGCCGCCGACACCCGCGCGCCCACCACCGTCGAGCACCTCGAGGCGGCCTACGGCGAGCTCGCCGACCCCGCGTCCCGTGCGGCCGCCGCCTTCGCGCTCACCCAGTCGCAGCTCTTCATCGGGCAGGCCCTGGAGGCGGGCGCGCTCGCCGGCCGCGTGGCGGCCGAGCTCCCACCGGCGATGGCCGACGAGCGACAGGCGCTCGAGGGCGTGGAGATCATCGCCGTGTTCTTCGGGCATGACCCGAGGGCCCACGACCGCCTCCTGCGCCGGGGCGAAGGGCCGGGGCCTGGCGCTCGGATGCTCACCGCCGCGACCGCCTTCGCCCGCGTCACGCGCGCCGAGCCCGCCGCCGAGTGCGAGGCGCTGGCGCTCGAGGCGTTCGCCGGCTCGGAGCTGCTCGAGAGCGCCAACGGCCTGTTCTGGTCGGCCGCGCTCGTGGCACTCGTCCTCTCCGAGAGCGACCGCGGCCCGGAGTGGCTCGAGCGCACCCGCGAGCACGCGTACCGACGCGGGTCGGTGTTCTCGGTCTCCTCGGTCGAGCTGTGGGGCGGGCTCTCGTCGCTCATCACCGGGGATCTCGAGACCGCGGGGGAGTCGCTCGCCCAGGCCCGGCGCATGCAGGAGCCGTGGGGCTCGGACCCGGTCGGCACGTCGTGGTCGCGCGCATTGCTCGGGCTCAACCAGCTCTACCAGGGCGACCCGGCGACGGCGCGCGAGACGCTCGCCGCGATGCCGCCCGCGGACGACGAGTCCGACGGCGCGAACCTCTGGCGCCGCACGCATGCCGAGCTGCTGCTCGCCGACGGGCGGGCGCCGGAGGCGCTCGAGGTGGCCGAGCTGATGGGACGTTCGGCGCCGCACGTGGTGCATCCCGAGTGGAAGCCGTGGCAGTCGCTCAAGGCGCGGGCGCTCGCCCGGCTGGAGCGCCACGACGAGGCGCGCGCCGCGCTGGAGGCCGAGCTCGCGCTGGCGCGCCGCTTCGGCGCCCCGGGCGTCACGGGCCGCTGCCTGCGGCAGCTCGGCGAGCTGACCGGCGACCTGGCGCAGCTGGAGGAGTCGGTCGCGCTGCTCGGGCGCAGCCCGGCGCGACTGGAGCACGCGCGGGCGCTGGCCGCGCTCGGCGGCGCCCTGCGGCGCGACCGCCGGCCCGCCGACGCCCGCGAGCCGCTGCGCCAGGCGCTCGAGCTGGCCGAGACCTGCGGCTGCCCGCCGCTCGTGGAGGCCGTGCGCTCCGAGCTCTACGCGACGGGTGCGCGGCCGCGCACCGCGGCGCTGGGCGGGGTCCGGTCGCTCACCGCCAGCGAGCTGCGCGTGGCCACGATGGCCGCCGGCGGCCAGACCAACCGCGAGATCGCGCAGGCGCTGTTCGTGACGCCCAAGACCGTCGAGGTCCACCTCTCGGCCGCGTACCGCAAGCTCGACATCCGCTCGCGGCGCGAGCTGCCGGGCGCGCTAGCGGCGGCGTGAGCGGGCGGCGGCGCTGGCCGCCCGCCCGGCGAGCTGGCCGAGCCGCTTGGTCTCGGCCTTGCTCAGGTTGCGCGGGATCCCTCGCGACTTGGTGACGAGCTTGCGCACCTCGGCGCGCTCGGCGGCCGAGAGCTCGTCCCATCCCATCTGCAGCCAGAGGTAGACGACCGTCGCGCCGCGGCGGAGCTCCTTCCAGGGGACCGAGCGCGGCGAGGGCAGGCGGCGTTGCGGCATCGCCCCCAGGCTAGCGGCGACCGCCTCGGTCTAGCTCCGCGGGAACGAGCGGTCCGCCGGGACGGCGCGGCTCCACATCGGGATGCGCTGCGCCGCCGGCGCCGGCCGCTGGGGCGGCGGCGGGGGCGTGGTGCCCCGCGGGTAGGCGCGGTGCTCGGGCGGGGTCGGACGCTGCGGTTTCTCCATGTCCCGATCCAATCCGAGCGGCCTGAGGCGGCCAATGGCCCGGCGGTCCAGGATCCGCGGGGCCGTTGGCGCCGGGCGGTCGGACCAGCCGACCACGATGGTGCCCTGCATGCCGGGGTGGAAGGACGCGGGCGCCGATCCGCGCATTCCCACCGCCATGGATATGGTCCGGCCGATGCCGGTTCCCGAGGCTCCGCTCCAGGACGACGGCCACGGCCGCAGCGCCGCCGGGCCGGGCTGGTTCGTGGTCAACCTCGCCGAGACGGCGGGGCGGCGCAGCGAGCGGACGGGCACCTACAGCGACGCCGAGGGGTCCGAGCGGTTCGCCGAGTTCGGCTTCGGCGTGCACATCCTCTGGCCCGGCCAGCCGAACGGCCTCTACCACGAGGAGAGCAACCAGGAGGAGTTCGTCGTGCTCAGCGGCGAGTGCATCCTGATCGTCGAGGAGCAGGAGCGCCGGCTCGGCCCGTGGGACCACTTCCACAGCCCCGCCGGGACGCGCCACATCCTCGTCGGCGCCGGCGACGGGCCCTGCGCGATCCTCATGGCCGGCTCGCGGAAGCCCGACCAGACGATCTTCTATCCCGAGAGCGAGGTCGCGGCGAGGCACGGCGCCTCGGCCGCCGAGGCCACGTCGCTCCCGCGCGAGGCGTACCGGGACTTCCCGCGCGCCGAGCCGGCGCGCTTCCCCTGGCCCCCGAGCTAGGGCGCCGGTACGCCGAGGTCGGCGCTGATCTCGTGCAGCGTCCGCCACAGGGCGGGCTGGATCGGCACGCCGTCGCGCTCGCGCCGCTCGCGGGCCCGCTGCTCCGGGTCGCCGGGCGCCAGCACCTCGTCGTGGCCGGGAGCGGGCGGGATCGCGCGCAGGTCGCCGAGCAGCCCGTCGAGCACGGTCGCGAACGCCTCGCGGCCGACCGTGCGCTCGGGATCGATGGCGAGGTGGAAGTGGCCGACGTTCTGCGGCTGGTCGGCGCCCGTGTAGAGCCCGCCGACGCCGTGGCGGACGCCGGCGCCGGCCAGCACGCCGCACAGCACCTCGACCATCACGGCGAGCGCGTAGCCCTTGTAGCCGCCGAGCGGGACCGCCGACTCCACCTTCGCCGCGTCGGTGGTCGTGCGGCCGCGCTCGTCCACGCCCCAGCCCTCGGGGATCGCGCGGCCTTCGTCGCGGGCGTTGAAGATGCGGTTGATCGCGACCTGGCTCGTGGCGAGGTCGAGGTCGAAGACCCCGTCCGTGGTCGGCGCGGCGAGGCAGATCGGGTTGGTGCCGAGCGCCGGCTCGGCGCCGCCGAACGGGATGACGAGCGGCTCGGTGTTGGTCATCGACATCGCCAGCAGGCCCTGCTCGGCGGCGCGGATGGCGTAGAACGCGGCCGCGCCGTAGTGGGAGCTGCGCCGCACGGTGACCACGCCGACGCCGTGCTCGCGGGCGAGCTCGATCGAGACGTCGGTGGCGAAGACCGACGCCACCTGGCCGGGGCCGCCGTCGCCGTCCACCATGGCGATCGCCCCGTCGCGCTTCTGCACCGACGGCCGCGGCCGCCCGTTCACGACGCCGTCGCGCAGGCGCTGGATGTAGACCGGCAGGCGCGCGACGCCGTGCGAGTCGGTCCCGCGCACGCTCGTCCAGACCAGCGAGCCGCCGACCGTCGCGGCGGCCTCCGCCTCCAGCCCGGCCGCCTCGAGCAGCGCGCGCGCCCAGGCCTCCAGCTCGCGCGCTCCGAGTGTCGCTCCCTCAGCCGTCGCTCGACGCCTTCCAGAGGTTGATGCCGGCGTCCACCGCGTGGCCGTCGATCTCGGCGAGCTCGTCGTCGGAGAAGTCGAGCCGCTCGAGGGCGCCGAGGCTGTCGTCGAGCTGCTGGACCGTGCGCGCGCCGATCAGCGACGTGGTCACGCGCGGATCGCGCAGCGTCCACGCGATCGCCATCTGCGCCAGCGACTGGCCGCGCCGCTGGGCGAGGTCGTTGAGCGCCCGGACGTGCGCGAGGTTCTCGTCGGAGAGCATGTCCTCGCTGAACGAGCTGCCGGCCGTGGCGCGCGAGCCCTCGGGGATGCCGTCGAGGTACTTGTCGGTGAGCATGCCCTGGGCGAGCGGCGAGAAGACGATCGAGCCCACGCCCTCGTCGCCGAGCACGTCGAGCAGGTCCTCCTCGATCCAGCGGTTGAGCAGCGAGTAGGAGGGCTGGTGGATGAGCAGCGGCGTGCCGAGCTCGCGCAGGATCCGCGCCGCCTCGCGGGTGCGCTCCCCGGAGTAGGACGAGATGCCGGCGTAGAGCGCCTTGCCCTGCCGCACCGCCGTGTCGAGCGCGCCGAGCGTCTCCTCGAGCGGCGTGTCGGGGTCGAAGCGATGCGAGTAGAAGATGTCGACGTAGTCGAGCCCCATGCGGCCCAGGCTCTGGTCGAGGCTCGCCAGCAGGTACTTGCGCGAGCCGTGGTCGCCGTACGGGCCGGGCCACATGTCGTAGCCGGCCTTGGTGGAGATGATCAGCTCGTCGCGGTAGGGCGCGAAGTCCTCGCGGAAGAGCCGCCCGAAGTTGGTCTCCGCGGAGCCGTAGGGCGGCCCGTAGTTGTTGGCGAGGTCGAAGTGCGTGACGCCGCGATCGAACGCGTGGCGCAGGACGGCGCGCTGCGTCTCGATCGGCTGGGTGTCCCCGAAGTTGTGCCAGAGGCCGAGCGAGATCGCCGGGAGCATGAGGCCGCTGCGCCCGGTCCGGCGGTACGGCATCGCGTCGTAGCGGTCCTCGGCGGCGACGTAGGTCATGAGAGCTTCCCTTCGATCACGTAGCGCAGGATGGCGACGACCTGCTCGGGCTCGCGCGCGACGGCGAGCGCCGCGCGGTCGACCTCCTTGAGCGCGTGGTCGTGCGAGTCCGGGTGCAGGGTGACGATCGGCTTCCCGAGCGCCGCGGCCTGGCCCGCGTCGAAGGCCGCGTTCCACTGGCGGTACTGCTCGCCGAAGCGGACGACGACGAGGTCGGCCTGCTCGAGCAGCGTGCGCGTGCGGATGGCGTTCACCCCGGCGCCCTTGTGGTCCTTCCAGAACGGCAGATCCTCGGCGCCGAGGATCGCGACGCCGCAGTCGTCGCTCGCCGCGTGATCGGTCACGGGACCGGTGAACTCGACGTCGAGCCCCGCATCGCCGGCGCCGCGCTCGATGCGCTCGCGCCAGTCGGTGTGGATCTCGCCGGACAGGTAGACGACCCAGGTCATCGGCGGGCCATGGTATCCGTGAGGCATGGAGCGCTACGAGGTGCCGCCCGAACGGCTCGGCCGCTGGCTCGATCGCTGGGCCGAGCAGCACGGGCCCGTGGAGCGGACCGAGGTCCGTCCCGCGAGGGTGACGTTCGCGGCCGCGGGCGGCGACGCTCGACTGCGACCCGCCGTTCCCGCCGGTCGCCGGGACGGGAGTGCGCGAGGGGTTCGCGCCCGCGACGCTGCTCGGGCACGCGGGCCGCGACCGCGTCGTGGGCGTGCTGCTGGTGCGGCTCGGCGGCCACGCCGCGGGCGTCTTCTCGGGTACGCGGCTCGTCGACTCGAAGGTCGGCACCCGCAACGTCCACGGCCGCCACCGCGCGGGCGGCTCGAGCCAGAAGCGCTTCGCGCGCCGCCGCGAGGGCCAGGCCCGCGTGGCGCTGGAGGCGGCGGCCGACGTCGCGGCGCGCGTGCTGCTCCCGCACCTGGGCGACATCGAGGCCGTCGTGCTCGGCGGCGACCGCCGCGCGCTCGGCGAGGTGCTCGAGGACCCGCGGCTGCGCTCCCTCGTGCCGCTCGCGTCCGACCGCGTGCTCGACGTGCCCGACCCGCGGCTGGCGGTGCTGCGCCGCACGCCGGAGGCGTTCCGGGCGACGGTGCTCCTGCCGCGCGACTAGTGTGCGGCGCCGTGCTCGCCGGTCACACCAACTCCTACCACCCGTACACCGCCGACGAGGCCTACGCGGGCCTGGTCGCGGCCGGCTACCGCGCGGTCGAGCTGTCGGCGGTGCCGGGCTGGACCGAGCACGTGGACGTCCGCCGCGATCCCGTCGCGGTCCGGTCGCAGCTCGCCCACTACGGGCTCGAGGCGCTCTCGATCAGCGGCCACTCCGACCTGACGACGATCGAGGGTCTCGAGCACGGCCTCGCCGTGGTGTCGTGGGCCGAGCGCTTCGGCGTGCCGATCGTGAACACGGCCATCGGCGGCCACGCGCACGTGGAGGAGAGCGAGGACGCGTTCATGGCCAACATCGGCCGGCTGGCCGACGCCGCGCAGGCCGCCGGCCTCGTGATCGCGCTCGAGATCCATGGCGACCTCATGGCCACCGGCGCGCAGTCGGCGGCGCTGCTCGACCGTATCGGGCACGACGCGGTGAAGGTCAACTACGACACCGCGAACGTGGAGCACTACGGCGGCGTGACGGCGGTCGACGACCTGCCGGCGATCGCCGATCGCGTGGCCAACGTGCACCTGAAGGACATGGCCGGCGGCAAGGGCGACTGGGACTTCCCCGCCATCGGGGAGGGGCACGTCGACTTCGGCCGCGTGCTCGAGCTGCTGCGCGGCGCCGGCTACGACGGGCCGTACGCCGTCGAGGTCGAGTTCGACGGCACGTGGCCGCCGCTCGCCGAGGTGACGGCGGCGATGCGCGCCTCGCGCGAGGCGCTGGCCGAGCTCGGGCTGTCGTGACCGGCGTCGCGCTGCTCGGCGCGGGCTTCATGGGCTCGACCCACGCCGCCGTCTACGAGGCCCTCGGGACGGACGTCAAGGTCGTGGCCGGGCTCGACGCCGAGCGCGTCGCGAAGCCGCTCGGCGCGGCGGCGACCGCCGACTGGGAGACCGCGCTCGAGACGCCCGGGGTCGACGTGGTCGACGTCTGCCTGCCCACGCCGCTGCACCGCGCGGTGGCCGAGCGCGCGCTGGCGGCGGGCAAGCACGTGCTGCTCGAGAAGCCGATCGCGCTCTCGCTCGAGGACGCCGACGCCATCGGAGCGGCGGCCGGCGACCGCGTCCTGATGGTCGGGCACGTGCTGCGCTTCTTCCCGGAGGTCGCCGAGCTGCGGCGCGTGGTCGCGAGCGGCGAGCTCGGCCGGCCGCTGGCGGCGAGCGCGACGCGGCTGTCGGCCCCGCCGGACTGGAACGACTGGATGCTCGACGCGGAGCGCTCCGGCGGCACGTTCGTCGACCTCGCGATCCACGACTTCGACGTCCTCGGCGCGCTGCTCGGCCCGGCGCGGCGCGTCCACGCGCGGGCCGTCGCGGGCGGGCGGCACGTGACCGCGCTGGTCGAGCACGAGGGCGGCGAGGCCGTGGTCGAGGCCAGCCACGCGATGCCGCCGTCGTACCCGTTCACCGCCAACCTGCGCGTCCTCTGCGAGCGCGGGGTGGCCGAGCACCGGTTCGTGGCGGGCGCGGGCGACGAGGTCGACAGCGCGGTGCTGTCGGTGCTCACCGTGTCCCCGGCGGAGGGCGACGCGCGCGAGTTCTCCAGGCCCGCCGATCCCTGGCGCGCGCAGGTCGAGCACTTCCTGGAGTGCGTGGCGAGCGGCGCCGAGCCGGCCGAGGGCAGCTTCGCCCAGGCGCGCGCCGCGCTGGCCGTGGCGCTGGCCGCCCGGCGGTCGGTGGTCAGCGCCGCGCCCGAGCCGGTCTAGATCCCGACCCGACGCCGGAACGCGCCCGCGCCCTCGACCGCCGCCCCGAGCGCGCGGACGCGCGCGGCGAGCGCCGCGTCCGACGTGACGACGCGCAGCGACGCCGGGTCCTCGTCCGTCTCGACGAGCCGCACGATCTCGTCGTCGGCGGCGTCCCGGCCCCGCCGCCGCGCGATCACCACGTCCGGGGCCGCCCACTCCGCCGGCCCGGCGTCGAGGACGACCACCGCGTCCTCGTCCCACGTCCGCAGCGCCTCGATCAGCCGCGCGTTGGCGCCCTCGCGGTCGCGCCACCAGCCGTCGGGCTTCGAGCCGATCACGTTCGACGCGTCGACGAGCCAGCGGGTCATGGCCGCGCCGCGCCGGGCCAGAGCTCCAGCGCCTCCGGCACGTCGGCGCTCCCCTCCTGCTCGTCGTAGATCTCGAACCCCCGGCCGCGGTAGTTCGCCAGGGCGGCGGGCCCGTCGAGCGAGCACGTGTGCACCCACACCCGCCGCGGCCCGAGCGCCCAGGCCCGGCGCGCCGCGGCGTCGAGCAGCCGCTTGCCGAGCCCGCGGCCGATGAAGGCCGGCAGCAGGCCGAAGGAGGCGATCTCGACGGCGTCGCCGTCGCGCTCGAGCTCGAAGTAGCCGGCCGGCGTCCCGCGCAGCCAGCCGACCCAGGTCTCGACCTCGTCGCGCGCCAGCCGCGCATGCCACTCGTCCCAGGACCAGCCGAGCCGGTCCGTCCAGCTCCAGTCGCTGCCCACGCCCGTGTAGAGCATCCGCGAGAGCTCGGGCGAAGGGAGCTCGGCCTGGCGGACCTCCAGGTCGGGATCCGGCTCGGGCGCCGCCGCCATCTGATCCCGATCGGTCATCTGGAGAAACCAGGTCGTGACGTGGACGGATGTCATCCGAAGTCACGCTACAGAGCGCGCGGGTCAGGCCGAATACAGGGCCACGATGGCCCACGGAAGGTCGATCATCTCCCTGCTCTGCGCGTTCGCCGCGCTGTTCGTCGTGCCCGCGGCCGCGTCCGCGCAGGCGCCGCCGACGAACGACACGCCCGCCACGCCGGGCGGCTGGATGACCGCGCCGTACGCCGTGAACCTCGCCGGCACCGATCCCGAGGGCACCGCGGTGACCATGAACTGGCGCCTCGACGGCGGCGTGATCGACACCGTCACCAACGGCGGCCAGATCATCGTCTCCGACTCCGGCGACTGGGACTTCGAGACCCAGGCCGTCGACGGGGACGGCATGGACTCCGGCTGGCGCCTCGAGAGCCTGCGCATCGACACGATCCTCCCGACCGACGGCACCGACGTCGGCGGCCCCGGCTGGCGCAACGCCACCGCCAACATCTCCGTCTTCGCCGCCGACGTGACCTCCGGCGTCGACCACGTCGAGTGGGAGCTCGACGGCGGCCTGACGCAGAGCGGCCCGAACAGCTCCACCGTCCCGATCTCCGGCGACGGCGTCCACGCGCTGCGCACCCGCGCCGTGGACGTGGCCGGCAACGTCTCCGTCTGGCGCGACCACACGGTCCGCATCGACACCGTCACCCCCACCGACACGACCTCGCCGCCCGGCGGCTGGCAGACCACGCCGCTGCTCGTGAACATCACGGGCAACGACGCGCTGTCGGGCGTCGACCGCGTCCAGTACCGCCTCAACGGCGGCTCGACGGTCGAGACCGCCACGCCCGCCGGGCTCACCGTCTCCACCGAGGGCGTCAACGACCTGCAGACCCGCGTGCGCGACGCCGCCGGCAACTGGACCGGCTGGAAGGCCAGCACCGTCCGCGTCGACACGACCGCGCCGACCAACCAGACCGACGTCTCCGACGGCGTCTGGACGACGGCCAACTACGCCGTCGACGTCAAGGCCGCCGACGGCCTCTCCGGCCTGGCCGAGGTCGAGTACCGGATCGACGGCGGCCCCTGGGTCCAGGGCCCGTCCGGCATCACCGCCTCGATCACCGGCACCGGCGACCACACGCTCGAGACGCGCGGCCGCGACGTGGCCGGGAACACCTCGATCGCCCGCCTCGACCACGTGCGCATCGACAAGGTCGCGCCGGTCAACACGACCGCTCCGGCCCCCGGCGGCCAGGTCGCCAACCCCTACACCGTCCCCGTCACCGGCACCGACGCCCACTCCGGCGTGGCGCGGGTCGAGTGGCGCGTCGACGGCGGCGCCGTCCACACCGGCGCCTCGGGCACGGTGGCGACCGTCACCGGCCACGGCTCGCACACGCTCGAGACGCGCGTGGTCGACAACGTCGGCTACGACACCGGCTGGCGCTCCGAGACGGTCGACGTCGACGCCATCAGCGGCGACACCACCGACCCGGTCGACACGACGACGACGGCCCCGGCCGGCTGGCGTCCCGGCACGATCAACGTGACGGTCGGCGCCACCGACGCCGGCTCCGGCGTCAAGGAGATCCAGTGGCGCGTCGACGGCCTGCCGAAGCAGGTCGACGCCGGCCCGACGAAGCTGATCCAGATCACCGGCGAGGGCGTGCACCACCTCGAGACGATGGCCATCGACGTGGCAGGCAACGAGACCGCCTGGCGCTCGCAGTACTTCCGCATCGACCAGACCGTGCCGACCGACACGACCGACGTCCCGGCCGACTGGCAGCACACCACCACCTTCACCCTCTCCGCGACGGACGCGCACTCCGGCGTCGCCGAGATCGAGTACACCGTCGACGGCGGCCCGCTCCTGCACGGCACGAACGGCCAGGTGGTCGACGTCGGCGGAGACGGCACCTTCACCATCACCACCCGCGCGATCGACAACGCCGGCCACGCCGCGCCGCCGCGCACCCACACGCTCAAGGTCGACACGGTGCTGCCGGCCAACACGTCGGCGATCCCGGCCGGCGGCTGGCTGACCGAGGCGCTCGAGCTGGCGCTGAGCGGCACCGACGCGGGCTCCGGCTTCAAGCACGTGCAGTGGCGCGTCGACGGCGGCATGATCCACGACGGCGGGCCCGCGGTGGTCGACACCGACGGCGCGCACACGCTCGAGACCCGCGCGGTCGACAACGCGGGCAACCACACCGCCTGGCGCTCGGACGCGGTCAGCATCGACGCGACCGCCCCCGAGAACACCACCCCGGCGGCCCCCACCGGCTGGCGCTCCACGCCGTACGCGGTCGAGCTGACCGGCGACGACGGCGACGGGTCCGGCATCGACGTCTACGAGCACACGATCGACGGCGGCGCGGTGTCCAACGACACCGACGTCGAGATCACCGGCGACGGCGAGCACGTCCTGCGCACGCGCATCGTCGACACCGTCGGCCACGCCTCCGCCTGGCGCGAGGAGACCATCAAGATCGACAGCGTCGCCCCGGTTGCCGCGCTCGCCTGCAGCGGCGGCGTGGGCGTCTGGAGCCCGGTGCCGGTCGCCTGCACCGCGACGGCCGCCGGCGGCCCCTCCGGGCTCGGCGCCCTGACCGTCAACGGCGCCGCCGTCGCCTCGGGCGCCGCGGTCCCGGTGACCGCCGACGGCACGTCGGTCCTCAGCTTCCACGCGGCCGACGGCGCCGGCAACACGGCCTCCGCCCAGGCCACGGTGAACGTCGACGCGACCGCCCCGACCGCCGGCCTCACGTGCACCGCCGCCGGTGGCAAGTACACCTGCACCGTCGACGGCGCCGACGCCACGTCGGGCCTCGCGGCCCTCGGCTACAGCGTCGACGGCGGCGCCTGGACCGACATCGCCCCCGGCGCGACCTTCACGGTCGCCAAGGGCAAGGTCCGCGCCCGCGCGGTCGACGTCGCCGGCCACGAGACCATCTCCGCCGAGGCCACGCTCGCCGCGGTCAAGACCCCCGGCACGATCAAGGTCTCGAGCGTCCCGGTCTACCTGGCCGGCAAGAAGAACCCCGACAGCCTGGTCGGCGCGCTGCACGCGGTGCGCAGCGCCAGCGGGACCGTCTCGCTCGACCTGCGGCCGCTCGCCGTCGGCCGCGGCCGCTACAAGGTCGAGATCTCCCTGAAGTCGGGCAAGCACAGCCGGAAGGTGCGCAAGACCTACAAGGTGGGCGGCACCGGAGCCCTGCCACGCGTGAGCGCGTCGCTGGCCAAGGCCACCGAGCGCACCACCGTCTCGCTCACCGTTCGCAAGCGGGTCGGGGGCAAGTGGAAGAAGTACGCGGCCACGAGGATGGTGCTCGCAAAGTGACACCGGCCATCAAGGCGCGCGGGCGCCTGCCGATCACCGAGGGGAATCGATGAAGGTCCTCCCCGCACAGCAGGCCGCAGAGGCCGCCGCCGCACAGGCGACCAAGCGCACCGACAAGGCGTCCACCGCCGCCTTCAAGTCCGCGCTGGCCAAGGCCTCGACGACCACCGAGACGACCGAGAAGTCGGCCGAGATCACCCTGCGCAAGGGTGAGGAGGCCGTCGCCGTCGAGGGTCATGCCTACTCCGAGATCACCAAGGGCGATCGCGACGGCATGTACGTCAACACGAGCGGCAACGTCCGCCACGGCGAGACGTTCGTGCTCGTGCGCAAGAACGGCAAGGAGTACCACGTGTACGGGAGCGGCAAGGACCGCCTCGTCGTGGGCTTCCACATGCCGGGGACCGAGAAGACCGAGGCGACCGGCACGGGCACCACGCCGACCACGACCACGAAGACCGACGAGAAGAAGACGGTCGACAGCTCCGATCTCAAGCTCCGCAAGGGCGAGAAGATCGAGCCGGTCGAGGGGCACGCCTACGCCGAGATCACGTCAGGCGCCCGCGAGGGCATGTACATCAACACGAGCGGCAACGACCGTCACGGCGAGGCCTTCGTGCTGGTGAACAAGCTCGGCATCGAGTACCACATCTACGGCAGCGGCGCCGACCGTACGGTCGTCGCGCTCGACCGCAAGAAGCGCGACGACGAGTAGCGCAGCGGCGCCGGCACCGCGCCGGCATCGCCCAGCACCCCCGCCGCCACCAGCTTCGCCGATCCCGGCCCGAGCGTGATCCCCCACGGGCCGTGGCCCGTGATGACGTGCAGGCCGTCGACGTCCGGGATCGCTCCCAGGATCGGCAGCCCGTCGTCCGAGACCGGCCGGGCGCAGGCCCGCACGTGCTCGACCGCGGCGCCGTCCAGCGCCGGGACGAAGCGCGCTCCGCGCGCCAGCAGGCCGGGTGCGGTGGCCGCGGCATCGGGCTCGCCGGGCGTGAACGTCGAGCCGACGGCCGAGACGTCGCCGGTGGTGACGAGCGAGAACAGCGCCGGCGGCGAGGCCCCGGCCTCGGTCAGGGCCTCGATCCCCGCCTCCTCGAGCTGGTGGCGCGGCGGCCGGGCGAGACGGACCTGCGCGACCACGCCCCAGACGGCCCTGACCGGGACGCCGGGGGTCCACGGGCCGGCGGCGAGCACCACGGCGTCCGCCGCATGCCGCTCGTCGCGCGTGCGGACGCCCTCGACGCGCCCGTCGCGGACGGCGGCCGTGGCCGCCTGGCCGATCACCAGCTCCGCGCCCGCCTCGCGCGCCCGCGCCGCCCACGCCATCGTGGCCGCGGTCGGCCCGATCGGCAGACAGCCCTGGAGCCGATAGGCGCACAGGCCGGAGCCCAGCTCGGGCTCGGCCTTCGTCAGCGCGTCCCCTTCGAGCCACTCGGCCCCGGGCGCCGCCTCGTACCCGGCGCGCAGCGCGCCGGCGTCCTCGGAGACCAGCAGGACGTCGGAGGGCGTCGCGGGGAGCGCGAACCCGTGCCCGAGGCCCTCGTAGAGCTCGATCGACGCCTCGTAGAGCAGGGCGAGCAGCGGGTCGACCTGCGGCTGCAGGATCCCGGAGTTGCGGCCCGAGGCCCCGGCCCCGATCGCCTCGCGCTCGAACAGCGTCACGCTGGCGCCGGCCTCCGCGAGCAGCGCCGCCGTCGCGCAGCCGGTGATGCCGCCGCCGATGACCGCGACGCGCGTCACGCCAGCTCCTCCCGCGCCGCCGCGAGCTCGCCCGGCGTGTTCACGCTCCGCAGCACGTCCGCCTCGACGTCGATCGCCGCACCGCCGACCATCGCCCGCACCGGCTCGTCCGGCTCGTGCCAGACCGTCACGCCGTCCGGCAGCGCGGTGGCGCGCCTGGCCACCACCACGGCTTCGAGCCCGGCGGCCGCCGCCGCGGCCAGGGGACGGGCGATCAGCGGCGCGCCGCCGACGTCGGCCAGCGCCTTGGGCTCGCCCAGCCGCCGCCCGCGCCCACCGGCGAGCACGGCGACCACCGCGGTCACCCGCCGATGACCTCCGCGCCGAGCAGGCGGCGCAGCTTGACCTGCAGCTGCAGCGGCGAGAACGGGGCGGCGAGGCGCTCGTCGGCGCCCGCGGTCACGATCTCGCGGCTCTGGCCCTCGCCGTAGTCGACGAGCAGGAGCACCTTGGCGTCGCGGGTGAGCGCGTCGGCCCGCAGCGCCTTGATCCCGGCGGCGCCGGATCCGGCCCAGTCGAGGATCACGAGGTCGGGGCGCTGCTCGCGCGCGCGGTCGGCGGTCGCCTGCGCGGGCGCCTCGAGGACGTCGACGCGGTCGCCGAGCGCGACCCGCGCGACGGCCCGCGTGCGATCGTCGAGGCCGCCGAGCAGCACGCGCGGCCGCCGGGCCGCGGCGGCGGCGTCGCGCATCGCGGCGGTCGCCGCCGGCGGGGTGGGCGGGATGCCCATGCTCGGGCGCGGCGGGATCGTCTCGCTCAGCGGGCCGGCGGCGTCGATCACCGCGCGGGCGGCCGAGATCATGTCGCCGCAGCTCGGGAAGCGCCGGTCGGGCGACTTGTCGAGCGCCTTCGCCATCACCGCGTCCAGGCCCTCGGGCAGCTCCGGGCGCAGGACGGAGAGCTTCGGCGGCTCCTCCGACAGGTGCGCGTAGATCACGGCGACGTCGGTCTCCAGGGCGAACGGCACCTGGCCGGCGAGGCAGTGGTAGAGCAGGCAGCCGAGCGAGTACACGTCGGACCGCGCGCTCACCCGCCGCCCCTCGATCTGCTCGGGCGCGACGTAGAGGATCGTCCCGACGACGTCGCCGGCGCGCGTGAGCTGCGCGTGGGTGCCCTCGAGCCGCTTGGTCAGCCCGAAGTCGGTCAGGAACGCGGTCCGGCCCTCGATCAGCACGTTGGCCGGCTTGACGTCGCGGTGGATCAGGCCCATGGCGTGCGCGGCGTCGAGCGCCGAGGCGACCTGGCGGCAGACGTCGATCGCCCGGTACGGCCGCAGCCGGCCCTCGACCCGCAGCATCGCGGCGAGGTCCTCGCCCTGGATGTACTGCATGGCGAGGTAGAGCAGGCCGTCGACCTCGCCCGCGTCGTAGACGGTGACGATGTTCGGGTGCTGGAGCGCGGCGGCGATCCGGGCCTCGCGCGTGAAGCGCTCGCGGAAGCCCTCGGACTCGGCGAGGTCGGGCGCGATGATCTTGATGGCGGCGCGCCGCTGCAGGTTGAGATGCTGGGCGCGGTACACCACGCCCATGCCTCCGCGGCCGATCCGCTCCTCGATCCGGTAGCCCGCGATCACGGTTCCGATCCGCGGGTCATCGGTCTTGTCCGCCATCATGGCCCACCAGTATGGACGCCGTGGCTGGGATGAGGCTTCTGTTGGCCGGCGACGACGCCGGCGCGATCGCCGAGCTGCGCGGCTCGGTGGCGCTCGCGGGCGCCGTCCCGACGTCGTGCGCGGGCGATCCGGACGAGGTCGCCGCCGCCGTCCGCCACGACCCGCCGGCCGCGGTGGTGGCCGTCGGCACCGACCCTGTGGTGCTGCGCTCGCGGCTCGACCCCTTCGGCCTCGGCGGCGGGCCCGAGGTGGTGCACGTCGACGACCTGACCGGCCCCGGCGGCCGGTTCGACGCCGCGGCGGCGCGCCGCCTGCGCGCGTTCGTGGACCGGCGCGAGCTGCGGTCGCGGCAGCGCGAGCTCGAGCGGCTCGTCGCCTCGCACGCGGTCGCGCGCGGCGCCGAGCTCGAGGAGGCGTCGCTCGACACGCTGCGCCGGCTCGCGCTGGCCGCCGAGTATCGCGACGACAACACGCTCGAGCACACGCAGCGCGTCGGCGATCTGGCCGCCGGCCTCGGCCGTCAGCTCGGCCACGACGACCGCGCGGTGTGGCTCGTGCGCCAGACGGCGCCCCTGCACGACCTCGGCAAGATCGCGGTCCCCGACACCGTGCTGCTCAAGCCCGGCCGGCTCACCAGCGAGGAGTACGAGGTCGTCAAGACCCACGCCGAGCTCGGCGCGCGGGTGCTGGCCGGGGGCGCGTCCGACCTCCTGCAGACGGCCGAGCGCGTGGCCCGCTCGCACCACGAGCGCTGGGACGGGACCGGCTACCCGGACGGCCTGGCCGGCGAGGCGATCCCGATCGAAGGGCGCCTCGTGCACCTCGCCGACGTGTTCGACGTGCTCGTGCACGAGCGCCCGTACAAGGAGTCGTGGACCGTCGAGGCCGCCGCGGAGGAGATCCGGCGCGGGGCCGGCACGCAGTTCGATCCGCAGGTCGTCGAGGCGTTCGAGGCGCTCGGCGCAGGCGCCTGGCAGCCGAAGCCCGCTCCCTCGTGAAGCTCCCGCGACCCCGCGCCGCCAGGCGCGAGGCCGCGGGGCGTGCCGCCGTAGGACGGGGAGGGGGGAAAGGGCGCCCCCGGCGGATCACGGCCCAAAGGCTAGAACGGATGGCCGACGCTCACCGAATCGGGACCTCGACCTCGGTCCGGTACTCGTCGAAATCGGACACCCGCGCGGCCACCTCGATCGTCCAATCGCCCGCCACGCCGAGCGCCGCGCCGGACATCACGTAGTGCCCCGGACCGGCCTTGGTGGCCTCGAGCTCGATCTTGTCGATCGCCTTCTCCGGCAGCTCGGCCGTGACGGTCAGCTCCTCCGTCTCGTCGTACTGGCTGCCGTCGCCGCGGTCGAAGAGGTACACGTGCATCTCGTTCGGGCCCACCCGGGCCGGGTCGACCGTCATCTCCATCCGCGCCGGCCCGATGTCGGCCGTCGTGGAGTACGGCCCGGTGCCCTCGGCGATCGACGGCGCATAGCCGGCCAGCGCTCCGGTGGCGGCGAGGGCGGCGACGCCGAGCGCCAGCTCGGCGCGCAGCGTCCGGCGCAGGAGCAGGCCGGTGCGGCCCGGCGAGGTGCCGTCGGCCGCCGCCCGCCGGAGCGCGGGGAGCAGCCGCCGGCGGTTGATCGCGCCGAGGGCGACGATGCCGGCGAAGATGACGAGCTTCACGAGCACCGCTCGCCCGAAGGCGGTGTCGAAGAGGTTCGGGATCGTCCGCACCTCCACGATGCCCTGGACGATCCCGGTGGCGAGGAGGACGGCGATGGCCACGCCGGCCAGCGCCGAGAACCGAGCGACCACCGTGGCCAGCAGTCTGGTCCGCTCCTCGGCGTCGAGCTGCGACGTCGCGGCGCGCACCGCGAAGACGAGCGCCGCGACGCCCCCGAGCCACGCGCTCATCGCCAGCACGTGCAGCACGTTCATCGGGAGCAGGAGCGCGACCGGCGGCTGCACGCTCGCGTGCCCGCCGAGCGCGGGCAGCGCGGCGAGCGCCAGCAGCGGGACGATCGCGGCCTTCGGACGCGCGGCCAGCGCGGCGACCAGCAGCCACGCCACGAAGCCGGCCGCCCAGAACACGCCGAAGCGCGTCCCGAGGACCTCGCCGACCGCGCTCGGCGCGTCCCAGAACGTCGTGCCGGCCGCCACGGCGGCCTGGAAGACGATCCCGGCGGCGGCCGACACCGCGCCCGCCGCGGCCGCGACGAGCAGCAGCGTCCGCACGCGGCGCGAGAACGCGGCCTGCGCCCGGCCCGCCACGCCCGGGATCCAGCACAGCAGCGTGAAGATCGCGGTCCCGAGGCCGAGCGCGATGGCGGCGAACTGCGTCGCGCGCGCCACGCCGAAGGCGGTGCCGGTCACCGAGCCCGTCTCCGCGTCGCCGAGCAGCTCGCCGACCGTGGTGGACGGCGCCGCCGCGTCGCCGACCACGAACACGAAGCCGCCGGAGATCGGGTGCGAGTCGGCCGAGATCACGCGGTACGTGACGGTGTAGCCGTCCTCGCCGAGGCCGTCGCGCAGGCGCACCGCGATCTCGGAGCTGCGGTCCTCCGGGTGGAAGGTGCGGCCGGCCTGGACCTCCTGGCCGCTGGAGTCGAACACGCGGACGGCGCCGAACTCGGCCTCCACCGGCTCGCTGAAGCGCAGCGTGACCTGCTCGGGCGGCGCGTCCAGCCGCGCGCCGCGCTCGGGGGTCGTGCCGTTGAGCAGCGCATGGGCGCCCGCCGTGGCCGGCAGCAGCGCGAGCGCTGCGAGCGCGACGGCGAGCGCGCGGATCACCATGCCTCCTGTGAGGGCGCCTCGTCGGCGGCGCCGGCGCGCCGCCGGCGCACGACGATGATCGCGACGAACAGCGGGACGAGGACGACGACGGCGACGATGATCGGCAGCAGCGGCGGGCCGGAGGACGCGACCGGCGTCCAGAACAGCGTGCCGGCGATCGTCGCGGGCCGGCCGTCGACCTGCATCGGCACCTTCCAGTCGAACACCTTCGTGCGCACGCTCTTGTCCTTGACCTCCTCGGGGTCGCCCTCGGACATCCAGTGCATGCGGTGGTCGTGCCACTCGAAGCGGCCGGTCTTGGAGACCTCCTCCCAGACCGGCTCGCCCTTGGAGTCGGCGCTGTCGGGCGCGTCGACGTTGCCGTCGCGCTCCTCGTTGATGTAGAAGGCCTGGGAGTCCTTGTTCACGGACACGGTGCCGTCGGCGTCGATGCGCGCGTACGGCTCGCCCGAGTAGCCCTCGATGACCACGTCCTTGCCGCTGGTGTTGTGCAGCAGCAGGCGGTCGTCGCGGTTGAGCACCTCGACCGTGATGCCGGGATCGTCCGGGGTGACCTCGTTGATCTGTGACAGGAAGTTGGGGCTTCCCTCGTGTGCGATCGCCACGGGCGCGCAGACGAGCAGCGCAGCCGCCGCGGCGAGCCAGGTGGTGATCCGCATGGATCTCCTTCGTCGTCGTCGGGAACTGGATCGGTTAGACGGCGGCGAGCGCCGGCGGCCCGCGCTGCGGGCGCGGCCCGCGCATGAGGTGCGAGCCGAGCGGCGTGGCGGCGACGGTCGTCCAGCGACCGCGCACGCGACGGGGGCGGCGCGCCGGGACGGCGCGGCGCCAGCGGCGGACGATCCGATCCTCCGCGACGTAGCGGCCGCACAGGAGCAGGGCCGCGATGAGGAACACCGGAGTGAGGTAGAGCACCAGCTCCGTCACGCCCGAGACGCCCTGTGCCAGGGCGGCGAGCGCGGCGAGGGCCGTCAGGCAGGCGAGGAAGCGGCGCTGGAGACGGTCCACGATCGGGACACGCTACCGCGCGCGGGGCGATTGCGGCATGGCACAATCGGTTCGACCACCCGCGAAGGGAGTTCCGATGGAGTCGTCCGCCGCCCGGATCCTCGTGGTTGCCAACAAGACCGCCGCGACGCCGGCGCTGCTCGACGCGATCCGCGATCGCGTCTCGAGGGGGCCATGCGAGTTCACGCTCCTGATCCCCAACGCGACGCACGGGCTGCACACGCTCGTCGATCCCGAGGATCAGACGCAGACGGAGGCCGAGACCACGATCGAGCTCGCGCTGCCGCTGCTCGAGGAGGCGGCCGGCGCGCCCGTCGACGCGATGATCGGCGTGCCCGAGCCGCTGGCCGCGATCCAGGACGCCGTCAACCTGCACGGGTTCGACGAGCTGATCATCTCGACGCTGCCGAGCCGCGTCTCGAAGTGGCTCAAGCTCGACCTGCCGCACAAGGCGCAGGGCCTGGGATTGCCGGTCACGACGGTCACGGCGCGCTCACGGGCGGAGGCCGGTCTCCCGACAGGTGGCTAGCCTTGGCGGGGCGGTGCCCAAGTTCTGGCTCTACACCCAGATCCTCATCTTCGTGTTCGTGATCACGGGGATGGTCATCGCCCTCGTCAAGCTCTGAACCGGCGGGAAGGCCCGGCGGGCGTGGCTATGATCGCGCCATGTTCCGGACGATCGTGGTGGGTACCGACGGATCACAGACGGCCGGCGAGGCCGTGCGCGAGGCGATCGAGCTGGCCAAGACGGTCGGCGCCACCATCGAGCTGGTCTCCGCCTACGAGCCGGTGCCCAGCCAGCGGCTGCGCGAGGAGTCCCGCCAGGCGCCCGAGGACCTGCAGTGGATGGTCAACCCGCGCGAGGACGTCGACGCGACCTTGAAGGCGGCGGCCGCCCAGGTCGACGAAGCGGGTGTCAGCGTGAACACCTACGCCCGCGAGGGCGATCCCGCGGACGCGATCCTCGACGTCGCCGAGGAGCGCGGCGCCGACCTCATCGTGGTCGGCAACAAGGGCATGACGGGCGCCAAGCGGTTCCTGCTCGGCTCGGTGCCGAACAAGGTCTCGCACCACGCGCCCTGCTCGGTGCTGATCATCCGTACCACCTAGGTGGCCTGAATCGGAATTTCGATGGCACTCGGCGGCGCCGGCCCGCGCCTGCCGGCACGACCCGGCATCCGCCGGTGGTGCCACCGAAATTCCGATTCAGGCCACTAGCGCGCGGGGATCGCGGGGTCGGTCGCCCCCGCGGCATTCAGCCGGCCGAAGCCGTAGACCTCGTCGTAGCCGGGGACGCCGGCGTCGATCGCCGTGGCCTGCAGCCGTGCCTGGACCGCCGACGGCGCCGGGTCTGGCCCGAGGATCCCCGAGGCGATCACGAGCGCCGCGGCCGCGGACACGTGCGGCGTCGCCATGGACGTGCCGATGAAGCCGCTCGGCAGGCCGAAGCGGCGGTAGCTCGACCTGCCGGTCGGCGCCGACTGCACGCCCGCCCACGGGAAGGTGGTCTGGTAGATGTCGCGCCCCTCGGGCAGGCCCTTCGGGCACGTCGGGTCCACGGGGTCGTCCTCGCCGCCGCCCGGGGCGACGATGTCCAGCGACCGGCCGACGTTCGAGTACTTGGCGCGGCAGGCGTGCTCGGTCGTCGCGCCGACCGCGATCACCGACGGGGCGCGGGCGGGATATGAGATCGTGCCGCGCTCGAAGTTGCCCGCCGCCGCCACGACGACCACGCCGTGCCGGTTGGCGTAGCGCACCGCGGCCAGCACGTCCGGGATCTCCGAGGCCGTGAACTGACGCTGCGTGTCGTCGAATTCGAACGAGAGGTTGATGACGTCGGCGTCGTTGCGGACGGCGAAGCGGATCCCCTCCGTGATCACGGAGCTGTCGCCCTCGCCGCGCGCGTTGAGCACGCGGACCGGCATGATCTTCGCGCCGTAGGCGAGCCCGGTCACGCCGCGGTTGTTGTGCGTGCTCTCGCCGATCGTGCTCGCCACGTGCGTGCCGTGGCCGTTCTCGTCGTGCGGGAAGCGGTCGTCGTCCACGAAGTCGTAGCCGCGGACGAAGTCGCCGCGGGCGAAGTCGGTCGACTTGCGGAACCTCCTGCGATCGGAGTACGCGACGCCGGTGTCGAGCACCGCCACGACGGTGCCGCGACCGCCCGGCTTGCCGAGGTCGAGCATGTGCTGCCACGCGTCCGGCGCGTTGATGCCGGCGCCGGCGAGGAAGTTCCACTGGAGGTTCTGCCACCCGCCCGGCGTGCCCGAGCGGCCAGGGTCGGACGGGATGAAGGTCGCGAGGTGGGCCTTCGCGTTCGGCGCCGCGGTGGCGACCTCAGGCCGCGCGCGCAGCTCGCGCACGGTGTCGGCCACGCTCTGCCCGTCGCGGATCGCGAGCACGCGCGTCCGCGGGGCGAACGCCCGCGGCGCGCCCACGCCGGTGGCCCGCTGGACGGCGGCGCGCTCCGCCTTGCCGGTCCCGCGGACGTACCGCACGACGACCTCGCCCGGCACGTACGGCTCGGCCGTGGCGCGCGCGGCGGTCGCCCGCGCCTCGGCATGCGCGAGGGCCGGCGCCGCGAGCACGGCGGCGAGGACCAGGGATGGGAGAAGGCGGGACAGCTTCATCGTGGTGGCGGCGACGGTGCCGCCGTGAGCGGTCCGCCATTGGTAGAGAACATTGTGGAAGGCTCGAAGTTACGCAACAACACGTGAACGTGTCTTCTTTGACGCAGAACCGCTTCTTTGCACGCGATGAGTACTTCATGCGCCTGGCCCTCAGGGAGGCCGAGCGTGCCCTGGGGCACGACGACGTTCCCGTCGGCGCGGTCATCGTCCAGGGCGGCGAGGTGGTCGGCGTCGGGCACAACGAGCGGGAGCTGCGGCAGGACCCGACGGCCCACGCCGAGGCGATCGCCATCCGCGAGGCCGCCCGGACCGTCGGCTCCTGGCGGCTGCTCGACACGGTCCTCTACGTCACCCTCGAGCCGTGCGCGATGTGCGCGGGCGCGATCGTCCTCGCGCGCATCCCCCGCGTCGTCTACGGCGCGACCGACCCGAAGGCGGGCGCGGCCGGCTCCGTCCTGGACGTGCTCGCCGAGCCTCGGCTGAACCACCGCCCGGACGTCGCGGGCGGCCTGCTGGAGCCCGAGTGCGGCGAGCTCCTGCGGGCGTTCTTCCGCTCACGCCGGTAGCCGGATCGCTACCCTGCGAGGCTCGCCCCGGAGGGGTGCGAGAGTGGTTGAATCGGGCGGTCTCGAAAACCGTTGTGTGGGTAACCCCTGCACCGAGGGTTCGAATCCCTCCCCCTCCGCTTCACCGCAGTCTCTTCTCGAACCAGAGGTCCGCGTACGGCTCGTCATTGAAGGGCGCGACCTCGGTGTAGCCGGCCGAGCGATACAGCGCGATCGCCTCGGCGAGTGACCCGTTGGTCTCCAGGTGCACGACCGGGCCGGGGCAGCGCGCCTCCAGCTCGGCGAGCATCCGCCGCCCGAGGCCGAGCCCGCGCGCCGAGTCCGCGACCCACATCCGCTTGAGCTCCGTCGGCGCGCCCTCGTGGAACTTCAGCGCGCCGCAGGCGACCGGCTCGGAGTGGAGCCGCGCGACGAGCAGGAGCCCGGCCGGCGGTCGCAGCTCGGGCGCGTCGGCCGAGATGCTCAGGGCGGGATCGAACCCTCCCGCGAAGCGGCGGTCGAGCTCCTCGACGTACGAGCGCAGGCAGTGCCGTGCGCCCGGCTCGAGCGGGTCCGCCGCCTCGATCCGCACCATCGCGAGGGTGAGCAGGCGCTCGACGTCGCGCATCGCGGTCATGAGCCGGGCCTGCTGCGGCTCGGACAACGGCTCGATGAGGGAGGCGGCGAGCTCGTCGCTGCGGCGGTCCAGCAGCGCCCGCTCGGCCCGGCCCTTCCCGGTCAGCCGCGCCATCCGCACGCGGCGGTCCGCGGCGGCCCCCACCGTGACGAGCCCGTCGTCCTCGAGCGTGCGCAGCAGCCGGCTGAGGTAGCCGGAGTCGAGATCGAGCCGGGCGCGGAGCCGGCGCACCTCGCACCCGTCGCCGATCTCCCACAGCACGCGCGCCTCGCCGAGCGGGCGGTCGCGGGCGAGGAAGCGGTCGTCGAGCGCGCCGACGCGCTGGGTGACGAGGCGGTTGAAGCGCCGCACCTGTGCCACCGGATCCATTCTCTGACTTTAGTCAGAGATCAGCAGCGCGGCAAGCCTCCTCGCCTCCTTGAGCTCGGCCTCGTGGAGCCGGAGCCACGTCACGCGGACCGTGCGGAACCCGGCCGCGAGGAGCTCCGCGTCGCGTTCGCGGTCGGCCTCGAAGTCGACGTGGAACTCGCGGCCGTCGAGCTCGGCGATCAGCCGCTGGGGGCGCCAGAGCATGTCGGCCAGGTAGCCGGCCACGCGCACGTTGGGCTCGGGGCGGGGGAGGCCGTGGCGGTCGGTGAAGGCGAGGAACGCGTCCTCGAACGCCGAGCGGGTCGGGGCGCCGTCGCGGAGGCGGAACGCGCGCGTGGCGCGGCCGGGCGATCGCGCGAGCTGGTCGCGGAGCTCGTCCAGGGTCATGAGGTGGCTGATGCGCAGGTCGTTGACCGCGCGGTTGAGGGAGCCGGGGTCGAGGGTGGTGGCGAGGTCGAGCAGCGTTCGCGCGGGCGTGGTGGCGGGGATGGCGTAGTGGACGGTGCGGTCCGCCTCGCTCATGGCTCGTGCGCGATGGACGCGGATCCCGAGCAGCGCGTGGTCGGTGCGCGCGGTCACGTCGAGCGGCTCGGCCCAGCGCATGAGGCCGTAGAGGGCCGCGGCCGAGCGGTGACTCAGGGCCGCGCCGGGGCCGCAGGCGAGGACGGCGGCCATCGCGCGGGCGTACGGGGAAGGCGGGAGGTGGCCGACGGCGTACACGCCTCGGTGGCGGCGGATGAGCATCCCGCGGCTGACCCGCCGCCTGATCGCGCTGCCATCGAACCCCGCATCGAGGAGCTGTGAGCGGGTGACGACTCCGTGCTGGCATGCGGCGATCCGGGCGAGGATCTGGTCGGGTGTGCTGACTAGGGGTCGCATATGCACCCGTAGTCAGCACACCCGCCGATCTCGCCCCCTCGATGCCGCAGTTGAGAGCCCTCACCGACGCCAGGAGAACCGCGAAGGAGCACTGCTCGCCTCCGTCTCCCACGCGCTCGTCGCGTCGGCCCAGAGCGTCCCGCGGACGGCCTGCAGCCGCCCCGACGGGCAAGAGAACGCGTAGCGGACGCGGCGCGTGAGCGCGGTGGGCGCCACCACCCCCGGCGGGATCCGCGGCCGGGCCGTCTCCGGCGGCGGGAAGTAGCGGATCAGGGGCACCGAGGACGACCCGCACCGCAGGCGGGCCTGGAGGCTGACCCGGATGCGCGCCATGCCCTGCTTGTCCCGCCCGACGGCCACCGCCGAGAACGCCGGCCCCGACAGCCGCGAGACCGACAGCGACGCCGAAGGGGCGGTGCGATCGACCGACGGCACCCGTACCTGCCTGGGTTCGTCGGCATGCCCGGCCGGCGCCCCGCCGTCGGGCACGGACACGCCCCGCGCGGGCGGGTCCGGGGGCGACCCACCACAGCCGGCCAACACGAGCGCAAGGAGCAGGCACCGCCGCACACCCCCGAGCGTAGGTCCGCGAACCCGGCCACGGAAATCGCACCTGGGCGCGTCTCATAAGCTGCGTGCATGACGGCCGACCCCCGGCTCCTCGGCCCGTTCGTCGCACTCGCCGACGAGCTGCACTTCGGCCGCGCCGCCGCTCGTCTGCACATCAGCCAGCCCGCGCTGAGCCAGCAGATCGCGCGCCTGGAGCGCCAGCTCGGCGTCAAGCTCTTCGACCGCACCCGCGCCCATGTCGAGTTGACCGAGGCCGGCGCGGCCGTCCTCGCGGCCGCGCGCACCGCCACCGACGCCACCCGCACGGTGGACGAGATCGCCAGGAGCCACGCCCAGGGCGAGCACGGCGAGCTCCGGCTCGGCCTGTCGCCCGGCGCGCACTACCTCGCGCAGGCGCTGCTCGCCGAGTTCGCCCGCGCGAGGCCGGGCGTGCGCGTCCGGGCGACCCAGGACAACTCCGGCGCGCTCGCCGAGCAGGTCGCCGACGGGCGCCTCGAGCTCGCGCTCGGGTTCTGCACCGAGCCGCGGCCCGGCATCGCGATCACGCGCCTCCGCGACGAGCCGGTCGTCGTGGCCGTCGTGAAAGACCATCCGCGCACCAAGACCGTGGCGCTCGCCGAGCTCGCCCACGAGACGTTCGCGCTCGTCGACGCCCGCGACGGCGCCGGCTACAACCGCGCGGTCGCGGACCTCTGCCGCGCCGCCGGCTTCGAGCCGCGCACCCGCCCCAGCCCGCAGGGCCCGATGGCGTGGGAGACGGCGGTGCGCACCGAGCGCTGCGTCGGCCTCACCACGCGCTCGTCGGCGCCGTCGACGGCCAAGGGCATCCGGCTGCTCGACCTCGATCCGCCGGCGACCTTCCCGCTCGAGCTGATCGAGCCGGCCGAGCGGCTGCAGTCGCCGGTGGCGCGCGCGTTCGCAAGAAACGCGCAGCCGTCGCGTTCAAGCCGTACGTGACACGTTCCCTCATCGCCAGCGCTCTCCTGACCCTGGCCTTCGCCGGCACCGCCGAGGCCGCCCCCACCCACTACGCGACCCTCAGCGACGGCACGAGCATCGCCCTCAACGTCGAGGTCCCGGAGCACTGCACGGTGTCCAACCGCTGCCCGGCCTACTTCGAGATGTCCGGCTACGAGAGCGGATCCGACGACGGGAAGACGCCGCTCGGCGACGTCGGCGACGCGACCGGCCTCCCGCTGCCCGCCCAGACCGGCACCCGGGCGGCGCACGCCGCGTACTTCGACGACCGGTACGTCACGGTGCTCGCGAACGTCCGCGGCAGCGGGTGCTCGAGCGGCGAGTTCGACGTCTTCAGCTGGCGGAGCGCGCTCGACGGCCGCGAGGTGATCGACGACTGGATCGCGAAGCAGCCGTGGTCGAACGGCGACGTGGTGATCTTCGGCCACTCCTACAGCGGGCTCACGGGGATGATGGTCGCCTCGACCCGGCCGCAGCACCTCACGGCGGTCAGCGCCTCCGGCCTGTTCGGCGACGTCTACCGCGACATCGTCTATCCCGGCGGCGTCACCAACTACGGCTTCCCGCTGCTCTGGGCCGGCGCGGTGCGGCCCGTGTACGACGTCGGCGGCGGCACCGCGGGCGGCCTGATCCCGCCCGGGAGCACGAGCGCGCAGTGCGGCGCGAACCAGGCGCAGCGCTCGAGGACCGTCCTCGAGGACCCGCTCATCCAGGGCCTCGACGACACGGACTCCGAGTGGTTCCGCAGCCGCTCGCTGGTCACGTACGTCGAGCGCATCCAGGTGCCGGTGCACGTGACCGCCGCCTACCAGGACGAGCAGACCGGCGGCCGCGGCCCGACCAACGTGTACGACCACCTGCCGGCGGAGATCGCCAAGCGCCTCGTGCTGGTCAACGGCGAGCACGGCACGCAGACCGATCCGTACCTGATGCGGGACCGCGCCGCGTGGCTCGACCACTGGGCGCTGGGCACGGGCGGGACGCCCCCGGCCGAGAGCTCGCGCGTGCTCCTCGGCTACCAGGGCGAGGGCAAGGTCGCCGGCGAGATCGCCTCGGACGGCTTCCCGCTCGGCCAGACGGAGTTCACCGACGTCCACATGAGCGCGGGCAACACGCTCACGCTCGGCGCGCCGGAGAGCGGATCCGCCACCTGGGTCAACGGCTCCCGCCGCCAGGCGTACGCGCATCTGGCCGGCCCCGACACCGGCGGCGAGGTGACCAGCCCGACCGGCCCCGACGAGGTCGAGCTGGCGATGCGCTTCGACGAGGCCACGGCCATCGCCGGCCCGATCACGGCGAACCTGTTCGTCTCCTCCACGGCGCCGGACACCGAGCTGTTCGTGCAGCTCATCGACCGCGCGCCGGACGGCACGCTGCTCTACCTCAACCGCGGCATGCTGCGCACGAGCCACGCTGCGATCGATCCCGCGCAGTCCCAGTACACGGCGGACGGGCGCATCTACCGGCCCTGGCGCGCGCACACCAACCGCACGCTCGCCACCCCGGGCGAGGCCTACGACTACCTCGTCGACGTCTTCCCGGTCGGCCACGTGTTCCTGCCCGGCCACGAGCTCGTGGTCAAGGTCCACGCCCCGCCGCTCGACGACAACGACTACGCCTACGTCCAGAAGACGATCCCGGGCGTCAACACTCTTTCTTTCGGGCCCGACACGCCGTCGCGCCTCATGATTCCGATCATCCCTATGAGCGAGGTGAAGGGCTTCGAGGCGCCTACCGGGCAGTGCCCGTATGCGTCGATGCGGTGCATCGAAGGTCGCTAGGGTCGCCGTCATGGACGACGTCACACTCGAGCGCCTCGCCGACCTCGTGGTCGGATTCGGGGCCAACGTTCAGGAGGACCAGATCGTCGCGGTGTCCTGCGAGCCCGGCAAGGAGGTGCTCACGCGCGCGATCGCGGCGAGCGCGTACCGGCACGGGGCCAAGTTCGTGGACGTGGCCTGGTTCGACCCTTGGGTCAAGCGCGCGCGGGTCGCGCACGCGCGCGAGGAGACGCTCGAGTTCGTGCCCGACTGGTACGGCACGCGCGTGCTCGCCCTGGGCGACCAGCGGGCGGCGCGCATCGGCCTGTCCGGCCCCTCCGCTCCCGGCCTGCTCGAGGACCTCGACCCGGTGCGCTCGGGCAAGGACCGCCTGCCCGCCGTGAAGGAGTCGGGCAAGGTGGTCAACGACCGCACGACCAACTGGTCGATCATCCCGGCCCCGACGCCCGCCTGGGCCAACCTCGTGTTCCCCGACCTTCCCGCCGAGGAGGCGCTGGCCGCGCTCGAGGAGCGCATCCTGCACATGCTGCGGCTGGACGAGGAGGACCCGATCGCCGCGTGGCGCCACCGCGCCGACACGCTGGTCGCGGTGGCCGGGCGACTCACCGAGCGCCGCTTCGACGCCCTGCACTACGAGGCCCCGGGCACCGACCTCACGGTCGGCCTGCTCCCCGACTCCACGTGGCAGGCCGCGCGCTTCGAGACCGTCGACGGCATCGAGCACATGCCGAACCTCCCGACCGAGGAGGTCTTCACCACGCCCGACCCCGAGCGCGCCGACGGCCACGTGGCCTCGAGCAAGCCGCTCGTGCTCGCCGACGGCACCGTGGTCCGCAACCTGCGCGTGCGCTTCGAGGGCGGCCGCGCCGTGGAGATCGACAGCGACACGGCCCAGGACACGATGCGCACGATCGCGTCGCACGACGAGGGCGCCGCCCGGCTCGGCGAGGTCGCGCTCGTCGACGACGAGGGCCGCATCGGCAAGCTCGACACCGTCTTCTACGACACGCTGATCGACGAGAACGCGGCGAGCCACATCGCGCTCGGCCAGGGCTTCCCGTTCCTGCTCGGCGACGGCAGCCGCGAGCGCTCCAACGAGAGCCAGATCCACCTCGACTTCATGATCGGCTCGCCCGAGATGACGGTGACCGGACTCACCGCCGAAGGCGAGCGCGTCCCGCTCCTCGTGCACGGGAAGTGGCAGGTCTGACCCGCAGGTACGTGTACTAGGCTGACGGCCTTCCAGGAGAGGTGCCGGAGCGGCTGAACGGGCACGACTGGAAATCGTGTGACGGGCGAAAGTTCGTCCGAGGGTTCGAATCCCTCCCTCTCCGCTACGGGCGGTCGATCCTGAACACCGGCGACGTCCAGGTCTCGGCCGGCGTCCCGCGCCCGGCGAGCGCCCGCTCGACCGTCATCACCACGTAGTACTCGCCGTCCGGCCGGTGCCCGAGCCGCAGCGGCAGCGCCGTCGCGAGCGTCCATGGCCGGCTGAGGACGCTCTCGACCGCGTTGCGGGCGACGAAGTCCTGCCGGAACACCTCGCCGAGCCGCGCGCCGCGGCGGCGCGTGCTGAAGAGCTCGACGCGGATGCGCCGCGCCTGGTTGTTCACGTGCACGAGC
Source organism: uncultured Solirubrobacteraceae bacterium (assembly GCA_963720415.1). GTDB lineage: Bacteria > Actinomycetota > Thermoleophilia > Solirubrobacterales > Solirubrobacteraceae > DASSUW01. The sequence goes on along the minus strand of CAVRFQ010000002.1, from coordinate 163,566 downwards.
ACGAACGGCGAGTCGGTCCCCTCGCGGGTCGCCGTGCCGCCCGTCAGCGTCGTCCGCTGCAGCGTGAACGCCGCGCCGGCCGCCTGCTTCTCGTAGACGGGATGGATGCGTCCGCCGTCGACCGACAGGCTCGTCGCCCGCGCCAGCCACGGGAAGCCCTTCGTGGTGGGCGTCGTCGCGGGGACCGCCTGGTAGTCGCCCTTGTAGCCCGCGTACGCCACCCGCAGCGGCTGGTCGCCGACGTCGGGCATGACCACGAGGTAGCCGCCGTAGATCGCTCCCTCGGAGAGCGCCGCGCTCGGCGAGATGCGCACGCCGACCCGAGCCTTCCCGCGCGCCCGCACCCTGACCGACGTCCGCGTGAACGACACCGCCGACGGCCCGAGCTCGGGGCGCTCGGCTGCGAGGTCGCGCCCCGCGACGGCGAGGGCGTCGGCGTTGGAGAGCGTGTAGGTCACGTCGTGCCGGCCGCGGTTGGCGATCGTCAGCGTGTGCCACCTGCCCACCTCGTCGCCCAGCGACAGCTTGCCGGGCGAGATCGACGTCGTCGCGAGGATGGCGTCGTCGATGTCGAGCATCCCCGCGCCCTGCCGGGCGACGTGGTCGAGGAAGCCGAACCCGGGGCCGCCCGACCACGGCAGCGGGTCGGCGCTGTTCTGGAGCCGCGGGCCGACGTTCCGCGCCTTCGCGCGCGGGTGCGCCTGCAGGAACAGGGCGACCGCGCCCGCGACGTGCGGCGACGCCATCGACGTGCCGCTCAGCACCGCGTGCGCGCCCTTCTCGAGCGGCCACGTCGAGCGGATGAGGCCGCCGGGCGCGGCGATGTCGGGCTTGAGCGTCAGGTCGGCGGCGAGGCCGTAGGACGAGAACGAGGAGAGCAGCCCCGCGGTCGGGTTGGGCTGCGTCGAGACCGCGCCCCACGTCATGCTGACCGGCCCCTGGTCGAGGCGGCCGGCGATCAGCTCGCCGTCCTGCTGCGCGATGTACGCGACCGGGATCGGCACCCCCTGCACGTTCGGCACGCCGTCGATGCCGCCGGCGTTGTTGTAGAGGACCATGCCCACCGCGCCCGCGGCGGCGACGTTGGTCCCCTTGACGATGAAGGTGCACGTGCCGCGCCGGACGAGCGCCACCTTGCCCGCCAGGCTCCCGGCCGGGAGCGCGTCGCAGGCGTCCGCCGCCGGCGCCACTTCGAACGTGCCCGCGGCCGGTATCGGAGGGGATCCGTTGCCCCCGACGTAGGGGATCGCGCGGTCGTCGGGCGAGATCGAGAAGGCCGGGACCGTCTGCTTGAGGTTGTCGACCGACGCCGCCGCGATGACGTGCTCGCCGGAGCTCGGCGCCCCGGCGGTCCAGAGCCCGTTGAGGCGGTCGTTGCCCGCACCGGCGACGACGACCATGCCCTTCTTCACGAGGCGCGACGCCGCCTGCGCGGTCGGCGCCTGCGGCCAGCTGCTGAGCGTGTCGGTGATGCTCATGTTCAGCACGTCGGCGCCGTCGCGGTAGATCCGCTCCATCGCCGCGAGCATCACGTCGTGGGACGTCGAGCCGTCGCAGCCGAAGACGCGGTACGAGCCGAGCGTGACGTCCGGGGCGACGCCGGTGACGACGCCATTCGCGGCGACGATCCCCGCGACGTGCGTCCCGTGGCCGACGCAGTCGTCGGGGAACGGGTCGGGACGCGGCACCGGCTGCCACGCCGGGTCGCTCGCGTCGTCGTTGTAGTCGTCGCCGACGAGGTCGTAGCCCTCGGTGACGCGGCAGCCGGATCCGAAGCAGCCGCCGAGGTCGGGATGGTCGTAGTCGACGCCGGAGTCCATGATCGCCACGTGGACCCCGCGCCCGGTGAAGCCGAGCCGGCTGCGCACGATGTCGGCGCCGGTCATGGTGACCGCGAACGCCATGCTCGGCTCGAACGCGACCGGGCTGTCGTCGAGCCGGGCCGTCTGCACCGGATGGACGGCCTTGACGCCGTCGAGCTCGCGGATCTCCGAGATCGCCTGGTCGGTCGCGGAGATCGAGACGCCGTTGAAGAGCGTGCTGTAGGCGTAGCGCTGCCGGTAGGGGACGTCGGCCGCCGCGCTCTTGAACTCGCTCCGCTCCGCGCTCAGCGCCGGTGCGCTAGTGCCGTCCGCGGACGGAGGGCTCTCGAGCTCGACGAACCAGTTCGACGTCCACGGCCCGGCGACGGTCTCCGGCGCCGCTGCGGCGGCCTCGGGCACTGCGAGCAGGAGGAGCGCCGACACGGCCGCCAGGCGCAGGGGTGCGTTGACCATGGTGGGGGTCGTTATCCCGCACCGGCGGCGCGGTGTGCAATAGCGAATCCCTATCGACCGATCCGGATGGGCCGGCGGCGCGCGTTTATGCTTGGCCGGCCGTGGCCCACTCGTCTCACGCGCTGCGCGGTCGTCGCGGCGAGTGCGCGGCCCTCGACGCCCTGCTCGACGGCGTGCGCGCCGGTCAGAGCGGCGTGCTCGTGCTCCGCGGCGAGCCGGGCGTGGGGAAGTCCGCGCTGCTCGAGCACGTGTCCGGGGCGGCATCCGACCTGCGCGTCGCCCGCGCCGTCGGCGTCGACTCCGAGATGGAGCTCGCCTTCGCCGGGCTGCATCAGCTGTGCGGGCCGATGCTCGATCGCCTCGGCTCGCTGCCCGACCCCCAGCGCGACGCGCTCGGCACGGCCTTCGGCCTGACGAGCGGGGCCGCGCACGACCGCTTCCTCGTCGGGCTCGCGGTGCTGAGCCTGCTCTCGGACGTCGCCGGCGACCGCCCGCTGGTGTGCGTCGTCGACGACGCGCAGTGGCTCGATCGCGCCTCGCTGGAGACGCTGACGTTCGTCGCGCGGCGCCTGTTCGCCGACCCGGTGGCGCTGATCTTCGCCACCCGCGAGGCCAAGGACGAGCTCACCGGCCTGCCGGAGCTCGTCGTCGAAGGGCTGCGCGACGGCGACGCGCGGGCGCTGCTCGGCACGCGTGGTCCGGGGACCGCTGGACGAGCGCGTGCGCGAGCGGATCCTCGCCGAGACGCGGGGCAACCCGCTCGCGCTGCTCGAGCTGCCGCGGGCGCACACGACGCCGGAGGGCTTCGCCGTGGCGGACTCGCCGCTCTCGGGCCGGATCGAGGAGAGCTTCCGGCAGCGCCTGGAGCCGCTGCCGCCCGACACGCGCCGGCTGGTGCTGGCCGCCGCGGCGGAGCCGGTCGGCGACCCGACGCTCCTCTGGCGCGCGTGCGCGAAGCTCGGCGTCGGCCGCGACGCGGCGGGCCCGGCGGAGGACGCCGGCCTGCTGCGGCTCGGCGGCCGCGTGACGTTCTTCCACCCGCTCGTGCGCTCGGCCGTCTACCGCGCCGCCACCTCGGCGGACCGGCGGGACGTGCACCGCGCGCTCGCCGAGGCGACCGATCCCGAGCACGATCCCGACCGCCGCGCCTGGCATCGCGCGCAGGCCGCCTCGGAGGCGGACGAGGACGTCGCCGCGGAGCTCGAGCGCTCGGCCGGCCGCGCCCTGGCGCGGGGAGGGCTGGCGGCGGCGGCCGCCTTCCGCGAGCGCGCGGCCGCGCTGACGGCCGATCCGGCGCGCCGCACCGAGCGCGCGCTGACCGCCGCGCAGGCCAAGCACGAGGCCGGCGCCGTCGACGCCGCGCTCGAGCTGCTCGCCCTCGCCGAGATGGGCCCGCTCGACGACCTCCAGCGCGCGCGCGCGGACCGCCTCCGCGCGCGGCTCGCGTTCGCGCAGCGGCGAGGCGGCGACGCGCCGCCGCTCCTGCTCCGGGCGGCCAGGCGCCTGGAGCCGCTCGACCCCGCGCTCGCGCGCGAGACCTACCTCGAGGCGCTCGGAGCGGCGCTCTCCGCCGGGCACCGCGAGACGCTCGTCGAGGCCTCCCGGGCGCTCCGCGCGGCGCCGCCGCCGGAGCCGCCGGGCGCCGCCGAGCTGCTCCTCACGGGCCAGGCGCTCGTGCTCACCGACGGCCGTGCGGCGGGGATGCCCGTCCTCACCAAGGCGCTCGCCGCCTTCCGCGGCGAGCCCGACGCCGGGCAGGAAGGGCTCCTGTTCGCCTGCCTCGTCGCGATCTCGGTGTGGGACGACGAGAGCTGGTCGGTGCTCTCGGCCCGCCACGTCCAGCTCGCGCGCGACGCCGGCGCCCTGACGGTCCTGCCGCTCGCGCTCGAGATGCACGCGGCGAACCAGGTCAACGCCGGCGAGTTCGCCGCCGCGCAGGCATCGCTCGACGAGGCCGACGCGATCACCGAGGCGACCGGCAGCGTGCCGCTCGACGACGCCGCGCTCCTGCTCGCCGGCTGGCGCGGCGTCGAGGCCCCGGCGCTCGGGCGGATCGAGGCCGCGATCCGCGACGCGGCCGACCGCGGCGAGGAGAGCACGATCACGTCCGCCGAGTACGCGACGGCCGTGCTCTACAACGGCCTCGGTCGCCACGATCTCGCGCTCGCCGCCGCGCAGCGCTCCTGCGACCATCACCCCGCCAAGGCGTACGCGAAGGCGCTGGTCGAGATGGCCGAGGCGGCGGCCCGGAGCGGCGAGCCGGAGGTCGCGGCGGGCGCGCACGAGCAGCTCCGCGAGGCGACGACGCTCAGCGGCACCGACTGGGCGCTCGGCATGGAGGCCCGCACGGGCGCGCTGCTCGGCGACGACGAAGACCTCTACCGCGAGGCGATCGAGCGCCTCGGCCGCACGCGCGTCCGGGTCGAGCTCGCCCGCGCCCATCTGCTGTACGGCGAATGGCTGCGCCGCGAGCGCCGCCGGCTCGACGCGCGGGCGCAGCTCCGGACCGCCCACGAGCTGTTCGCGACGATGGGCGCGGAGGCGTTCGCCGCACGGGCCGCGCGCGAGCTCGGAGCGACCGGCGAGACCGCGCGCAAGCGGAGCCGCGAGACGGACGCCCAGCTCACCGCGCAGGAGGCGCAGATCGCGCAGCTCGCCCGCGACGGCCTCTCCAACCCCGAGATCGGCGCCCGGCTCTTCATCAGCGCCCGCACGGTGGAGTATCACCTGCACAAGGTGTTCACCAAGCTCGACATCAGCTCGCGGGGCCAGCTCGAGCGCGTCCTTCCCGCCGAGCCCGTGGGGGCCGCTTCGTGACCGACAGCCTGCGAGCGGAGCAGGAGTCGCTGCGGCGCGTCGCGACCCTCGTGGCGGGCGGCGCCGCGTCCGCCGAGGTGTTCGCGGCGATCGCCCGCGAGGTGGGCCAGATCATCGGGCTCCCGATGGTCGCCGTGTGGCGGTACGAGGCCGACCGCACCGCGACCGTGCTCGGCGCCTGGAGCGAGCGCCCGACCGAGTTCGAGGTCGGCACCCGCTGGGCGCTCGACGGGCCGACGGTCTCGACCCTGGTGCGGGACACCGGCCGGCCCGCGCGGATCGACGACTTCTCCAGGCTCCCCGGCACGATCGCCGAGGCCGCCCGGCTGACCGGGATCTGCTCGTGCGCCGGCGCGCCGATCATCGTCGACGGCGAGGTCTGGGGGGTCATGTCGGCCGACAAGATCGACCCGTCGCCGCTGCCGGAGGGCATCGAGGACCGGCTCGTCGAGTTCACCGCGCTGCTCGGCAGCGCGATCTCCAGCAGCGCGAGCCGGGAGCAGCTCGCGCGGCTCGCCAAGGAGCAGGCGGCGCTCCGCCGCGTGGCCACGCTGGTCGCGCACGGCGTGCCGCAGCACGAGATCTTCGAAGCGGTCGCGGGCGAGGTCGGGCGGCTCCTGGACGTCGACGCCACGTACGTCGGGTGCTTCGAGCCCGGCGGGACGGCCGTGGCGGTGGCGGGCTGGAGCCGCACGGGCGACGATCACCTCCCGCCCGGCAGCCGCGGCCCCGCGGAGGACGCGAACGCCATGGGCCTCGTCCTGCGGACGGGCCGGGCCGCCCGGATGGACGACTACGACCGGGCCTCGGGCGTGCTCGCCGCCATGCTGCGCGAGCGGGGCATGCGCTCGGCGATCGGCGTCCCGATCGTCGCCGACGGGAGCCTCTGGGGCGCGATGGTGGTCCTCTCGAAGGCCGACCAGCCGATGCCGGCCGACACCGAGTCCAGGGTCGGGGCGTTCACGGAGCTGGTCGCCACCGCGATCTCGAACTCGGCCGCGCGGGCGGAGGTGAGCCGGCTCGCCGACGAGCAGGCCGCGCTCCGGCGCGTGGCGACCCTCGTCGCCCGCGGCGTGCCCCCGAGCGACCTCTTCGGCGCCGTCACGCGCGAGGCGGGCCGGCTGCTCGGCGCCGACCTGGCGGGCATGATCCGCTACGTCACCGACGACTCGACGACCGCCCTGTCCACCTGGTCCGCCGAGGGCGAGCAGCCGCTGGTCCACGGGGTGTGGCCGCTCGAAGGCGATCGGCTCTCGACGCTGATCTTCACCACCGCCGGCCCGGTCCGCCAGGACGACTGGGCGGGCGTCCCGGGGCCGATCGCCGTCTTCCTCCGTGAGCAGCTCGGCGTCCGCTCCTCCGTCGGCGCGCCGATCCTCGTCGAAGGTCGCGTGTGGGGCGGCCTCTTCGTGCACTCGCAAGACCGCCCGGCTGCTGCCGCCCGACACCGACGAGCGCCTGGCGAGCTTCACCGAGCTGATGAGCACGGCGATGCTGAACGCCCAGGCCCGGGGGGAGGTGACGCGCCTGGCCGACGAGCAGGCCGCGCTGCGGCGGGTGGCGACGCTCGTCGCGCGCGAGCGCTCGCCGGCCGAGGTGTTCGCCGCCGTCGCCGAGGAGGTCGGCCGGCTCCTGAGCGTCGACCGCGTGCACCTGCTGCGCAACGAGGACGACACGACCGTGGTGGTCGGCGGATGGGGCGAGGGCACGGCGCCGATCGGGACGCGCGGCCGCGTCGAGGACGACGAGGGGGCGGCGATCGCCGCCCCGATCGTCGTCGAGGGCCGGCCGTGGGGCCAGATGGTCGCGTCGTCGCGGTCCGCCGAGCCGCTGCCCGCCGACGCCGAGGCGAGGATCGGCGAGTTCACCGAGCTCGTCGCGACCGCGATCTCGAACGTCCAGGCGCGGTCGGACCTCGCCTCGTCGCGGGCGCGGCTCGTGGCGGCGGCCGACGCCGAGCGCCGCGGCGTCGTCCGCGACCTGCACGACGGAGCGCAGCAGCGCCTCATCCAGACCGTCCTCACGCTCAAGCTCGCGCTGCAGGCGCTCGGCGAGGGCGACGCGTCGGGGGCCACTCTCGTGATGGAGGCGCTCGACCACGCCGAGCGCGCGACCGTCGAGGTGCGCGAGCTCGCGCACGGCCTGCTGCCGGCGGTGCTCACGCAGGGCGGGCTGCGCTCGGCCGTCGACGCGCTGGCCTCGAGGATGCCCGTGCCGGTCGACAACGGCGTGTCGGTCGAGCGGCTGCCCGCCGCGGTGGAGGCGACGGCCTACTTCGTCATCGCCGAGTCGCTGACCAACGTCGCCAAGCACTCGCGCGCGACCGCGGCGTGGGTGAAGGCGCGGGTCGAGGGAGGCGCGCTGCGCATCGAGGTGCGCGACGACGGCATCGGCGGCGCCGAGCCGCGGGGCAGCGGGCTGGTGGGGCTGGTGGACCGGCTCGCGGTCTTCGACGGCCGCCTGCGGCTCGTGAGCCCGCCCGACGGCGGCACGCGCGTCACCGCGGAGATCCCTCTGTCCTAGACCGGCGGCTCGAAGCGCACGTCGCGGTCCTCGCCGAGGAACGCGATCGTGGCGCGCGCCTCGTCCTCGACCGCGTCGCGCTCGTCCGCCGACAGCGCGCCGAAGGGCCGGATGGCGAGCGCGCCGGACTCGAGCCACCACGTCGCGCGCAGCATGCCGTCGACGAGCAGGTTGTTGACGAAGCGCCCGTGGGCGAGCATCGCCTTCCACGGGAAGTCCGCCGGGATCACCCGCGTGCGGTCGGCGTGCCCGAGCAGCGCGTTGTCGTACTCGCCGAGCAGCCGGACCGGCGCCGGGACGTCGCCGCCGGGCCGCGGCGCGCCGGGCAGGTCGAACAGCTCGCGGCCGTCCTCGTCCTCGAACGTGACGAGCCGCGGGCGGAGCCGCTCGAACGCGTCCTTGAGCCTGGTCAGCCCCGACCAGTTCTGCATGTCCATGACCGAGGCCGGCCCGAACGAGCCGAGGTAGCGCAGCACGACGTCGTCGATCGCCGGCTCGGCCGACGCCGAGGCGCCGGTCCAGGCCTCGAGCGTCGCGTACCTCGCCTCGCCGCCCTTGCCCCACACGCCGCGCGGCGGGAGCTGGACGAGCGCCGCGTACGTGTTGGTCGCGTTGCCGATCGCCTCCTCGTCGTCGCCGATGCCGCGCTCGATCAGCCGTCGTGCCAGCCCGCGCCCGGTGAGCGGCTCCCCGGCCAGCAGCTCGCGCACGGCGGCGGCGATCGCCGCGGGCTCGGCGCCGCCCATCCGCCGCCCGAACGCGCCGTTGTGGCCGCGCTCGATCACCGGCTGCACGAGTGGTCGCAGCAGCAGCGCGTCGCGGACGGTGACGAGGTGCACGGTGCCGCGCATCAGCTTGATCCGGACGGCCTCGCGGTCGGTCAGCAGGCGGCCCAGCTCGTTCGACGCCGGGCACGTCGCGCGGCACGCGCTCCAGCAGCAGCTGCCGGGCGAGCAGCGCGCGGTTGAGCTCACGCCGGCCGAGGACCATGCCCGCATCATCTAGGCTCGCGCGATGCGGGCGCTGCTCGGTGCGCTGCTGGTCCTGGCCGTCCTCCCGGCGGCGGCGCCGGCGGCCGTCACGCGGCCGTGCCCGGACGACCGCGCGGCCCGCTGCGGCTCCGTGCTCGTGCCGCTGGTGCGCGCGACGCCGGACGCCGGGAGCCTGCGCGTCCGCTTCCGCGTCTTCCCGCGCAGCGACCGCTCGCGTCCGGGCCGCACGCCGATCGTGGCGGCCGAGGGCGGGCCGGGCTACTCGTCGATCGACTCGGCCGAGTCCTATCGCTTCCTGCTCGGGCCGCTGCGCCGCCGGCACGACCTGATCGTCGTCGACAACCGCGGGACCGGCGGCTCCGGGGCGATCGACTGCCCGCGGCTGCAGGCCGGGATCGGGACCTACTCGCGCGAGGTCGGCCGCTGCGCGCGCCGCCTCGGCGCCCGCGCGAACGCCTACGGGACCGGCGCGGCGGCCGACGACCTCGCCGCCGTGCTCGACGCGCTCGGCGTCGCGCGCGTGACCGTCTACGGCGACTCGTACGGGACGTACTTCGCGCAGGCCTTCGCGGTGCGCCACCCGGAGCGCGTGCGCGCCGTGGTGCTCGATGCGGCGTTCGCCGTCGACGGCTACGACCCGTGGATCCGCGAGGAGTCGGTGGCGCTGCGCTTCGCCTGGCCGGCCGTGTGCGAGCGCTCGCCGGGCTGCCCGGCCGACGCGCTCGCGACGATCGCCGGCCTGGCGGAGCGGCTCGAGGGCCGGCCGCTGCGGGGGACGGGCCGCGACGCCGACGGCGGCGCGCAGCGGGTCAAGGTCGACGGGTCGGCGCTCGGTCAGATGGCGGGCGACGCCTCGTACTACCCGACGATCTACCGCGACCTGCTCGCCGCCGCCCTCGCGTACGAGCGCGGTGACCGCGCGCCGCTGCTGCGGCTCGCCGCCGAGGACCTGCCGTTCACGGGCGGCGGGCCGGTGCGGAGCTACTCGGAGGGCGCGTTCGCCGCCGTCGCGTGCCACGACTTCCCGCAGGTGTTCGACCTCGCCGCGACGGTGCCGGAGCGCCGCGCGCAGCTCGCCGCGGGCCGCTCGCTGCTCGCGCCGGACGCCTACGCGCCGTTCGCCAACGACGTCTGGCTGCGCTCGCTCTACATCCACCAGTACGTGACGGGCTGCCTCGAGTGGCCGGCGCCCGCCGTCGGCGACCCGCCGGCGCCACCCGGCGCGGCGTATCCGGACGTGCCGGTGCTCGCGCTCGTCGGCGACCTCGACGTCATCACCCCGCTCGGCGACTCGCGGCGGGCGGCCGCGCTGTTCCCGGACGCCACGCTCGTGCCCGTCGCGAACGTCGGGCACGTGACCGCGCTCGCCGACTTCGACGGCTGCGCGTCCGGGATCGTCCGCCGCTTCATCGACACGCTCGCGCCGGGCGACACGAGCTGCGCCGCCACCCGCCCGGAGGTGCACGTGGTCCCGCGCTTCCCGCGCACGCTGGCGGGCGCTCCGGGTGGGACCCGCCGCGAGCGCGTCGCGTGGGCCGCCGCGTGGACGGTCGGGGACGCGGTCGCCCGCTGGCCGCTGATGGCCGGCGGCCGCGGCCACGGGCTGCGGGGCGGCGCCTACACCGCCACGCTCGACTACTACTCGCGCGCGCCGGTGCGCTGGCGCCTCGACCGGGCGCGCTTCGTCCGCGACCTCCCGGTCAGCGGCCGCGCGGTCTGGGACCGCCGCAGGGGAACGATCACGGCGCGGCTGACGAGCCCGCGCCTGACGATCCGCTGGAGCACGCGCCGGGCGGGCGCGGTCGCGACGGTGCGCGGGCCCGGCGTCCGGCTGACGATGCCGGCGCCCTGAGCCTGGATCCAGGCTAGGCGGCGTCGAGCAGTCCGCGCGTGGCGGGGAGCGCGCCGAGCGTGCGCAGCGCGCGGTCCTCGACCTGGCGCACCTGGTGCGGCTTGACGCCGAGCTGGCGGGCGACCTCGGTCGCGGTCTGCGGGATCTCGTCGCCGAGGCCGTAGCGCAGCTCGAGGACGCGGCGCTCGGTGTCGCCGAGCTGGTCCAGCGCGCGCGCCAGGCCGTCGCGCTCGGCGCCCGCGACCGCCTCGTCCTCGGGGGAGGGAGCGTCCGAGGCGAGCATGTCGCCGAGCCCGGCCTCGCCGTCGTCGGTCACCGGAGCGTCCAGCGACGTCGGGCGGCGGCCCGCGCCGCGCAGCCGCTCGACCTCCTCGACGTCCCACTCGAGCGCGATCGCGAGCTCCTCGTCGGACGGCGTGCCGCCCATCTTGGTCGCGAGCGTGCGCTCGGTGATCTCCAGCTTGCGGACGCGGTCGGCGACCGGTATCGGCAGGCGCACGATCCGGCCCTTGTCGGCCAGCGCGCGCCCGATCGCCTGGCGGATCCACAGCGTCGCGTAGGTGGAGAACCGGAAGCCCTTGCGGTAGTCGAACTTCTCCACCGCGCGGACGAGCCCGATCGTGCCCTCCTGGATCAGATCCTGCATCGTGAGCGACGAGTCGTCGCGCTGGTAGCGCTTGGCGATGTGCACGACCAGGCGCAGGTTGGCCTCGATCATGTGGTCCTTGGCGGCGAGGTCGCCGCGCTCCACGCGCCGCGCCAGGGCCTTCTCCTGCGATGGCGTGAGGAGCGGCGTCCGCGCAATGCGCCTCAGGTACAGCGCCAGTCCGTCGTCGTGTCGCTCACTCATGTGTGAGCACTTTCGGTCGGATCCCTCAAGCGTTCCTGAAGGCTCGCTCAAGGGACCCATAAGCCTTATGCGGACCTGACGTGCGCGCGCCTAGCGTCGGCGTCGCACCCACTTCAGGAGAACCACATGGACCGCCTCTGGACAGACGGGCCCCCGACCCGGACCTACACACCGCCGCCGCCCCCACGGCCCCCCTTCGCGGAGGAGCCGCCGCCCCCGCCGGCCCCGCCCTCGCGCGGCGGCGGCCGCTGGCTCGCCGCGATCGGCGGCGGCACCGTGTCCGCGGCGCTCGTCGCGGCCGTCCTGCTCGGCACCGGGCTGGCCGGCGGCGACGAGACGCCCGCCACGGCGGCCGCTCCGTCCACCCCCGCCGTGGTCAACGCCGAGGACTCCAAGGGCGACCTCGTCCGCAGCGTGTACGCCGCGGCGAGCCCGAGCGTCGTCTCGGTCCGCACCGGGGAGGGCTCCGGCACCGGCTTCCTCGTCGACAGCGACGGGACGATCGTCACCAACGCGCACGTGGTGGGCGACAACTCGCAGGTCCAGGTGCGCTTCGAGGACGACGGTGAGCTGCACGACGCGCGGGTGCTCGGCGTGGACGCCTCGACCGACCTCGCGGCCCTGAAGGTCGATCCGAGCGCGGCCAGCGGCGTCCGCCCGCTGGCGCTGGCCGACTCCGACAAGGTCGTCGTCGGCGACTCAGCGGTGGCCATCGGCTACCCGCTGGGCCTCGACCGGACCGCGACGGCCGGCATCGTCTCCGGCCTCGGCCGCGAGATCCAGGCCCCGAACGGCTTCTCGATCGACAAGGTCATCCAGACCGACGCCCCGATCAACCCCGGCAACTCCGGCGGCCCGCTGCTCAACTCGAAGGGCCAGGTGATCGGCGTCAACTCGCAGATCGCCACCGCGGGCGGCGGCAACGGCAGCGTCGGCATCGGCTTCGCCGTCCCGGCCAACACCGTCGAGAACGTGCTCCCGCAGCTCGAGAAGGGCGCCGCGCCGGAGCACGCCTACCTCGGCCTGCAGACCACCGACGCGCCGAACGGCGGCGCCCAGATCGCCGAGGCCACGGCCGGCGGTCCCGCCGAGCGCGCCGGACTGCGCGCCGGCGACGTGGTCGTCGAGGTCGACGGCGAGGAGGTCCAGAGCCCCGACGACGTCGCGTCCGCGATCAACGACGACAAGCCCGGAGACAAGGTCGACGTGAAGGTGCAGCGCGGCGGCTCCGAGCAGACGATCTCGGTCACCCTCGGACAGCGGCCGGACCAGCTCCCGTGAGCTTCCAGGCCCCCGCCTTCCTCCTCGCCCTGCTGCTGGTGCCGCTGGCGGCGATCGCCTACGGCGCCGCTCAGCGGCGGCGGCGGGCGGCGGCCGACGCCTTCGCGAGCCCGGCCGTGCGCGCCTCGGCGCTGCCGCGGACCCCGGGCTGGCGCCGGCACACGCCGATCGCGTTCTACGGCCTCGCGCTGGCGGCGCTCGCGATCGCCCTCGCCCGGCCGGAGGCGACCGTCGCCGTGCCGTCGGAGCAGGCCACGATCGTGATGGCCTTCGACCGGTCGGGCTCGATGCGCGCCACCGACGTGGCGCCGAGCCGGCTGGCGGCGATGCAGACCGCGGCCGGGCGGTTCCTCGACCAGGTGCCGCGCAAGGTCAAGGTGGGTGCCGTGACCTACAACGGCCGCGCCGAGGTCCTCGAGGCCCCGACGACCGACCGCGCGCCGGTGCGCGCCGCGATCGAGGCCATCGAGGCCAAGGGCGGCACGGCCAGCGGCGACGGGCTGCAGGCCGCGCTCGACCTGATCAAGCGCGGCGGCGCCGAGCGCCCGCCGGCCGCCGTGGTCCTGATCTCCGACGGCAAGTCCACCAAGGGCGCCGATCCGCTCGACGTCGCCCGTGAGGCGAGCGAGCTGGGCGTGCCGGTCTACACCGTCTCGCTCGGCACGCCGTCGGGCACCGTGGTCGACGCCACCGGCGTCACCCGCTCCGCGACCCCCGACCCGCAGACGCTGCAGGCGATCGCCGACGCGTCCGGCGGCGAGTCGTTCGCGGTCGGCGACGCCGGCGCGCTCAACGCCGTCTACGACCGGCTCGGCTCGCAGGTGGCGACGGAGAAGCAGCCGCGCGAGGTGACGGCCGCGTTCGCGGGCGGCGCGCTCGTGCTCATGGCCGGCGGAGCGCTCCTCTCGCTGCACTGGTTCCGGCGCCTCGTTTAAGGAATCTTCGGATCCGCTTACCTGTCCTTAGTGATGGCCCGCTTGACTGGCGGGCCATGGGGACGTTCAGATCGCGGTCGGTATTCGCAGCAGCGCTCTGCGCCGGGATGACGATGGTCGGCGGAGCGGTGTACGGGCTCGTCGGCGTCGACGCCGAGCTGCAGCGCTCCGCGCTCGCCGCGCAGGAGCGCGTGATCGAGGAGCATTCGCTGCGCGTGGCGGAGCCACGCGACGACTGCCCGGCTCCCCGCGACGATTCTCAGGTCTGATCTGACGCCCGTCACGTAGGGTGACGGTCGTGGCGGCCGTGCTCGTCTTCGTCTCCTCGGGCGCGGTCCTCGTTCTCGAGATCCTCGGCATCCGGCTGCTCGCGCCGTACGTCGGCCTCACGCTCGAGACCACGACGACGATCATCGGCACCGTCCTCGCCGGCATCGCGGCCGGCTCCGCGCTCGGCGGCCAGGCCGCGGACCGCCTCGACGAGAAGAAGCTGCTGGCGGCCCTGCTCGCGGCCGGCGGCGTGCTCGCGATGCTCACCGTGCCGGTCGTGCGCGGCCTCGGCACCGCGCTGCGCGACGGCGGCGACGCCGCGGCCTTCCTGGTCACGCTGATCGCGCTGTTCCCGTCCGCCGCTGTGCTCAGCGCGGTCACGCCGACCGTGGCCCGCATGCAGCTGCGCGACCTCGCGCAGACGGGCTCCGTGGTGGGCCGGCTGTCCGCCTTCGCCACGACCGGCGCGCTGGTCGGCACGTTCGTCACGGGCTTCGTGATCGTGCCGCTGATGCCGACCGACGTCGCGGTCCTGATCGTCGGCGGCGTGCTCGTGGCGCTGGGCGTCGCGGTCGGCGCGTCGCCGCTGCTCGCGGTCGGAGCGGTCGCGCTGGGGGCGCTGACGCTGGCCGTCGGCTCGCCGTGCGACGCGGAGACCGACTACCACTGCGCCCGCGTGGTCGAGGATCCGTCCCGCGCCTCCGGCCGCACGCTGATGCTCGAGGAGCTGCGCCACTCGTACGTCGACCTCGAGGACCCGACGTACCTCGAGTTCGACTACGCCACGTGGATGGGCGAAGCGATCGACGCGCTCCCGGCCGGTCCGATCGACGCGGTCTTCATCGGCGGCGGCGGGTTCACGCTGCCGCGCTACGTGGCCGCGACGCGGCCGGGCTCGAGCTCGCGGGTGCTGGAGGTCGACGGCCCGCTCGTCGAGCTGGTCCGCGACGAGCTCGGCCTGCGCACCGGCCCCGACCTGCAGGTGCGGGTCGGCGACGCGCGGGTGACGCTGCGCGACGAGCCGGACGACTCGGCCGACCTCGTCATCGGCGACGCGTTCGGCGGCCGCGCCGTGCCGTGGCACCTGACGACCCGCGAGCTGGTCGAGGACGTGCGGCGCGTGCTGCGCCCGGGCGGCCTGTACGCGATCAACGTCATCGACTACCCGCCGCTGAAGCTCGCCCGCGCCGAGGTGGCGACGCTGCTCGACGTCTTCGAGCACGTCGCGGTCGTGGCCTACGACGACCCGGGCGGCAACCTCGTCCTGCTCGCCTCCGACGCCCCGATCCCGGAGGCGGCGCTCTCCAGCGCCCGCGGCGGCGCCGTGCACGACGCCGAGGACTTCGCCGCGGGCGCCGACCCGCTCCGCGACGACGACGCCCCCGCCGACCAGCTCCTGACCCCGCGCGCATGAGGCCGACGCCGGAGGAGGTCCAGCGCATCGCGGCGGTCCGCGACCCCGTGATCCGCAACCTCCAGATCACCGAGTGCTACTCGCGGCTGGCCGCCGCGGTGGGCGAGCGGAGCGTCGCCGGCGCGAACTGGTGCACGTTCGCCACCTGGGCCTCGCGCCAGGCGGGCCGCACGATCCGCGGCGAGGACCTGCTCGACCGGATCGAGCGCGAGCTGGGCCGGGACGCCGAGCTGCTGCACCCGATCCAGTCGCTGTGGCGGTGGCTGCTGCGGCGCGGCCTGCTGCGGCCCGGCACGCGACTGGGGCGGCTCATGCGGGCGCTGCACACCCCGTTCGACGCGGTCGAGCTGGCCGGCGACGCCGTCGCCCGCGGCAACCTCAAGGTGTTCGCCGAGATCGGGCTCGTCTTCGCCCGCTGGCTCGACGACGGCAAGGCGCCGGCCGAGCCGCCGCTCCTGCGCCAGGCGTTCGCGCGCCTCGCGACGCCGGACCAGGACCCCGAGCTGATCGTGCTCGCCAACCTGGAGATCGGCCTGCACGAGCAGACGCGGCTGCAGCCGGAGATCCTCGAGGCGATGGAGGCGGCCGTGGCGCCGCGGAAGCGCCAGCGCATCCTCGCCTGGCCGCTCCAGCGCCAGCTCACGAAGCTCAGCCGCGAGCTGATCACCGAGTCGTTCATGGTCCTCACGTTCCCCGGCGTGGTGCTCTCGCTCGGCACGCACCTCGACCGGCCGCTCACCGAGCCCGGGAGCGAGGAGCTACGCGCGCTGCTCGCGAAGTACGAGCCGGTGCCGCCCGCCGTCGACGACTGCGGCGCGAAGGACTGGTCGGAGATCGACCAGCGCATGCACTACATCGCTCACCTGTTCCGCGCGTACCACGCGGACGGCGCGCTGGCCTCGGCGCCGTTCACGCCCACCCAGGTCGAGCGGCTGCGCGCCGGCGAGCTGCCGGACGGCGTGCTGTAGCCCGGGAACGTCACCTCGGCCTCGAGCCCGCCGCCGGCGCGCGGGAACAGGCGCAGGTCGGCGCCGTGGGCGTCGGCCACCGCGCGCACGATCGAGAGCCCGAGCCCGGCGCCGGGCCCGTCGGTGTCGCGGCCGAGGCGCTCGAACGGCTCGGCGAGGCGGCGGACGTCCTCCTCCGCGATCGCCCGGCCGGTGTTCTCCACGCGCACCGCGCCGGGGCGCGTGGTGACGCGCACGCTCCCGCCCGGCTCGTTGTGGCGCACCGCGTTCTCCACGAGGTTGGCCACGAGGCGCTCGACCAGCGGCCGGTCGCCCTCGATCCGCGCGGTGTCGAGGTCGAGGCGAAGGTCGATGCCGCGCGCGGCGGCCTCGGCGAGGCTCCGGTCGCCCGCCTCGCGGGCGGCGGAGGCGAGGTCGATCGGCTCGCGGCGCAGCGTCGCCTGCTGGCTGCGCGCCAGAACCATCAGCGAGTCGAGCAGGGCCTGCGTGCGGTCGGCGGCCTCCAGGACGACCTCGCCCATCTGCCGCAGCTCGGCGGCCGAGGCGTCCGGGTCGGCGAGCGCGACCTCGACCTCGGCGCGGATGATCGTGAGCGGCGTGCGCAGCTCGTGGCTGGCGTTGGCCACGAACCGGCGCTGGCCGTCGAAGGCGGCGGCGAGGCGGTCGAGCATCCCGTCGATCGTGTCGGCGAGGTCGCGCAGCTCGTCCTGCGGGCCGGTCATGGCGATCCGCTCGTCGAGCCGCTCCTGCGTGACGCGCTGGGCGAGCCCGGTGACGCGGCGCAGCGGAGACAGCGCGCGGCCGGAGACGAAGTAGCCGAGCGCGACGGCCACCAGCAGCATGCCGCCGAGCGCGAGCACGTACTGGGCGTCGAGCTGCTGCAGCGGCCGCTCGACGAGGTCGGGCGGCAGGGTGCGCTCCACCTGACGGTGCACGATCCACGAGCTGAGGCCGAGCAGCAGCGCGCCGCAGGCTCCGAAGAGGAGCGTGTAGATCGCGGTCAGCCGGAGGCGAAGGGTCACACGCGGTAGCCGGCGCCGCGCACCGTGTGGACCACGGGCGGATCCCCGAGCTTGCGGCGCAGCGTCATGACGGTCATGCGGACCGTGTTCGTGAACGGGTCGGTGTCCTCGTCCCACGCCTTCTCGAGCAGCTCGTCGGGGCCGACGACGGCGCCGCCGGCGGCCATCAGGACCTCGAGCACGGCGAGCTCCTTGGGCGCCAGGTCGATCGGCAGGCCGGCGCGCGTGACGGTGCGCTTGGCCGGGTCGAGCTCGACGTCGCCGGCGACCATGACGGGCGGGCGGGGAGCGCCGTTGCGGCGGGCGAGGGCGCGCGTGCGCGCCACCAGCTCGGCGAAGCGGAAGGGCTTGGGGAGGTAGTCGTCGGCGCCGAGCGCGAGGCCGTCGACCAGGTCGTCGACGCCGCCCGCGGCGGTGAGCATGAGCACCTTGGTCTCGGGCCGCTCGGCGGTCAGGGTGCGGCAGACGTCGTCGCCGTGCAGCTCGGGGAGGTCGCGGTCGAGCACCACGACGTCGTACGGCGCGGCGAGCGCCTTGCGCAGGGCGGTCTCCCCGTCGCGGGCCAGGTCCACGGCCATGCCCTCGCGGCGCAGGCCGCGGGCTACCGCATCGCCCACACGGGGCTCGTCCTCGGCGATCAGCACGCGCATCGATGCCAAAGGTGGCGGATGCGGGTGAAGGAGCGCGAAAGGCGGGCTAAACGTCACCTCAGACTGTGTCCTCGGGCACAGTTCTCCGGCCCCGGAGCGGGAATAACGGAGGGGTGATCGCCAAGACCGTGCAATCGCTCGCGGAGCGCTACGACCCGTCCGCGGTGGACCCGCCGCTGCGCGCCCGCGTGCGCCTCGCGTCGGGCGACGAGGCCCACGACGCGCTCGTCGACGCCGACGCGATCCGCATCGTCGCGGCCAACGGCGCCGAGCCCGACGCGCTCATCGAGGGCCCGGTCGGCGCCTGGCGGCGCGCCGCCGGCGGCGGCGACTGGCTCGCCGCGCTCGGTCCGGGCGGGCTGCACATGCGCAGGAACCTGCACGTCGGCACCGCGTTCCTCGCGGCGACCGCGGGCGACACGAGGCCCGGCCGGCTGCGGCTCGAGAACGTGGAGACCGCGCACGGCACGCTCGCCACCGCGCAGGCCGGCACCGGCCCGCCGCTGCTGGCCGTCCACGGCCTCGGCGGCACCAAGGCCTCGTTCCTGCCCACGCTCGCGCTGCTGGGCTCGACGCACCGCGTGATCGCCGTCGACCTGCCCGGCTTCGGCGACTCGGTCAAGCCGCTGCGCGTCCCGTACGACGCCCGCTACTTCACGCAGGTCATGACCGCGCTGCTCGACGCGCTGGGCATCGAGCGCGCGCACGTCGTCGGCAACAGCATGGGCGGCCGGATCGGCCTCGAGATGGCCCTGACGGCCTCCGAGCGGGTCGACCGGCTGGTCCTGCTCAGCCCGGCGATGGCGTGGCTGCGCCGCCGCCCGTGGGCTCCGGTCGTGCGGCTCCTGCGCCCGGAGCTGACCATGGTCCCGCTGCCCGTCGAGAAGCTCGCGCGCCGGATGGTGCCGTCCGGCGGCTGGGCGGCGGCGGGCGTCGACGAGTTCCTGCGCGCCTTCTCGACCCCGCGCGGGCGCCACGCCTTCAACGCCGTCCTGCGCAACATCTACCTCGACAGCCCGCACGGCGACGACGGCCTGTGGTCGCGCCTGGAGGGCATGACGCACGAGTCGCTGTTCGTCTGGGGCACGCACGACCGGCTCGTGCCGATCGGCTTCATGCGCCACGTCGAGCGCACGTTCCCGGCGGCGCGGCACCTGGAGCTCGACTGCGGCCACGTCCCGCAGGTCGAGCGCCCGCTCGAGACGCACGACGCGATACGCGCCTTCCTCAGCTGAGCGCCGCCACGACGAGCTCCTCGGCCTGGACCGCGGCGACCCGCAGGACGTCCGGGCGGCGCTCGAGCTGCTTGACCGCGGGCGTGCCCGCGGGCGGGCGCAGGCCGAGCACGTAGGGCGGCGACGGCTCCCTCGAGCGGCGCGCGATGTCCTGCACCACCTCCTCGTAGGAGGCGACGCGGCCGTGGTAGAGGCCGGCGAGCTGCGGGTTGAGGCTCCGCAGGTGGCGCACGATCAGGCGGTCGGCGAGCGCCGAGCCGCTGGACCGCGGCACGCCGACCGGCCGCGTCTGGAGCACGAGCACGTGCGTGGCGCCGGCCCCGAGCGCCGTGGCCACCGGGATCGGCGCCGCGAGCCCGCCGTCGAGATAGCGGCGCCCGCCGAGCTCGACCGGCGGGCCGCCCACCCACGGCATCCGGCTCGAAGCCAGCAGCGCGCCCCACAGCTCGTCGACCGTGCGCATCCCGACGAGATCCACCGGCTCGGCCGTATCGACGTCGACGGTCAGGCAGTGGAGCGGGACCGGGCTGGCGAGCGTGCGCGCGTGACGGTCGGCGTCGAGCCCGTCGGAGGCGTGGCGCAGGACCCAGCCGACGTCGATCGCCGGCCGGCCGAGCAGGAGCCGGCCCGGGTTGACGAACTCGCGCGTGGCGAGCGAGCCGTGGTACGCGGCGGCGGATCCGGCCGCGACCCCGGCGAGGAACGCGGCGCCGTTCAGCGCGCCGGCCGAGGCGCCGACCACGAGATCGAACGCGCCGCCCATCCCGAGCCGCTCCAGCGCCGCCGTCATCCCGGCCGAGACGACGCCGCGCATGCCGCCGCCCTCGAGCACGAGCGCCACGCGGTGCTCGTCGGTGAGCCCGGCGGCGCGGGCGCGGAGGACGTCGGCGACTGGATGCATCGGCAACAGTCTTATCCAGACCTGACGAGTCGCGGCGCAGTCTCGATGCCATGACCGACGCTCCGACGACGACCGAGGACGACATCCCCGTCCGCCGCGCCATCGAGGGCGCCCTGTACGAGATCAAGCGCGTGATCGTTGGCCAGGACGCGATGCTCGAGCGCCTGCTCGTCGCGCTGCTGGCCGGTGGCCACGTGCTGCTCGAGGGTGTTCCCGGACTGGCCAAGACCCTGACCGTGCGCACGCTCGCCGACGTGCTCGGCGGCTCGTTCCGCCGCATCCAGTTCACGCCCGACCTCGTGCCCGCCGACCTCGTCGGCACCCGCATCTACCGCCCGGACTCCGGCCGCTTCGACACCGAGCTCGGCCCCGTGTTCGGCAACTTCCTGCTCGCCGACGAGATCAACCGCGCGCCCGCCAAGGTGCAGTCCGCCCTGCTGGAGGTCATGCAGGAGCGCCAGGTCACGATCGGCGGCGAGACCCATCCCGTGCCGGCGCCCTTCCTCGTGCTGGCCACGCAGAACCCGATCGAGTCCGAGGGCACGTACCCGCTGCCCGAGGCCCAGGTCGACCGGTTCCTGCTCAAGCTGCTCGTCGACTACCCGGATCTCGGGGAGGAGGCCGCGGTCGTCGGGCGGTCGCTCGCGCCTGCGCCGAAGATCGAGGAGCGTCTCTCCACGGAGGACCTCCAGCGATTCTCGGCGCAGGCCAAGCGCGTCTTCGTCGACCGTGACGTCATCGGCTACGCCGTCCAGCTCGCCGACGCCACGCGCCATCCCGACCGCTACGGGCTCGCCGAGATCGGCCACTACATCGAGTACGGCTCGAGCCCGCGCGGGCCGATCGGCCTGATCGGCGCCGCCCAGGCGCTGGCGCTGCTGCGCGGCCGCCGGCACGTGACCGCGTCCGACGTGCGCGACCTCGCGCCCGACGTGTTGCGCCACCGCATGGTCCTGTCGTACGAGGCGCTGAGCGACGGCGTGACGCCCGACAGCCTGCTCGACAAGCTGCTCGACGCCGTCGAGACGCCGCGCGAGGGCACGCTGAAGGAGGCCGTGGCGGCATGACCGTCGCGGCGCTCAAGCCGCCGGAGGGCCGCCAGGGGCCAGGGCCGATGCCGGGCGCGCTCCTGCGCATGCTCGACCTCGCGCTCGTGCGCCGCTCGGGCGGCCAGATGCCCGGCGACCACCTGTCGCCCGGCGCCGGGAGCGGGACGGAGCTCGTGCAGCTCCGCCCGTACCAGGTGGGCGACGACGTCCGCCAGCTCGACGCCGCCGCGACGGCCCGCACGGGCGTGCCGCACGTGCGGCTGCAGGTGCCCGAGCGGACCCTGACCACCTGGCTCGTCCTCGACATCTCGCCGTCGATGGCGTTCGGCACCGCCGACCGCCTGAAGGCCGACGTGGCGGAGGGCGTGGCGCTCGCCGTCGCGCGCCTCGCCACGCGCCGCGGCGGGCGCGCCGCGCTGCTGCGCAGCGGCGCGGGGGACGAGCTCATGCTGCCGCCGCGAGGGGGCCGGCACGCGCGGATCGCGCTCGAGCGCGCGCTGGCCGAAGGGGTCGCCCCCGACGGCAGCGCACGGCCCGGCGCGCTTGCCAGGACGCTGGTGCGCGCCGGGCGCGTCGCGCGCCGTCCCGGACTCGTGGTCGTCGTCTCCGACTTCCGCGACGAGGACGGCTGGCGCGGGCCGCTGGCCGCGCTCGGCGCCCGCCACAGCGTGGTGGCCGTCGAGATCCGCGACCCGCGCGAGGCCGAGCTGCCGCGCGCCGGCCAGCTCGCGCTCGTCGATCCCGAGACCGGCGACATCGTCGAGCTCGACAGCTCCCGCTCGCGGGTGCGCGAGCGCTACGCCGCTTTGGAGACGGAGCGTCGCGAGGCGGTGGCCGCCGGCCTCCGCGCCGCCCGCGCCGACCACATCGTGCTCGACACGGGCGAGGACTGGCTCCGCGTCCTCGGCCGCGGCCTGGACCGGGGGTCGCGCCGATGAGCTTCGCCGCCCCGCTCTTCCTGATCGGCCTGCTGGCCGTGCCGGCCGCCATCGCCCTGCACCTGCTCGCCTCGCGGCGGCGCCGCCGCTACGCGGTCCGCTTCCCGGGCGCGCCGGTGGCCGCCCTCGCGTCGCCCGCCGGGCCGCGCTGGCGCCGCCACGTGCCCGCGGGCCTGCTCGCGCTCGCGCTGGCGCTGCTGGTCACCGCGATCGCCCGCCCGGAGGCCACCGTGGCCGTCCCGGTCGAGCAGGCCTCGGTGATGCTGGTGACCGACACCTCGCGCTCGATGACCGCCACCGACGTCGCGCCCGACCGGCTCGACGCCGCGCGCACGGCCGCGGAGCGCTTCCTCGACGAGGCGCCGGATGAGCTGCGCGTGGGCGTGGTCGCGTTCAGCGACACCGCGCAGGTGCTGCAGCCCCCGACCACCGATCGCGAGCAGGTCCGCGGCGCGCTGGGCGGCCTCGTGGCCGACGGCGGCACCGCCACCGGCTCCGGGCTCGAGGCGGCGCTGGGCGCGCTCGAGCCGGACGACGGCTCCAAGCGCCCGCCCTCCGCCGTGGTGCTGCTCTCCGACGGCAAGCAGACCTCCGGGCCCGACGCCGTGGCCGTGGCCCAGGAGGCCGCGCGCGCCAAGGTCCCGGTCTACACCGTCGCCCTCGGCACGCCGGACGGCGTGGTCGACGGCAACCTGCGCGTGCCGCCCGATCCCGAGGCGCTGCGCCAGATCGCGCAGGCGTCCGGCGGCCAGGCGTTCGAGGCCTCGGACAGCGACGAGCTGGCCGCGGTCTACGAGCGGCTCGGCTCACAGCTCGGCACGCGCAAGGAGACGCGCGAGATCACGGCCGCCTTCGCGGGCGTCGGGATCCTGCTCCTCGGCGGCGCGCTGGCCGGCTCGGTGCGCTGGTTCGGCCGGCTGCCCTAAGCCGGAGGAGGAGTCGACACGGCCTGCAGCGGCGCGGGCTCCGGCTCGGCGCCGCTGTCGTCGATCACGCCGAGCGTCTCCAGCTCGAGCACGAGGACGACCTGCGGCACGGCGACCGCGAGGAAGTCGTGCCGCTCGACCGCGCGGCTGCCGTCGAGCCAGCGGATCTCGACGTCGGTGAGCGCGAGGAAGTCGCGCTCGTGGGCGTTCAGGAAGTCGGTGGTGCGCGACCGGAAGCCCTCGTTGGGCAGCTGGAGCGTGCCCTCGATCTCGTGGCGCTGGGTCTCCAGGCGGACGCGCTCGCGGCGGAAGTGCATGACAGCCAGTATCGGCCATCGGCTCGGGCGCCTGTATAGGGTCGGGCGTCCGATGGTGGACGTCGACGGGATCCTGGGCCCCTGGTGGGAGCGGCTGCGCGCCGATCTCGGCGACGTGGCGCTGTACGACGCCCACACGCACGTGGGGGCGAACGACCCGGACGGCGCGCACCAGACGCCGGAGGAGCTGCTGGCCGTGCTCGCCCGCGCGGACGCGCGCGCCGTGGTGTTCCCGATGCACGAGCCGGACGGCTACGCGCCGGCGAACGATCTCGTGATGGAGGCCGCCGGCGCGTCGGACGGGCGGCTCGTCGCGTTCTGCCGCGTCGACCCGCGCGACGGCGCCCTCGCGGAGGCCACGCGCTGCCTCGACGCGGGCGCGAAGGGGATCAAGCTCCACCCGCGGGCCGAGCGGTTCACGCTGTCCGAGCCGGCCGTGCGCGACGTGGTCGCCCTCGCCCACGAGCGCCGCGTGCCCGTGCTCATCCACGCCGGGCGCGGCATCCCCGCGCTCGGCCGCGACACCGTGCGGCTCTCCGGCGAGTTCAGCGGCGCGCGGCTGATCCTCGCCCACGCCGCGATCTCCGACCTCGCGTGGCTGTGGCGCGTCCTGCCCGAGCACCCGAACGTGTTCATCGACACGGCCTGGTGGGACCCGGCGGACATGATCGCCCTCTTCACGCTCGCGCCCCCCGGCAACGTGCTCTGGGCGAGCGACTCGCCCTACGGCCTGCCGCTGACCTCCGCGGCGATGCACCTGCGGTTCGCGTTGCAGTCCGGCGTGGGCGACGACGCCGTGCGGGCGATCGCCGGCGCCCAGCTCGAGCGCATCCTCGCCGGCGACGATCCGGCCGACCTCGGCCCGGCGCCGCTCGCCGCGCGGGCGATCGACCCGCTGCTCGAGCGCGTGGTGTCGCACGTCAACCAGACCGTCGCGCGGATCTTCGGGCGCGGCGACCCGGAGGAGCCGCTCGCGCTCGCCAAGCTCGCCTGCGCGGTGGGCGAGGACGGCCCGCACGCCGACGTCATGGCCGCCGTGCTGTGGCTGCTCGAGCTCTACGAGGAGCACATGGTCCCGCCCACCGACAGCGAGCGCTTCCCCCCGGCCGTGCGACTCCTGGTGGCCGCCACGTCCGTCGCCCGCACGCCCGACGTGCCGCTCCCCGACCTGCCAGACGCTCCCCCGCCCACGCGCGAGGAAGCGGACGCCTAGACGTTGGAGAAGCGGCGGTCGAAGGGATCGCCGAAGCGCTCCTCCTCGAGCCCCGCGATGACCTCGGCGACGCCGTCGGGCACGCGCATGACCGGGTCGAAGCCCAGCTCGGACCGGATGCGCTCGAACGACACGCGGTAGTCGCGCGGGTCCTCGTCGCGGTGCACGTAGCGCACGTCGGCCTCGGGCAGGCGCTCCTTGATCAGGTCGACCAGGTCGAGCTTGCGGTAGTTCTCGTCCGAGTGGCCGACGTTGAAGACCCGGCCCGCGACGCTCTCGGCGGGAGCGGCGAGCACCAACGCCAGCGCGCGCGCCGCGTCGGCGACGTGCACGTACGGGCGCCAGAACTGCTCGCCGTAGACGTCGAGCGTGCGGCCGTCCCACAGGTCGCGCGTGAACTCGTTGACCGTGAGGTCGAAGCGCATCCGCTCGGCGACGCCGTAGATGGTCGCGAAGCGCAGGCAGGTCACGGTCCCGTCGCGCGCGAGCAGCTCCTGCTCGACCGCCACCTTCTGCTCGGCGTAGAGCGACACGGGGGCGAGCGGCGCGGTCTCGTCGACCGGGACGAGCGGGTCGGCCATCCGGCCGTAGTTCGAGCACGTCGACGCGAACACGATCCGGTCCACGGCGGCCTCGTCCATCAGGGCGCGCGCGGCGTCGACGTTCACCGCCCGGGAGAGCTCCGGGTCGCGGGCGCACGCGGGGTCGCCGACGATCGCGGCGAGGTGCACGAGCGCGTCCGCGCCGTCCAGCGCCTCGGCCCGGGCGGCGGGGTCGCGGACGTCGCCGCGGATGAGCCGCGCGCCGGCCGCCTCGACGCTCGCGGCCACGGCGTCCTGGCCGTGGAGCAGCGAGTCGAGCACGGTGACCTCGTGGCCGGCCGTGAGCAGCTCGCGGGTCGCGCGGGCGCCGATGTACCCCGCCCCGCCGGTGACCAGGACCCTCATGCCGCGCGCTGCGCGAGCTCGAAGTCGTCGCGGCGCCCGAGGTCGAGCCAGTACCCGTCGTGGGCGTAGGCGCCGACGGGCTCGCCCGCGTCGAGCAGCGCGCGCACGAGCGCGCCGCCGCCGGCGCCCGGCTTGGCGTGCGCGAGGGCCGCGGGCTCGACCGCGTAGACGCCCATGTCCACGCGGTGCCGGAGGGTGGGCTTGACGTGGTAGCCGGAGACGGAGCCGGGACCGTCGAGATCGACGATCCCGAAGTCGATCGGCAGCTCGCGTTCGGAGGTGGCGATGGTGAGGACGTCGCCGGCCTCGCGGTGGACCGCGATCAGCCGGGCGTAGTCGAGATCGGTGAGAGCGTCGCCGTGCATCAGAAGGAAGGTATCCACGAGGCCGTCCACGCGCTGTCCGTGGTCGAGGTAGCGGATGCGCAGGCCGTGGGCCTCGTGCCCCAGCACCGTGCGCAACAGCGGCGCCAGGCGGCCGGCGGTGATGATCACCTCGTCGATGCCGGTGTCGCGGAGCTGGCGCAGGACGATGTCGACGATCGCGCGGTCTCCGACGGGCAGCAGGGGACCCGGGAGCGGGGTGACGTTCGGGCCGGCCTCGCCGGCGAGGATGACGGCAGCCCTGGGCACCCGTTCTGTATCGGCAGGTCGGGTCCGCGGCCGGACACAACGGTCGTCCAGACCCTGGCTACCCTCGAACGCGCCCGATGGCCACCTCGCTCCCCGTCTTCGCGCTGCGCCGGCTGGCCGCCGCCGCGCTCCTCGCCGTCGCGGTGAGCGCGCTCACCTTCCTCACCCTGCACGGGCTGTACCCCGAGGCGTTCGGCGACACCCGGCCGCTGCTGGTCGAGTGCTTCCACTTCCTCGTCAGGACGTTCGTGCACTTCGACCTCGGGGGCCAGGGGGAGATCGCGACGGAGATCGGCCGCGGCCTCGGCGCCGACTTCTCACTGCTCATCGGGGCGATGGCCGTCGGGATCGGCGCGGGCGTGTGGGCCGGCGTCGAATGCGCGCGGCACCCCGGGACGTGGCGGGCGCGGATCCTGCATCTGCTCTCGCTGCTCGCGATCTGCACGCCGGTCTACGTGATCGGCATGGTCGCGATCCTGCTCTTCAAGCCGGGCATCGACGCGCCGCTGCCGTTCGGGATCCTGCCCTACCACGGCTACGTCTCGTTCTTCGACAACCCCCTCAAGTGGCTCCACGCGCTGCTGGTGCCGTGGATCGCCGCGGGGCTGCCCCTGGCTGCCGTGTGCATGCGGATGACGCGGGCGACGATGAGCGAGATCCGCGACGAGGACTTCATCCGCACCGCGCAGGCCAAGGGCCTGACCCCGCGCCGCGTGAGCTTCCGGCACGTGCTCCCGGTGGCCGTGCCGCCGGTCGTCTCGCTGGCCGGCGCCTACACGCCGCTGCTGATCGGCAACGTGATCCTCATCGAGAAGGTGTTCGACATCCCCGGCATCTACCAGGTGATCCCGGGCGCGCTCGACATCGGCAACTACCTGCTGATCCAGGGCATCGTGATCGTCACCGCGGTGTTCGTGGTGGTCGTCAACGGCCTGGTGGACATCGCGCTGGCGGCGATCGACCCGCGCACGCGGCTCTAGCCGTGCCCCGCCTCGCCTGCCATCGCTGCCCGTGGACGGGCGCTCTCGCGGCGCTGCAGGCGTGCCCCGACTGCGCCGCGACGCTGGCGGTGGCGTACGACGCGCTCGGCGAGTGGACGGGGACCGGCGTCTGGCGCTACGGGTCGTGGCTGCCGGTCGCCTCGGGGCCGACGCTCGGCGAGGGCGGCACGCCGCTGCTGCGCTCGCGCGACGGGGCGTGGATGAAGAACGAGGCGGCCAACCCGACCCTCTCGTTCAAGGACCGGGCCGTGACCGTGGCGACCGCGATGGCGCTCGAGCTCGGCGCCCCCGGGCTGCTGTGCGCCTCGACGGGCAACACCGCCGTCTCGGTCGCCGCCTACGGCGCCCGGGCCGGCCTGCCCGTCACGTGCCTGGTCCCGGCGGGCACGCCGGCCGGGAAGCTCGGCCTCGCCACCGGCGCCGGCGCGCAGGTCCTCGAGGTGCGCGGCACGTACAGCGACGCCCACGCCCTGGCCGCCGCGCTCGCCGACCGCTCCGGCTGGGCGAACCTGACGACCACGTACGTGAACCCGTTCCTGCTCGAGGGCGACAAGACGCTCGGCCTCGAGCTCTACGAGCAGCTCGGCCGCGTGCCCGAGGCGGTGGTCGTGCCGATCGGCGCCGGGCCGCTGCTGGCGGGCATCGGCAAGGCCTTCGACGAGCTGGGGAAGGGCACGCCGCGGCTCTACGGCGTGCAGGCGGCCGGCTGCGCGCCGATCGCCCGCGCCTTCGACGAGGGCGGGCCGGTGCGGCCGTGGGAGGCCCCGGACACCCGGGCGGGCGCGATCGCCGATCCGCTCGCCGGCTACGCGGCCGACGGCGACCGCACGCTGGCGGCGATCCGGGCCAGCGGCGGCGCGGCGCTGGCCGTCGGCGACGACGAGCTGGCCGCGGCAGCCGACGACCTCGCCCGGCAGGGCCTCGCGGTGGAGCTGTCGGCCGCGGCCGCGGAGGCCGGGCGCCGCCGCCTCGGGCTGACCGACTGCGTGGTCGTGCTGACCGGGCACGCCAGCAAGGACCCGCGCGCGGGCGACGCCGCGGCGCTCGGCGTCGTCGCGCCCGGCGACGTCGAGGCCGCCGAGCGGCTCCTCACTCGTGCGCGAGCTGGTGGCGCAGCCGGTCGCGCAGCTCCGCGAAGCGCCACGTCTCGTAGACGATGACCGCCACCAGCACGACGCTGACGCACGCGATCGTCGCCACCGCCGGGATCTCCACCGCGACCGGGAGCAGGGCGACGAGGACGACCGCCGCTGCGAGCCGCTGCCAGCTGAAGCGGTGCACCGTGCGGTAGCGGAACGCCACGTGGGCGAGCAGGTACATCGCGGTCCCGCCGAGCAGCGCGGCGGCGGGCACGGTCTTCAGCGGGTCCCCGACGTGCTCGAGCGTCTTCTTCAGCCCGAGCGCGAGCAACACGATCCCGGCCACCATCGGGAGGTGCAGGAAGGAGAAGGAGTCGCGCGCGATGGTGTTGCGCTCGCGACCAGGCTCGGCGTTGTGCAATCGCCGCTCGGCCACCAGCGCGACGATGTCGAAGTACTGCCACCACAGGGCCGCCGCGATGGCGATGCCGATGCACGCGGCGAGCACGATGCCTCCGTCGACGCCGTGACCGGCGCCGACGCCGATCGCCACGATCGACTCGCCGAGGGCGATGATGAGGATGAGGCCGTGGCGCTCGGCGAAGTGGCTGGGCTCGAGGCGCCACCCGGCCGGGTCGATGATCAGCGGGCCGCCCATGTCGAGCGTGAGGGCGATCGCCCACAGCGCGCCCTGGAGCAGGCCGTCCGCGAACGAGGCGCCGACCAGCAGGCCGGTGCCGAGCGCGGTGCTGGCCAGGAGGCCCCAGGTGGCGTGCCGGAGCCCGGGATCGTCGCGGCTGGCCAGCACGAACAGCGCGATGTGGGCGAGCCGGACGATGGCGTAGGCGACCGCGAACAGCAGTCCTTCGTCGTCGAACGCGCCCGGCACGCAGAGCGCGACCACGAGGAGGCCGGCCATCGCGGCGAACATGGCGATGCGGACGGCGCCCTCCTCGGGGTTGACCACGCTGGTCAGCCACGCGTAGCCCACCCAGCACCACCACAGCACGCCGAGGACGAGCAGGCCCTTGGCGATGCCCTCCCAGGTCGGCTCGTCGGCCATCAGCGCCGTGCACTGGGTGAGCGCGAGCACGAAGACGAGGTCGAAGAACAGCTCGAGCGGGGTGACGGCCGACTGCTCGCGCATCACGGCGCTCAGGCGATGGGTGCTCACCGGCGTCATCATGACGGGCATGGGAGGCCTGCTCGCCACGGTGGCGCTGGCCGCCACGATGGCGGCAGGGCCCCTCGACGGCCGGGTCGTCGTGCTCGACCCCGGGCACAACGGCGGCTACTCGGAGCGCATCAACCGCCAGGTGCACGTGGGCGGCGGGATGCACAAGGCGTGCAACACGACGGGCACGTCGACGAACTCCGGCTACGCGGAGTCGCGGTACACGCTGACGGTCGCGCGCGAGGCGGCGCGGGTGCTGCGGGAGCGCGGCGCCACCGTGGTCCTGACGCGGCGCCGCTACGACGGGATCGGGCCGTGCATCACGAAGCGCGCGGCGATCGCCAACCGCTCGGCGGCCGACGCGGCGGTCTCGATCCACGCGGACGGCGGGCCGTCCGGCGGGCGTGGGTTCCACGTCATCCGGCCCACGCTGATCGAGGGCCTCACCGACGACATCTACGCGCCGTCCCGGCGGCTCGCGCGGCTCATGCGCCTCGAGTACGGGACGGTGACGGGGCTGCCTCGGTCGACCTACCTCGGCGGCGACGGGCTCGTCGCGCGCTCCGACCTCGGCGGCCTGCGGCTGGCCGACGTCCCGGCGATCTTCGTCGAGACCGCGAACATGCGGAACGCGACCGACGCCGCGAAGGTGACGTCCGCGCGCTTCCGCAAGCGCATCGCGCTCGGGATCGCCGCGGGGATCACCCGCTATCTGACGGAGTGAAGCGCGCCTCGATCCAGGCGACGCCGAAGGCGGTCAGCTCGGGGGCGGGGAAGAGGTGGCACGTGGCCGGGCCGATCGTCCCGCGCACGCCGACGCCGCGCGCGAGCGCGGCCTCGGCGATCACCAGGAACTCGTCGCCGGCGAGGTCCAGCGCGTCGTACGGATAGGCGCCGTGCTCGGTGTCGATGTCGGTGAAGGCGCGGTCCTCGCCGTGCATGCGGACCGTGTAGCTGCGGCGGCGCTTGCCGGGCGCGGTGGCGATCGCCTCGGCGTGGTGCAGCAGCGTGACGGTGTCGAGCGGGGCGCCCAGCATGAGGACCTGCCCGTCGGCCTGGACGAGCCGCGCGAACGGGCTCTCCCAGCCGTACCCGTCGTCGTCCGGATGGGGCTCGACCAGCCAGCCGGCACGCGCGCCGACGGCGACCACGCCCGCCTCGGGATGAGCGCTGCGCCGTGCTCCCGGCCAGGTCCGGATCCGCTCCGGGATGCGGCCGTACCCGGGGTCGACCGCGCCGGTCGCGGGGTCGAAGACCGGCGGCGAGGCGAGGTAGGCCGGGCGGTCCTCCTCGTACACGTGCTCGGCCCACGAGGCGTAGGCCATCAGCGTGCCGTCGGGACCGAGGGCGTCGAGCAGCGCGCGCACCACGGTCTCGCTGCCGCCGACCACATGGCCGAGCGCGCTCATCCGGGTGTGGACCATGAGGACGCCCCCGGGCTGCACGCCGAGGTTGTCCAGGCCCTGCGCGAGCTCCGAGCGGTTCACGGGCTGAGCGTAGTCAGCCCTTGAGCGCGCCTGTCGTGAGCCCGCGGACGAGGTGTCGCTCGGCGAACGCGTAGAAGATGAGCGCCGGGACCATCGACAGCGACGTGAAGGCGAGGATCCGCGCGGTGTCGGCCGTGTACTGGGTCGAGTAGTTCGTCACGCCCAGCGGGAGCGTCCAGTTGGCCGAGTCGGTGAGCACGACGAGCGGCAGCAGGAACGCGTTCCAGCTCCCGACGATGGCGAGCACGGAGACGGTCGCCAGCACCGGGCGCGAGAGCGGCAGCAGGATCCGCCAGAAGAAGCGGAACGGGCCGCAGCCGTCGATCGCCGCCGCATCCTGCAGCTCGTTCGGGAAGCTGTGGAAGAACGGCCGCAGGATGACGATCGTCATCGGCAGCCCGAAGGCCGCCTGGGGGAGTGCGACCCCCAGCGGGTTATCGAGCAGCCCGAGGTTCCGGACCATGATGAAGATCGGAAGGATCGCGACGGCGACCGGGAAGAGCAGGCCGATCGTGAAGACCGTGTAGAGCACCTCGCGCCCGCGGAACGCGAAGCGTGCGAACACGAACGCGGCGGCCGCGGCGAGCGGCACCGTGAGCAGCGTCGACACGAGGGCGATGAGCACGCTGTTCCACACCTGGCGCCAGAACGTCCCGGAGCCGAGGATCTCGCCGTAGTTGGCGAACACCCACGGGTCCGGGAGCCCGACGGGGTCCGAGCCGATCTGGCCGCTGTCGCGGAAGCCGCCGAGCAGCGCGTAGACGACCGGGATGAGGATCGCGGCCGCGACCAGCCAGGCCACCAGATAGAGCGGCGCCCGGAGGGCGGCGCGCCTCATCGGCTCATCGTGGTCAGGGCGCCGTCGAGGTCGCGCCGGAGGACGAAGCGCTGGTAGGTCAGCGCGATGACGAGCGAGATCACGAGCATGATCACCGCGACCGCGCTCGCGTAGCCGAACTGGAAGCGCTTGAAGCTCCAGTCGATCATGTAGACGGCCATCGTGTTCGAGGCGTTGACCGGCCCGCCGCCCGTCATCACCCACACAAGGTCGAAGAGCTGTATGGCGCCGATGATCGAGAGGAAGGCGGAGATGCGGATCGTCGGGCCTAGCAGTGGCAGCGTGACGTACCGGAGCACCTGGAGACGGGTCGCGCCGTCGATCTCCGCGGCCTCCTCGAGCTCGCGCGGGATCTGCTGGAGCCCGGCGAGGTAGAGGATCATGTGGAAGCCGAAGTACTTCCACGAGATCACCACGAACAGCGTGTAGAGGACGATCGACGGGTCGGCGAGCCACTGGTGGATGAGCGGATCCAGGCCGACGCGGTCGAGGCCGTGGTCGACGAGGCCGTCGGGCTGGAGCACGAGCGTCCAGATCACCCCGGTGACCACCTCGGAGAGGACGAACGGCGCGAAGAAGAGCACGCGCAGCAGCGCCCGCCCGCGCAGGCGCTCGTTGAGGATCATCGCCACGCCGAGAGCGAACGGGAGCTGCACGGCGAGCGAGAGGAGGACGAAGATGCCGTTGTGCGCGACCGCCCCCGTGAAGACGTCGTCCTGGAACGCGCGCTTGAAGTTCTCGAGCCCGACGAACTCGTCGAGCGGCCCGAGGCCGTTCCAGCGGAAGCCGCTGTAGTACATCGCCTGGAGGACCGGCGCGATGACCAGCAGCAGGTAGAGCAGCAGCGCGGGCGCGAGGAACAGCGCGACGGTGGCCCAGCGGCGCCGGTTTCGCGACCGCCGGGCCGGGGTCGTCAGGACCACGCGGTCGCCGGGCGCGACCGCGTGGCCCGCGAATGCTGCGCTATCCGGCCTTCGCGGCATCCGCGATGGTCTTCGCGACGTCCTCCGGCGACGACTTGCCGGCGAACAGCCCCTGCACCGCGTCATTGATCGACTGACCGACGGCCGGGGCATATGCCTGGTCGAGGTAGAGCTGCACGAACGACGCCTCGGCTCGCTTCTCGAGCACCGCCTTCATGTTCGGGTCCTCGACCGAGCTCTCCGTCCCCTTCTTGACCGGCAGGATCGCACCGCTGGCTCCCGCCTTGTTGGCCGTCTCGGTGTCGACGATGTACCGCACGAAGTCGACCGCCTCGGGTGGCGCGTCCTTGCCGATGGCCCAGCCGTCGCCGCCGCCGAACTGCTCGTCGGCCGAGCCGGCGCCGCCGTCGACGGTGGGGAAGGGGAACCAGCCGACCTTCGGGGCCTTCTCGTCCTTCGCGTTGGCGGCGAAGGTGAACGGCGCCCACTGCCCCATGAGGTCCATCGCCGCGCGACCGTTGCCCATCACGGCGGCCTCGCCGCCGGCGCCGTCCCACGGCGCCGCGAGGAAGCCGTCCTGGAACGGCTCCATGTCGATCAGGCGCTGGAGCTCCTCGCCCGCCTTCACGAAGCCCTCGCTGTCGAACGAGCCGTCCTCGCCGGCCTGAGCCATCGCGTCCTTACCGGCGATGCGCAGGGAGAGGTTGGCCCACCAGAACATGCCGGGCCACTTGTCCTTCTCGCCCACCGCGATCGGCGTGATGCCGGCCGCCTTCAGCTTCTCGACGGCGGCGAGGAAGTCGTCCCACGTCGCGGGCGGCTCGGTGATGCCCGCCTTCTCGAAGAGCGTGGTGTTGTACCAGAACCCGACCATGCCGAGGTTGTAGGGGACGCCGTACTGCTTGCCGTCGACCTGGTAGATGCCGACGCCGGCCTCGTTGAGGTCGCCGATCCAGGGCGAGGCGTCGTCCGTGATGTCCTTCACCAGACCCGCCTGGGCCTGCTCGGCGAGGGTGCCGCCGCCCCAGGACTGGAAGACGTCGGGCACCTTGCCGCTCTGCATGGTCGTCGTGAGCTTCGTCTTGAAGGCCTCGTTCTCCAGGACGGTGATGTTGACCTTCACGTTCGGGTGGTCGGCCATGTACTGGTCGGCCGCGTCCTGCCAGATCGACTTCAGCGGCTCGTTGTTTGCGATGTGCCACCACTCGATGGTCACGTTGCCGCCGGAACCCGCCTGTGCCCCTCCGCCGTCCTCGTCGTCGCCGCCACAACCCACCGCCACCAGCGCGATGGTCACGATCAGCGCCAGAACCGACTTGCTCATCTCCTCCTCCTCTCGCTAGCCGTTCCCCTCGGTGCTCTGCCGCACCACGAGCGTCGTCGCAAGCTCGACCCGCTCGGCATCGCCCTGGCCCAGGACGAGCCGTGCGGCGGTCGCCGCCATCTCGGTCAGCGGCTGCCGGATCGTCGTCAAAGGCGGCCCGACCCAGCGGGCCATCGGCAGGTCGTCGAAGCCGACCACGCTGAGGTCGCTCGGCACCGTGAGCCCCTGCTGGCGGGCGGCCTCGTAGACGCCGAAGGCCTGCAGGTCGTTGCCCGCGAAGATCGCGCTCGGGGGCTCGGGCAGCTCAAGCAGCGCGCTCGCGTGCTCGTAGCCGTCCTCGACGTGGAACGTGCCCCAGCGGATCAGCTGCGGGTCCACCGGCAGGCCGGCCGTCTCGAGCGCGGCGCGGTAGCCGTCGGCACGTGCGCGGCTGCACAGCATGGCGGGCGGCCCGCCGATCATGCCGACGCGGGTGTGCCCGAGCTCCAGCAGGTGGCGCGTCGCGGTGAGGCCGCCGTTCCAGTTGGTCGCGCCGACCGAGGGGACGTCCGCCGCCGGCTCGCCCGCCGGGTCGACCACCACGAACGGGATGCCGCGGGCGTTGAGCCGCGCGACCTGGTCGGGCGTGAGCTCCGAGACGACGAGGATCAGGCCCGCGCTGCGGCGCGACGCCACCGCGTCGACCCACGAGCGCCCGAGCGCGCCGGGACCCTCCTGGGCTGAGAGCACGACGCCGAGGCCGTTCTCCCGCGCGACCTCCTCGACGCCCTTGACGATCTCCATGGCCCACGGGCTCTCGAGCTCGTTGAAGACGACGTCGAGCAGCTCGGCGCGGCTGTCCCGGGTCGGGCCGCGCCGCCTGTAGCCCTGCTCGGCGAGCACCTTCTCGACGCGCTCCCGGGTCTCCGGCGCGACGTCCGCCCGGCCGTTGACGACCTTCGACACGGTCGGCACCGACACGCCCGCGGCGTCGGCGATGTTGGCGATGGTGACGCGCTCGGTCGCCATCGCAGCAACGTATCAGACTTTTCGGAAAAGTTGCGATAGTGTCTGCGATGTTCGCCTGAAACTTTCGAGGAGGGTCTGTCTTGAGTCTGCGCGTGCAGGGCGATGCCGTCGTCGATGCCGATGGCGCGCGGGTGCTGCTGCGCGGCACCGGGCTCGGCGGCTGGATGAACATGGAGAACTTCATCACCGGCTTTCCGGCCAGCGAGACGGCGATGCGCACGGCGGTGGCGCGCGTGCTCGGAGCCGATCGGGCCGAGCGGTTCCTCGACCGGCTGCTCGACAGCTTCTTCGGCGAGGAGGACGCGCGCTTCCTGGCCGAGATCGGCATCACGTGCCTGCGGTTGCCGGTCAACCAGGCGCAGTTCGAGCGCGACAACGCGCCGTTCTCGCTCGTCGAGGCGGGCTTCGAGCGGCTCGATCGCGCGATCGCCGCGTGCGCCGCGTGCGGGATCTACACCGTGATCGACCTGCACGCGGTGCCCGGCTCGCAGAACCAGCACTGGCACTCGGACAACGCCACGCACGTCGCGGCGTTCTGGCGGCACCCGCACTTCCAGGACCGCGTCGTGCACCTGTGGGAGGCGCTCGCCGATCGCTACCGCGGCAACTCGTGGGTGGCGGGCTACAACCTGCTCAACGAGCCGGGCGACGTGACGGGGGAGGTCGTCGGGCCGTTCCACGACCGCCTGGTCGCGGCGGTCCGCGCGGTCGATCCCGACCACATCGTCTTCATCGACGGCAACACGTACTCGACCGACTTCTCCATGTTCGGCGAGCCGTACGACAACGCGATCTACGCCTGCCACGACTACGCGCGGGCCGGCATGTCGTTCGGCGGGCCGTACCCGGGGGAGACCGACGGCGTATGGGTCGACCGCGACACGATCGAGGAGACGTTCCTCGCCCGCACGCTGTTCCAGCGGGAGACCGGCACGCCGATCTGGGTCGGCGAGTTCGGGCCCGTCTACACCGGCGACACGGAGCGCGACGAGCAGCGCTACCAGGTCCTGGCCGACCAGCTCGACATCTACGACCGGTACGGCGCTGGGTGGTCGATCTGGACGTACAAGGACGTCGGCCTGCAGGGCCTCGTCTCGGTCGATCCGTCGGCGCCGTACATGGAGCGCTTCGGCGACTTGATCGAGAAGAAGCAGCGGATCGGGGTGGACGCGTGGGGCTCGACACACGCCGAGCTCCCCGAGGTCATCGAGCCGATCCACGAGCTGATCGCGCGCGAGTTCCCCGCCTGGGAGCCCTACCCGTGGGGCGCGCGGCACGTGACGAACGACCTCGTCCGCTACATCCTCTTCGCCCAGGCGATGCTCCCCTCGTACGCGGAGCGGTTCCGCGGGCTCGACGACGACGAGCTCGACGCGCTCGCGGCCTCGTTCTCGTTCCGCTCGTGTGCGAGGCGGGAGCGGCTGTGCCAGATGATCGCCGCGCGGATGGGGGCGGCCGGCACCGTGGCCTGACCGCGGTCGCCGCTCGCGTCCGGCTCACCGCGTCCTACCGTGGACGCCGGTGACCGTCCTCGCGTTGAAGGTGGCCCTCGCGCCGGCGCTCGTCGTCGCCGCGACGCTGGCCGGGCGCCGGTGGGGCGCGGCGGTGGCGGGCATCGTCACCGCGCTCCCCGTGGTCGCGGGGCCGATCCTGGCCGTCATCACGATCGAGCACGGCCGCGCGTTCGGGGGCGAGGCCGCGCGGTCGGCGCTGTTCGGGCTCGTGGCCCTGGCGGCGTTCGGCGCCGCGTTCGCGCGGGCCGCCGCCGCCGGGCGCTCGTGGCCCGTCACGCTCGGGATCGGCTGGCTCACCTACTTCGCCGTCGCCGGGGCGCTCTCGTGGATCGACGCGCCGGCCGTCGCCGGCCTCCTCGCCGCCCTCGCCGGGATGGTCGTGGCGGCCTGGATCGTCGGCCCCGCGCCGCGGCGGGTCACGCCCGAGCGCCCGCCGCCCGCGTGGGATCTCCCGGTCCGCGCCGGCCTGACCGCCGTCCTCGTCGTGGCCGTCACGGGGGCGGCGGGATCGCTCGGCCCGGCGCTCAGCGGCGTGCTGACCCCGTTCCCGGTGGCCATGACCGTCATCGCCGCCTTCGTCCTGGCCCAGGACGGCCCCGAGGCGGCGCGCAGCCTCATGTACGGCTTCGTCCGGGCGCTGCCGGGCTTCGCCGCGTCGTTCTTCGTCGTCGCCATCGTCCTCTGACGCAGCGGACGGCGCGGCCCGGCCCCCGAACACAGGGGCCGAGCCGCAGAGCACGCCCGTCCTACGGAGTCGTGGTCGACAGCGTGAACGTGAACGTCTTCGCGTACGTCCCGGTGCGCAGACCCTCGCCGGCCCCGATCGACTGCCGGAGGTCGATCGTCACCTGCTCGTTGCTCGTCGGCCCGCTCCACGACCGCAGCACGAGCGGCGTGGCGCCCACCGGGCCGAACGCCGTCGCGCCCGTCCGGGCCTGCACCGGATGGGCGAGAGCGAACGCGCCGTTGACCAGCCGTCCCGGGAACGCCGGGGCCGGATCGGTGACCGACAGCGCCGCGTCACCGGCCGTGGACACCACGGTGGCCGCGAGCGTCGTGTCGTAGTCGTCGGCCAGGCCCGGCGTGAAGGCGCCGAACGACGCCGCCCCGCCCACGCTCAGCGACAGCGAGGCGGGCACGGTGCCGCTCACGGTCGTCGTTGAACCAGATCTCCCGCCACGTCGCCGGGCCGACGCTGTTGCCGAACCACTGGTGCGCGATCTCGTGCGCGAGCGTGCCGATCGAGATCGAGCCGCTGCCGAAGTGCGACTTGGCCTGCGACTCGAGCGCGTACCCGGCCGGCGAGCGATGCGCGACCACGCCGTGCGACTCGAACGGGTACGGGGAGCCGATCGTGGGGCCGGCCCGGCGTCCGGCCGATTCATGGAAGCAATGACGCGATCGTGAGCGGCGGTTGATGCTCGGGGCACGGGGTCCTTCCATGGAAGTCGTGTCCCGATCAGAGGAGCAAGACCATGGCCCTAAGTGAACCTGTCCTGTCCGGCCCCGGGGCCGGACGTACCGTGACCCGCGGCGGTGGCTCGAGCGCAGAGCTCAAGCTCGCCGGTGAGCAGTCCGGTGGCGAATGGGCGGTCGTCGAGTGGCGGGTGCGCGCGGGCGAGGAACCGCCGATGCACACCCACACCCGCGAGGACGAGACGTTGTATGTCCTGGAGGGCGCGATCACCGCATACGTCGGTGACGAGAAGATCGAGGTGGAGGCCGGGTCCTACGCGGCGCTCCCGAAGAACGTGCCCCACGGCTTCACCGTGCGTAGCGAGCACGTGCGATTCCTGGTCACCCTCGAGCCGGCGGGCGCGGAGTACTTCTTCGTCCCGCGCGACGACTCCGACGACGACCCGGCCAAGTTCGGCCTCATCGTTCACGCGGCGGCTCGGGCGATGTAATGCAACTCGCCAGGCTGAGGCGGCGGTCGCGCGACCGCCGCCTCCCCGATCGATGCTCCGGCCGAGCACCATCGCCGCGGCGAACGCAGGTACCCCGACGGGAGCAACGCCGGCGTGAGCGGGATCCACGCCCCGACTCGATGGCGCTGACGAACTCTCCACAATGCCCCGCCGCACCCGCACACGCACGTGAAATCAGGTCCGGCCGCAGGCGGCGCCTTGCGGCCGTCCGGCGCAGCCGACGCGCGCGGTCCGGACATCGACCCTGTCGCGCGCGGTCCGCGCCGCCGGTGCCCGCGCCAGCTGGCGGGGTGTCGCGCTCACGTGCCTTGCCGGCTGCGGGGCCGTCCTCGCGATCAGGCTCCGCCCGGTCTCGCGGTCGTGACAACGGGCCATGGCCGGGCGGTGGTCCGCCTTTCCCATCTCAACTGCGGACCTGACCCGAGTCGGCTCGCTACGACCTCACGGGTTTCGTGCCCGCGAGCGTCGTCGGGGGCCGACCGGCCCGAGCGGCGGGAGGGCGTGGCGCGCTCGGAAGCCACCGTGGCGCATCTACTTCACGGGCGGGCCTCGTGAGCCGGCGTCGTGTATCGACCGTCGAATCGCGAGCCCCGGCCCAGCTCGGTGAAGCTCAGCCCGACGATCTCATCGCCCTCGACGATCCAGCGCAGGCCGTAGCAAGCCCGATAGGTCGGCGGCCAGAACGAGCAGAAGCGTCCATCCTCGTCGACGTACCACTTGCCCTGCGTGGGACGACCGTCGGCCTCGACGTAGCTCGTGTCCCCGTTTGCACCGAACGTCTGCGTCGCCCCGTCGTCGAAGATCAGCTCGCCGGCCGTCACCGCTCGCGGGATCAAGGAGGCCGCGAGCGGCTCGCCGTCAACGACCTCGACATCCTCCAAGCCCTGCACAGGATCAGCCTACGGCCTGGATCCGGGCTGGTTCCAACGCAATTCGGTATCGCTCGATCGCTTCGTCTTGCTGGACTGGCGGTGAGGTCTCGCGCGCGACGGGCTGCAGCCTCGTGACGGGCGACGAACGCCATACGGACACGGCAGCAGTCGTGGTGGGCCGCGTGGCGCTCGCACTCGCCGGCGCACGCACTACCCCCACGACGCATGCCTCGATCGCCGGCGGGATGACATCGAGGTCGCTCTCGATCAACGGGTCGCGACGCGATCGGCCGCGTCGCCAGCTTGACGCACGGTCAGGTTTCCGGGTCCTCGTCGTCGGCGGCGCCGTAGCGTTCGTCGTCGAGGCCCGGGATTTCTTCCGCGCGGAAGCCCGCGGCGTCCCGCCAGATCGGGTCGGTGCCTTGCTGGTCCCCGTGCTCGGCGTGCCTGATCAGGTCAGCCTCGGCCACGTCGAAGCCCTCCGATTCGCCCTCGCCGGCCTCGATCAGCGGCGCGATCGCGGGGTCGACGGGGTCGTCGGGGTTCTCGGGCCATCTCGGCATGTCCTCAGACTCCTCCGGCCATTCGCTCCTGTCGATCGCGATAGCGAATCGGCTCAGAGCAACGGCGTCTGCTGTTTACGCGTGCGCGACTGGGACAACCGGCGATGTAGCGGACGGTGCCGCTGGGGGAAGATCGTGATCGCTGCGATCGCCATCGCCATGGTGTTCTCGGTGTGGATGGCGGGCGCGACGGCGCGGAGGCCGCGCAGCGCGGCATGGTGTTGATCCTGATCGGCATCTCGGTCTACCTATCGCTGTTCTCGATCGCCTCCTCGACGGTGAAGCGATAGAAGGCCGGGTGGCTCGTGGCGGGGCGCCGGAGGCGCGAGAGGGGAACGATGAGCATTGAAAGGAAGCACGATGGCTGACGATGTCCAGATGGCGAACCGCCGGTTGAACGCGAGTGAGAACGAGGCGCTGATCGGCATGGCACGGATGGGCGCGGATGCGTTCGGGTACACGGCGGACCTGCGGATCGACCGCGGCCTCGCCCAGCTCCTGCGCCTGCGAGTGTCGCAGCTCAACAACTGCACCTACTGCCTGAACCTGCACTACCAGGCGGCGCGCGAGGCGGGCATCCCTCGGGCCAAGATCGACACTCTGACGGCGTGGTGGGAGACTGAGCTTCACTCCGACGCCGAGCGGGCGGCGCTCCGCTACGCCGAGGCGCTCACACGCGCCGCCGACACCGATCGGGACGCGGCGTTCCAGCGCTTTCACGACGCGCTCGTCGAGCACTTCGGCCCGGAGGAGATGCTCGAGATCGTCGGCGTCGTCGTCAACATGAACGTCTGGACCCGGATCAAGCTTGCCGAGGGCGCGATGCCGGGCTCGGCGGACTGAGCAGCTTCCGCAGCTCCCTCCACCGGCAGGCGATGCCCCGGCTCTCGTGCCTATCCGCGCAGCCGGCGCGGCCGAAAACTGCGCGACCAGCTCCCCGGCAACGAGCGTCCCACCGAGGAGGCTTCCTTCCCATTGCAGTCCCGACGCGCCGCGTTAGCCGGCGGTCTCGCGGTGTGGCAGCTTCCAGCCCGGCCGGGGGAAGTGGCAGGTGTAGCCGTTCGGGTAGCGCTGGAGGTAGTCCTGGTGCTCGGGCTCGGCCTCCCAGAAGGGGACGGCCTGGCTGATCTCGGTCGGCACAGCCTCTCGACCCGGCCATGCCGTCGAGCGCGTCGACCGCCGCGCCCTCGCGCGCGTGAAGTGCGTGGACGCTTGCACGGACGGTTCGAACCTGGGCTCGTACGCGAGGCTGTGAATCACCTTCTCGGTCTGGCAAACCGGGCATGTGAGCAGCAACTCGAGCCGTTTGGCGGTGTGGTCGTAGCGGCTGACGGTGTCGTGCAGGTGGTCGCAGCACCTCTCACCCTGACGCGCCAGACGTCGCGCGGCGGCGGGCAGCCGAGACCACGGATCACGTTGCGTGGCGGCTGTGCTGCGACCAAGCCGCCGCCATCGCTCGATCGTCATGTCCGGCGGGATGGTGCATTCGACGACGGCGGTACTCGTAGGCGACGCTCGCATCGACGAGGAAGGCCGAGGCGAGCGCGATGGCCAGCCAGGAGGAAGCGGGGCACGTCCATGCTCCTTGTGAGTGGTGGGGATTGGAGGTTGTTGCCGCACGTGCGGCTCTCAGGGAGGAAGTCGGGTCTACGCGGCAATTCGCGGAGTGAGTCCCGCCATCGTCGCCGCGGCGGCCTCTTCGGCGTCGAGCGCCGCTAGGTAGGACGTGAACGCGAACCCTCGGGCCTCGCCCCCGGCCTGCAGGAACACCTCCCATCGCAGCGCGACGGGTTGCGCTGCCAGACGCCATTGCGCGTGCGCCTCCGTCAGCCGCCGGCCCGGCGAGCGAGAAGTGGCGGCCCGAATGCGCTTCATGGAAGTGCATGCAAGCGGGAGGGGCAGGACGCCGCAACACAACGTCACGCTGGGTCGATCAGCGCTGCGTATCGCCGGCGACCGTCACGTGGAGGGCGCCGGCGGCGGCGGCTCGAGTCCCACGAATGTCCCTGCCATCGGCGCGCACGAGCGCTTGCGGACGGCAGCACGACGGAGAGCGGCCGCGCGCCTGCCGCGCGCGATCTTGCCTCTCCGAATCCCGGTACAGCAGCGGCGCTCGACGCGCCGAACCACAGCTGCCTCACGCCGGCGGCGAGTCGGGCATCAGCGCGCCGCCTGCGGGCCCGCGTGGCTCGGGGTGCGCTTCGACGCCCAGGATGCCAGGGCCACCACCAGGCCGCCGGCGAGGCCGACGGCCAGTGCGATCGCCGAGCGCGCAGCGGGGTTGATCGTCCAGTTGATGCCGGCCCAGTCGTCGATCCCAAGCCAGGAGTCGACCGAGAGAGATCCGGGGCCCAGCGCCGTGATCACGAAGCCCACCGCGAGCAGCACCAGCGGAAACTCGAAGCCGCCCTCGGCTGCCCAGATCCCGTTCGAGACATGCATCTTGACGATCGCGGTGATCATCACGGCGCCGACGAGAGCGGTGCCGACCGGCGTGAGGAGCCCGGCCGCGAGCGAGAAGCCGCCGACGAGCTCGGCCGAGCCCGCCAGGACGGCGGCCACCACACCCGGCCGGATGCCGAGGCTCTCGAAGCCCGCCCCCGTGCGGCGATGACCGGCAGCGCGCAACAGCGGCGGCGAGTAGCCGGGGGGCACGAGCTTGCAGCCCGTGCCCCATATGAAGGAGCCCGGGAATGATCCTGAGCACGACGAGAGCGGTGTTCATCGTCGACCCCGCCGCGCGATGACAAACACCACCGGCCGATCGAGCGATCGGCCGCCGGTGTCGAAGAGGACTTCTGTCGATGCTTCAGTTTGCAGGCGATGAAGCTCCCGCGAACTCGCAACCGCTGGACGGAGCGCCTATCTCGAGCGCCGGGACGAGTCCGCCGACGTGTCGCACGCCTACAGGCGGTGGAACGGCGCGCGACACGCGACGCGCGTAGGAAGTCCTCGGCCTATCGCGCCGCGCTCGAGAGCGAGGACACGCCGCACGTGTGCGTGATCTGCGCGCGATGTCGGATCACCTACCGTCGGTGCGCGCCGTGATGTGGTCCCAGCTCCCGAGCCGCGGGCAGGCGCGCCGGGTGGGCACGAGCGGGCTCCTGAACGGGGACGTCCGGCGGGACGCGCGCGCGGCGGCCGGGCTGCGCGGCCTGATCGAGGACGCCGGCGGCTAGTCGTGAGCGGGCGGCACGACGACTCCGACGAGGCCGCCCGCCTCGTTGAACGCGTGCTCGCCGACCCGGAGTTCCGTCAACGGCTTCGCCGCGATCCGAACCTCCAAC
The DNA here is from genome assembly GCA_963720415.1 of uncultured Solirubrobacteraceae bacterium. Classification (GTDB taxonomy): domain Bacteria; phylum Actinomycetota; class Thermoleophilia; order Solirubrobacterales; family Solirubrobacteraceae; genus DASSUW01. Next base: position 120,560 of record CAVRFQ010000002.1, on the reverse strand, counting down.
CAGCGCTCGAGACGCTGGAGCTGCGCGAGTCCAAGTCGAGCCTTGCGGGCGCGCTGGCGGCGACGGCCGCCGAGGGCCTGGCGCTCTTCGAGCTGGCCGGCGATGGCGGCGGCCTGGGTGCGGAGGCGGCCGAGGCAGCCGTGCGGCCGCCGGCGGACGGCGTCGACGCGCTGCTCGACAACCCGAACGTGCAGCTCGACTCCGCCGGCGTCGCGGACCTCCGCGCGGGCCGGATCGACCCGCGCATCGTCACCGTACTCGAGGACGTCTCCCGGCGGCACCGGATCACGGTCTCGGCCATGCTCTCCGACCACGGCGTCCGCACCGTCGGCGGCTCGATCTCCAACCACCACTACGGCCGCGCGGTCGACATCGCGGCGATCGACGGGCAGCCGGTGACTCCCGGCAACGCGGCGGCCCGGAGGCTCGCCGAGTCCCTGCTGCGTCTCGAGCCGGGCGTCCGCCCGACCGAGCTCGGCTCGCCATGGGCGCTCGGTGACCCCGTCGCGTTCACGGACGCAGACCACCAGAACCACGTCCACGTTGCCTACGACGACCCACCTCCGCCAGGGTGGACGCCACCCGAGTCAGCCGGCGGAGTCCGTGCCGTCACCCCGGCCCCCGGCGCCGACGACGCGACTGTCGCAGACATGGACGACTCGGACGACTCGGAAGAGGACTCCTCCGACGACGACCTCGACGACGACGAGGACGACGACGACGACGCGGATGAGGACGAGGACGAGGACGAGGACGAGCCCGACGAGGACGAGGTCGGCCCCGATTTCGACGACCTCACCGACGACGAGTATCAGGGCAACGCGGCGCTGTATTCCCCCGCCGACACGCCGCCTTCGTCATCCCATGTCGCCGCTCCGGGCGATGTCGACCTCGACCTCGACGGCGCGCCGACCGAGTACCCCGGCGACGACGCGCCGCGCGAGCGCATCGCCGCGTGGATGGCCGGCGAGGCCGAGCGCCGTGGCCTTCCCCCCGAGCTGCCGGTGATGGCGGCGCTCGTCGAGTCGGGCATGTACAACCTGCCGCGCGGCGACGCGGACTTGGCCGGCTTCTTCCAGATGCGCACGAGCATCTGGGACGAGGGCGAGTACGCCGGCTACGCCACGCGCGCAGACCTGCAGCTGAAGTGGTTCCTCGACCACGCGGTGCGGCTGCCGGCGCGCCCGCCCGAGCACTACGGCGACTGGATCGCGGACGTCGAGCGGCCGGCCGAGCGGTACCGCGCCCGCTACCAGCTTCAGTTGCACGAGGCGCGCGAGCTGCTGCGTGGCTTCCACGCGAACCGGGCGCCGAGCGCGAACGACGCGCGCGTGCTCCCGGTCATCCGACCGGACCAGGTGACGCGCCGGGCGCGCTAGTACGGCTTGGGGCCGCCCGGCTCGTCGTCGCTCGGGTCGTCGGACCGCGAGTCGCCGACGCCGGCCGCTGGTGGCCCGCCTGGCGGTGATTGCGCACGGCCGCCGGCGATGCGCCGTGACGGGGCGGGCTCGCTCCACCTCGCGGCTCCTCCGCCACGGAGACCAGTCGCCCGCCGGGGCGCAACACCGCGCGGGACCGGCGAAGCAGCTCGCCGCCGGATCGCGGCGCTCTCGGCGCGGTTGAGCGACCGCCGGACTCGCCGCCAGCACGTCAGCCGGCACCACTGCGTGGTCGGCCGCGACGCCATCCCTCTCGAACGGGATGAGCGCGAACGTCGTCGCCCGGCGCGACGCCGGGTCCGGCCTCTTCGACCACTCCGGCGAGCTCGTACGACGGGATTGCCGGCAAGCGGTCGACCGGCCATTGCAACTCGCGGAAAGACGGTTGCGCAGGCGCACGACGCCGGCGTCTCCTCGCCGGACCCGTGGGCCGGCGCGGTCATCGCATGCCGCTGATCAGCAGCCGGCTGCCGAGCGCGTGTTCGCTGCTCGACAGCGGCGGCGACTCCAGGTAACCGCCGCCGCCTCGGAAGCGCTAGGCCGGCGGGCAGCAGTCTTCGGCTTCGCGGCACTCGGAGCCGCGACCGTCCCCGACCAGGGCCGTCGTGGCGGTGGAGCTCCTGATGCCGGGGGCTAGTCGCCCGGTGACCGGTGGGGTTCGGTGGAGCGACCGCGATGCCGCGGCGGTCGAACTCGGTCTTGCTGCCCCTCGCGCAGAACGTCTTGCTTTGCGCGCGTGCGCGTGCTGTAGAGCCGGAGGGGGCTCATCTCGCCCCGCTCACGGTCCGCCATACGGTGGCACCAGTCGTGCGAGATCGCATATCGGTTCATCGCGAGCTCCGCTTGCCCGTCGACCGATGCGTCGCCATGTTCAGCCGATGCCGCCAATCTCACGAGGCTTCCGCGGCCGCCGGGTGGAGGTCGATCCCGCGCGCGTGCCGCCGGGTCAGTACGTCACACGCGACTTTCCGGTGCTGGCCGCCGGACCGACGCCGCACACGCCGCTGGACGAGTGGAGCTTCACGATCAACGGCGCCGTGGAGGAGCCGGTGTCGTGGCCGTGGGAGGAGTTCGTCGCGCTGCCGCGGGAAACGGTCACCGTCGACATCCACTGCGTCACCAAGTGGTCGAAGCTCGACACCACCTGGACCGGGGTGTCGGTCGACACCCTGCTCGAAGACGTCGGGACCGACGCCGGCTACATCACCGCGTGGTGCGACGGCGGCTATACGACCAACCTCCCGCTCGAGGACCTGATGGGCGGAAGGGCGTGGATCGCCTACGAGTACGGTGGCGAGCCGCTGGAGCCCGAGCACGGCGGCCCGGCGCGGCTGCTCGTCCCGCATCTGTACTTCTGGAAGAGCGCGAAGTGGGTCCGCGGCCTCGAGCTCCGCGACCACGACGAGCCCGGCTTCTGGGAGGCCTACGGCTACCACAACTACGGCGATCCCTGGAAAGAGCAGCGCTATTGGGGGGACTGATCGTGGCGCCGGCACGGATCGCCTGGCGGCTCGCCGCCGTCAAAGACGTGATCGTCGAGAGCCCTCGCGCGAAGACGCTGGTGCTCGACGTGCCCGGCTGGCCCGGACACGTCGCCGGCCAGCACGTCGACGTCCGCCTCACCGCCGAGGACGGCTACCAGGCACAGCGCTCCTACTCGATCGCATCGGCGCCGGAGGACGCAACGCTCGCGCTGACGGTCGAACGACTCGAGGACGGCGAGGTCTCGCCGTATCTGACCGACGAGCTCCGCACCGGTGATGAGCTGGAGCTGCGCGGCCCGATCGGCGGCTACTTCGCCTGGCGCAGCGAGGACGGCGGTCCGCTCCTGCTCGTCGCCGGGGGATCCGGCCTCGTGCCGCTGATGGCCATGGTGCGCCACCGTGCGGCGCGCTCGAGCACCGTAGACACGCGGCTGCTGCTGTCCGCGCGGTCGAGCGGCGACGTCCTGTACCGCGACGAGCTGGCACGGCTCGCCGCCGGCGACGGGCTCGCCGTGCATCAGACATTCACGCGCGAGCCGCCCGCCGGCTGGTCCGGCTTCGCGCGCAGGGTCGACGCGGACGTGCTCAGCCATGTCGGCCCGGCACCGTCGCAACGGCCCCGGATCTTCATCTGCGGGCCGACGGCCTTCGTCGAGCGAGCCGCCGATCTGCTGGTCGGCCTAGGCCACGACACCGCCGCGATCCACCTCGAGCGATTCGGACCCACCGGAGGATGAGATGAGCGAAGACGCGCGATGGCTGGACGGCAACGCGCTGGGCGGTCTCCTTCAAGAGCTGTTCGGCGCGGAGATGACCGCCGCGCCGCACACGTGTCAGTCGTGCGGTGCGGAACGTCCCATCGCCGCGCACCGCGTGTACCTCGGCGCCGGAACGGTCCTTCGCTGCCCGGCCTGCGACCAGATCGCTCTCGTCGCGGCAGCGTTGCCGGACCGCCATGTGGTGCACCTCACCGGAGTGTGGCGGATGGAGATGCCGCGCTCCTAGCTCGACCCGACGAAGGCGAGCGACAAATGGGCCGTGGCCGGACACGCCTCCGGCCAGTGCACGAACAGCTCGACGAGCTCGTCGCGTCCTGGCGCGATCTCGCCGACGTGGTCGCCGACTCGCGACGCGGTATCGCAGCCCGGGCGTGGTCGCGAGGCGTGCCGGGCACCCTGCATCGGCGTATCATCACCAGAGCCATGACATCGCAGTGGGCGGATGTCGGAGCGGAGACGGATCCGCTCAGGCACGCCCGACAACTGCAGAGGAGCTGGGAGCGTCTACTCGCCGAGGGCGGACTCGGCTTGGAGCTTTCGCCTGAGGCGACGGCAGGATTGCGACCGACGATCGTCGAATCGTGGCGCCGTTCGTTTGCCACGGACCTCGATCCGACCGAATTGGTGCCCCCGGTCGAGGCGGATCCGTCGGAGGTGCGGCAGCGTTGGCACGAGCATCCGCTCGGCGAGCTTGCTCACGTGCTTGCGGCGCGACTCGGGGACGTGGCCGAGGAGTCCGAAAGCCTGGTCGTCGTGGCCGATGCGTCCGGGCTCCTCTTGCACGTCGGCGGGGCCGAGTGGCTGAAGGAGCGCGCCCGCGAGATGAATTTTCTCGAGGGCGCAAGGCTCAGCGAGGCGGTCGGCGGAACGAACGGCATCGGCACGCCGCTCGCCGCGGATCACCCCCTTCAGATCTTCGCGTTCGAGCACTTCAGCCAGCGCCACCATCAATGGATCTGCTCCGGTGCTCCGGTTCATGACCCGTTGACCGGCAGGATCCTCGGACTCATCGACCTCTCGAGCCTCTGGAAGATCGCCCGCCCTGGAAGCCTGGAGCTGGTGACCGCCGCGGCCAGGACGATGGAGCGGTCTCTCCTGGATTCCCGGCGCGACCAGGACGCCCGGCTGAGACGTCGCTATTCCGATCTCATGACGCGAAGCACCGATCTACTGGTCACCCGCGATGGCTACGTGCTCGAGGGCGCCGTGCCGAGGCGCCGGAAGCCGCTCGACGTTCCGCCGGACGGTGGCGAGATCGTCCTCGACGACGGGTCCATCGCCGTGGCGGAGCCGCTGGGTCGTGGCGAGGCGTATCTCGTCCGCCGACCGGGCTCGCGCGGTGCGAGGACCGCACGCGTCAAGTCGCTCGAGCGTGCGGAACGGCGCGCACGCGAGCTCGCGGTCGAGCAAGCCGCGCTGCGGCAGGTCACGATGCTCGTCGCGCGCGAGTCGTCTCCTGAGCGGCTCTTTGCCGTCGCAACCGAGCAGGTCGCCCGCCTCTTCGACGTGCCGCACGTCAGGCTGGTCCGCTACGAGCCGGACGGCTCTGTCGTCGTCGGCGGCTTCAGCGAGTGCGATCACGGTCCATTTCCGACCGGATCGCGCTGGCCGCTGGACAGCGCGAGTGTGATCGCAGCCGTTCGGCAGACCGGCCGCGCCGCACGCGTGGACGACTATGGGCAGGTGTCCGGGGAGATTGCTGCTGTCGCTCGTCGCGCGGGCCTGCGGTCGGCCGTCGCGAGCCCGATTGTGATCGAGGGACGCTTGTGGGGCGCGATGGTGGTTCTCACGCCGCGGCACGATCCTCTCCCTGAAGACACCGAGGCGTGGCTCACGGACTTCACCGAGCTCGTAGCGACGGCGATCGCCACCGCCGAGTCTCAAGAGGCGCGAGCGGTGGTCACCGACGAGCAAGCGGCGCTGCGGCGCGTGGCGACGCAAGTCGCGCACGGCGTGCCGTCGGACGCGCTGTTCAGTTCGGTGTGCGACGAGGTCGAGGCGCTCGCCGGGGCGCAGGCCTCCGCCGTGGTCCGTTTCGAGACCGACGGCACGGTGACCGTCATGGGAGACCACGCCGCCCTGCACCCGGTGGGCGCGCGCGTCAAGCTGGATCCGGACTCCGTCGTCGCCGAGGTCCACCGGACCGGGCGGGCGGCACGAGTCGACACCGACGACCCGGTGGCCCCGGGCATGCCCGGGGCCGGCCGCGCGGAGCCGGTCCGCTCCGCGCTGGCGAGTCCGATCGTCGTCGCAGGCGAGCTCTGGGGGGCGATCACGACCGTCTCGCGCGAGCGCGCGTTCGCGGCCGGCATGGAGCGCCGGCTCGCCGACTTCACGGAGTTGTTGGCGACCGCGATCTCCAGCCTGCACGCGCGCGCTGAGCTCGCCGCCTCGCGCGCGCGCATCGCCGCGGCGGCCGACGACGAGCGCCGGCGCGTCGTCCGCGATCTGCACGACGGCGCGCAGCAGCGCCTGGTGCACACGGTGATCACGCTCCGGCTCGCGCAGCAGGCGCTGGAGAAGGGAATCGAGAACGCGCCGCTGCTGGTGCGGGAGTCGATCGAGCACGCGGAGCAGGCGATCGCCGAGGTGCGCGAGCTCGCGCACGGGATCCTTCCCACGGTCCTCACGCGCGGCGGTCTGCCCGCGGGGATCGATGCGCTCGCCTCAGGGGCGCCGGTTCGCGTCGAGGTCGACGTGTCCGTCGGCCGGCTCCCGGCGCCGATCGAGGCGACCGCCTACTTCGTGGTGGCCGAGGCACTGACCAATGTGGCCAAGCACGCCTCGGCAGGGCATGCCGAGGTCGTCGCGCGGATCGAGAACGGCATGCTGCGCGTCGCGGTGCGCGACGACGGGGTAGGAGGCGCCAGCCCCGCCGGGACCGGGCTGGTGGGGCTCGCGGACCGCCTCGCCGTGTTCGACGGTCGGCTCGAAGTCGACAGCCCGCCGGGCGCCGGCACGCGCCTCAAGGCCGCGATCCCACTGCCGCCCTCCGACCGCTCGGCCATTTCCTGACCGGGGGCGGCGTCGACGGGCAGCGTGCGCCTGATGTACGGCTCGTCCTCTAGCCCGGATGCATCGCAGAGCGGTGTGGGTCGGCGGCGATCCGCTGCAGTGAACGCGCGATCGTGCGCTGCTCTTGAACCGAGTCGCCGGACCTGGATACTCGAAGCCATGCAGCGGTTGCGCACACGACACGCGCCAGCGGATGACCTGGCTTCCGTCGGGTCGTCGGTCCTGCGCTCGGGGCTGGCGACGAACCTGCTGTGGATCGGGACGCTCAAGTTCAAGCAATACGAGGTCGAGAACATCGACCCTCTCCTCCGCTCCAGCCCGCTGTTCTCGCGATTGCGCGAGAAGCTGGGGGCACGCAGGCTCGCGCGAGTCATCGGGATCGCGGAGATCGCCGTGGGCTCTCTGATCGCCGCCAAGCCGGTCGCGCCCAAGGCCTCCGCCGCCGCCAGCCTTGGCGCCGTAGGGATGTTCCTCACCACGCTCAGCTTCCTGGTGACGACGCCGGAGGCCAGGCAGGAAGGCGAAGGGATGCTCGCCCCCTCTCCCGCCGGGCAGTTCCTGTTGAAGGACACGGTGCTCCTCGCCGCCGCCCTCCTGACCGCCGCCGAGTCGCTGAGGGCCGCCCGCGACTGACGTGTTGACCTCTTCGGGGATGGCCCAGTCGATGTTGCGCGGCACGTCGTCAGGCGTCAATGACGCGGCTGGGCACACCGGCGACCAGGCGATGGACCCGCCGCGCCTCGCGTCTGCGTGGGCGGCCGGCAGCGACTCGCGCTCTCGATCCTCGACCACGGTCCAGGAGCTCCGCTGCGCTGCGCGGAAAGCACCTGCGCTTGATGGGCGCGGCGGGTTTCGAACCTGCGACCTCTCGCGTGTGAAGCGAGCGCTCTCCCACTGAGCTACGCGCCCTGACGGGTGCCAGTGTAACCGGCTCCGCATATGGTGCCGGGATGGCCCTCGCCCCGCGGCACGCGCTCGCAGCCCAGCTCCAGGGCGCGATCGTGGACGCGCTGGGGGAGGAGTACCGGGCGACCGATCCGCTGCTCGCGCCGTCGAAGAGCGCGGCCCACGACTACCAGGCGAACTTCGCCATGCGGCTCGCCAAGGAGACGCGCGCGAACCCGCGGGAGCTGGCGCAGAAGGTGGTCGACCGGCTCGGGAACGGGACGGTGGCCGAGGTCGCCGGCCCCGGCTTCATCAACCTGCGCCTCGAGGACGACGCGCTCGCGCGCGCGGCGACGGCCGCGCTGGCCGATGACCGCCTCGGCGTCCCCGCCGCCGCGCCGCAGACCGTGGTGGTCGACTACAGCGCGCCCAACGTGGCGAAGGAGATGCACGTCGGCCACCTGCGCTCGACCGTGATCGGCGACGCGATCGTCCGCGTGCTCGAGTTCGCCGGCCACACGGTCATCCGCCAGAACCACCTGGGCGACTACGGCACCCAGTTCGGGATGCTGACCCAGCACATGCTCGACACCGGGACCGAGCACGTGCCCGGGTTCGAGGCGCTCGGCGAGCTGTACCGCGACGCCAAGCAGCGGTTCGACGCCGACCCGGCGTTCAAGGACGCCGCGCGCCGCCGCGTCGTGGCCCTCCAGGCCGGGGACGAGCACACGGTCGCGCTCTGGCAGGACCTCGTCGACGTCTCGCTCGAGCACATCAACGAGCTCTACGCCCGTCTCGGGGTCACGCTCACCGACGAGCACCTGATGGGCGAGAGCGCGTACCGCGACCTGCTCGCCGGGACGGTCGACGCGCTGCTCGAGCTGCAAGTCGCCGTGCACGACGCCGGCGCGGTGATCGTCGCGTCGGACCGCTACACCAACCCCGACGGCACCCCCGCCGTCCTGATCGTCCGCAAGTCCGACGGCGGCTACGGCTACGCGGCGACCGACCTCTCGGCGATCCGCCACCGCGCCGGAGACCTGCGCGCCGACCGGCTCGTCTACGTGACCGACGCCCGCCAGGCCCAGCACTTCCAGATGGTCTTCGACGCCGCCGCGAACGCCGGCTGGCTCGAGCGCACGACGGTCGAGCACGTCCCGTTCGGGACGATGCTGGGGGAGGACGGGCGACCGTTCAAGACGCGCACCGGCGGCACCGTGAAGCTCTCGGACCTGCTCGACGAGGCGGTCGTCCGCGCCCGCGCGGTGGTCGACGCCAAGAATCCGGAGCTTCCCGGCGCAGAGCGCAATGAAATCGCCGAGACGGTCGGCGTCGGGGCCCTGAAGTACGCCGACCTGTCGTCCGCGCGCCAGCGCGACCTGCACTTCAGCTTCGACCGCATGCTCGCCCTCGACGGCAGCACCGCGCCGTACCTGCTCTTCGCCCACGTGCGCGCGAGGTCGATCGTCGCCAAGGCCGGCGAGGCCTCGCAGGCGGTCACGACGGTGACCGAGCCCGCGGAGCGCGCGCTGGTCCTCAAGGCGCTCGAGTTCCCCGACGCGGTGGCCGAGGTGGCCGACCGGCTGGAGCCGCACAAGCTCGCCACGTACCTCTACGAGCTGGCCGGAGCGGCCACGACGTTCTACGAGGCGTGCCCGGTCCTCAAGGCGGAGTCGACGCTGCGAACATCCCGCCTCGCGCTCTGCGAACTCACCGCGCGGACGCTCGAACGAGGACTCGCTTTACTTGGCATCGCGGTTCCAGGCAAGATGTAATACCCCGGAAATAGACGAATGTTTGGGGGCGTCCCCTTGCACAGGACGTCGCGATCCCTCAAACTCGCCGCAACGGCGCGGAAAGGCACAATTGATGCGGACGAAACTTCTGGTACTCCTGGCGATGATCTTCACCCTTGCCCTTGCGGGCACGGCGTTCGCTCAGGACAACGCTACGCAGGATGCGTACGGCGGTGTCCTCGGCGAGGAGGTCAGCAACAGCGACGACTCGAGCGGCACCGCTCCCGAGGTCGTCGCCCAGGGCGCCGACAACGGTGGCGGCGGCGAGCTGCCCTTCACCGGTCTCGAGCTCGGGCTCGTGGCGCTCGCCGGCTTCGGCCTCGTCGGCCTCGGCCTCGTGATGCGCCGCACCACGCGCCGCGACGCCGCGACCTAGACCCGCCGCAGATCGCCGAAGGCCGCTCGCACCTCTGCGGGCGGCTCCGCGTAGTAGTCGCGTGAGCGGCGCAGCGCCGTGCGCGCCGCGACCGCCCTTCGCCGCGCCCGCCAGACGGCGAGCGCCGCCGGCCGCCGGCCGGTGAGCGCCGCCACCTCGGCGTCGAAGCCCGCGGCGCGCGACCGCAGCTGCGCCCGCACGTCCTCCGGCAGGTCGTACTCGTCGGCGACGAGCCGCCAGAGGTCGCGCTGCCCCGCCGCGACCTGCACCGGATCGCGGCTGAGCGACGCCGCGCGCAGCCGGTAGACCCCGAGCCGGCCCGGCACGCGCACCGCGCGATGCCCGCGCGCGGCCAGCCGCAGCCACCACTCCCAGTCGATCATCGAGCGCAGCCGCGAGTCCGGCGGCCCCGCCTCGTCGACCGCGGAGCGCCGCAGCGTGACCGCGTTGTAGACGAAGTTGCGCTCGCAGAGCACGGCGAAGAGCCCGGCGGCCGTGGACGGCGGCGGCTCGGGCGGCCGCTGGTGGCCCATGGCCGACAGCCGGCGGATCCGCCGCGTGCCCTCGTCGAGGTACCAGGCGTCGGTGTAGGCGAAGGACGCGCCCGGATCCGCTTCGAGCGCGGCGCCCATCGCCTCCAGGTACGCCGGCATCCAGAGGTCGTCGGAGTCGAGCAGGCAGATCAGCGGCTCGCCGCCGGCCGCGATGCCCGCCGCCCGCGCGGCCGCCGCGCCGCCGTGCGCGCGCTCGAGCAGCCGGATGCGGGGATCGGCGAACCCGCGCACGACGTCGGGCGTGCCGTCGGTCGACCCGTCATCGACGACCACGAGCTCCCAATCGTCGCGGGTCTGGGCCAGCACGGAGCGGATCGCCGGCCCGATGGTCGCGCGCGTGTCGCGCGCGGCCATCACGACCGTGAACACAGCAGCTCCTCGTAGAGGGCGGCGAATCGCTCCGCCACGGGCCCGATCCGGTAGCGCGCCAGCGCCTCGCCCGCCGCAGCCGCCAGCGAGGCGCGCAGCGCGGGGTCGCCGAGCGCGCGGCCCAGCGCGCCGGCCAGCGCCGCCGGGTCGCGCGGCGGCACGAGCAGCGCGCTGCGCCCGTCGGCGACCATGTCCGGCAGCCCGCCCACCGCGGTCGCGACGAGCGGCGTCCCCGCCGCCATGCACTCGAACGCGAACAGCGGCGTCCCCTCGAAGTCCGAGCTCATCGCGGCGACGTCGACCGCGGCGAGGAACGCGTCGACGTCGTCGCGCAGGCCGAGGAAGTGCACCCGGTCCGCGATGCCCGCCGACGCGGCATGCGCCTCCAGCGCGGCGCGGCGACTTCCGTCGCCGGCGATCGCCAGGTGCACGCCGTCGAGGCGGGCCACGGCGTCGAGCAGCACCTCGAGCGCCTTCTGCGGGCGCAGCATCGCCGCGGTGCCGACCAGCGGCGTCTCCGCCGCCAGGCCCAGCTCCTCGCGCAGCCGCGCCGGCGGGCGGGCCCCGGTCCGCGGCACGTACGCGTTGAGCTCCACCCGGACCTTGCCCGCCGGCACGCCCTCGAGCGCGACCATGCGATCGCGATCGGCCGCCGAGACGGCCACGAACGCGTCGGCGAACCGCCCGATCAGCTGCCCGTCCAGCGCCTTGCGCACCGCCTGCCCCTGGTAGTCCCAGGTCTGCTCGTGGGCGACGACCACCGGCACCCGCGCGGCCCGCCCCACCAGCGTGCCCCACACGTTGGAGCCGAACATGTGCGCGTGCAGCACGTCGACGCGCTCGCGCCGGAGCCACCGCGCGAGCCGGGCGAACGGCAGCACGTCGCCGGTCGCCCGGCGCTCGAGCGCGAACCACGGCACACCGCTCTCGCGCAGCGTCCGGTCCCACGGCGCGAGCACCGAGCGCGTCGCGCACAGCGCGACCGCGAACCGGTCGCGCGGCAGGTGCGCCGCGAGCCCGACCGCGAAGCGCTCGCCGCCGCCCGAGCGCGGCTCGAGCTGGTCGACCAGCATGAGGACCCGGATCACGGCTCGGGCATCCGGCGTGCGATCGCCAGCAGCGCCGGACCGAGCCCGAGCAGCACCCACAGGCTCTTGTTGAGCTGGTCGGACGCGAACGCGTCGGCGACGAACAGCGCGACCAGCGCGAGCACGAGCGCGCGCGAGCACGACTCCAGGAACGGGTCGCCGCGGCGCGAGAACTCGCCGGCCGCCCGCCACGCGGCCCACAGCCCGGCGAGCAGCAGCCCGGAGAACAGCACGAGCCCGGGGAAGCCCGTCTCGGCGAGGACGTGCAGGTAGGCGTTGTGGGCCACCTGCGGCTTGTCGACGATGAACTCGTCGCGCAGGATCGCCCCCGGCTCGAGCAGGTAGTGGATCGATGCGGTGCGGAAGTTGCCGATCCCGACGCCGCCCACCGGGTTGTCGGCGATCATGCGGCCGGCCACCGTCCAGATGTCGGTCCGGCCCGTGCCGCTGCCGATGGTGGTGACGCGCTCGCGCGCCTGCTCGGAGGCGCCGAACGTGAAGTAGCCGAGCACGACGGCGCCGATGACCAGCGCGACCACGCTCGCGCCGAGCCGGCGCCGGCCGCCGACGAAGGTCGCGGCCACCAGCGCGGCGCCGAGCGCCACGAGTCCCGCGCGCGACAGGGTCAGGAAGAGCGCCCCGAGGCAGATCACCGCCGCCGCCAGGCAGGCGGCGCGCAGGAGCGGGGCGCGCCGCATCCCGAGCATGAGCCCGACCGCCAGCAGCAGCGCGGTGACGAGCAGGCTCGCCAGCTCGTTGGCGGTCCCCGCCAGGCCGCTGATGCGCGCGAAGCCGTCGCCGGTGTCGCGCGTGGCGATCGCATAGAGGGCGAAGAGCACGGCGCCGCCGACGTACGTCCCGAGCACCGCGCCGACGTGCTCGCGCCGCGTCACGGCGCTGTAGACGATCGGCAGCAGGATGAAGTTGAGCGCATACCGCAGCGCTTCGCCGCGCGCCACCTCCGGGTCCTCCGCCCAGCCGATGCTGAGCAGCATCCACGCCAGCAGGAGCACCGCCATGGCGGTCATCACCGGGTGGGCGGTGAAGAACTGCCTCTCGCCGGCGCGGCGCGTGGCGACGTTCCCCAGCCACGAGACCGCCAGCAGCGCGCCGAGCACCTTCACCAGCGTGAGGTCGGACGCGCCGGCCGCCGGGACCCGCTCGGCGAACGCGACGACGATGAAGACGCACAGCCCGAGGGTGAGGTCGGCGGCCACCAGGGTGGCGAACACCGCGACCGATCGCGGCGGCGAGCGCCCACACGGGGTCGATCCCGGCGAGCAGCCCGAAGGCGGCGCAGATCGCCAGCAGCACTCCACCGGCCGGCCACTGTGCCCGCGCCGCCAGCATGGCGCCTCCCTCAGCCGCGCGCGAGCGCGCGCGAGCGCCCCTTGGGCCGCTGGGCGGTGACGTAGTAGTCGCTGGCGGTGTCCGACGCCGGGACGCCGACCACGGCGATCCCGACCGGCTCGATGTCGTGCTGCGCGAGCAGCTCGCCGAGGTGCACGATCCGCGACTGCAGGCTGCGCCCGAGCCGGACCACCAGCAGCACCTCGTCGGCGCGCTCGGCGAGCGCCAGGCCGTCGATCACCTCGGTGAGCGGCGGCGAGTCGATGATCACGTAGTCGGCGAGCTTCTTGGCGTGGCCGATCAGCGCCTGCGCGGTCGGCAGGAACAGGCCGTCGGCGTTCGGCGTGCCGTTCTCGCCCGGGTCCTTGGCCAGCAGCACCTCGAGGTTCGCGCCGTAGCCCTCGACCTGGACGAGCGCGTCCTCGATCCGCGCCCCCTCGAGCACGACGTCCATGAGGCCGAGCTCGGGCTCGACGCCGAGCGTGCGCCCGATCGACGGGCGGCGGAGGTCGGCCTCGATGAGGATCACGCGGTGGCCGGCGAGCGCGAGCGACGCGGCGAGGTTGATCGCGGTCGTCGTCTTGCCCTCCGAGGCGGACGGGCCGGTCACGAGCACCGAGCGCGAGCCGGTCCCGCCCGACTGCGACGCCGACAGCGTCGCGCGCAGCGTCCGGTAGGCCTCGATGGTCGCGGGGGAGAGCCGCTCGGGCCGCAGCGGCGTCTTGCCGCGCGCGCCTCGCGCGGCATGCGCGCGAGCACCGGCAGCCGCAGCAGGCGGCGCAGCTGGTCCTCGCGCCTCAGCGCGCGGGTCGAGCAGCTCGAGCGCGAAGGCGCCGACGATGCCGAGCACGAGGCCGACGATGATGGCCGCCACCGTGCTGAACAGCGGCCGCGGCGCGACCTGCGAGGTCGGCCGCTCGGCCGGGTTCTGCAGCCGCACGGTCGGGTCCGGCCCGCCGCGCAGCGTCTCGAGCTCGTTGATCTGCAGCTCGAGCGCCTCCTGCGCGGCGCGGCCGAGGTCGTCGGCCTCGTCGCGGCGCGACTCCAGGCGCTGCAGCACCTGGTCGAGCTGGTCGTGGAGCTGCTCCGTCCGGTCCTCGACGATGGCGCGGCCGAACGCGTTCGCGAGCTCCTGGGACTCCTTCGGCCGTGGCGCCCTGCGCGGTGATCGCGACGATGTTGCTCTGCGCGACCGGCTCGGCCGTGACGGCGTTGAGCAGCCCGCGGGTCGTGCGCTCGGTCCCCAGGTTCGCGCGCACGCGGCGCGCGACCGAGTTGGAGGTGACCAGCCGGGCGACGGTCTCCACGTCGCGCGTCGGGTCGCTCGACTCGCGCACGATCGGCAGGCCCACCAGGCTGTCGCTGTCACGCGGCGCGGGGCTGATCAGCAGGTCGGCCTCGGCCTCGTAGACCTTGGTCGCGGTCGAGACGTAGATCAGCGCGGCGCCGAAGCAGACGGCCACGCACAGCACGATGATCCAGATGCGCTCGCGCAGCACCCGGACGTAGCGCTCGAGCGGCAGAGGGTCCGACTTCGGCTGGAGCCAATCGGCCGCACCGGAGCGCTTTTCCGTCGGATTTGACTCGGAGTCGGACACGCTCGGCTACGGTAGCGAGTAGTGGACCACGAGGCGGTCGACGTGAGCGTCCTTATCCCGGTCCGCAACGAGGCGGCCCACCTCCGCGACGTCGTCGCGGCGATGCGCGCGCAGGAGCTCGACGGGGTGTTCGAGCTGCTGTTCGTGGACGGGCGGTCCGACGACGGCAGTCGCGCCATCCTCGAGGCCCTCGCGGCGGAGGACGAGCGGGTGCGCGTGCTCGACAACCCGGCGCGCCGGACGCCGCACGCGCTCAACCTCGCGCTGCGCGCCGCGCGCGGCCGGGCGATCGCCCGCATGGACGCGCACGCGCACTTCCCGCCGGACTACCTCGCGCGCGGCCTCGAGCGGCTCGAGCAGGGCGGCGTCGACCAGGTGACCGGGCCGGCGCTCGCCGAGGGCGAGGGCCGCTGGTCGCGCCGCGTGGCGCTCGCGCTCACGACGCGGCTGGGCACCGGCGGGGCCGACTTCCGGCACAGCTCCGACGCCGAGTTCGAGGTCGACTCGGGCTTCGCCGGCCTCTGGTGGCGCGAGACGCTGGAGCGGCTCGGCGGCTGGGACGAGGAGTGGGTCAACGACCAGGACTTCGAGCTCGCCGCGCGCATCCGCAAGAGCGGCGGGACGATCGTCTGCGTGCCCGCCATGGCGGCCGGCTACATTCCGCGCGACAGCCTGCGCGCCCTGGCCGAGCAGTACCACCGCTACGGCTTCTACCGCGTCAAGACGAGCCTCCGCCACCCGGAGAGCCTGCGGCGCTCGCACGTGCTCGCGCCCGGGCTGGTGCTCGACGGCCGTCGCCGCCGTGGCTGCGCCGCGACCGGTGCGGCGGCTCGCCCGCGCGGGACTGGGCGCCTACGGCGCCGTCGTGGCGGCCACCAGCGCGGGCGCCAGGCCACCGGCCGACGCCGCCGCGCTTCCGCTCGTGTTCGCGACCATGCACTTCTCATGGGGTATCGGCTTCCTGCGCGCCTGCGTCAAGCTCGGCGTCCCGTGGACCGCGCTGCGCGGGCTCACCAGCGGCTCGGCGTCCCGTTGACGCCGCGGTAGGCGGCGATCACCTCGGCGTCGGAGAGCGGCTCCTGCCGCCGCCGGCCGAGCACGCCGATCGAGGACGCCGCGTCCATCGCGGCCGGGCGGTCGATCAGCCACCGGTCCAGCCGCGGCAGCCAGAACGTGAAGAGCGGGACGAGCTTGCCCCAGCGTCCCGCCACCGTGACCGCGAAGTAGCGCAGCGACCACGCCACCGCCATCCCCGGCCCGCAGACCGCGCCCGCGGCGATCTCGTCGAAGTCGCGCAGGAGCCGGCGGAGGCCGACGTACGTGTAGCGCGTGAGGTCGTGCGCGCCCTCGTGGACCTGCTGCATGAACGGGACCTCGACGTAGAGCAGCCCGTCCGGCTTGAGCACGCGGCGCATCTCCTCGACCACGCGCGGCGGGTCGAGCACGTGCTCGAGCACCGCCTGGCAGACGACGGCGTCGAACGTCGCGTCGGCGAACGGGAGGTCGTGGCCGTCGCACACGAGCACGGTGCGCGGGCCGATCCACACGTCGGTCTCCGTCGCGTCGACCGCCGGGTCGTCGAGCAGCGGGCCCATGCCCGCCCCGAGCGTCCCGCCGCCGACCACGAGCACGCGCGGCCGCTCCGGCAGCAGCCCGCGCAGGCGCGCCACGAGCCGCTCGGTGCCGGCGTTGTAGGAGTCGCGCGGGAGCTTCGACGCGACGGCCCGCACGAGCGATCGCGAGCGCGCGGGCGCCGGGTCCGTGAAGTCGGCGAGCCGGAACAGGCTTCGCTCCTCGTCGATCAGCACGGGCACGCCGCGGACCACCGGATAGCGCCGCGAGCCGTCCTCGCTGACCAGCGCCGGGCCGTCCCGGCGGAGCCGCGAGTGCGTGGCGGGGCATCGGAGTGTTTGCTCGTCGAACATCGGGGGCATCAGTGGATGACCTCCTTCGCTCAATGAAAATCGACTGGTCGCCGATGACTGAGGACGCATATGTCGTACGTGCGTCCACTCAGGCTGCGGCAGGGAACGACCGCGATGCGAAGGGGCCGATCTGGTCTCGTTATGCCTTCCACCGTACGCGTTCTCGCGGCGCTCGTCGCCGCGCTCGCCGCCGTCTTCGCGACGGCGACCCCCGCCGCTGCGCGTACAGTGGCCAAGACCGCGTGGAAGGTCGACCTCGGCGCCGCCCAGCCCGTGGGCGCCGTCACCGTCCTCGCGCGTGACCGCAGCCGGCTGCGCGTGCAGACCTCGGTCGACGGGCGGCGCTTCAGCACCGCCGCCCGCGTGCGCACCCGCCCGGGCAAGCGCGTGCGGGTCCGGTTCGAGCAGCGCCGCGCGCGCTTCGTGAAGCTCGCCGGCGGCGGCAAGCGCGCTCCGCGCGTGATCGTCGCCGCCCGCCCCAGGAAGCCGAAGAAGCCGAAGGTGCCCGCGCCGGCTCCGGCCCCCGCGCCCCGGGCGCCCTCGACCTCCGTCCCGGCCGTCGTGCCGGGCGTGGGCGGCGCCCCGTGGAAGACCGGCAAGCTCCCCGCGCCGCTGCCCGCCTCCACCGGCGCCAAGCGCTACGTGGCGCTCGGCGGGTCAGACGCCAATCCGGGCACCGAGGATCGCCCGTGGGGGACGCTCCAGCGCGCGCTCGAGCTGGCCAAGCCGGGCGAGCAGATCCTCGTCCGCGGCGGCACCTACTCGGGCGCGGCGGTCGGGCGCGACCTCGGCGGCGCCGTCGGCAACGCCATCCTCGCCTCGCCGCAGGGCACGCCCGGCGCCCCGATCACGTTCGAGCCGTACCCCGGCGAGAAGGTCACGATCGCCGGCTTCGTCAGCCTCCCGCGCGCGGCCTGGTTCCGGATGACGGGCTTCATCGTCGACGGGGCGACCGCGCCGGCCGGCGCCGAGGGCGTGAGCCTCGGCAACACCTCGACGGGCGAGCCGCACCACGTCGAGCTCTCCTACAACGAGATCCGCAACTTCCAGCCGCAGGGCCGCCACGCCCACGGGATCCTGCACTTCTCCGGCACCGACACCGCGCTGATCGGCAACCGCATCCACCACATCGGGCGGACGACGTTCTACGACCACGGCATCTACCTCAAGGCCGGGCGCCGGGTGGTCGTGGCCAACAACGTGATCACGGACATCACCGGCGGCTACGGACTCCACATCTGGGGCGACTTCGACGACTCGTTCGTCATCAACAACACCGTCTACTCGTCGGCCGCCAGCGGCTTCACGATCGGCGGCAACGCCGAGCGCGGCAAGCCCGACCGGACGGTGACCGCGAACAACATCCTCGCCGGGCACAGCGGCACCGGCGACTCCCAGCAGGGCTACGCGGCCAAGGAGTACCAGCCCGGGACCGGCAACTCGGTGCGGGGCAACCTCGGCTGGGGCAACGCCCGCTCCTCGGCCTTCTACCTCTCGTCGAGCAACCCCTCCGGGAACCGCACCGTCGACCCGGGCTTCTCCTCCTCCGGCGCGCGCGACATGCGCATCGGGCGCAGCAGCGCCGCGGTCGACGAGGGCGAGGACTTCGGGCTGCTCGTGGACGCCGACGGGCGCCCGCGGGACTCGCGCCCGGACGTCGGCGCCTTCGAAGCGCCGTAGCATCCGCGACAATCCCGCGGTGCCCGGCAACGACGCGCCCGCTCCGGCGGAGCAGGACCGCTTCGCGCACGGGCTGAAGTACTCGCTCTACGACACCGTCTCGTCGTTCGCGCTGGGCCTCGTCTCGGCCGTCGTGACGGCACGCGTGTTCGGCGTCGAGGTGATCGGCGCGTTCGCGCTCGCCTCGCTGCTCACGGGCTCGCTGCACATGGTCTCCAACGTGCGCGAGCAGGGCGGCCTGGTGCGGGAGCTGACCCGCTTCGCGGCGCGGGCGCCGGAGTCGCGGGCGCTGCTGTGGCTCGTGCTGGCGTTCTCCGCGGCCCTGACGCTCGCGATCGTTGTGCCGTTCGGCGCGCTGTCGGTGTTCCTCCTGCGCGAGGTGTTCGACCAGCCCGAGCTGGTGGCCCCGTTCGCGGTGCTCGTGGGCGCCTACCTGCTGCTCGACAACACGTCGTTCAACCTCGAGGCGCCGCTCGTCGCCCACCGCGACGGCCGCGCGCTGTGGATCGTGCGGATGGCGATCACGCTGACGATGATCACGGGGGCGGTGATCTGCGCGGTTGCGGACGAGCGGTCGCTGTGGGCGCTGGTGGCCATCACCGTCGCGAGCTCGGCGGTGGGGGTGCTGCTGCGGCTGCGGGCCGTGAGCCGCCTGACCGGGCTGCGCACGAGCCGCGCCGCCGTGCGCGGCGTGCGCGACCGGCTGCGGCCGATCATCTGGTTCGGCGTCCGGCAGGCGCCGCTCAACTACACCGAGACGGCGATCGAGTACGCCGACACGGCGATCCTGGGCGCGTCGGTGCCGCTCGTCTCGATCGGCGCGTACAGCCGCGCCTACACGCTCTACCGCCGCGCGGGTCAGGTGCCGGTGGCGCTGAGCCGGCTCTACTTCCCGACGCTGAGCGCGCTGTTCCACGGCGGCGAGCACGCCGCGATGCTGCGCGTGCACCGGATCAGCACCCGCTACCTGACGCTGCTCCTGCTGCCGGTCGCCGCATGGGTGGCGGCCAGCGCGCCCGCCGTGCTCGCCATCTTCGGGCCGGGCTTCGACGAGGGCGCCACGGCGCTGTCGATCCTCATCTTCGCCGTGGTGCTCGACGGCTACGGGCGGACGGCGGGCGGCTTCCTCGCGGCGGTCGACCGGCCGGGCGCCGTCTCGATCGTCTCGGTGGGGACGGCGGTGCTCAACGTCGGCCTGTGCCTGGTGCTCATCCCGTCGCTCGAGCTGACGGGCGCGGCGATCGCCAACGTCGCCGGCTGGCTGTTCGCGGCCGTCGCGCTCGTGATCCTGGCCGCGCGGCACGCGGAGCGGCCGCCCTGGACGATGCTCGACGCCCGCTTCCTGCTGCGGCTCGTCGGCGCCTGCGCGGTCCTGGCGGGAGCGGCGGCGGCGCTGCGCGGGACGCCCGCCGCACTGGTCTGGCAGTGCCTCGTCGCGCTGCCGGCGCTCGCGCTCGGGCTCGTCGTCTTCCGGCCGCTCTCACGCTCCGACGAGCCGACCGTGGAGCGCGCGCTCGCCTCGGCCGGCGTGAGGTCCGAGCGGCTGCGGCGCCTCGTCCGCACCGTTCACGACGCGATCTCCTCGTAGAGCGCGACGGTCCGCGCGGCCAGCCGCTCGGCGTCGAACTGCTCCTCCACCCAGGCGCGCGCGCGGCGGGCGCGCGCGAGCGCGGCCGCGGGATCCTCCAGCAGGCGCGTGACGGCGGCGGCCAGGGCGGCGGGATCGTCGCCGGGCACGAGGTCGTCGCGGTGGTCGGGCGGGATCGTCTCGGCGATGCCGCCGGTGTTCGCGGCCACGAGCGGGATGCCGACCGCCTGCGCCTCCTTGGTCACGACCGGCGAGCCCTCGGCCTGCCCGTCCGGCATCGCGCGGCTCGGCATCACCAGCACACTCGCGCTGCTCATGGCCTCGAGCACGTCCTCGCGGCGCGGCAGGGGGCCGTGGAAGGTCGTGCGCCCGGCGACGCCGAGCCGGCGCGCCTGCGCCTCGAGCTCGTCGAGGCTCGGGCCGCCGCCGATCACGTCGAGCGGCGCGCCGGGGATCGACGGGAGCGCGTCGAGCAGCACCGAGAGGCCCTTCTGCGGGTTCAGGCGGCCGACGTAGAGGATCCGGCCGGAGCCCGGTCCGTCGCCGCGATAGGGCAGCCGGTCGAGCCGGACGCCGGCCGGGACGATCTCGATCGGGCCGCCGTAGCCGAGCCCGCGCAGCTTGCCCTCGATGAACCGCGATACGGCGATCGCCGTGTGGATGCCCGGGAAGGCGCGGGTGACAGGGTCGCCGGGGGCGGCGACGGTGACGTCGGTGCCGTGGAACGTGACGACGGCGGGCACGCCGAGCCGGCGGGCCACCGCCGCGCCCGAGCCGGCGGCCCAGCCGAACTGCGCGTGGACGACCCGCGGGCCGTGCGGGCGCATCCGCTCGGCGACCTGCGCCGCGAAGCGCTCGGTCCCGGACCGGCCGCGGGCGCGGTCGAGCGCCCGGCGCGCGAGCGAGGGCGGCGGGCAGACGAGCAGCCGCTCGTCGGGCGGGAACGGGTACGTGTCGCGGCGCTCGACCGACATCGTGCCGACCCAGCCCTCCGCGCCGGCGCGCTCGAGCCCCTCCAGCGCGTCGGGGATGAAGCTCTCCGAGAGCTTCCCGTAGTGATGGACGACGTGGCCGACGATCACGGCTCGGCCAGCACCGGGTCCTCGAGCACGCGGCGGCTGAACTCGAGCGGGTCGAGGCGCCGGCGGTCCGCCACGGCGGTCTGCGCGTCGGTGACCAGCGGGTCGTTGGCGTTGAGCGCCGCGGCACGGGCGAGGTGCCGGCGCGCGGCGGCGAAGCGGCCGGCCTGGCTGTCCATCAGCCCGAGCTCGAAGTGCGAGACCCAGTTGTCCTGCACGGCGAGCGCGTCCTCGAAGCCGCGGCGGGCGACGGCCTCGTCGCGCAGCTGGAGGCCGACGAAGCCGGTCCGCAGGGGCGGGGTGAGGGAGAGCGGGTCGGCGCCGGCGGCGCGGTCGTAGGCGCGCAGCGCCTCGCGCGGGTTGCTCGCGCGCAGGTCGTCGCCCTGCGCGAGCTGGCGGACGGCGAGGTACGGCGGGACGAGCGCGGCCACGGTGACCACGGCGAGGACGATCGCCGGGACCGCCCGCCGCGGGGGCGCCCGCTCGTCGCGGACGACGCTCGCGCGCAGGACGGCCAGCGGCAGGCAGATCGCGGGCGCCAGCAGCGCGGGCACCTCCTCGAGCCAGTCGAGGCCGCACTGGAGGAAGAACGCGATGGCGAGCGCGGTCACGGCGGCGACCGCGGCGGGCTCGCTCGGCCGCGCGCGGATGAGGGCGACGAGCCCGGCGAGCAGCGCGGCGACCAGCAGGAAGAGGCCGACCACGCCGGTCTCGGCCAGCGCGCGCAACCAGATCATGTGGACGTAGCGCGAGTGCTTCGGGTACGCCTTCTCGGCCGTGTAGAGCGGCTCGAAGCCCGCGGCGCCGATGCCGAGCACCGGCCGGTCCCGGAACGCGTCCAGCGAGACGGTCCAGTAGTCGTAGCGCTTGTCGGCGAGGACCTGGCCGAGCCGGTTGCCGGTCTCGAGGTTCTCGACGGCGGCGTCGGACGAGAAGGTGTCCCAGCGGTCGGACACGCTGTCGGAGATGCGCCCGAAGGACGCGGCGAAGACGACCACGGCGGCGAGCGTCACGAGGGCGGTGACGGCGAGGCCCGTGCGGCGCACGGTCCGCCGGGTGGCCGGCGACGGGTCCGTGCGGCCCTCGATCATCACGAGCACGATCGACGCGAGGAGCGCGAGGACGGTCGCGACGGCGACGCGGATCGCGGCGTCGTCGACGGCGGGCGCCACCGGCCGGCCCTCGCGGGCGACGGTGTAGACGTCGAACAGCGCCGGCACGCAGAGCAGCAGCGCGACGCCCACCACGACCAGCCGCGTGAGCACGCGGACGCGGTTCCCGGACAGCGCCAGGAAGGGCAGCGTGACGACCGCCGCGGCGATGATCGTCGCGCGGCTCTGCGGCAGCATCGCCCACAGGAGGGCGAGGACGGCGGCGGGGAACGCCAGCGTGCGCACCGCGGCGGGCGTGGCCGCGCGCGTCGACAGCGCGAGCAGCGGCCAGAACGCCATCGCGCCCAGCGCCGCGGTGCCGTTCGCGTAGCCGGTGACGCCGAGGTAGCGGCCCTCGAGCAGCCACGCCTCGGGGCGCGCGGCGAGCGCGAACGACGCCAGGTCGACGCCGGCGATCACGGCGACGGCGCCGGCCCAGGCCCCGAGCAGCACGAGCACGGAGCGCGGGCGCCACGGCGTGGCCGCGAACACCGCGCCCATGACCACGATCGTGAGCAGCTTGTTGGTCTCCTCGCGCCCGGCGCCGGGCGCGTCGCTCCACAGCAGCGAGATCGCGTTCCAGGCCGTCCACGCGGCGAGCAGGACGAGCATCGGCGTCGCGGGCGAGCGCGCGAACGCGCCGGGCGGGCGGGCGAGCGCCTGCGTCAGGAGCAGCCCGGCGGCGAGCAGCCCGGCCGGGTACCAGGCCGACGCGAAGTAGCCGCCGTCCGCGACGGCCCAGGCGATCCAGACCGCCGCGAGCAGCGCCGCGGGGGCGAACGGGACGGCGGCGGCGAGCCGCCCGCCGGCGCGCGGCGGCGCGGGGGCGGTGGCCGTCATCGTCGCCTCCGTGCGCCATGATCGGCCGCGTGATCGACCTGCACACGCACGTGCTGCCGGGCCTCGACGACGGGCCCGCCACGCTCGCCGCGTCCGTTGCGGTCGCCGAGGTGGCGGCGCACGCGGGCACGCGCACGCTGGTCGCCACGCCGCACATCCGCGACGACCACCCGGGCGTCCGGCTCGCCGAGATCGCCGGCCGCGCGCGCGAGCTGACCGAGCACCTGCGCGGCCGCGGGCTGCCGGTCGAGGTGCTGCCGGGCGCCGAGGTCGACCTCCGCCGCGCGGCGGAGCTCGACGACGCGGAGCTGCGGCTGGCCACGCTCGGCGGCAACGGCACGGACCTGCTGGTCGAGACGCCCTACGGCCCGCTGCCCGACGACTTCGAGGCGCGGCTGCTCGAGCTGGCCGCGCGCGGCTTCCGGCTCACGCTCGCCCACCCGGAGCGCAATCCGACCGTGAAGGAGCGGCCCGAGCTGGTGGGCGCGCTGGTCGAGCGGGGCGTGCTCGTGCAGATGACGGCGCGCAGCCTCGACGGGCGCACGGCGAAGGCGCTGCTCGAGCGCGGCTGGGCGCACGTGCTCGCCTCCGACGCCCACGCGCTCGACGTCCGGCCCCCGGATCTCGGCGCCCGCCTGCGTCAAGCCGTCCAGGCCTTCCCGCACGCCGAGGCCGAGCTGGAGTGGATGGTCACCGACGCGCCGCGGGCGATCCTCGACGGTCGCCCGCTCGGCGAGCGGCCCGCGCGGGCGGCTCGCAGGCGGCGGCTGTGGCCGCGATGAAGGTCGCGTACCTCGTCTCGCGCTTCCCGACCGTGTCGGAGACGTTCGTCCTGCACGAGCTCGACGCCGTGGCGGAGGAGCTCGACGTGGAGCTGCACGCGCTCTTCCCGGCGCCGGACGAGGCCGTCGTCCACCCGGCGGCCTTGAAGTGGGTCCCGCACCGGCCGGGCCCGGTGGCGGGCGCGCGGTCGCTCGCGTGGTGGCTCGTACGCCGCCCGCTGGCCACGCTCGGCGTCCTCGCCACGGTGACCGCCGCGTACGCCCGCGTGCCGCGCGTCCTGCCGCGCGCGCTCGCCACCGTCGTCCTCGCCGCCGCGCACGCGCGCGGCCTGCGCGCCGACCACGTCCACGCGCACTTCGCCAGCTACCCGGCGCTCGCGGCCTGGGTCGCGTGGCGCCTGACCGGCACGCCGTACAGCTTCACGGCTCATGCCCACGACCTGTTCATCCACCAGGCGATGCTCGCACGCAAGGCAGCGGACGCCTCCTTCGTGGTCGCGATCTCCGAGTACAACCGCCGCTTCCTGCTCGACCTCGGGCCGGCCGACGTGGAGGTCGTGCACTGCGGCGTCGAGCCGGAGCGGTTCCCGTTCCGCCGTCACGAGCCGCACTCGCCGGCGCGGTTGATCTGCGTGGCCACGCTCAAGCAGCAGAAGGGCCACGCGGTGCTCCTGCGCGCGCTCGAGGGCCTCGACGGCGTCGAGCTCGACCTGGTCGGCGACGGGCCCGAGCGGGCGGCGCTGGAGGCCCAGGCGCGCGGCCTCGCCGTCCGCTTCCACGGCAGCCTGGCGCAGGAGCGCGTGGCCGAGCTGCTGGCCGCCGCCGACGTGTTCGTCCTGCCGAGCGTGATCGCGCCCGACGGCGACATGGAGGGCATCCCGGTCGCGCTCATGGAGGCGCTCGCCGCAGGGCTGCCGGCCGTCGCGACACGCCAGTCGGGCGTGCCCGAGCTCATCCGCGACGGGGTCACGGGCTACCTCGCGGAGCCGGGCGACGCCGACGGCCTGCGCGACGCGATCCGGCGCGCGCTGGCGGCGCCGCCGGGCGTCGCGGCCGAGGGCCGCGCGCTCGTCGAGCGCGAGTTCGACCAGCGGAGCTCCGCCCGCCGCCTGGTGGAGCGCTTCACGGCCGTCAGCGACGGCGCAGGTTCATCCGGCCGGTCTGCCGGTTGACCGCGACCTGGCGGCGCAGCAGCACGGCGATCGCGGACCAGAAGAGGATCCGCAGGTCGAGCGCCAGGCTCCGCTCGCGCGCGTACATCAGGTCGAGCTTGACCTTCTGCGGGAGGATGTCCGCGATGTAGTGGCTCAGCGGGTCGTCCTCGTCGAGGATCCGGCCCTCGGCCACGAAGGCGATCTGCGAGAAGCCGAACACGCCGGGCCGCACGGAGAGGATCTCGCGGTAGGCCTCGCGGTGGTGGCTCACGAAGTCGACGGTCTCCGGCCGCGGGCCGACCAGGCTCATGTCGCCCTTGAGGACGTGCCAGAGCTGCGGCAGCTCGTCGAGCTTGAAGCGGGCGAGGACGGCGCCGATGCGCGTGAAGCGATCGTCGTCGTCGAGGGTCAGGGCGATCCCGCGCGCACGATGGTGCATCTTGCGGAACTTGAGCATCAGCAGGTCGCGCCCGGCGTGGCCGACGCGCGGCGCCTGGAAGAAGGCGGGGCCGTACGAGTCGAGGCGCACGAGGAGCGCCACCATGAGGATCATCGGCGCGAGCAGCGCCAGCAGCACGAGCGCGACCACGATGTCGAGCGTGCGCTTGGCGACCGTGTCGAAACGCGCCGCCAGCGCGGGAGCTCCGTCATGGAGTCGCGGCGCAGCGAGAGCGGCGCCTCCGTTCGATTGTGCCTGGACGGAGGGCTTTGCTGTCGCCTTGCCCGCCTCGAACCGGCTTTCCTTCGCCAGCATTCTTCTTTCCTGTCCGGCTTCTTGCCCTTGCCCTTGCCCTTACGGTCTTCCTACTCCACTCCAGACCGTCGGAGTGCGCTACGTATTCCACAGTGTGGCTGTTGCCCCTGTCAACCCGCCATCGTTCATGTGTCCAGCTACGGACATGCACGCTATCGTGCCCCCTGGACCGTGCTAGGCGGGGAGGTAGCGGTGCCCTGCACCCGCAATCCGCTCTAGCGGGGCTGAATCCCCTCCTGAGGGGCGCGGCCCCTGAGCCAGCGCGCCGGTCGGCGGCGTCGATGGTCGGGTCCCGCTCGATGTAGGCCCGCGAACCAGGTCAGGTCCGGAAGGAAGCAGCCTTAAGCGGTCACCTGCAAGCGGCGCGGGATCGCCCGGCCGGAGCCGACAGCCGGCGGCCAGCCCTCAGGGACGGCTTCGACGGAGGGTGCACGGTCCACTACTTTTTCCCGGCGGCCGGGTCTCTAGACTCGGCCGTCGTGCCTTCGGCTCCCGCTTCGCTCTACCGCCGCCACCGCCCGCGCACGTTCGACGACGTCGTCGGGCAGGACCACGTCGTCCGCACGCTGCGCAACGCGATCGAGAAGGACCGGGTCCACCACGCGTACCTGTTCGTGGGCTCGCGCGGCACCGGCAAGACGTCGATGGCCAAGATCCTCGCCGCCTCGCTGAACTGCGTCGACGGGCCGACCGTCACGCCGTGCGGGAAGTGCGAGTCGTGCGTCTCGATCGCCAACGCGACCTCGCTCGACGTCATCGAGATGGACGCCGCGTCCAACAACTCGGTCGACGACATCCGCGACCTGCGCGAGCGCGTGACGTTCGCGCCGGTGTCGGGACGGCACAAGGTCTACATCCTCGACGAGGCGCACATGCTCTCCACGGCGGCGTGGAACGCGTTCCTCAAGACGCTCGAGGAGCCCCCGCCGCACACGGTCTTCGTGCTCGCCACGACCGAGGCCAACAAGGTGCTGCCGACGGTGGTGGACCGCTGCCACCGGTTCGACTTCGCGCGGCCCGGCGTGCCGCAGATCGCCTCCGTGCTGCGGCGGGTGGCGGTGAGCGAGGAGATCGAGGTCGGCGACGACGCGGTGGCGCTCGTGGCCCGCGCGGCGACCGGCTCGTTCCGCGACGCGCTGGGGACGCTGGAGCAGCTCGTCGCATACTCCGGGCGCACGATCGCGCTCGAGGACGTCCTCGCCGTGCTCGGCGCGGCGGACGCCGACCTGCTGTTCGGCGCGATCGACGCCGTCGCGGCCGGAGACGTCCGCGAGGCGCTCCTGGCGTCGGCGCGGCTGGCCGAGTCGGGCCGGGATCTCGGGCGCTTCTTCGGCGACCTCGAGGCGCACGCGCGCGCGCTCATGGTCGTGCAGGCGCTCGGCGAGGTGCCGCCCGAGCTGCAGGTCACGCCCGAGCAGGACGAGCGGCTCGCCGCGCAGGCCAAGGCGGTCGCGCCGGCCGACGTCGTGCGGCTGCTGGACATGATCGCCGCGGCCCTGCGCGCGCTGAAGGACGGCGCCGACGCGCGCACCCAGCTCGAGCTCGCGCTCGTCAAGGCCGCCGACCCGGCGAGCGATCCGTCCGTCAAGGCGCTGCTGGCGCGGATCGAGCGGCTCGAGGCGCGCCTCGGCGGCGGGGGAGCGCCCCCGGCGCCGCCCGCTCCGCGCAACCCGGCCGAGCCCGCCACCGCGGCGGGCCGCACCCGGGTCGCGGTCAGCGCCCAGCAGGAGGACCAGCCCCGCGTGGAGGTCTCGGCGACGCTGCCCGGGGCGGCGCCCGGCGCCGATCCGAAGGCCGCGGCCGACCGTGCCGCCGACGTCGTGGCCGCCGAGCTCGAGCCGGACGCCCGGGTCACGGCCGTCGCGGTCGTCGAGCCCGACGCGCCGGCGCCCGAGCCGACGCTGGAGCTCTCGCTCGACGCCTTCGAGCAGATGTGGCCGGCCGTGCTGGAGACGCTCGAGGCCGAGTCGCCGATGCTGGCGGCGATGCTGCGCGAAGCCAAGCCGACCGAGCTCGCCGACGAGGGTCTCACCCTGGCCTGGCCCGAGTCGGCCGCGTTCTCCAAGCGCGCCGTCGAGGACCCCGCCAAGCGCGAGATGCTCGCCCAGTCCATCCGCGCCGTGACGGGCGCGTCGCTCCGCCTCGCGCACGAGCTGCGGGCCGACGCGGAGATCGCGTCCGCCGGCGCGGCGCCGCTCACCGATGACGAGCTGGTGGCGCGCTTCAAGGCGGAGTTCGACGCCGAGGAGCTGCCGCCGCCGACCGAGGAGAAGCCCTGATGCCGCAACCGCCCAACCTCCAGAACATGCTGCGCCAGGCGCAGGAGATGATGGCCGCCCAGCAGCAGGCCCAGGAGGCGCTCAAGTCCGAGCGCGTCGAGGCCAGCGCCGGCGGCGGCATGGTGAAGGTGGTCCTGACCGGCGACATGCACGTCGAGTCGATCGCCATCGATCCCGACGCGGTCGACCCCGAGGACGTCGAGATGCTGCAGGACATGGTCGTCGCGGCCGTCAACGAGGCGCTGCGGTCGGCCCAGGAGCTGCAGGAGTCCAAGCTCGGCGGGCTCGGCGGCGGCGAGGGCTTCGACCCGATGAGCGCGCTCGACGCGCTCGGGATGGGCGGCATGGGCGGCCTCGGCGGCGGCGGCGGCGGTGGTGGCCTGCCCGGCGGCCAGCCGAACCGCGCGGCCCGGCGCAAGAAGCGGTAGTTGCTCGCTCCGCCGCTCCAGCGCCTCGTCACCGAGCTGGCGAAGCTCCCCGGCATCGGCAACCGGACCGCGCAGCGGCTCGCGTTCCACATCCTGCGCGCCTCCGGCGAGGACGCCGCCGCGCTGGCGGCCGCGATCCGCGACGTCAAGGAGAAGATCACGCTCTGCGAGGTCTGCTTCAACCTCGCCGAGGGCCCGCGCTGCACGGTCTGCCTCGACGAGCGGCGCGACGCCGACCTGATCTGCGTGGTCGAGGAGCCGGGTGACGTGATCCCGATCGAGCGCACGCACGAGTACCGCGGGCGCTACCACGTGCTCGGCGGCGCGCTGTCGCCGATCGACGGCGTCGAGCCCGAGGACCTCAGGCTCGCGCAGCTCTACGGCCGTGTGGGCGACGGCGTGCGCGAGGTCATCCTCGCCACCAACCAGACCACGACCGGCGAGGCGACGGCCCTGCACATCGCCGCCGCGCTGCACGAGCAGTCGCCGGACGTGGCGGTCACGCGGCTCGCCTCGGGGCTGCCCGTGGGCGGCGACCTCGAGTACGCGGACGAGGTCACCCTCGGCCGCGCGTTCTCGGGCCGGCGCGCGGTCTAGGCCCGCGGCGCGGCCGCGGCACGAACCCCGGCTGGGTAGGGAGGCGTGGTGTGCTGACTAAGGGTCGCCATGCGACTCAAAGCCAGCACACCAGGCCGATCCCGCTCCTTTAATGCCGCAGTTCGCGGAGCGCTCCCGCCAACGCCGCGTCGGTGCGCCCGACCGCCGCGCGCGCGGCGAGGAAGCGGTCGCGGTCGCGGCCCGCCGACGCGAGCGCGTCGTACGAGCGCGCGGCGTCGCGGAGCGCGCCGACGACCTCGGCGCCGCCGAACGCCGCGAGCGCGGTCGCGGCATCGCGGTGCGCCGTGGCCAGGCCGCGCGCGGCCGCCGGGCGCCGCCAGGCGACCTTGGCTCGGCCGGCGACGCGCTTGGAGTCGAGCGTCTCCAGCACCGGGCCCGCGTTGAGCCGCAGGGCGAGGTCGGGCGCCGGCGTGAGCGCCTTCGCGTCCGAGGAGCTGACGGCGTGCACGCCGTCGGCGCAGCCGAGCGCGGCGTTCCAGCTCGCGGCCGGGGCCGAGCAGGCGACGGCGAGCATGCCGCCGGTGGTCGGGGCGACGGTGACCTCGATCACGCGGTGCTTGTCGCGGATCGGGCCGTAGCTCCAGGCGGCGAGGCCGCCGAGCGTGGCACGGCGCGGCGCGGGCAGCGCGTCCGGGAGCGTGCCTCGCAGCGCGGCGGGCACCAGCGTGGCGTCTACAGCCTCGCCGTGGACGAGCATCGCCCGGGCGGAGAGGCCCGGCGCGGGGGCGAAGGCCTGGGCGCCCGCGACGACGGGCGCGGCGTCGGCCGCCACCCAGTCGGCCTCGATCTCGAGCCGCAGGCCGCCGACGGCGGCGATCGTGTCGGCGGCGACCGGCGGGGCGGGCTCGCGGGACGCGCCGCCGAGCCACCAGCCGCCCGCGGCGGCGACGGCGAGGGCGACCATGCCGGCCACGGCCGCGCCGGAGGGACGGCTGCGCTGCGCGGTGTCGAGGAACGGGAGCGCCACGGCTCAGCCCTCGAGGTCGAAGCGCTCGCGGGACGGGGCCGGCGGCGCCGCCGGTGCGGGCGCCGGAGCGGAGACGACCGGCGCCGGCGTGGCGACGGGCGCCACCGGGGCGACGGGAGCCGCAGCGGTGGGGGCGGGCTGCGACGGCGTGCGGCGCGGTCGCGGCGGAGCGGGCTTCGGCGGCACCGGCAGCGCGGCGACCTTGCTCAGGCCGGGCAGCGCGGGAGCGACGGCCGCGGCCGGCGGCTCGAGCACCGCGGCGGGCGCAGGCGTGGACTCGTCGCGGGCGGCGCTGGCGGCGAACGGCACCGTGAAGGCGAACAGGGCGGCGACGGCGAAGGCCAGCCGGCGCCACTCGAACCCCTCGCGGGCACGCGCGAGTGCCGTCTCCGGCAGCGCGGCGACGCGGTCGAGGTCGTCGCGCACCCAGTCGAGCAGGCGGTCGACGGTCGGCACCGGGCTCAGGCGGGACATGCGACCGGTCCCTTCGCGCCTGGGTACAGGCAGCGGTCGCGGCGCGTCGGGGCCTTGCCGCGCCGGACGGAGATCGTCGTGTGCTTGCCGATGAAGCCCGGGCGGGTGACGCGGATCACCAGGCGCGTGCCGGCCCGCAGGCGGCCCTCGAACGTGTTCAGCCGCGTGACCTTCGTGCTCTGCGCGGGAGCGCTGCGCGGGCAGCTCGGCCCGCTGCAGCTCACCGAGATCTTCGCGCCCTTCGGCGCGCGCACGCTGAGCAGCGTGATCCGGGCGCCGCTGCCGGTGAGCCAGCCGCGGATCCGGACCACGGGCGCGGGGCGCATCATCTTCAGCGGCGCGGCGGGGACGGCCGGCGGCGAAGGCAGGGTGACCGGCGCGGGCGCCGGGACCGGGAGGGGCACCGGCACGGGCACCGGGACCGGGGTGACGACGGGCGGCGGGGGCGCCGCCGTCACGATCGCGGTGGGCGCGGACCAGGCGTAGTCGCTGCCGTCGCGGTTCTCGACCACGACGACCGAGCGGATCCGCTTCCCGAGGTCGCGCGTGCCGAGCGTGTACGTCGTGGCGGTCTGGCCCGTGACGATCTCGCAGCTCCACAGCGAGTCGCTGCCGCAGCGCAGCCAGAGGTACGAGACCGACGCCGGCCAGCGGCTCGACCATGCCGCGCCCGAGGAGGTCAGCCGCACGCCGACGTAGGGCGTCGTGGCCGCGATCGACGGCGCGCGCCACACGTCAGGCGGATCGTCGTCGCCGCCGCGCTGTGCCGACGCACTCGCGGGAAGCCCCACGAGAAGCACCGCCGAGATGATGAGGGCGTTCCGTGCCCCTGCCCGCCAACTGGGTCGCAACCTCGTCCTTCCGTCCAGATTACCCCTGGTCCCTTCACCAATGATGGGGCTGAGCGGAGCAGACCACAATCGGGCAAACGTCCACCCCGGGAAGGTTCGAATCCGACACCCGCGTCTAGACTGCGCGATCCGTGCCCGGGACCGTGGTCATGAAGTTCGGCGGGACGTCCGTCGCCGACGCCGAGCGCATCAAGCGCGCGGCGCGGCGGATCGTCGCCGCGCGTGAGCAGGACCACCGCGTCGTCGCGGTGCTCTCCGCGCGCGGGAAGACGACCGACGAGCTGATCTCGATGGCCGAGGAGGTGTCCGCGGCTCCCGACCCGCGCGAGATGGACATGCTGCTCTCCACCGGCGAGCGCATCTCCTGCGCGCTGTGCGCGATGGCCATCAACGACCTCGGCCACAAGGCGATCTCGCTGACCGGCTCGCAGGCCGGGATCGTGACCGACACGAGCCACACCAAGGCCCGGATCCTCGACGTGCGCGCGGATCGCATCCGCGCCGCGCTCGACGACGGCTCCGTCGTGCTCGTGGCCGGCTTCCAGGGCGTGTCCACCGCCAAGGACGTCACCACGCTCGGCCGCGGCGGCTCGGACACCACGGCCGTCGCGCTCGCGGCGGCGGTGGGCGCCGAGGTCTGCGAGATCTACACCGACGTCGCCGGGGTCTTCTCGGCCGACCCGCGGATCGTGCCCGACGCCCGCAAGCTCCCGGTCGTCTCCTTCGAGGAGATGCTCGAGATGTCCGCGTCCGGCGCCGGCGTCCTGCAGCTGCGGTCGGTCGAGTACGCGCGCAACCACGGCGTCCGCATCCACTGCCGCTCGTCGTTCACGGAGGAGCCCGGTACCTTCGTAGTCGGAGAAGAGGAGACGATGGAACGCCCGCTGATCACCGCCGTCACCCACTCGCGCGACGAGGCGCGGGTCACGCTGCTCGGCGTCCCGGACGAGCCGGGAGTGGCGGGCCGCATCTTCACCGCGCTCGCCGCGGCCAACGTGAACGTCGACATGATCATCCAGAACGAGCCGGTGACCGAGGGCGCCGCGGCGGACATGTCGTTCACCGTCCCGCGCTCCGACCTGCGTGAGGCACGCGTCGCGCTCGACCCGGTCGTGGCCGCGCACGGCATCCGCGCCGTGGCCGAGGACCCGGAGATGGGCAAGGTCTCGGTCGTCGGAGCGGGAATGAAGACGCATCCGGGCGTGGCCGCCAAGGTCTTCTCGACGCTCGGGGACGAGGAGATCAACATCGAGATGATCTCGACCTCCCCCATCAAGATCTCGTGCGTGGTCCCCGGCGAGGCCGTCGACCGCGCCGTCCGGGCGCTCCACGCCGCCTTCGAGCTCGGCGCCGACCAGGTCGAGGCCGAGCACCCGTTCGGAGCGCCGGCATGAGCTACCGCGTCGCCGTCGTCGGCGCCACGGGCGCCGTCGGGACCGTGATGCTCGCGAAGCTGCGCGAGCGCGCCTTCCCCGCCTCCGAGATCGTCCCCTTCGCCTCCGCGCGCTCCGCGGGCCGCGAGCTCGGCGGCGCGATCGTGCAGCCGCTGAGCGACGAGACGATCCAGGGCTTCGACCTGGCGATCTTCTCGGCCGGCGGGACCACCTCCGGGGAGTGGGCGCCTCGCTTCGTGGACGCCGGCGCCGTAGTGGTGGACAACTCCTCGAAGTGGCGCCGCGACCCCGAGGTCCCGCTCGTCGTCTCCGAGGTCAACCCCGAGGCGCTCGAGGGCCACAAGGGCCTGATCGCCAACCCGAACTGCTCGACGATGCAGCTGATGGTCGCGCTCAAGCCGATCCACGACGCGGCCGGCATCGAGCGCCTGATCGTCTCGACGTACCAGTCGGTGTCGGGCACCGGCGTCAAAGCCGTCGAGGAGCTGGAGGCGCAGACCCGCGCGGACCTGGCCGGCGAGCCGCTGCCGGACCCGCAGGTCTATCCGCACCACATCGCCTTCAACGTGCACGGCGGCGCCGGCAACTTCGTCGACGACCACACCGACGAAGAGCGCAAGATGATGTTCGAGACGCGCAAGATCCTCGGCGACGAGTCGATCGCGATCAACGTCACCTGCGCCCGCGTGCCCGTCCGCAACTGCCACTCGGAGTCGGTGACCCTGCAGACCCGCGAGCCGCTGCCGGTCGAGGAGGCCCGGGAGCTCCTGGGCGCGATGCCCGGCCTGACGATGGTCGAGCCCTACCCGACCGCGCTGAGCTCCGCCGGGCGCGACGACGTCTTCGTCGGCCGCCTGCGGCGCGACCCGTCGCACGAGCGCGGGCTGTGCCTGTGGGTGGTCAGCGACAACCTGCTCAAGGGCGCGGCGACCAACGCGATCCAGATCGCCGAGGTCCTGCACGAGCGGAACCTCATCCGGGTTCCCGCCCGGGTCTGACCAGCGCCTCGAGGATCCGCCCGAGGCCGAACTCGTAGGCGCGCTCCGCGTCGTAGGCGCCGCCCTGGGCCTCGCCGGCCGCGCTGCCCACGCGTGAGGCGAGGGGGTAGTCCTCGGCCGTGACGACCTCGGCGAGCAACGGGCCGGCCCGCTCCCACCACTCGGCGTCGGGCGTGGTCGCCGGCTCCTGCGCGGCGATCCCCTGCACGAAGCCGAGCACCAGCGTGAGGGCGGCGTCCATGTCGACGTCGGTCAGCCCGAGGTGCTCGAACGCCCCGAGCTCGTGCTCGTACTTGGCCATCAGCCCGGGCCCGAGCGGTGGCCGCGCCGTCGTCACGCGTGCCGCCCACGGATGGGCGTCGTACAGCGCCCGG
The DNA here is from genome assembly GCA_963720415.1 of uncultured Solirubrobacteraceae bacterium. Classification (GTDB taxonomy): domain Bacteria; phylum Actinomycetota; class Thermoleophilia; order Solirubrobacterales; family Solirubrobacteraceae; genus DASSUW01. The sequence continues at coordinate 86,491 of CAVRFQ010000002.1, read as the reverse complement.
TTGGCGTCGGCCACGGAGCGTACGGTCGGCCCGGCCTCCCGCGGCATGGCCAGCCACAGCGCGTCGAGCATGAGGTCGAGCAGCTCGGCCTTGCCCGGCACGTACGTGTAGAGCGTCATCGCCGACACGCCGAGCCGCTCGGCCACGGCGCGCATCGTCACCGCGTCCAGGCCGCCGGCGTCGGCGATCGCCACCGCCGCGCCGACCACCTCGTCCACGCTCAGCCGGGGCCGCGGGCCGCGCCGCCCGCGCTCGGAGCGCCGCCACAGGAGCGCCAGGGTGCGAGCGGGATCCCCTTCGCCGGTACGCAAACTCTGTACAGTGTACGGGATGAAGATCACCGCGTCCGCCATCTCGCTGAACGTCGCCGACCCGGAGGCCTCCGCGGCCTTCATCAAGGAGCACTTCGGCTTCAAGGAGGAGATGTCGGCCGACGGGTTCGTCGCCGTCTCGCGGCCCGACGCCGGCTTCAACATCGCGTACCTGCGCACGGGCCTGGAGAGCTTCAAGCCCGAGGCGCTGGCCGGCCACGACGCCGACGGCCTGCTCGTGGCCTTCGTGGTCGACGACATCGACTTCGAGTACGACCGCGTCCGGGAGGAGGGCGTGGCCATCACCACGCCGATCGAGACCGAGGAGTGGGGCGAGCGCTACTTCCAGGTCACCGACCCGAACGGGGTGGTCATCCAGCTCGTCCAGTGGGTTTGAGGCCCGCGGGAGCCGGGCACCCAAGGTCTCGCGAGTTTGTAGGGCGGACTGGGGTACGCACACGAACGAGCGAAGGGGGCCCGCGAAAGGGCCCTCTTTCTCGTTCTAGAGCTCGCGGCGGACGAGCTTGAGCGCCGACTCGCTCGCCCGCTGCAGCGGGCCGCGACCCTTCCAGCGGTCGGGGTCGATCCGCTCGGAGAGCTCGAGGTCGCGCTCGAACTGCTCGGTCAGCTCCGCCGCGAACGCGTCCGAGAGCACGCACAGCGTCGCCTCGTCGTGGAGCTGGAACGAGCGGTTGTCGAAGTTCACGGAGCCGACCGACGACCACCCGCCGTCGACCACCATCGACTTGGCGTGCAGCATCGTCGGCTGGTACTCGTGGATCTCCACGCCGCACGACACGAGCTGCTCGTAGCTGACGCGGCCGGCCACCCACACCGGCGGCTTGTCGATGTTCGGCCCCGGCACGAGGATCCGCACGCGGACGCCGCGGTCGGCCGCGTCGCAGAGGGCGTCGATGAACGCCGGGCGCGGCACGAAGTACGCGGCGGTGAGGTCGAGCGTCTCGCGCGCGGCGGCGATCGCCAGGTAGTAGAGCGCCTCGACGTTGGTGTCCCCGACGCCGGCGCTCGAGCGGACGACCATCATCGGGCCGCCGCCGTCGCTCTGCGGGATGTCCGGCAGGTAGCCGTCGCCGACCAGGACCTCGCCGGTCGCCTCGAGCCAGTTCTCGGCGAACGCGCCCAGCAGCCCGCGCACGACCGGGCCGCGCACGCGGACGTGGGTGTCGCGCCAGTGGTCGGGGTCCTGGGCGTCGCCCGTCCACTCCTCGGCGATCCCCACGCCGCCGGTCAGCCCCACCGACCCGTCGGCGACGAGGATCTTGCGGTGCGTGCGGTTGGCGATCCGGCGCGCCGCGTACGGCTTCGGCGGCCGGAACTTCGACACCCGCACCCCGGCGTCGGTCATCTGGTCGACGAGATCGCGCTCGATCTTCACGCCGCCGACCGCGTCGATGATCACGTTGACCTCCACGCCCGCCGCCGCCCGCTCGCACAGCGCCTCGGCGACCTCGGTGGCGATCCCGCCGCGCCAGTACACGTAGGTCAGCAGGCAGATCGTCTTCTCGGCGCTCCGGATCGTGTCCAGGTAGCGGGGGAAGATCGCGTCGCCGTTGATGAGGAGCTCGACCTCGTCGCCCCAGGAGATCGGGGCGGCGGTCAGCGCCTCCGCCGCGCGCAGGAACCCCTCGTCGCGGACGTCGAGCTCGTCCGCGCCGTGCAGGTCGTAGCCGTGGCCGCTCTCGCGCCGGTGGCGGAGCGACTCGGTCCCGTAGCGCGCCGCGAGGGCCAGTCCGAGACTCAGAGGCCATGCGTAGCGCGCCGTGACGAGGTTTCGCCTGCCAGGCGATCGCCTGGCGGCTCTCGCCTTCGGCGACGTTACGCGGCCGCGACGCTTCCGACGACGGACGTCGACCAATCGATGACCGTGGTCGGCTTCACGACGTGCTTGTTCATCCCCAGCTCCTTGGGATCGAGCCCGAAGGCGAGCCCGACGAGCTGCGGCAGGTGCAGCACCGGCATGCCCAGCTGGCGACCCACGAGGCGCTCGGCGAGCGGCTGCTGGAGGTCGAGGTTCAGGTGGCAGAGCGGGCAGGGGGTGACCAGGCAGTCGGCCTCCGCGTCGAGCGCGTCGCCGAGGTGGCGGCCGGCCTGCTTGAGCGAGTTCTCCTTGCTCATGGTGATGATCGGGAACCCGCAGCACTTGTAGGCGCCGGCGTAGTCGACGACCGTGCCGCCGAGGACCTCGATCAGCTGCTGCAGGTACGTGTCGCGCGGGTTCTCGCGGCTGATCGCCAGCCGGTCGGTCGGGCGGACGATGTAGCAGCCGTAGAACGGGCCGACGCGCAGGTCGGTGAGCGGGCGCGTGACCTTCGCCGCGACGGCGTCGAGGCCGATCTCCTCGACCATCAGCCACAGGAAGTGCTTGTTGGAGATGCCCTTCTCGTATCGGAGGTTCTCGCTCGCCAGCGTGCCGTTGACCTGCTCGCGGTAGTCCGAGTTCGCGTCCAGCCGCTCCTGGCACTCGCTCTGCGCGCCCTGGCAGGTCGAGCAGATGTTCATCATCAGGTCGGCGCCCTCGACCTGCTGGGCCAGCGCGAAGGTGCGCGCGTTGAGCGTGTCGGCCAGCTCCTGGTTGTGCTCGGCGATCACGCCGGCGCCGCAGCACGAGGCGCGGTCGAGCTCGACCAGCTCGATGTCGAGCAGCGGGGCGACCTTGGCCATCGAGCCGTGCAGCTCGGGGGTGAAGCCGCGGCTCACGCAGCCGGGCCAGTAAGCGACCTTCACGCCTGCGCCTCCTCGTCGTCGTCCTCGTAGCCCACGACGTAGAGGTTGAGCTCGAAGCGCTCGTCCTTCTCGTGGATCTGCTCGAAGATCCGCTTGACCTCCTTGGACGCCTTGTGCTGGTGCAGCAGCGCCTTGGCCGGCGTCACCTTCCCGCGCTGGAGCGCCTTGAGGATGGCGGGCAGCGAGCCCAGCAGCTCGGGCACGGCGCGCGGGTGGAACTTGCCGCCGTAGGAGTCGGGAAGCAGGTCGGCCTCGTGGAGCAGGCCGTTCTTCTCGATGTTCTTGACGAACGCGTGCTCGTGGCGGTGGCCGTTGTTGCGGTCGTCGATCTCGTGGTCGCCGGTGGCGATCCGCCGCAGCCGCATGATCTGGCTCATCGGCGCCACGCCCTTCGGGCACGCCTCGATGCAGTTGAAGCAGTGGGTGCAGTCGTAGATGCCGTGCGGATCCTCGGAGAGGTCCTTCAGGCGCTCGTACTGCTTGCCGTCGCGCGGGTCGCCGACGAAGCGGTAGGCCTTCGCGAGCGCGGCCGGGCCGATGAAGAGCGGGTCGACCTCCATCGACAGGCAGTCGGACACGCAGGCGCCGCACTGGATGCAGGCCATCGTCTGCGTGATGTCGATCATCGACTCCATCGGGACGATGTACTCGCGCTCCGGCGGGTCGCCCTCCGGGAGCAGCCACGGCGTGACGCGCTGCATCTTCTTCCAGTGGACGGCGTCCATGTCGACGATCAGGTCCTTGAGCACGGGCATGTTGCCCATCGGCTCGACCACGATCGTGCCGTCCATGGACGCCTCTGCCGCCTTGTCGAGGTGCGTGTGGCAGGCCAGCGTCGGCTTGCCGTTGATCCGCACGCCGCACGAGCCGCAGATCGCGGCGCGACACGAGCAGCGGATGCCGATCGAGCCGTCCTGGGCGTCGCGCGCCTGGAGGATGCCGTCGAGCACGGACCGGTGGCCGTCCAGGTCGATCGTGAAGTCGTCCCAGTAGGCCGCCTCGCCGGATTCCGGCGAGTACCGGCGGATTCTCAGTGTGTATTCAGCCATGGGTTCAGTACGTCCGCTCCTGGGGCTCCCACTTGGTGAGGGTCACCGGTGAGTAGCTGATCTTGGGCTCGGACCCGCCGTTCAGCGACAGGTTGATGTGCTTGAGCCACTCGTCGTCGTCGCGCTTGGGGAAGTCGAGACGGAACTGGGCGCCGCGCGACTCCTTGCGCTCCAGCGCCCCCATGACGATGGTCTCCGCCACGTCGAGCATGTACCCGAGCTCGATGGCGCCGAGAACGTCCTGGTTGAAGACGGTGCCGCGGTCGTCGATCGACGCGGTCGTGGCCTCCTCCTTGAGGCGGCGCACGATCTCGAGCGCCTCGGTGAGGCCGGCCTCGTCGCGGAACACCGCGCACTTCTCGTTCATCATCGTGCCGAGCTCGTCCTTGATCTCGGAGACGCGGCGGCCGCCGGCGTTATCGCGGCGCATGATGGCGTCGATCATGGCCTGCTCGGCCGCCAGCGCGGCGGGGGCGACCTTCGGCATCGCCATGCCGAGCGCCCGCTGGGCCGCGTGCTCGCCGGAGCGGCGGCCGAAGATCAGCGTGTCCAGCAGCGAGTTGGCGCCCAGGCGGTTGCCGCCGTGGACGGAGACGCAGGCGACCTCGCCGGCCGCGTACAGGCCGGGGATGTCGGTGGCGCCCCAGATGTCGGTCTTGACGCCGCCCATGATGTAGTGGCAGCCGGGGCGGATGTGGATCGGCTCGCGCGTGATGTCCACGCCCGCGAAGTCGCGGCCGATGTTGACGATCTCCCGGAGGGCCTCGAGGGTGCGCTTGCGCGGCACCTTCGTGATGTCGAGCGCGACGGTGCCGTCCGGGAAGCCGCGGCCCTCGTTGATCTCGGTCTGCTCCGAGCGCGACACGACGTCGCGTGAGGCGAGCTCCATCTTGTTCGGCGCGTACTTCTCCATGAAGCGCTCGCCCTGGGCGTTGTAGAGGTGCGCCCCCTCGCCGCGTGCCCCCTCGGTGATGAGGATCCCGTTCCCGGCCAGCGTGGTCGGGTGGTACTGGATCATCTCCATGTCCATCAGGTGGGCGCCGATGCGGTAGCTCTGGGCGATGCCGTCGCCCGTGCAGATGAGCGCGTTGGTCGTCGGCTTGAAGCACTGGCCGGCGCCGCCCGAGGCCTGGATCGTGCCCTTCGCGGAGAACAGCTCCATCGAGCCGTCGCGGATGTTGCGGGCCACGGCGCCGCAGCAGTTGCCCTCGTCGTCCTGCACGAGGCCGGTCACGAACCACTCCTCGTAGCGGTCGATCTGCTCGTGGTGCTTCATGAGCTGCTCGTAGAGCACGTGCAGGAGGGCCTGGCCGGTGATGTCGGCCACGTAGTAGGTGCGGGCGGCCGAGGCGCCGCCGAAGGCGCGCGTGCCGAGGTGGCCGGTCTCGCTGCGATGGAAGGTCACGCCCGAGTGCTCGAGCCACAGCACCTCGTTCGGGGCCTCCCGGCACATGATCTCGATCGCGTCCTGGTCGCCGAGGTAGTCCGAGCCCTTGACGGTGTCGAAGGCGTGGGACTCCCAGGAGTCGTCGGGGTTGAGCGCCGCGTTGATGCCGCCGGCGGCCGCGTTGGAGTGCGAGCGCACCGGGTGGACCTTGGACATGATGGCCACCGTCGCGCCCTCTCGGGCCGCCGCCAGGGCGGCCCGCTGACCGGCGAGTCCGGCGCCGATGATCAGGACGTCATGAGCGGGCATGAGGCCGGAGTCTATGACGCGCCGCCCTCGGAGAGAGCCGTGCCTATGGGACACTCTCGTACGGAGATGTCCGTGCGGCTGCTGATCGTGGACGACCACGCCGATGTTCGTCGCCTGCTGCGGGCGATCGTCGAGGACGCGCCGGAGGACGTGGTGGTCAGCGGCGAGGCGGATTGCGCGAAGGGCGCGCTGGAGGCCATCGACCGCGTGGACCCGGACGTCGTGGTGCTCGACGCGCGGATGCCGGACGGGGACGGCCTCGACGCCGTCCCCGAGATCCTCGAGCGCCATCCCGGGCTGAAGATCGTGCTCTTCACGGGCCTGATCGACGACGACGTGTGCGATCGCGCCGAGGCGGCCGGGATCGCTGCCTGCCTGTCCAAGGAGGACCTCGAGGCGATCCCGCGCGTGGCGCTGGAGCTGGCTACGCCGGGTTGAGCCGCGCCCGCAGCGCGCGCGTGACCTGGTCGAGCGTGACGACGCCGCGCAGGCGGCCCTGGGCGTCGACGGCCATCAGGGCGCCGAGGTTGCGCAGCGGCTCGGAGGCGAGCAGCGCCTCCAGCGGCGCGTCGTCGCGGACGTGGTCGTCGCGGCCGGCCGCCACGTCGCGCACCAGCACGCCCTGCTCCCCCTCGCTGTGGGCCGCGTGCTCGACCGCCGCCCGGTGGGCGAGGCCGGCGAAGCGGCCGTCGGGCTCCACCACGGCGAACCACGGCCAGCCCTGGTAGCGCAGGAAGTAGTCCTCCCACGCGCGCGCGACCGGCAGCTCCGCGGGGATGGCCACCGGCTCGGCGTCCATGATGTCGGCCACGGTGACGCCCTCGAGGCGCTCGGTGAACGCGGACTGGGCGATCGCCGCGCGGGCGGAGGAGCCCAGCAGGTAGCCGAGCACGATCGCCCACAGGCCGCCGACGCTGTCGTCCCTGGCCAGCAGCACGTAGACGCCCCAGGCGATCAGCAGCCCGGCGAAGCCCTGCCCGAGGTAGGCGGACAGGCGCGTGGCCTTGGCGCGGTTGCCGGTGACCTTCCAGGCGGCGGCGCGGGCGATCCGGCCGCCGTCGAGCGGGAACGCGGGCACGAGGTTGAAGACGAGCAGGAGCACGTTGGTCGACACGAGGAAGCTGAGCCACAGCTCGAACGGGCCGGTGATGTCGACGCCGTCGAGGCGCGCCGCGCTCCAGAACGTGTCCGGGCCGATCAGCGCGATGCAGGCGAGCCCGCCGACGATCACGATCAGCAGCGTCACCGCGGGCCCGGCCACGGCGATCCGGAACTCCTGGCCCGGCGTGGTGGTGTCGCGGCTCATCTTCATGACGCCGCCGAAGAAGAAGAGGTCGATCCCGCTCACCTCGATGCCCTCGCGGCGGGCCACCAGCGCGTGGCCGAACTCGTGCAGGAGGATCGAGCCGAAGAAGCCGAGCGCGGTCAGGACTGCCACGATGAAGCCCAGCTGGTCGTCGTCCAGCGCGTCCGCGAACGATCCCTGCAGCCAGAAGATGGCCAGGAAGAGGATCAGGAACCAGGAGACGTTGACCCCGACGCGGATGCCGAGGATCGTCGCCAGCTTTATGGAGCTGCCACCGAGCACTCGGGCTCAATGGTGGCATAGCCTTGAAGAGCACCGCAGGAGCACCGGGGACGGCCGCCGGCGGGACTACCCCGAAATTCCTCGAGGAGATGAACAGTTAAATGGCTTCACCAGTCAATGTCACAGTGACGGGCGCTGCCGGTCAGATCGGGTACGCCCTCCTGTTCCGCATCGCCTCCGGTCAGATGCTCGGGCCTGACACACCGGTGCGACTCAAGCTGCTGGAGATCCCGCAAGCGGTGAAGGCCGCCGAAGGCACCGCCCTGGAGCTGTTCGACAGTGCGTTCCCGCTGCTCGCGGGCATCGACGTGACCGATGACGCGGCGCAGGCGTTCGACGGCTGCAACGTGGCGCTGCTCGTGGGCGCGCGGCCGCGGACCAAGGGCATGGAGCGCGCGGACCTGCTCGAGGCCAACGGCGGCATCTTCAAGCCGCAGGGCGAGGCGATCGCCGCCCACGCGGCGTCCGACATCAAGGTGCTGGTGGTCGGCAACCCGGCCAACACCAACGCGCTGATCGCCATGAGCAACGCCGACGGCGTGCCCGGCGAGCGCTTCACCGCGATGACGCGGCTCGACCACAACCGCGCCGTCGCCCAGCTGGCCGACAAGACCGGCGCCGCCGTCTCCGACATCACCCACATGGCGGTGTGGGGCAACCACTCCCCGACCATGTATCCCGACCTGTTCAACGCCAAGGTGCGGGGCGAGCGCGCCTGGGACGCGGTCGGCGACGAGGCCTGGGTGGCCGACGAGTTCATCCCCCGCGTGGGCAAGCGCGGCGCGGAGATCATCGAGGCCCGCGGGGCCTCCTCCGCGGCCTCCGCGGCCAACGCGGCGATCGACCACGTGCACGACTGGGTGAACGGCACGAGGGGCGACGAGTGGGTCTCGATGGCCGTCCCGTCGCCCGGCGCCTACGGCGTGGAGGAGGGGATCATCTCCTCGTTCCCGTGCCGGACCTCGGGCGGCGAGTGGGAGATCGTCGAGGGCCTCGACGTCCCGGACTTCTCTCAGGAGCGCATCGACAAGACCGTCGCCGAGCTGGTCGGCGAGCGCGACGCGGTGCGGGAGCTCGGGCTCGTCTGAACGGCGGCTGGGTAGGGGGCGGGGTGTGCTGACTGGCGGTCGCTATGCGGCCCTAACTCGGCACACCCCGGCCGATCCCGCTCCCTCAATGCCGGGGTTGACGTTCAGGCGGCGCGCAGATGCCAGCCGCGCCCCGACTTGGTGACCTTGCCGTCCTCGGCGAGCCCGGGCATCACGCGGTACAGGTAGTTCTGCTTGATCCCCATCGCCTCGGCCAGCTCGGGGATGGTGATGCCGGGCCGCTCGCCCACCAGGGCCAGCGCCTGCGCGGCGCGCGTGCCGGAGCCGCGCGGGCGGCCGCGGCGGCCGTTGCTCGAGGCGGAGGAGCGCCGGCGGCGCCGGGTCGGGGCGGCCGTGGCCGGAGCGGGCTTCGCCTCCGACGCCGGACAGCGCGCGCTCGGCGGCCTCGAGGCGGTGGAACTCGTCCACGAGCGGACGTAGCTCCTTCAGCCGGGCCTGTATCTCCTTGCGCTTCTCATCGAGGAAGTCAGCCACCGTGGTTCCCTTTCAATTTGACGGTGACAACTTACCAGTGAAGGTCGCATTTCCAGGACCTTGGCGCAAGAACGTTTGCACGGCATTCCGGCAATCCTCGGTCTCGAACAGGTGTGAGGTCAGCTCCGCGGTGCGGTCGTCGGCGCCCCGGGTGCCGTGGTCGGCCTGCGCGCGGATGATCGGCCTTCGTGGCCGCGTGGGCGATGGTCGGCCCGGCCGCGAGGTCGGCCGCGAACCGCGCGCGACTTCTCCAGGAGGTCCGCGGCGGGCAGGACGCGGTTGACCACGCCCCAGGCGTGCAGCGTCGCCGCGTCGTAGAGCCGGCCGGTCATGACGAACTCGCGGGCGCGCGCCGTGCCGGCCCGCTCGGCCATCCGCTGCGTGCCGCCCATCAGCGGCGTGATGCCGACCACCTTCTCCACGAGGCCGAACTGCACGCCCTCGGCGGCCCACAGCAGGTCGCACGCCAGCGACAGCTCGAGCCCGGCGGTCAGGCACAGGCCGTGCGCCGACCGCCAGGGTCGGCAGCGGGAGGTCCTCGACGGCGTGGGTGAGGGCCAGCAGGCGCTCGGTCAGCTGCGGTGGCCGACCGGGCGTCGAGGCCCTCGAAGACGTGGACGTCGACGCCGGCCGAGAACACGTCGCCCTCGGCGCGGACCAGCAGCGCGCGCGGGCGCTCGGCGGCCGCGCGCGCCACGCCGTCCTCGATGTCGGCGATCAGCTCCGGCCCCCAGAGATTGAGGGGCGGGTTGTCGATGACGATCTCGGCGACGTCGCCGTCGATGTCGTAGCGAGCGTGGGGCATGGCGCGGATTGTGCCCGCGCCATGCCCCCGCGGGCTCAGTGCCCGGAGCCGGTGGCCGCCAGGAGCGTCAGCCGCGGCGCGGGCGCGTCGGCGTCCGGCGCGCCGGTCCAGGCGACGCGCTCACCGCGCTGGTAGGTCTGGAACGCGCGGAAGGTCAGCTGCGATCCGGCCTCGCCCTCCGGGACGCGGACCGACAGCGGGAAGTCCTGGAACTGCCCCGGGGCGATGCGGTCGCGCTTCGGCTTCTTGGCCGTCCACACGACGCGGGTGAAGCGCTGGTCGACGCTGAACCCGCCGAGGTCGACCGGGGTGTCGAGCTTCTCCTTGTACACGCGGGCCTTCCAGCCCGGCACCTTCTGGTACGAGAGGAAGTAGAAGCCGTCCGGCAGGCGCAGGTCGACCTTGATCGTGCCCTTGTTGTCGCGCTCGTTCGGGACGCGGACGTCCACCTTCGTGAACGAGCCGGCCGTCACCGAGCCCGGCTGGAGGGTGACGTGGGCGGAGGCTGCGGCGGGCACGGCGAGCGCGACGGCGGTGGTCAGCGCGGCGATCGTCTTCTTCATGGTCATGTCTCAGTTCAGGTTGAAGTTCCAGGACTTGCCGATCACGTGCCCGTCCGTGTTCAAGATCGAGTACGTGGCCGTGTAGCGGCCCTTCGCGAGCCCGCTCTTGAGCCGGACGCGCACCGTCTTCTTGCGGTTGACGACGGTGCCGTCGCCGATCGAGACCTTGGTCCCGCTCTTGGTCCTGACGGTCAGCTTCCCGTCGGTGATCTTGGCCTTGAAGGTCACCTTCACGCGCTCGATCGAGCGTGAGACGGTGCTCCCGGGCTTCGGGGAGTAGGACTTCACCCCGACGTGGGCCGCGGCCGGCGCGGCCGCCAGGAGCATCGCGGCGACGGCGATGGCGAGGACTCTCATGGGGACTCCTTTCGGCGGCCGGCGACGAACGCGCCGCCGGCGGCGATCAGGGCGAGGACGGCGACGACGAGGGCGACGATCGTGAGCCCGTCGGTGCCGCTCTCGGCGGTGGCGACCTCCGCCGAGGCGTTCTCGGCCGAGGCCGGCTCCTGGGCGCCCGGGGCGTCGTCGGACGACACCGAGGTGTCGGGATCCGACCCGGGCGCGCCGTGGCCGCCCCCGGACGCGGCTCCCGTCAGCGTCACGACCGGGGCCGGCTCCTCGCCGTCCTCGGGGCCGATCCAGCGGACGACGTCACCGTCGTCGTAGGTCTGGAGCGCCTTGAAGGTCAGCTTGTCGCCCGCCTCGCCCTTGGGCATGCGCAGCGAGAGGCCGAAGTCGACGAACTGGCCCGGCTCGATCACGCCCTGCGGGCCCTCGCCCGTCCAGGTGATCTGGCCGATGCCCTCGTCGACCGAGAAGCCTCCCTCGACCTCGATCGGCTCGTCGAGCTTGACCCGCTTGGTCGTCACCTTCCACCCCGGCCGCGGCTCGTACGAGACGAACGCGAACCCGGGCGGGAGCTGGAGGTCGACCTTCACGGTCCCGGCGTCGTCGCGCTCGTTGGGCACGCGCACGTCGAGCCGGGCGAAGCCGTCCGCCGGAGCGGTGGACGGCTGCAACGTCACATGGGCGGACGCCGCAGCCGGGAGCGCGAGCGTCGCCGTGGCGACGATGGCCGCGACGACGCGGGGGCGGGCGGGCCCCAATTCAGGAAATGGCACTGCAAGGTTCTCCTTCTGAAGTCGGGCATGGCAGGCGTCGAGCGCCCGCCGCCCGACTCTGCGTCAGGCGGCCGGCGCGAGCCGGGCCGGAGGCCCGCGGACGGCGAAGGAGCCCTCGAGGAACTGCGAGCGCAGCCGGTGGACGGCCCGCGGGCGCCAGCGGACGGCGCGCGGGCGCGGACGCCGGGCGACGGCCACCGCCGCGCGCCAGCGCGCGACGATCCGGTCCTCGGCGACGTAGCGGCCGGACAGCAGGAGCGCCGTGATCAGGAAGACCGGCGTCATGTACAGCGCCAGCTCGCTGACGCCCGTGATCGCCTGCGCCGCGACGCACAGCGCCGCGAGGGCGGTCAGGCACAGCAGGAATCGACGCTGCGGTCCGAGCACGAGGCGGGAAGAGTAACCGCGACGAGCGGGCTTGACTAGCCGTCGCTCTCGAGCAGCGCCTTCAGACGCTCCAGAGACCGGTGCGCTTCGCGCTCGGGCACCCCGCCGATGACCATCCGGCTCGCGGCCGCGCCGAGCAGCCCGCCCGGGGCCTTGAACTCGTTCTCGTACTCGAAGCGCGTCCTGCCGCCGTCGACGGCGTGCAGCCCGTAGCTGGTCCGCGCGTAGGAGTGGGCGGGACCGCGGCCCTCCCAGGTGGCGCGGTCCGGGCGGTCGGCCTCGGTCAGCGTCCAGCGGACCTTGAAGTTGGCCCCGCGCAGGCACAGCGTCTGCTCCATCTCGTAGCCCTCGCGGGGCTCGCCGTGGTCCCGGGCGTTGATCCGCCGGTGGATCGTCACCCACTCGTCGAGGTGCCCGGGGTCGAGCATGAAGTCATAGACCTTCTCGCGCGGCGCGTCGATCTCGATCGACGCCGTCACCACCGTCACCTCGCGGCCACCTCCTCGGTCGTCTCCCATTCGCGCAGCGCCCGCTCCACGGCTGCGTCGAAGGAGTGCAACCTAACGCCGAAGGCCTCGGCGGCGTCGCGGTGGCGCAGCAGCAGGTCGCTCTCGAGCGACTCCATGAGCGGGGTGATGAAGCCGGGGTCCTCGGCGGCGACGGCCGCGGCGACCACCGAGGCGACCGGCGTGAGTGAGAAGCCGAGCGAGATCGACGGCCGGTCGACGAGCATGTGCCCGGCGATCCGCTCGATCAGCTCCTGGTAGGTCATCGTCTCCGCGCCGCCGATGTCCCACGAGCGGCCGGCCACCTCGGCGGGCGCGCCGGCGGCGGCGACCAGGTAGGCGAGCACGTCGCGGCCGTCGATCGGCTGCGTGCGGTTGGTCCGCCAGGCGGGGAGGGCGAGCACGGGCAGGCGCTCGATCAGCCGTACGAGGAAGCGGAACGAGCGCGAGCGGGCGCCGATGACGATCGAGGCGCGGAAGGCGATCGCCTCGTCGGCCGCGTCGATCAGCGCGTTCTCGACGGCCAGGCGCGAGGCGAGGTGGCGCGAGGTCACGCCCTCCTGGGGGACGAGTCCGCCGAGGTAGACGACGCGGCGCACGCCGGCGGCGCGGGCGGCGGTGGCGAAGCGCTCGGCGGCGCGCCGCTCCTGGTCGGGGAAGCCGACGTTGGCCGGGCCCTCCATCGAGTGGATGAGGTAGTAGGCGGCGTCGATGCCGTCGAGCGCGCGTGCCAGCCCGGAGCCGGTGACGGCGTCGCCGAGCACGACGTCGTCGAGCTGGACGCCGGAGGCGGTCACCCGCTCCCGCGAGCGGGCGAAGCCGCGAACCTCGTGCCCGGCGGCGTGCAGCCGCGGCACGAGCGCCGCGCCCACGTAGCCGCTGACGCCGGTGACCAGGAGCCGCATCGTCATCCGCCCCCGAGAAAAACGCCGAGGGTGCGGGGTGGGCTTGTCGCAGTCAACGGGTTTTTCATCCCGTTGGAGGGTATTTGCGGGGTGATGAGGAACTCCGTGCGTTTTGCGGGGATCCGGTCTTGCGCCCCGCCGTAGGAGTGCTTTGCTGTTGCCGTCCTGTGACGGAACGGTGAAGGAAAGGCTCGGGGTGGATTCACGCAGCAAGGGTCGCAAAGTGACCTGCGACGACTGCTTCTTCGGCAAGAACGGCCTCTGCGCGCTGGCGCTCGACCAGCCCTGCGCGACCTTCCGGCCGGACACCCCCGAGGGCCTGCGCCCGCCGAGCCAGATGCGCTTCGTCTTCCGCCAGGAGCGGCGGCGCCAGGCAGCCTGGCAGTTCCCGACCGCGCAGGAGCAGGCCGCCCTCCACGCCTAGCTCGTCGGACTGCTGACAGCCCCGGCCGCCGCCTCGCCCTACCCTTCGCCCCTTCAGGGTGTCACGCAGGGGGCGGGCACCATGGGAGGGAGGCAGTCATGAAGCGAGTCGTACTGCTTGCGGCGTTCACCGCGGCGCTGGCGCTGGCCGGTACAGCCGGCGCGCATCCGACCGCGGGCGGGTGGGACCTGGGCCTGAACACCAACTGGTTCGACATGGACGACCAGAAGGTGCAGGACCTCCGGGCCGCCGCTCGCGCGCCGAAGCCCACCAGGGGGAGCAAGGCGGCGCGCTGCCGCAACGGCATGGCGGGCGAGTTCCCTTGCGACAACGTCAATCTGCTCGGGCACCTGACGCTCGCGGAGATCGGCGCCAAGAACGAGACCGAGATCGGCAACGACTCGTGGGGCTGGGTCGATCCGAGGACGAAGCGCGAGTACGCGATCGTGGGCCGCTCCGACGGCACGGCGTTCGTCGAGATCACGAACCCGCGGCAGCCGCGGTTCGTCGCCGACCTGCCGACCCAGGTCGACAGCGACCGCGACGCGTGGCGCGACATCAAGGTCCACCGCAACCACGCGTTCATCGTGGCCGAGCACTTCGGGCACGGCATGCAGGTGTTCGACCTGACCCGCCTGCGCGACATCCGCCGCCACGAGCAGCCGAGGACGGTCGCCGCCGACACCGTGTACACGGGCGTCAGCAACACGCACAACCTCGACATCAACACGGATTCGGGCTTCGCCTACCTCGTCGGCACGAACACGTGCAGCAACGGGGCGGAGGCCGGCGGCCTGCACATGGTCGACATCCGGAATCCGCGGCAGCCGAAGTTCGCGGGCTGCGCCCTGGCCGAGCTGCCGGCCGCGCCGGTCAACAACTACGTGCACGACTCGCAGTGCGTGAACTACCGCGGTCCCGACCGCGACTACCGCGGACGCGAGATCTGCTTCGGCTCCAACGAGCAGGCCGTGCTCATCTACGACGTGACCGACAAGGCCGATCCGAAGGTCATCTCGCAGACCGTGTATCCGCAGGCGTCGTACACCCACCAGGGGTGGCTCACCGAGGACGCGAAGTACTTCGTCTTCAACGACGAGCTCGACGAGATCCTCGCGCGCTCGGTCAACGACATGCAGACGACCTACCAGGTCAACGTCGACGACCTCGACAGCCCGGGCATCGTGGTCGCCAGCCCGAACAACACGGCCTCGACCGACCACAACCTGTACATCAAGGACGAGGTCATCTACGAGTCCAACTACACGTCCGGCCTCCGGCTGTTCGACGCGGACGACGTCCCGACGACCGACCTCGACGAGGTCGGCTTCTTCGACGTCTATCCGGAGAACGACAACGAGGGCTTCGAGGGCGGCACCTGGAGCAACTTCTCCCAGTACCGGGACGACGACGTCGTCACCGTGAGCTCGATCGATCGCGGGCTCTTCATCCTCGAGACCGATCTCGGTCGCCGCAGGTAGGACGCCGGACCGGGGGCGGCCGACGGCCGCCCCCGGCCCAGGTAGGCTCCGCCCCGTGGAGCTGAGGGTGCTGGGCAAGTCCCCTGCCTGGCAGGACGCCGGAGGAGCGTGCAGCGGGTATCTGGTCGAGTCGAACGGGACCCGGCTCCTGCTCGACTGCGGCAGCGGCGTGTTCGGGAAGCTGCGCAGCGTCGTCGACTACGCGGAGGTCGACGCGGTCGTCGTGTCGCACCTGCACGCCGATCACATCCTCGACCTCGTGCCGTTCGCCTCGGGGCTCACGTACGCGCCGCGGCACCAGCCCGTGCCGGTCGACGGCCACCCCGGCACCGACCGGCCGCCGCGGCCGCGGCTGATCGCCCCGCCCGGCGCCCGCGGGGCGTTCCGGCGCCTGTGCGCGGCGGCCGGCATGAGCGAGGGGCACATCGAGGGCGCGTTCGAGCTCGAGGAGTACGACCCGGGCGACGTCGTGCAGGTGGGGCCGTTCGAGATCCGCTTCCAGCCCGTCCCGCACTTCCTGCCGACCCAGGCGGTCGGCGTCGTCGCCGAGGGGCTGCGGCTCACCTACAGCGCCGATTCGTCACCGAGCGACGAGCTCTGCGAGTTCGCGCGCGGGTGCGACCTCCTGCTCATCGAGGCCACGCTCCCGCGGCCCGAGCGCGAGGGCCCGCGGGGCCATCTGACGCCGCAGGAGGCGGGCGAGCACGGCCGCCGCGCGGGGGCGCGCCGGCTCGTCCTGACCCACATCTCGGACGAGCTGGATCACGACTGGGCGCGGGCCGAGGCGGAGCGCAGCTTCGGCGGTCCGGTCGACGTGGCGCACGAAGGCGCCGTGTACGCGCTTTAGCGCGCGCCCCTTTCGGCCGATTCATCTCTGTGATGACCGGCGCCGAGGCCACCGCGATCGACGGAGTGCGACTGCTGTCGCACCGTCCGTCCGTGCTCTACAAGGTCGAGCACCTCGCGACGGAGCCCGTGGAGGGCGACATCGCGGTCGACGGACTGGTGCTCACCGGCCCCGGCTGGAGCGCCCAGCTCAAGGAGCTCCTGAACTCGGTCTCCGCCTCCGAGCGGGCCTGCCTCTTCGCGCTGCGGCTCAGCGACGAGCAGGCGCTGCCGCTGCCGGCCGAGACGCTGCTCGACCGCGCGCGCACCGACTGGTTCCCCGACTTCCTCTCCCACGGCCAGATGAAGCCGCACTTCCAGCCGATCGTGGAGCTGGCCACCGGCCGCGCCTACGGTCGCGAGGCGCTCATGCGCGGCCGCCTGGGCGCCGTCGAGGTCCGCGGCGGCGAGCTGCTGGTCGCCGCCGAGGCGCACGACGCGCTGTTCTCCTTCGACTACCGCGCCCGCACGGCCGCGCTCGAGGTCGGGCTCCCGCTGCTGCCCGAGGGCGAGGTGCTGTTCGTCAACTTGGACCCGCGCGCGGCGCTGGACATCGACTCGACGGTCCGGACCACGTGGCCGGTGGTCGCGCGCATGAACGCCGACCCCTCGCGCATCTGCATCGAGCTCATCAGGCCCGAGCGCTGCGCGGACCGCGAGATGCTGGCCGCGATGGTCGAGGCGCACCGCAAGCGCGGCGCCCAGATCGCCCTCGACGACCTCTCCTGCGGCACCGACGCGCTCATGTGCCTCGAGCTGCTGCGCCCGGACGTCGCCAAGATCGACATGGCGCTCACCCAGGGCATCCAGCACTCCGACGCCCGCCGCAAGCTCGTCGCCGCGCTGGTCGAGCTCGCCCACGAACAGGGCGCCAAGGTCGTCGCCGAGGGGATCGAGCGGGTCGACGAGTACGAGACGATGCTCGAGCTCGGGGTCGACCTCGGGCAGGGCTTCTACTTCGGGCAGCCGACCGAGCGGCCGATGGCCGTCGACGCGCGGCTCTTCACCAAGCGCTCGTAGCGTTCGCGAACGTCAACCCCGGCATTGAGGGAGTGGGATCGGCCGGGTGTGCTGACTAGGGGTCGCTATGCGCACCTCGAGTCAGCACACCCCCGTCGAACCCGCCTTCCTACCCGGCCGCAGTTGACGGCCTGATATCTTGCTAGCTATGCAGCGCACACCGCTCTACGTCCGCCTCCCCACCGACGACGCCGACGCCCTCGCCCGCGCGGCGCTCGCGCTCAAGACCTCCAAGCAGGACCTCGTCGCCGGCCTGATCCGCCGCTTCACCGTCGAGGCCCCGGACGACGGCCTCGCCGTCGGCCACGCGGCGTTCAAGCCGTACTCGCCGCCCGACGTCCTCACGCTGCAGGAGCTCGCGAGCTGGCTGCAGGTCGGCGAGGAGGCCGTGGCCGAGCTGGCCGAGACCGGCGACCTCCCGGGCCGCAAGCTGGCCGGCGAGTGGCGGTTCGCGCGCGAGGCAGTGCTGGACTGGCTCGCCCGCAGGTAGCCTGTCGTTCGTGCCACATGAGCGGGACCTGTTCGCCAACTTCGAGCGCATGCGCCGCGAGATGGACGAGCTGTTCGGCGACGTCTTCGACCGCCGGCTGGCGCCGAGCCGCCGCGGCGGCTGGGAGCCGGCCGTCGACGTCTACTACACCGCCGATCCTCCGCGGGCGGTCGTGCGGGCCGACCTGGCCGGGATCGACCCGTCCGAGGTCGAGCTCCAGATCCAGGGGCGCGAGCTGGTGCTCCAGGGGCACCGCAGGCCCGAGGGCGGGCAGGAGCGGGCCTACCAGCAGCTCGAGATCGAGCACGGCCCGTTCCGGCGGGTGATCGCGCTCGGGGTCGACGTCGACTCCGACAGCGCCCAGGCCTCGTACGAGGACGGGATGCTGACCGTCGAGCTGCCGCTGGCGCGCCCGAGTGAGGCGCGCACCGTCCGGATCCAGCAGCGCGGCGAGGCCGAGTGATCGAGATCGGCGGCGACGGCGGCGAGGCGCCGCACGCCGAGCTGCCGGACCAGCTCCCCGCGCTGCCGCTCCGCGACTCGGTCACGTTCCCCGACACGCTGACGCCGCTGGCCATCGGCCAGGACCGCTCGGTGCGGCTCGTCAACGACGTGCTGGCGGGCGACCGGATGCTCGTGATGGTCGGCAGCCGCGAGCCCGACGTCGAGGCCCCGAGCCCCGAGCAGCTCTACGACGTCGGCGTGGCCGGCTCGGTCGCGCGCATGCTCAAGGTCCCCGACGGCTCGCTGCGCATCCTCGTCCAGGCCGGCCAGCGCGTGCGGATCACCGAGTGGGTGGGCACCGACCCGTACCTGATGGCCCGCGTCACGGAGCTGCCGGACGTGGTCGAGGAGGGGCCGGAGCTCACCGCCCTCATGCGCAACGTCCAGCAGACGTTCAGCCAGATCATCGAGGAGGTCCCGTACCTCCCCGAGGAGCTGCAGATGGCGGTGGCCAACCTCGACGACCCGTCCGCGCTCAGCCACCTGATCGCCGGCGCGCTGCGGATCGGCAGCGAGGAGCGCCAGGCGCTGCTGGAGGAGGTCGACGTCGGCAAGCGCCTGCGGCGCCTGAGCGAGATCCTCGCGCGCGAGCTCGACATCGTCGCGATCGGCTCGAAGATCCAGAGCCAGGTCAACGCCGAGATGGAGAAGGGCCAGCGCGAGTGGGTCCTGCGCCAGCAGATGAAGGCGATCCAGGACGAGCTGGGCGAGCAGGACCCGGCGGAGGCCGAGGTCGACGAGCTCCGCTCCACGCTCACCGAGCTCGAGCTGCCCGAGACGGTCCGCGCGCAGGTCGACCGCGAGCTGAGCCGGCTGGAGAAGATCCCGCAGGCGGCGGCCGAGCACGGCGTGATCCGCACCTACCTGGAGTGGATGGCCTCGCTCCCCTGGGGCAAGCACACCGAGGACAACCTCGACCTCGCGCACGCGCGAGAGGTGCTCGACACCGACCACTACGACATCGAGAAGGTCAAGGACCGGATCCTCGAGTTCCTCGCGGTCCGCAAGCTCAAGCCGGACGCGCGAGGCTCGATCCTCTGCTTCGCCGGCCCACCGGGCGTGGGCAAGACCTCCCTGGGCCACTCGATCGCGCGGGCGCTGGAGCGCAAGTTCGAGCGCATCAGCGTCGGCGGCGTGCGCGACGAGTCGGAGATCCGCGGGCACCGGCGCACCTACATCGGCGCCATGCCGGGGACGATCATCCGCGCGCTGCGCGACGCCGGCTCCGACAACCCGGTGTTCATGATCGACGAGATCGACAAGATGGGCGCGGACTACCGCGGCGATCCGGCCAGCGCGATGCTCGAGGTGCTCGACCCGGAGCAGAACTCCACGTTCCGCGACCACTACCTCGACGTCGCGTTCGACCTCTCGCGCGTGATGTTCATCTGCACCGCGAACGACATGGACCGGGTGCCCGGGCCGCTGCGCGACCGCATGGAGGTCATCACCCTCGCGGGCTACACCGAGGAGGAGAAGCTCCAGATCGCCAAGCGCTACCTGGTCCCGCGCCAGATCGAGCGCACCGGGCTCAAGCGCTCGCAGGTGGCGTTCAGCGACACGGGCCTGAAGGAGATCATCAGCGCGTACACCCGCGAGGCCGGCGTGCGCTCGCTGGAGCGCGAGATCGGCTCGGCCTGCCGCAAGGTCGCGCTGCAGGTCGCGCTCGGCACGCTCGAGCGCAAGCTCTCGGTGACCGCGCCGAAGGTGCGCGAGCTCCTCGGCCGCCCGCGCTTCCAGCCCGACGTCCGGCGCCGCACGGCCGAGCCCGGCGTGGCGACCGGCCTGGCGTGGACGCCGGTCGGCGGCGACGTGCTGTTCGTCGAGGCGAGCGCGATGCCCGGCAAGGGCAAGCTCACGATCACCGGTCAGCTCGGTGACGTGATGCGCGAGTCGGCCGAGGCGGCGCTCTCGTACGTGCGCGGACACGCGGACATGCCCGAGAACTGGTTCGCCACCCACGACGTCCACGTCCACGTGCCCGCGGGCGCGATCCCCAAGGACGGCCCCAGCGCGGGCATCACGATGGCCACGGCGCTGATGTCGCTGGTGTCAGGGCGCCCGGTTCACGACGACCTGGCGATGACCGGCGAGCTCACGCTCACGGGCCAGGTGCTGCCGATCGGCGGCCTCAAGGAGAAGGCGCTGGCGGCCCAGCGCGCGGGCATCAAGCGGGTGGTGGCGCCACGCCGCAACGAGCTCGACCTCGAGGATCTGCCGGAGGCGCTGCGCGACGGCATGGAGTTCGTCTGGGTGGGCGACATCGGCGAGGTCTTCGCCACCGCGTTGTCGGACGGTGCACACCGTCGCTGACGCTTGCCCGTCCCGGGTATGCTCGCTTCAAACAGACGCGGAGAGGTGGTATGGCACAAGCCAAGAAGAAGGCCAAGCAGGCTGCTGGATCGGCCCGCCCGTACGTCCAGCGGATCGCACAGGACGAGGATCTGCGCGACAACATCCTGCAGGCGTACGAGTCCGCGCGGAAGGCCTACAACCGGCTCTCGAACGGCAAGTCGCCCTCCAAGCAGATCTTCGACGACAAGAAGCTCCAGAAGGAGATCAAGAACGCCGCCGGCTCCATCAAGGACGCCAGCGTCGCTCTCCGCGAGCCGCCGAAGAAGCGCAGGGGCGGCTTCGGCAAGGTCCTGCTCGTCGGCATAGCGGGCGCGGGCGTGGCACTCGCCGTCAGCGAGGGCCTGCGCAAGAAGGTGCTCGACACGCTGTTCGGCGCCGAGGAGGAGTTCGAGTACAGCTCCACCACGACCGCCAACGCGCAGTCGTCCGGCGCCACCGCCGGCACGACGACCTGAGCGCGGCAGTCACCGGTTTCTGAGAGGGCGCCTACGGGCGCCCTTTCCGTTTCGGGCGCCATGGATGGCGTCCGCCCCATCAGGGCGCCGGCCGGATGAAGGCGCGGGCTAACTATCCGGCAGGATCGGGATGTCCCACCAGAGCACGGCGAGCAGGGCCGCGGCGCAGGCCAGGAGCGTCGCGATCGCCATCAGGACGCGCTGCGTCGTCGTGGTCTGCGCCGCCTTCTCCTGCGCGATCTGCGCCTGCTCGAGCGACTTCTCGAGCAGCCGCTCCGCCCACACGAACTCGAGCGAGAGCATCGCGAGCCCGATCGGGATCAGCACGAACGCCGGGCCGGGCGTGACGAGCATGATCACGCCGGCGATCAGCACCATCAGTCCGACGAGGCCGAAGCCGATGCGGAAGAGCCTCCCGCGCTCCCGATGCGTCTCGCGCTGCGCCTCGAGCTTCTCGATGAGCTTGGGGCGCGGGCGCCGCTCGCCTTCCATTCCGCAACAGTGTGCCAAACCGTACCGAAAGCCCGGAATGCCTCCTCTAGCTTGGACGGCATGACCGATGATGCGATCGTCGTCGAGGGGCTCGAGAAGTCGTACGGGAAGGTTCGCGCGCTCTGCGGCGTCGACTTCGCCGCGCGCACGGGCACTGTGCTCGGCCTGCTCGGCCCCAACGGCGCCGGCAAGACAACCGCGGTGCGGATCCTCTCCACGCTGCTGGAACCCGACGCGGGCACGGCCCGCGTCGCAGGGCTCGACGTGGTGAAGGACGCGGACGCGCTGCGCGCGAAGATCGGCCTGGCGGGCCAGTACGCGGCGGTGGACGAGAACCTGACCGGGTTCGAGAACCTCGAGATGGTCGGGCGCCTCTACCACCTCGGCAAGGACGTCGCGCGCCAGCGCGCCGACGAGCTGCTCGAGCGCTTCGAGCTCACCGACGCGGCCAAGCGCGCGGCCAAGACCTACTCGGGCGGCATGCGCCGGCGGCTCGACCTGGCCGCGGCTCTAGTCGCGCGACCACCGGTGCTGTTCCTGGACGAACCCACGACGGGGCTCGATCCCCGCAGCCGCATCGGCATGTGGGAGACGATCGAGGGTCGCGTCGCGGCCGGCTCCACCGTCCTGCTCACCACGCAGTACCTCGAGGAGGCCGACCGCCTGGCCGATCGGATCGTCGTGGTCGACCACGGCACGGTCATCGCCGAGGGCACGTCCGACGAGCTGAAGGCCCAGATCGGCGGCGAGCGGCTCGAGGTCGAGCTGGAGGCCGGCGCCGACGCCGTCGCGGCGGTGTCCGCGCTGGCGGAGATCGCGGCGGACCGCCCGGTCGTCGAGGACGGCGTCCTCACGGCGCCGGTCCAGGCCCGCGAGGGGATCATCCCCGAGGCCGTGCGGCGGCTCGACCGCGCCGGCGTCGGGATCGTCGACCTCACGCTCCGGCGGCCGACGCTCGACGACGTGTTCATCTCGCTCACCGGCCACGCGGCCGAGGACGAGACCGAGGCCGAGGAGGCACGCGCGGCATGAGCTCACTTTCGGTCACCGCGTCCGACACCTGGGTGCTGGCGCGCCGCAACCTGCTGCGGATCCCGCGCCAGCCCGACCTGCTGATCGCCTACACGATCCAGCCGGTCATGTTCGTGCTGCTGTTCGTCTACGTGTTCGGCGGCGCGATCCAGACGCCGGGCTTCGACTACGTCGACTTCCTGATGCCGGGCATCATCGTCCAGTCGATCGCGTTCGGCGGGTTCGTCACCGCGCTCGGCCTCTCGGAGGACGTCAAGAAGGGCCTGATCGACCGCTTCCGCTCCCTCCCGATGTCGCGCGCCGCCGTGCTCACGGCCCGCACGTCGTCGGACGTGGTGCTGAACTGCCTGTCGCTCGTGGTGCTGTTCGCGGTCGGCTTCGCCGCCGGCTTCAACTTCATCGGCGCGACGTTCGGCGAGATCGTGCTCGGGATCGTGCTCCTGCTCTACCTGGGCTACGCGTTCTCGTGGATCTTCGCCCTCATCGGGCTCTACTCGTCCTCGCCCGAGACGGCCAACTCGATCGGCTTCACGGCGATCTTCCCGCTCACGTTCGCCTCGTCGGTGTTCGTGCCCGCGGCCACGATGCCGGACGGCCTGCGGCAGTTCGCGGAGGCCAACCCGTTCACCACGGTCTCGGACGCCGTGCGGTCGCTGTGGCTGAACACCCCGGCCAACACCGACATCTGGATGTCGTTCATCTGGTGCACGGCGCTGACGGCGATCTTCGCGCCGCTGGCCGTCGCGCGCTACCGGAGCGTCGCGGCGAAGTAATCGGGCTCACCGGGCGCCGCCGTGTATCTCGGCGGCGCCCTGCGTCCTCCTAGGGGGACGTGAGCACCGAGCCGTACATCCTCCCGCTCAGCCAGCCGCGCTACGCGACGTCGCGGCAGATCGCCACGATCGCCGCGATCGCGGCCGTGCTCGGCCTCGCGCTGCTGGTCACGCTGATCGCGGTCTTCCCCGCGGCGAAGGCGGCCACGGCGACGGCCGACCCCGGCGCCCAGCCGGTGCCGCTCCTCTTGGGCCTGCTGCACCCGCGGCTCGACTCCGACGCGACCCTGCTCCTGCTCGTCGTCCTCGCCAGCGCGGTCGGCAGCTTCGTGCACGTCGCCACCTCGTTCGCCAACTACGCGGGCCGCAACCGGTTCGAGATCAGCTGGGTGACCTGGTACGCGCTGCGCTGCCTGATCGGCGCCGGGCTGGCGACGGTCTTCTACTTCGTCGTGCGCGCCGGCTTCTTCAGCGGGGACGCGCCGAACTCGGCCGTCAACGCCTACGGGATCGCCGCCGTGGCCGGCTTCGTCGGGCTCTTCTCGCGCCAGGCGACGGACAAGCTGCGCGAGCTGTTCGACACGCTGTTCAAGACCGAGGGCTCCGAGGAGGAGGTCGACCCGGTCCTCGGGGCGGTCGCGCCCAATCCCGTCGTAGTCAACGGGCTGCCCGTGGCCCTCACGCTCGCCGGCTCGGGCTTCGTGCGGCTCTCGGAGGTGCGCGTCGACGGCCGGGCGCTGCAGCCGTCGTCGATCGGCCCCACGCAGATCACCGTCGACGTCCCGCCCGCGCACCTGCACGGCCGCGAGACCGTCGAGGTGACCGTGCTCAACCCCGGTCCGTGCGCGGCCTCGGACCCGATCACGGTGACCGTGCAGGAGGAGCGCTGAGATGGACGACCACTACTGGCTGGTCGCGAGCCGGCTGCTCGAAGGGCGCGTCGTCCCGTTCCTCGGCGCGGGCGCGAACCTGTGCGGCCGCCCGCCCGGAGGCACGTGGTCGGTCGGGCGCTTCCTGCCCAGCGGCGCCGAGCTGGCCGAGTACCTCGCCGACAAGAGCCGCTACCCCGACGACGCGGACGCCGACCTGCTGCGGGTCTCGCAGTACGTCGACGCCGTGCTCGGCGGGCAGGCGCTCTACGAGTACCTGCGGTCCGCGTTCGACGCCGACTACCCGCCGAACGCGCTGCACGTGCTGCTCGCGGGCGTCGCCGGCCGGCTGCGGGTCACGGGCCGCCCGCCGCTCCTCGTCCTGACGACGAACTACGACGACGCCCTCGAGCGCGCGTTCGACGCCGTCGGCGAGCCCTACCAGGTGCTCTGGTACGAGGCCAAGCCGAAGGCGCGCGGGCATTTCATGCACCGTCACGAAGGCAAGGTCTCGCCGATCCGGCGGCCGAACGAGACGCTGATGGGCGACCGCACGCTGATCGTCAAGCTGCACGGCGCCGTCGACCGGTCCGATCCCAAGGACGACAGCTACGTCGTCACCGAGGACGACTACATCGGCTACGTCGAGCGCATCCCGATCACGGTCCGCGCCCGCATGGAGGACAGCCACTTCCTCTTCCTGGGCTACTCGCTGCGCGACTGGAACCTGCGCGTGATCCTCAGCCGGATCTGGGAGGGCCGCCGGCTCGCGTCGCGGTCCTGGGCGGTCCAGCGGCAGCAGCCGAGCACCCAGCTCGGCGAGGTCGAGCAGAAGCTCTGGCGCGACCGCGGCGAGGTCGACCTGCTGTACGTGGAGCTCGACGAGTACGTCGCCAAGCTGGGCGCCGAGCTGTCCGACACGACATCGATCGCGGCATGAGCGAGCGCGTCGACCCCTTCGTCGGGCTGGCCCCGTACGCCGAGCAGGACGCCGAGTGGTTCTTCGGGCGCGAGCGCGAGGTCGAGCTGATCGCGGCCAACCTGCGTGCGGCGCGGCTCACGCTCCTCTACGGCGGCAGCGGCGTGGGCAAGAGCTCCGTGCTGCTGGCGGGCGTCATGCCGAGGCTCCACCGCGTCATCGCCGGCGACCGGGAGCGCGCGCTCGCCGTCGCGGCGCGCGGGGACGTCGCGCTCGCCGACCCGCCGAGCATCGCGGTCGCGATCTTCCGCGACTGGCGCGACGCCCCGCTCCCGCGCCTGGCCGCCGCGATCCGCACCGCGGTCGTGGAGGCCACGGGCAACACGGCGCTCGAGCCGTGGGACGGGGAGGAGCCGCTCGCCGACCGGCTGCGCGAGTACACGCGCCACGTGCGCGGCGTGCTCGTCGTCCTCGACCAGTTCGAGGAGTACTTCATGTACCACCCGAACGACGACGGTCCCGGGACGCTGGCGGGCGAGCTGCCCGAGCTGCTCGACGAGCCCGACCTGCGGGTGAACGTCCTGCTCGGGCTGCGCGAGGACGCGCTCTCGCGGCTCGACCGCTTCAAGGGCCGCATCCCCGACCTCTTCGGCAACTACCTGCGCCTCGACTACCTCGAGCGCGACGCCGCCCGGGTGGCGATCGAGGAGCCGGTGCGCCGCTACAACGAGACCGTCCGCGCGGGCCGCCCGCCGGTGCGCGTGCACGAGTCGCTCGTCGACGCGGTCCTCGACGGCGTGCGGGCCGGGCGCCTGGCCCTGCACGCGCCCGCCGACCAGGCCCCGCGGGCCTGCGTGAGCACGCGCGTCGAGACGCCGTACCTGCAGCTCGTCATGCGCCGGCTGTGGGCGGAGGGCACAGCAGGCGGGAAGCTCGGCGTGACCACCGGGACGCTCGACGGGCTCGGGGGCGCGGCCGCCATCGTCTCGAGCCACCTCGGCGAGGCGATGGACCGGCTGTCGCAGGACGAGCAGGCGGTCGCCGCCGACGTCTTCGGCTTCCTCGTCACGCCGTCGCGCACCAAGATCGCCCACACGGCCGAGGATCTCGCCGTCTGGGCCGGCCGGCCGGCCGAGGAGGTCACGAGCGTGCTCCGCGACCTCGCCGGGTCCGACCGCCGCATCCTGCGCTCGGTCCCGCCGACCTCCGAGGAGGAGCGGGAGCGCTACGAGCTGTACCACGACGTGCTCGCCGAGGCGGTCCACGAGTGGTCGAGCCGCAACCAGGAGCGCCGCCGGGTGACCGAGTCGCGCCGGCAGCGCCGGCGGCGGTGGCGCAGGCGCGCGGTGCTCGGGCTCGCCTGGACGTCCGGCCTCGCCGCCGCCGTCGGCGTGTTCGCGATCATCGACGACGACGAGCGCCGCGCGGCCAAGGCCGAGATGGCCGAACGGGCCTCGCGCGAGCTCGCGGGCAAGGCCGACGGCGCCCGGGACACGGATCCGGAGCTGAGCGTCCTGCTGGCGCTCGCCGCGCGCGACCGCTCTCACACGCCGGAGGCCGAGCAGGCGCTGCGCCAGGCCGTCTCGGCCTCCCGGCTGCGGGCCGCCTACCGCGGAGCTCCGCCGCTCCCGTGCTCGCTCGCGTGCTCCCCGTTCGGCCGGACCCGCGAGCCGGACGCGGTGTCGCTTCGCGTCGCCACGCCCGAATCGCCGTTCGCCTTCTTCGACGAGACGGCGGCCGCGCAGGGCGACGACCCGTCGCTCTCGCTCGCGCCGAGCGGGCGGACGATCGCGCTCGTCGCCGGCGGCCGCGTCAAGCTGTGGGCGCCGGCGACCGGGACGATCCGCGAGGTCCGCGGGGCGCGCCGGGTCGTCCGGGCGGCGTTCATCGGCCGCGGATCGCGGCTGCTGCTGGTCACCAAGGGCCGCGACGTGCTGCTCGCGGACGCACGCACCGCCCGCCGCACGGCCGTGATCGCCTCAGGCGCCACGTTCGCGGCGGCCTCGGCCGACGGGCGGATCGTCGCCACGGGCCACGGCGGCGGAGTCGCGCGCGTCCTGCGGCTCGGCTCGCCCGAGCCCACCACGCTGCGCCTCGGCGGCGACGTCACGAGCCTCGCGTTCAGCCCGGCCGATCCGCGGATGCTGGCGATCGCCACCGTCGGCTCGGACACCGGCGTCAGCCTCGTGCGCTGGCCCAGCGACGCCCGGCGGTTCGTGCGCGTGGACGACCGGCGGATGTACCTGAGCGACATCGAGGCCCGGTTCAGCGACGACGGCCGGCGGCTGCTGGTCACCACCGACTACCCGGAGCTGCAGGTGCTGGACGTCGCGACGGCCCGGCGGCTCTTCACCCCGAGCCAGCAGCTCGACGCGGCCGAGGGCTTCGACCCACAGAGCCGGCGCCTGATCGAGATCGAGAACAACGTCGCCAAGCTCTGGGATGCCTCCAGCGGACGGCCCGCCGGCCTGCTGGGCGGCCATGAGTACCCCATCAGGACCACGGCCTTCAGCCCGAGCGGCTCGCTCATCGCCACCGGCGCCGAGGACGGCAGCGCGCGCGTCTGGGACGCGGCGAGCGGCAACGCGATGCTGGACCTGCGCAGCGGGACCGCCGCGATCACCGCGGTCGCGTTCTCGCCGAACGGCCGCTTCCTGATCACCGCGGATGACGGCGGCGACGTCCGGATCTGGGACGTGCGAGCCGGGACGCGCCTGCGCGGCGGCGGCAGCGGCGGTCTCCTGACCGACGCGGACTTCTCCGCCGACGGCACGAAGGTGATCGGGGCCTGGGACGACGGCCGGATCACCTCGTGGCGCTCCGCCGACGGCCGCGGATGGCGTCGTCTCCACCGCCTCCGCGGGCGCCGCTTCTACGCCGTCCAGCTGGCGGACGACACCGTCGGGTACGCGCGGCAAGGACGCCCGGCGGTGCTCGAGACCCAGCCGCTCGAGCCCGGTGGGCCGGTGCGGCGGTTGCGGCTCCCGGCGGCGCCGTTCTGGCTCTCGCAGGGCGGCGACCACATGCTCGTGCTCGGTCGCTCCGTGCGCGTGGCCGACCTCCGCACCGGCGACTCGGTCGTCCTGGCCGGGCGCAAGCGCTCGCAGTCGATCTACCGTGGCGCGATCAGCCCCGACGGCCGCCTGGCGATGCTCGCCGGCGACCGCGTGGAGCTCGTGGACACCGCGCACCCCGCCGTCCGCCGCGTCCTGGACGACCCGGCCGTCGGCCTGAGCGGCTGGTTCAGCCCCGACAGCCGCATGCTCGTCACTGAGGGCGAGGACGCACTCGTGTGGGACACGTCCACGGGCAAGGTCGTCCACCGCCTGGGCGACCACGTCGGCAGCGTCACCAGCGCGACCTTCAGCCCCGACGGCAGCCGGATCGTCACCGGCGGCGAGGACCGGACGATCCGGATCTGGGATGCCGCGACGGGCAGCGCGCAGGGCGTCATCGACGGCTACCGCGACCTCATCGTGCAGGCCGAGATCGACCCGACCGGCCGCTACGTCCTGGCGCAGACGGGGTACGGCACCCCGCAGCTCTCGGCGTGCACGCCGTGCCTCGGCGCCGATGAACTCGAACGGCTGGCCCGGCGCCACCTGACGCGCGGTCTGACGCGGGCCGAGCGCGCGGACGCGCGCCTCCGCCGACCCTGACTAGGGATATCCCTGATTCAACCGGGAGGCGCGTCGTAGAGGCTTGCGCGCATGCACTCCAGACTCTCGCGCTACAGCCTCCTCGCCATCGCGGCGGGCGCGCTGCTGGCTCCGGGCGCGGCGCAGGCGGCGACGAAGGACGTCTACGCCGGCACGCCGCCCAAGGGCCTCCTCAAGGGCGTACCGGAGTTCGCGGTCGACAACTCCTTCTATCCCAAGCGGATCGCGGTCCGGGCGGGCGACAAGGTCTCGTTCAAGATCGTCGGGTTCCACAACGTCCTCTTCGCGCCGAAGGGCACGACGCCCCCCGCGCTGTTCGTCCCGGACCCCGCGGGGGCGGGTGGGGCCGTATCCGGCGCCAAGGACGCCGCCGGCGCCGACTTCTGGTTCAACGGCCAGCCCAGCCTGGCTCCCAACCCGCAGGTCCTCGGTCCGACCGGCGGCAAGACCATCGACGGCTCCAAGCTCGTCGGCTCGGGCCTCGCCGTGGCGGGCCCGCCGAAGCCCTTCGTCGTGAAGTTCCCCAAGAAGGGCAGCTACAAGATCCTCGTGCTCGATCCACCCGGGCATGTCCGCGACGGTGACCGTCAAGGGCCGCAACGCCGACGTCCCGGGCAAGAAGCAGATCGCCAAGCGCGTGAAGGCCCAGAAGAAGGCCGCCGCGAAGCTGGCGAAGAAGCTCGTCGCCGGCGACGGCGTGCCGAGCGGCAACGTCGTGATCGCCGGCAACGACCGCAAGGGCGTCGCCACGCTGGCCTTCTTCCCGGGCACGAAGACGGTGAAGACCGGCGAGTCGGTCGAGTTCCGGCTCTCCAAGAAGACGACGGAGATCCACAACGTCGCGTTCGCGCCGGAGGACTACGCCAAGCAGCTCGCGCAGACCTTCCTCGGCCCGACCGGCGTCGACCCGATCTCGGCGTATCCGAGCCAGCCGTTCGGGACCCCGCTGCTCGCCGACGGCGTCGTCCACGGCAACGGCTACGTGAACACCGGCGTGCTCGACGTCGAGAGCGCCTCACCGCAGGCGGACAAGTCCACGGTCACCTTCACCAAGGCGGGGACGTATGCGTACTACTGCATCGTCCACGGCGCCGAGATGAAGGGCACGATCACCGTCACGGACTGATGCGCGTCCGGTCGTACAACAGGCTCTTCGGCCCCGCCGCCATCGTGGCGGCGGGGCTGGCCTTCCTCACGGCGGGCGACGCGCAGGCGAAGACGGTCGACGCGCAGATCGCGTCGAACTTCTTCGCCCCGGGCACGCTCACCGTGAAGGCCGGCGACAAGGTCCGCTTCAGGTGGGAGGAGTTCTCCTTCGAGGCGCACGACGTCAACGTCAAGAAGGGCCCGGTCAAGTTCCACTCGCCGCTGATGGCGGGCGGCACCTGGTCGACGAAGAAGCTCAAGAAGCCGGGGAAGTACTCCCTCTTCTGCTCGCAGCACCCCGTCGACATGACGATGACGCTGAAGGTCAAGAAGCGCTGAACAGCCCGCGGGCGCGCCACAGCGCCCGCGGCTTCGCGTGCGGCCGCAGCCGGCCGGTGGCGATCGCCTTGCGGGGATCGAGCCGGCCGGCGACCACGTCGACCCAGTCGTCGAAGCGGCAGCGCAGCTCGAGGTCGACCTCAGGCGCCCGCCCGGGCACAGCGGCGGTCGAGCCGTTGTCGAGCCGCACGTGCCAGGGCTCGGCGTCGGGGAACTCCCACTGCAGCACGAAGGGACCTTCGGGAGCGCGGCGCATGTCCACGTTGCGGCGGACGCTGTCGAACAGCATCGCCATCGCCTGGGGATCGCGCGCCGGGGGTCCGTTCGGCGGGCCGAGGTAGCCCGCCCGCAGCATCCCGAGGCCGCGCTCGGCGCGTCCGCGCGGCGAGAGGTCCATCGGCATGATCTGCGGGCCGGGCAGCTCCTCGACGGGCAGGCCGGCGGCGCGGAACTTGGACTCGAACGAGCGCGCGCCCTCCTCGTAGACCTGCTCGAGCGTGAAGCCGAAGCACTCGACGTAGCGCGTGTCCCAGCCCGGCGGCACGAACACGGCGAGCGACACCGGGGTGACCGCGCGCAGCTGCTCGGCCACCGCCTCGGGCACCTCGGGGTCCTCGAGCGAGAGGTCGCGCAGGAGCTTGACGCCGAAGCCGATGTGGCGCTGCTCGTCGAGCGCGACGTTGTGCATGCCCGCCCGGAAGCCGGGGAGCACGTCGCGCTCGGTCAGGTAGTCGGTGATGAAGTGCTGGCCCGGCTGCGCGAGCGTGGCCTCGACGACGAAGTGGTACATCGCCACGGCCTGGGCGAGCTTGGTGCGCGAGCGGTCGGTCCGCAGCTCGTTCGACGACGCGGTCGAGCATCTCGAAGGTCTTCACGAAGCCCCAGGTGAGCTCCGGCCGGGTGGCCTCCAGCGCGCTCGCCACCGTGCCCTCGCCGCGCTCGACCACCTCGTGCATGAAGCGGTTGAAGAACACCGCGTGGCGCGCCTCGTCGACCTGCTGGGTGGTGAGGAAGTACTTCTGCTCCTCGTGCGGGGCGGCGTCGATGAACGGCGAGAGGTCGTCGGCGACCGCGTCCTCGCCGTGGAAGAACATCGCGTAGTTCCACAGCGCCGCGCGGCGCTCGAGGTCGGAGAACGCGCTCCTGCCACTCGCGCTTGTCCTGGGAGAAGTCGATCTCCATCGCGCGCCAGTTGCCGCGCTCCCAGCGCTTGTACAGGTCCTGGTAGGTGACCTGGTCGGCAGCGACCGCGCCCATGTGGCAGACGCTACTAAACGGCGACGTTCACTGTGTGAGCTGTGTCACACGCGCCACCAGCTCGTCGGCGGGCACGCGGTCCTGCGTGAGCGTGTCGCGCTCGCGCAGCGTGACGGTCCCGTCCTCGATCGTCTGGTGGTCGATCGTCACGGCCAGCGGCGTGCCGATCTCGTCCTGGCGCCGGTAGCGCTTGCCGATGTGCCCGCCGGAGTCGTACTCGGCGCTCACGTGGCGGCGCAGCTCCTCGTAGATCTCGCGCGCCCGCTCGGGGTGGCCGTCCTTGCGCAGGAGCGGCAGCACCGCGACCTTCACCGGCGCCACGCGCGGGTGCAGGCGCAGCACGGTGCGCTTCTCGCCGCCGATCTCGTCCTCGTCGTAGGCGTCGCAGAGCAGCGCGAGCATCGTGCGGCCGACGCCGGCGGCCGGCTCGATCACGTGCGGGATGTAGCGCTCGCGCGACTCGGGGTCGAAGTACTCGAGCTTCTCGCCGGAGTACTCGGCGTGCTGCTTGAGGTCGAAGTCCCCGCGGTTGGCGATGCCCTCCAGCTCGGACCAGCCGATCGGGTACAGGTACTCGACGTCGGCGGTCGCGGACGAGTAGTGCGAGAGCTCCTCCGCGTCGTGGTCGCGCAGGCGCAGGCGCTCGGGGTCGATGCCGAGCTGCACGTACCAGTCCAGCCGCTCCTGCCGCCAGTAGTCGTACCACTGCCCGGCCTGGTCGGGCGGCACGAAGAACTCCATCTCCATCTGCTCGAACTCGAGCGTGCGGAAGATGAAGTTGCCGGGCGTGATCTCGTTGCGGAACGACTTGCCGACCTGCGCGATGCCGAACGGCGGCTTGCGGCGCGCGTACTGCAGCGTGGTCTTGAAGTCGAGGAAGATGCCCTGCGCGGTCTCCGGCCGCAGGTAGACGGTCGAGCCCGCGTCCTTCACGGGCCCGATCGAGGTCTCGAACATCAGGTTGAACGCGCGCGGCTCGCTCAGCTCGCCGCCGCACGACCGGGCAGATCAGCTCGCCCTCGGGCTGCTGCCTCGCGCAGGTGGTCCTCGCGGAAGCGCTGCTTGCACTTGCCCAGGCACTGCACGAGCGGGTCGGTGAAGCCGGCCAGGTGGCCCGAGGCCTCCCACGTGCGCGGGTGCTGGATGATCGCCGAGTCGAGCGCGACGACGTCGTCGCGCTCCTGGATCATCGCCTTCCACCAGGCGTCGACGACGTTCTTCTTGAGCAGCACGCCGTAGTGCCCGTAGTCGTACGTGTTCGCGATGCCGCCGTAGATCTCCGACGCGGGGAAGATCAGGCCCCGCCGCTTGCAGAGCGCGACGACGGCGTCCATGGTCGGAGCTGCCATGGCCTCCAGCCTATACTCGGCCGCCGCGATGCCGATCTATGAGTACCGCTGCGAGAACGGCCACCTGTTCGAGGTGATGCAGAAGATCACCGACGATCCGGTGACCACGTGCGAGGAGTGCGGCGCGCCCGTGCAGCGCGTGTTCCACCCGATCGCGGTGCACTTCAAGGGGTCCGGCTTCTACAACACGGACTACGGCACGGCGCGGCGCAAGCGCGAGACCGAGAAGTCGGCCTCCTCGGGCGCCGACAAGCACGACGCCAAGGCCAAGGAGTCGAAGACGGACTCCAAGCCGTCGACTTCCAGCGGCTCCGGCTCCGGCTCCGGCTCGGGCTCGTCGTCTGATTGAGCGTGCGGCTTACTCGCACTCGCAAGCTCGTGTGAGCGCCTTGATTAGCATATAAGCGCCGCTTATCGCCGTCCGGCGGAATCGTCATTTCCGCTTGGACCGGTCCGGTGCGACACTGGTCCCATGACGCCCCGCCAGATCGGACTGCTCGCCGCGCTCGCGTCGATCTGGGGCGGCTCCTACCTGCTGATCAAGTACGCGCTCGAGGACCTCAGCGCGCCGATGATCGTGTGGGCGCGGACCGCGCTCGCCGCGCTGGTGCTGCTGATCGCCATGGGCGGCGCTGCCCGCGGGGCGTTCGCCGACATCCGCCGCCGGCCCGGCTGGGCGATCACGCTCGGCGCCGTCTCGGTCGCCGTCCCCTTCAGCCTCATCACGTTCGGCGAGCACGAGGTGCCGTCCGGCCTGACCGCCGTGCTGATCTCGCCCGCCGCGCTCTTCGTCGCGCTGCTCGCGCCGATCCTCGACGTGTCCGAGCGGATCGAGCGCCGCCAGGCGATCGGCCTGCTGGCCGGCCTCGCCGGCGTGGCGCTCGTGGTCGGCGTGGAGTCGATCCACACGCTCGGGCAGTTCCTCGGCGCGATGGCCATGCTCGGCGCCGCGCTCTTCTACGCGCTCGGCGGCTTCGTGGTCAAGAAGCGCTACGGCCGGCTGACGTCGATGCAGACGTCGTTCGTCTCGATCTCGGTCGCCTCGATCATCATGCTCCCGCCCGCCGTGGCGACGGCGCCGAGCGAGATGCCCGGCCTCGGCGCGATCGCCTCCGTGATCGCCCTCGGCGTGGTGGGCACCGCGCTGGCCTTCGTCATCTTCTACAAGCTGATCGCCGAGGTCGGCGCGGGCCGCGCCTCGCTGGTCAGCTACCTCGCTCCGGGCGTGGCGCTCTTCTACGGCGCCGATCTTCCTCGACGAGAAGATCACCGTGGCCGCGATCGCCGGCCTCGCGCTGATCCTCGGCGGCGTGGCGCTCGCGTCCCGCCGGCGTGTCGTGGAGGCAGAGCCGGTACCGTGCGCGCCGCATGGATCTGAGCCTGTCGCCAGTCGAGCGTGAGTTCCGCGACGCCGTCCGGGGCTGGATCGAGGCCAACCATCCCGGTCGCGAGCCGGACGGCGACCCCGAGCTCTTCGAGTTCCGCCGGGCCTGGCAGCAGGCGCTGAACGACCGCGGCTGGGCCGGCCTGAGCTGGCCCACCGAGTACGGCGGCGCGGGCGCGACGCAGGTCGAGCAGGCGATCTTCTACGAGGAGGCCGCGCGCGCCGGCGCGCCGTCCGTCGCCAACGTGCTCGGGCTGGCCATGGGCGGGCCGACGGTCATCGCCCACGGCAGCGAGGAGCAGAAGCAGCGCTACCTGCCGCCGATCCTCTCCGCCGACGAGATCTGGTGCCAGGGGTTCTCCGAGCCCGAGTCGGGCTCCGACCTCGCGTCGCTCAAGACCCGCGCGGTGCGCGACGGCGACGACTGGGTCGTCACCGGCCAGAAGGTCTGGACCACGTACGCGCACCAGGCGAAGTGGTGCATGCTGCTCGCTCGGACCGATCCCGAGGCGCCCAAGCACCGTGGGCTCACGTACTTCCTGATGGACATGGAGCAGGACGCCGTGGAGGTCCGCCCGCTGGTGCAGATCACCGGCGAGGCGGAGTTCAACGAGCTGTTCATCGAGGAGGCCCGGGTCCCCGACGCGAACATCGTCGGCGGCGAGGGCAACGGCTGGCCCGTGGCCATCACGACGCTGATGCACGAGCGCGCCGGGCTCGCCTTCGCGCTCCAGGTGCAGGTGCAGATCGCGCTTCGCGAGCTGGCCGGGCTGATCCGCGAGGCGGGCCGCGACGGCGACCCCGTGATCCGCCAGCGCTACGGGCAGCTGGTGGCCGAGGCCAACGTGCTGCGGCTCACCGCCTACCGCGGCCTCGACGCGCGCCGTCGGCCCCGAGGGGTCGCTCGGCAAGTGGCACTGGGCCGAGGTCAACCAGTCGCTGACCGAGCTCGCCATGGACGTGGCGCCCGGCGACGGCCGGTGGCAGTACCGGTTCCTCCGCGCCCGCGCGAACTCGATCGAGGGCGGGACCACCGAGATCCTCAGGAACATCGTCGCCGAACGCGTCCTGGGGCTCCCGAGAGCATGAACTTCGACCTCTCCGACGACCAGCGCGAGATCAAGTCGACCGCCCGCGAGCTCCTGGCCGCGCGGTACCCGCTGGCCGAGGTGCGGCGGCTGGCGCTCGAGGACGAGCGCGGGTTCACCGACGCGCAGTGGGACGAGATGGTCGCGCTGGGCTGGCCCGAGATCGCCGAGATCGGGACCGTCGAGATGATCGTCGTGGCCGAGGAGCTCGGCTACGCGCTGGCGCCGACGCCCCTGCAGTCGACCTGGGCGGCCGGCCTGCTCGGCGCGAAGCTGTCGGGCGCCGCGCGGGGCGCCGTGGTCGTCGACGGCCTGGCCTACGACGCGGGGTCCGCCGACGTGCTCGTCGACTGGGACGGCGCGCTGGTGACCGGCGCCTCGGTCGAGCGGGAGCCCGGGCTCGACCCGACGCGCAGGCTGTTCCGCGTGTCGGGCGGCGAGCGGTCAGGCGGCGGCGACGTCTCCCGCGGCCGGCTGCAGGCCACCGTGATGAACGCCGCCGAGTCGGTCGGCCTCGCGCAGCGGGCGATGGAGATGGCGGTCGGCTACGCCTCCGAGCGCAAGCAGTTCGGCCGCGCGATCGGCACCAACCAGGCCGTCTCGCACGCGTGCGCGCAGATGCTCCTGGAGGTCGAGGGCGCGCGCTCGGCCGTCTACTGGGCGGCGTGGGCGCTCGACCACGAGCCGGAGACCGCGCCGCTGGCCGCCGCGTGCGCCAAGGCCTACGCGGGCGACTGCGGGCGCCGCGTCCCGCGCTCCTCGCTGCAGGTCCACGGCGGGATCGGCTTCACATGGGAGCACGACCTGCACTTCTTCCTCAAGCGCGGCGAGGCGAACGCCCGCGCGTACGGCTCCGGCGCCGAGCACCGCGAGACCATCGCCGCGCTGAACCTGTAGCGCCGCGCGCGCGTATCCCCTCGGTTCCAGCATCCGACCTGAGGGGGTAAGGGTGAACCGACGCAGGCTCCAGCTCGTGCTGGCACTCGGCCTTGTTTCGCTGCTCGGCGCCGTGGGCGTGGCGGTCGCGACCGGCGGTGACCGGGACTTCCGCGAGACGCTCAACGGCTACGAGGAGGTGCCGGCCCAGTCGACCGCGGCGAGCGGCGAGTTCAAGGCGAAGCTGAGCCGCTTCTCCGATCGCCTCGAGTACAAGCTCACCTACAAGGGCTTCGACTCCGACGTGACGCAGGCGCACATCCACTTCGGCCAGGAGGCCGTCAACGGCGGGATCAGCGTGTGGCTCTGCGCGAACAACCCGCCGATCACGAACGCTCCGGCCGGCACGCAGACGTGCCCGGTCCGCGAGGGCACGATCACGGGCGTCCTCGAGCCCGATGACGTCGTCGGCCCGGCGGGCCAGGGGATCACGACCGGCGAGTGGGCGGAGTTCGAGATGGCCCTCCGCCACGGCGTGACCTACGCGAACGTGCACACCGTCAACCGGGGAGGGGGCGAGATCCGCGCCCAACTGGAGGACGACCACGACCGCCGGTAGCGGTCAGCCCTGAAGGAACTGGTCGACGACGTCGCGCTTCGTGGCGTCGTCGACCGCTATTCCCGCGCCGCCGTCCGGAGCCGTCTCCGGCTGGCCGAGGAGCACGTACTTCTTCGGCGTGCCGCCGGTCAGCTCGGCGCCGATCAGGCCGAGCAGCGTCGGGCCCGACATGTCCGAGCGGATCGCCTTCGGCGCCGCCCACGACACCCACGGCAGCCGGATGAAGGTCTCGAAGGAGATGACCTTGTCCTTGATCGCGGTCATGATCTTCTGCTGGCGGCGGGCGCGGGCCTTGTCGTCCTCCTGCGGGCGGCAGTCGTTCTTGCGCGTGCGCGCGAGCGCCAGCGCCTCCTCGCCGGTCAGCTCGTGCGTGCCGGCCGTGAGGCGCAGCGTGGTCCCGCCGTTGCGCGAGCCGCCGTTGATCTTCGAGATCACGCAGTTGCCCGTGTAGGTGATGCCGCCGAGCGAGTCGATCAGCTCCGGGAAGTTCTCGAAGTTGACCTCGACGAGGTGGTTGATGTCGGTGTTCAGGTACTGCTCCACCGTCTCGATGGCCAGCGCCGGGCCGCCGTACGCGTACGCCGCGTTGATCTTGCCGCGGCCGTGCCCGGGGATGTCGACGATCGTGTCGCGCAGGATCGAGAGCTGCGCGTTGGCGCCGCCGCCGATGCGCAGGAGCAGGATCGAGTCCGACCGGCTGGCCTGGCCGATGGTCTGCGCCCCCGGCTCGGCCGTGCCCTTGGTGCGGGCGTCGGAGCCGAGCACGAGGATCGTGTTCGGCGTGGTCAGCGGGAAGCCGCCGCCGCTGAGCTTCGCGTCGGCCGCGTCGGAGATCTGCGACGACTGGATCTGGGCGCTGATGAGGAAGATGACGAGCGAGACGAGCAGCCACGCGCCCACGGCCATCGCCAGGTAGCCGATCACGCGGCCGACGGTGAGCCTGCGCCGCCGCCCGGGGGTCCGGGTGCGCCGCCGGAACGGCCACAGGCGCCGGCGCGGCTTGGGCGCCTCGTCCTCGCGCGACTCGCCGATGCTCTCGTCACGCTCCCAGGGGAAGCGCGGGCGCGAGCGGTACTTCGTGTACTGGGGAGGCTGGTCGTCGGCCATGGGGTATCGTGGCCCGCGTGGTCGAGAGAGGCGTCATAGGCGTCGACCTCGGCGGTACCAAGCTCCTGGCCGGCGCGGTCGACGCCGACCTGGGCGTCCATCACCGTACCAACCGTCCCGTGTACGGTTTGGATCAGCACGGCCTCGTGCAGATGGTCGCCGACGCGGTCGAGGAGATCCGCACCGCGGTCGGCGGAGGCATCGAAGCGGTCGGCTTCGGCATCCCCTGCACGTTCGACTCGCGGACCGGGATGGCGGTGCAGGCGGCCAACGCGCCGCTCCACGACATCCGCTTCCACGAGGTCATGTCAGAGCGCCTCGGGCTCCCCGTGGTGGTCGACAACGACGCCAACTGCGCCGTCCTCGCGGAGTCCCGCATCGGCGCCGCGGCGGGGTGCACCGACGTGGTGCTGCTCACCATCGGCACCGGCATCGGCGGCGGACTGCTGATCGGCGGCGAGGTGTTCCGCGGCTGGATCGGCGGCGGCGCCGAGATGGGGCACATGACCGTCGACATGAACGGCCCGCCGTGCCAGTCCAACTGCCCCAACTACGGGTGCCTGGAGACGATGTGCTCGGGCACGACGCTCGTCCGGCTCGCGTCGGTCCTCGTCGCGCGGCGGCCCGACACGGCGCTCGGCCACGCCCTGGAGGAGGGGCGCGAGCTGACCGGGCCGCTGATCACGGAGCTCGCCCACGAGGGCGACCCGGTGGCGTGCTCGGCGATCGCGACGATCGGCGAGGCGCTCGGCGTCGGCATCGTCTCGCTCGTGAACATCTTCAACCCGCAGATCGTCGTGATCGGCGGCGGCGTGAGCGCCGCCGGCGAGCTGCTGCTCGAGCCCGCGCGGGCGATCGTGGCCGAGCGCGCGCTGGCCCCCGGCCGCGACGTGGTCCGGATCGTCGGGGCGGCCTTCGCGCACGAGGCGGGGATGATCGGCGCGGCGCTGGCCGCGCGCGAGGGCATCGGCGTGGCGTCGGCGGGCTACTCGGAGACCGTGGCGTGAGCGCCGGCCGCCTCGTCGTCTGCCCGACGCCGATCGGGAACCTGGAGGACGTCACGCTCCGCGTGCTCTCGGCGCTGCGCGAGGCCGACGTGGTCGCGTGCGAGGACACGCGGCGCACGCGGGTCCTGCTCGAGCGCTACGGCGTGCAGGCGTCGCTGACGAGCTACCACGAGCACAACGAGCGCGAGCGCGCGGCCGAGCTGGTCGAGCGGATGCGCGGCGGC
Source organism: uncultured Solirubrobacteraceae bacterium (assembly GCA_963720415.1). Classification (GTDB taxonomy): domain Bacteria; phylum Actinomycetota; class Thermoleophilia; order Solirubrobacterales; family Solirubrobacteraceae; genus DASSUW01. The sequence continues at coordinate 47,478 of CAVRFQ010000002.1, read as the reverse complement.
TCGGTGGTGGCGCTCGTGTCCGACGCGGGGATGCCGCTCGTGTCCGATCCCGGCTACGTGCTCGTGCAGGGCTGCGTGGCCGCGGGCCTCGAGGTCGAGGTGCTGCCGGGCCCGTCGGCCGCGCTCGCCGCGCTGGTCGCCTCCGCGCTGCCCTCGGACGTCTGGCGCTTCGCGGGGTTCCTGCCGCGCAAGCGGACGGCGCTGCTGGAGGTGCTGGGGTCGCCGGAGACGGTGGTGGCGTTCGAGTCGCCGCGGCGGGTGGGTGCCTCCCTGGCGGTCCTCGCCGAGCTGGATCCGTCGCGTCCCGTCGCCGTGTGCCGCGAGCTGACCAAGCTCCACGAGGAGGTCGTCCGCGGCACGGCCGCCGAGCTGGCCGCGCGCTACGCCTCCGAGGCGCCGAAGGGGGAGATCGTCGTCGTGATCGGGGGCGCGCCGCCGCGCTCCGGTCTGGACCCCGCGGCGGTCGACGCCGTGCGCCGGCTCGTCGAGTCGGGCGCCCGCGCGCGGGTCGCGGCGGGCGTCGTCGCCGAGCTGACGGGCGCGCCGGCGAACGCGCTGTACCGCGCGGTCGCCGAGCGCTGACCGTCGATCACATCAGGGCCTGCAGCCGGCTGTCCTGGCGCAGCCGCGACAGCGACCGTGCCCGGGTCGGCCCGATGCTGCCGATGGGCCGCCCGAGCCGCGCTCCGATCTCCTCGTAGCTCAGCTCGGGCTCGTGGATCAGCAGCGCGACGAGCTCGCGCTGGGACTGCGTGAGCCGGGCGAGCGACGCGGCGAGCGCCGCCCGCTGCTCGGCGGCGAGCACGGCCGCGTCGAGGCGGCCGTCCTGGCACGCCTCGCGCGACGCCGGGTCCTCGCACAGGTGCTCGCGGACGCGCGACTGGAGCGCGCGGAGGCAGTGCCGCCGCGCGGTCGTCACCAGCCAGCCGCCCACGGCGGCCGGCTCGCGCAGCTTCGCGCCGTGCTCGAGGAACTGGATCCACGTGTTCTGGACGACGTCGTCGACGTCCCACGAGCGGAGCCCGTACGAGCGGGCCGCGCCGCGAAGCGTCCGGTCGAAGCGCGCGACCAGGCACTCCAGGGCACGGCCGTCGCCGGCGACGGCGGCCCGCACCGTCGCGACCAGCTCCCGGTCGGGAGGCTTCAGGGGCGCGACCGCGCCGCCGGCGACGAGGCGCAGGGTGCGCTGAGGAGCGGCGGCCATCACGCCCGCTCCTCGCGGCGCGTGAAGCGCACCAGGCTCTCGCGCACGAGGGCGCGCTGGGGGGTGATGACCCGCGGGGCGACGGGCACGGCCAGCGGGGCCAGCTGGGCGGCGGTCAGCGGGTGCATGAGGGGTTCCTCCGGGGGCGGGGGGCGAGGGGCGCCGGGCCGGCGGTGCCGTCGGCGAAGGGGTCGCGGGTGACCGGCTCGAGGACGAGCGGGAGCTCGCGCACGATCCGGATCCCGGTGGCGGGGCGGCCGGTCGGGCGGCCGGGGGTGTGGGGGGAGGGCATGTCCCCACCGTCCGCCGCGGCGCTTGCGCGCCGGTTTCACCCGTGCAACAGCGGCTATCAGTGAGTGTCTAGCCGGCGCCGGTGGCCAGCGACCACACGGCCTCCGCGGTGCGGATCCCCGCGCCCTCGGACGCCTCGGCCACGGCGTCGTATGCGTTGTCGGCGCCCACCGCTGTACTGGCCGCGCGGAGCGTCGCCCAGGTCAGGTTCGGCGTGTCGGCGTTCGTGTCGACGACCGTTCGCAGCGGCGCCGTGCTCCGCGCGAGCTGCGCGAGGCTGGCGACCTGCACCGGGGCGTCGTCGCCTGCCGTCAGCGTGTAGAGCGCGGAGTCACCCGGGTCGACCCAGGTGAGATAGCCGCCGTCGAGGATCTCGAGCGGGGCGGTGATCTCGCCCGTGAAGCTGTAACGGCCGCCCTCGATCGAGACCGGGTCGAAGTAGCGCGGCGTGTAGAAGTCCGACACCGGGACGCCGTTGACCGGGTACCACACGGCCTGGCACGGGTCGCAGACCTCCAGCAGGTACTTCACCCGCTCGCGCGGATCCAGCGGGTGCGCGGCGGCGATCAGGCGGTTGCCGAACGGGTCGGCGATCATCTCGAGGGTCTCGTGGCTGATCGTCACGCTCCAGGCGTCGTTCGCCTGGACGAGGGAGAACGGCTGGCGCGTGAACGCGTTGAGGTGCAACCCGGTGAGCTTGCCCTTCTCGAAGTCGTCGACCAGCTCGGCGGTGTACTCCGGCCCGATCATGTTCTCGAGGCGGCCGACGAGCTCCTCGGCGTAGCCGAACACGACGACGGGGTGGTAGTCGTTCGGCACGGACTCGAGGTCGGCGAACGTGTCGAGCGTCGCGCGCAGTCCCCAGATCGGCGCGAAGTCGCGCGTGAGCTGCTTCTGCACCGCCGCGCCGCACCGGAGCAGATCCCGGGTGGTGATGCCGCTCGTCACCGAGACGAGCGCGATGTGGTCGGTGAGAGGCACGGGTTCCTCCTGGCTTGACCTAGGTGGCGGTTGCGGCGAGGCTGCTCATCGATCCCTGTGCTTGATCAGTCAGGCATTGCCCACTATCTCCTGTCGCTCGGCGTTGTCAAGCCGCGACAGGTGATCGATGAGGGATTCACGGTCGTCGACGCCTCGCGGCGGAACTCCGTCTTCCTCGCCACGACGCTGTCCGGGCCGACGTTCGTGGTCAAGCAGGCGCGCGTCGAGGCGCGGCTCGCTCGCGCACGAGGCGACCGTCCTGCGGATGCTCGAGGACGGCCTCGGCGAGCACGTCCCTGAGGTCGTCCACGAGGAGCCGGGGCGCGTCGTGCTGCGGACGCCCGCCGGCGCGCGCGACTGGAGCGAGCACGACGGTCGCTTCTCGCGGATGAACGCCCGGCACCTCGCCGAAGTCGTCGGCCGTCTTCATCGCCTCCGCGTGGACGTCCCGTGCCTTGGCCCGAGCTGGCCGCTGCTGCTGCCCGAGCCGCCGCGCGAGCTCGTGCTCGGCTTCAGCGGCGCGGCGCAGGACGTCGTGGCCCGCATCCAGGCGAGCGAGTTCGTGTGCGGGCGGCTCGACGAGCTCCGCGCGAGCGACTCGGACGACGTGCCCGTACACGGGGATCTGCGCTGGGAGAACGTCCTGGCGGTACCGCCGCCCGGGTCGCGGCGACGGACCCGCGTGCTGCTCGCCGACTGGGAATGCGCGGGGCGCGCGGACCCCGCGCTCGACCTGGCCGGCGTGCTCGCGGAGTACCTTCGCGCCTGGGTGGGATCGATCCCGATCGTGGAGGCCGTGGATCCCGGCCGGCTGGTCGAGCGCGCCCGCTTTCCGCTCGCGGCGATGCGCCCGGCGATCGGCGCGTTCTGGTGGACGTACCGCACGAGCGCGCCGCGACCGCCGCCGCTGGAACGGGTCGTCGAGATGACGGCCGTTCGCCTGCTGCAGACGGCGATCGAGGTCGCGCAGGGGCTCGCCGCCGCGACGGCGCACGTGGTCACGCTGCTCCAGCTGGCCGACAACCTGCTGCGCCGGCCGGCCGCCGGGGCCGAGCACCTGCTCGGGCTGCGGCCATGAGCCGCTATCGCGAGCAGGTCGCGGCCGCGCTCGGCGCCGTCACCATCCTCGGCCCCACGCGGTACGCGTGGCTCGGGCGGCGCAGTCGTGCTCTGCCCGCGGCCCTCGACGCCGACCTCGACGACGCGCTCCGCCGGGAGTACCTCACCTCGTGCCTGCGCGAGGAGCTCTACCACTCGTTCTACTGCTCCGGTGGGCCGGTCCCGGCGCGCTGGGGCGAGCCGCGGCCGGTGCACGGCGATCCGCGCCTGCTGGCCGCGCTGTCGGAGGCCAACACGGGCCGAGGGAGCTGGGAGAACGGCTGGGCGATCGAGCTGGTCGACGACGACGAAGTGGTCGTTCGTGGTGGACGGCTGCGCGTGCGCGCCTCCGCCACGGACTGCCGTGGGTCGGGCTCGTCGGTCGCGCTCCGCCTGCCCAGCGAGCTGCCGTCCCTGTCGCCCGGGTTCTGGCTCGCGGTCGGTGACGCCCCGACGGTCGTCGCCGACGTCCGCGTGTATTGGCACGTCACCAGTGCCGGCGCGCCGCGGCTCGTCCACGCCCTCACCGAGTTGCTGAACGGCAACGGGCTGCCGTTCCGCCTCAAGGTCGCCGACCATCCGTATCGCTTCACGCGACGCGACGCCGCGGTCCTCTATCTCGAGGCCGGAGTGTTCCGCGCCGTCCGGCAGGATCTGGCAAGCCTCGCCGGAAGGCTGCCCGACGCGCTGCGGCCGGGGATCCCGGCCTGGACGCTCGAGCTCGGCCCGGGGGTCGGCCTCGCCGAGGACGCCGGCGGCGAGAGCTTCGGCATGTCGCGATGCGCGCTCGTGGCCGAAGGCATCGTCCGGGCGGCCGGGGTCGACGCGGTCGCCGCCTGCTTCGCCGAGGTCGGGCTCGACCTCGACGCGCCCTTCCGGACCGGCCTGGATGTCCTCTGAGTCGCTCGAGGCGGCCGCCGCGATCGGCCACGGGATCGTGGAGGACGCGATCTGGCACGGGGGACGCTGCACGTGGGTCGGCGGCTTCGAGGACCGGGCGAAGCCGTGGCTGGCGGAATACCGGGCGCTCGAGGCGGACCTCTACGACGGCACGGCCGGCATCGGGCTGTTCCTCGCGCACCTCGCCAGCGTCACGGGTGCGCCGGACGCTCGCCACACCGCCGTCGGCGCGCTCCGCCACGCGACCGGGCGGGCGGGGCGGAGGGAGGGGTTCCACGTCGGCTCGCTCGGCGTCGCGTGGGCGGCGGCGACCGCCGCCCGGCTCCTCGGGGACGACGAGCTGGATGCGGCGGCGCGGGAGGTGGCCGGCGCGGCTCCGGTCGCCGACGGTCGGCTCGACCTGGTCTTCGGCAGCGCCGGCTCTCTCCTCGCGCGCCTCGCCCTCGCCGAGCTCCTCGACGCTCCTGCTCTCGTCGAGGACGCCGTCGCGGTGGGCGAGCAGCTGCTCGCCGCCGCCACGGTCACGGGCCACGGCTGGTCGTGGGCGGCCCCGGAGGCGCCACGCCGGCGACATCTCTGCGGGCTCTCCCACGGTGCGGCGGGGATCGGCTGGGCGCTGCTCGAGCTCTACGCGGCGACCGGCGACGAGCGGTTCCGGGCGGGCGCCGCGGGCGCGTTCGCCTACGAGCGCTCGTGGCTGGATCGCGAGACGGGCACGTGGCCGGACCTGCGGATCGGCGGCCAGCGCCGCGACCGCCGAGTGCGCGTCCCCCGCCATCGGGACCTGGTGCCACGGGGAGGCGGGCATCGCGCTCACGCGGCTGCGCGCGAGCGTGGTCCTCGGCCCCGAGCCGTACGCGGAGGAAGCCGCGATCGCGCTCGCCACGACGAGCCGGGGCTGGCCGCGAAGCTGCCGTACGACATCGAGGACCTGACGCTCTGCCACGGCGCGGCGGGCGCCGCGGACGTCCTCCTGTGCGCCGGTGCTGAGGACCTGCCTCATGAGCTCGGTCGCATGACGCTCGCGCGCCACGATCCCGCGAGCCGCGACTGGCCCTCCGGGCTCGTCGCGGGCACGACTCCGGCGCTGTTCCAGGGCCTCAGCGGCATCGGCTGGTGGTTCCTGCGGCTCCACGATCCGGCGATCCAGTCGCCGCTGACGATGTTCGTGCGGTTGACACCGCTACGCGCAACCGCATAGATTCACCACACTAGTCAGCATCCGGATTCAGTGAGGAGGCCCGATGGCCGACCCGGATCCCAACAGGCCGGAGGAGAGCGAGTTCGGCGCTCTCTGGACGAGCTGTTCATGCGTCGCACCACTGCCGGCGAGGCCACGACCGAGTTCGGAGAGGCGGCAGCTGCCGCATCACCCGAGGTCTTCACCTTCACAGGCTTTCTTGCGCCGGGTGGGGTGACCTCGCCATGGGCGGACGAAGACCTCTGGCGGCGGCTCTATCTCGACTTGCGGCGGCAGAACTGGCTGCTCATCGAGGCGGCCGGCATCCTGGCCAACACGACGGTCAGCGACAGGAAGGTCCCCGGCGGCTGGCGCGACGTCGTCTGGGTGACCGCAGATACCGGAGTCGGCATCGGGCGTGGGTCGCCGTCAAACGAGGCGGAGTTCCTCGTCGGCGACTTCACCCGCGCGGCTGACTTCCGGTCGTCGCCGAACGGCGGCACGATGGCCGCGTCGACCGGCGTGTTCTGCGAGGCGGAGAGCGTCGGGTGCTGCCGGCCGTCGAAGTGAGCTAGTCCTCGGCCACCGCGTACCGCTCGCGCTCCTCGGCGCTCAGCTGCCGTGGGGCGCGGGACCGTGCCAGCCGCTCGACCTCGGCGAGGCTGCCGCACACCGGGCAGCGGAAGATCCGCACGAAGACTTCTCGTCCAGGTACGCGATCGTCCCGTCGGGTGCCACGGCGAGGTCGACGAGTTGGACGCCGGAGTCGACGAGACGGCCCATCGCGTGGCCGGTGCGCGAGTCCCATGCCCGGAGCGTGCCGTCGAAGCTCGTCGTCAGGGCAACGTCGGCGTCCGCCCAGAACGCGACGCTCGACACCTCGCGCGTGTGCCCCGTCAGGACGACGGCCTCGTCGCCTTCGACCGGCCAGACGCGCGCTGTTGCGTCCGCCCCGGCCGTCAGCAGCCGGCCGTCGTTGCCGTAGGCCAGCGAGTTGATGTTCCCGCGGTGCCCTTCGAGCACCCGCTCAGGCCGCTGCGGCTGGTCGACGCGCCAGACGCGGAGGATGCCGTCCTCCGGATGGATCGCCACGCGACTCGCCGTCGGCGCTGAACTGGGCGTCGTAGATCGTCTTCGGACCTCCTTGGAGCACGACCCCGTCTCCTGACTCCAGGTCGCGTACGACGAGCTTGCCCTTGTCGTCGACGTACACGATGCGCCGATCCTCGGGGTCGAAGTTCGCGGCGTACACGAAGCGCGGCTTCGGGAGGTCGACGACGGTCTCCGCGGGCGCTTGCGTACCGCCCCAGATGCGCACCGTGCCGCCCGCGCCGGCCACGACGAGGTCGTCGGACGCCGGCGAGAACTCGCCGACGACGTCTCCGGGCACCCCGTCCAGCCGGGCGGTCTCGCGACCTGTCGCGGCGTCCAGGATGCGCACGGCTCCGTCCTTTCCGCTCGCCGCCAGGCGGCTTCCGTCCCGGTTGAAGTCGATCAGCCAGGGCTCGCCGCGCGGCTTGAACGCCTGCGGTGGATTCGCGTCCCACATCCTGACCACGCCGTCGCCGTTGGCGCTCACGACGCGGTCGGGCCGCGTGCCGAACCCGAGGTCGTACACGCGCGTCCGCTCTCCACGGAGCGTGGCGATCGCGGGACCGCCGGAGACGTCCCAGATCCGGGCGACGCCGTCCTCGCCGCCGGCCGCGAAGCGCGTCCCGTCGCGGCTGAAGGCGACCGTGTAGACCCAGGAACCCTCTCCGTCGATGCGTCCGGACGGCTCGCCGGTCCGGCCGTCGAATCGCCGGATCCAGCGGTCGTTCCCGACGGCGAGGATCAGCTGCCCGTCGGGGCTGAACGCCACATCCCGCAACGGCACGCCGTGCTCGCGGACCGTCTCTCCTCCGTCGGCGAGCGTCCACACGATCACGCGGCCGTCGGCGCCGGCGCTCACGACTCGCGTGCCGTCCGGACTGAAGTCCACGCCGCCGACGGCACCGTCGTGGCGGCCGAGGACCCGCGATCCGGTGGTCCCGTCGACGGACACGACCCGCACCGTGCCTTCGTCCTCGCCGACGGCGAGACGCGTGCCGTCACGACTGAACGCGAGATCCTCCACGGCACCGCCCGAGCGGAGCACCGTCCGGCGGTCGCCGAGCGACGAATCGGTGACCACCACCGTGCCGTCGGCGAACCCGAGGGCGATGGCCTCGCCGTCGCGGCTGTAGCGGCTCGCGGAGAGCGCGTCGTGGCCGGCCGGCCACGAGTGCAGCCGGCGGCGCGTCGCGACGTCCCAGACGATGGCGCGCCCCGCGCTGCCGCCCGTGACGACTCGTGTGGCGTCCTGGTCATAGGCGGCCGCGAGCGCGTCGAGCGGGTCCGCCTGCACGCTGGCCACCTCGTTGAACGCGGCCGTCGACTGCCGCAGGGCCGCGGCGGCCTCGTCGGTCGGCGCGGCGTCGACGGCCATCAGCGCCAGCCTCACGGCCAGCTCGACGTCGGTCTCGAACGCGTCGTTCGACTCGAGCGCCAGCTGCCGTGACGTCGCCTCGTCCCGCTGGCTCTCGGCGAGCTGCCGCTGGTCGATCGCCACCGCGGCGACGAGGGCGATCAGGAGAAGACCGATCGCGAGCCCGCCGAAGGCGACCGTGAGCCGCCGCCGCCGCGTGGCGCGCTCGTGCCGCTCGCGCGCGACGCTCGCGTCGAGGAACGCCCGCTCGTCATCGGGCAGCGGGTGGCCGGCCCGGCTCGACCAGTCGCTCGCCTCGGCGAGCTTCGCCCCCCGGTACAGCGCGCCGTCGTCCTTGCCCACGCGCCGCCATTCGCGGGCCCCCGCCCGCAGGCCGCGCTCGATCCGCAGGCCTTCGCGGTCCTCCTCGATCCACTCCCGCAGCCGCGGCCACTCCCGCAGGAGCGCCTCGTGGGCGAGCTCGGCCGTGCCCTCGCTGATCGTGACCAGGCGACGGTCCGCGAGCAGGTCGAGGACGTGCTCGACGTCCTGGCCCCCGCCGAGGTCGGCCAGCGCGAGGCGGCGGCGCTCGACGCCGCCCTCGTCGTCGACCTCGACGAGCCGCAGGAGCAGCCGCCGGGCGAGCACCTGTTGCTCGGCGTCGAGGTGGCTGAACGCCTCTTCGGCGAGCCGTGCCACCGCCCCGCGCACGCCGCCGGTCTCCGCGTACGAGGCGAGCCGGAGCCGGCGCCCGTCACGGCGCTGCCAGAGCTCCAGGAGCGCCGTCGACAGCAGGGGCAGGGCGCCGGGCGCGTCCTGGACGTCCTCGACGATCGCCTTGACCAGCTCGGGCTCGACGGTCAACGCGGCCCGCTCCGACGGGCACGTGATCGCGCGTCGCAGCTCGTCGGGCTGCATCGGGCCCACGAGGACCTGGTTGCCGGCGAGCGCGCGCGCCAGCGCGGGATACTCGGCGCAGCGGCCGTAGAAGTCGGCCCGCAGCGCGACCACGACACGGCCGTCGCCGTCGGCCGCCCGCACGAGGTGGCCGATGAACGCTCCCCGCTCGCGTTCGTCGCGGCACGCCGTGAAGGTCTCCTCGAACTGGTCGACGACGAGCACGAACCGGCGCGGCCTGATGCGCCCGAGGGCTTGGTTCATCGCTCCGAGCGGGTGCTCGCCGGGACGCATGACCTCCTGGGTCCAGGTCTCGCTGCCCGGGAGCACCCCGCTCGCGAGCGCCGGGAGCAGCCCGGCCCGGACGACCGAGGACTTGCCGCTGCCCGACGGGCCCACGACGCCCAGCAGCGGCGCGCCGACGAGCTGCGCCACGAGCTCGGCGACCAGCCGCTCGCGGCCGAAGAAGTACGGCGCGTCGGCCGCCTCGAACGAGGCGAGGCCCTTGAACGGGCAGACGACGCCGTCGGCCCCGTCGCCCGGCGGCCCTGTCCAGTCGCCCGCGGTCTGGAGCTGCGCCACGCCGCCCGCCAGCTCCGCCTCCATCGAGCGCAGCCGCGACCGCCCTGCGGCCGTGCGCCGGGCGACCGAGCCGACTCGCCGCCGCGCCCAGTCGCTCGCCTCGTGGTGGACGCGGCCCGGCACTCCCGCGCTCCTGCCGAGCAGCGTCGCGGGCAGGACCTCGGGCGTCTCCTCGGGGGTGTAGAGCGCGGCGATCTGCGCGACCGCGGCCGCGTCGAGACCTTCGAGGTCGAGGTACAGCACCGTGCCCTCGCCCAGCGCGCCGAGCCCTTCGTGATCCCGTGCGGTCGCCAGCACGAGCACGGATCCGCCGGACGCGTCGCGGATCGCGGCGAGCACGTCCTCGCCGGCCTCGTCGGCGTCGTCGACCACGAGCAGGAGCGGGCGGCCCCCGTCGCGGCTGCGGGCGAGCACGTCGTGGACCTCGGACGCCGGGCCGGCGCCCGCCGCGTAGAGCACGCGCGCGCCCTCCGCGTGCACCTCGACGGCCAGCTCGGCCGCGAGCCGCGTCTTGCCCATCCCGTCGGGGCCGACGAGCGCGACCAGGCGTCCGTTCCCGGACCGCGCCTCCTGCCAGCGCTCACGCAGGCGCACCAGATCCCCGTCACGGCCGGCGAGCGGTCGCGAGGCCGCGACCTCCAGCTCGTGCGGCAGCTCCGCTGCCGGTCCGAGCAGCAGTGCCGGGTCGTGATGCAGGATCGCGTCCTGCAGCGCGTGGAGCTCCTCGTCGGGCTCGATGCCCAGCTCGTCGGTGAGCCGCTCCCGCGCCTCGCGGTAGGCGTCGAGCGCCTCGGCCTGCCGGCCGCAGCGGTACAGGGCGAGCATGAGATGGCCGGCGAGCCGCTCGCGCGTGGGATGCGCGGTGACCATCCGGCGCAGCTCGGCGACGAGCTCGGCGTGACGGCCGGCCGCGAGATCCGCCTCGACACGCGCCTCGATCGCGGCCTGGTGCTCCTCCTCGAGCTCGGTGATCACGGCGGCCGCGAACGGCACCGTGGCGACGTCCTCCAGCGGCGGCCCGCGCCAGAGCGCGAGCGCGCTCCGGAGGATCGTCCCCGCCTCCTCGGGCCGGCCGCCGGTCAGCGCGTGCCGGCCCTCGCTCACGAGCGCCTTGAAGCGCTCGAGGTCCACCGCGTCGGGCGCCACCTGGAGCATGTAGCCCGCCTCGGTGCGCCTCACGATCCCGTTGTGGTCGCGCAGCGCCTTGCGCAGGCGCGAGATGACCACGTGGACGTTCTTCGTGTCGTGCCGGGCGTCGTCTCCCCAGAGCTCGCGCGCGAGCGTCCCTGCGCTCACCGGCTGGTTCGCGTGGAGCAGGAGCACCACGAGGGCGGCGCGCGGCATCTTCCCCGGCACGTCGATGGCACCGAGGTCACCGTGTACCTCAAGCGGGCCAAGGATCCGGAAATCCATTGTCTACTGAGAGACGCTACATCGATCAACTCCGTAAAGGAAAGTCCCGTTTTCGGGTGCTTCAGCGCTGCGGTTCGGGGTCTTTCCTCGCGGGCGGCGCAGGCTCGCGCGCCGCGGACGCGATCACGTCCTGCGCGAACCGCTCGCTGAAGCCGGAGAGGAACCCGAGGCTGGCGTAGAACGCGAGGTTGGCCCCGCCGTCGGGCGGCGAGAGGACCTCGACGATCCCGCCGTCCAGGAACAGGTACACGACCGCGCCGAAGGTGGCGCCGATCACCGGTCGCATGAAGCCGAGCGCGCGGATGGTCTTCTTGCCCGCCTCGGGCCGGACCTTCAGCCGCCCGCCGGTCATGCGGTTCATCACGCTGACTACGGCCCCGGCCGCGCCGGCCAGGACGCTGACCGTGGCGGCCTCGTCGATCAGCCCGGTGAGCAGCGCGATCGCCGCCGTCCCGACGAGCGCGAGCGCGAGGAACATCACCATGCCGACGAGGTACTCGAGCTGGGCCTGCCGCTGCGCGGACGCCGTGTAGTACGCCTGGGCCTGGGCGAGCTCCCGCTCGAGCGTGTCGACCTCGCGCGGGTCGGCGCCGAACGGCTTGATCGGCGCGCCGGCAGCTTCGCGCTCGAGCTGGCGGTGGTCGAGCGTGCCGAGCAGCGTCGTGATGACGCCGAAGATCATCCTCAGGCAGATCTTGCGGGGCTGCGGGGTGAGGAACTCGAGCGCCTTGTAGTGCAGGTGCAGGCACTGGAAGAGGATCTCCTTGGCCTTCCAGTCCTCGGGATCGCCGAAGGTCGGCTCGATGTGGATCGCCGAGCTGGCCGCGGGAGCCGGGTCGAAGATCCGCGGGCCGCCGGGGAGCAGCCGCCGCCAGAGCGACACCTCGTGCTCGCGGTCCTTCTTCTTGCGCCACGCGTGGTGCTCCTCGCGCGGGTCGCCGTGGCCGTTGCCCCGGGCGTCGATCTCCAGCATCTCCGCGATGCCCTTGGGCGGCGGTCCCTTGAGCGTCGCCTCGGGCACGCCCTCCGGCGCCCCGGCCGCGTGCCCGATGTCGGTGAGCGCGGCGGCGACGCGGATGTGCCGGCAGAAGTACGCGGTGATGATGCCCTTGCGAGGCTCCGAGAAGGCGTCGAGGAGGCCGGGGAAGATGATCTTGAACTCGTCGCGGAGCTCGTCCGGCAGGTTCGGGTCGGACATGTGGAACCACGCGCAGGCGACCTCGTGGAACGTCACCGTGCCGCGCCAGTGGGCGTAGCGGAAGGCCTCGAGGTCGCTCTCGGCGGCCATCGCGACGCGCCGGCGGGTCTCCGGATCGGCGATGAGGCTGATGTCGGGGATGCCGAGGTCGACGGAGGTCGCGGATGCCGCGTCGGTCGTCGCGGTCGCCGACGCCGGGCCGGGGGTCGCGATCGCCACGGTCGCCTGCTCCGTCTGGTCCTTCGTGAAGCGGCCCGACGGAGTCGTCGCGTCCTCCGTGCGCCTCCTCTTCGGGCCGTCCTGGGTTCTCATGGCACGTTCTCCTTGCGCGCGTCCGGCCATCACCGGACGCTCGACCCTCCCACGACGACTCAGGCGCAGTCAACCAATCGAGTCTGATGCAGCACCAATTGCAACGACACCGTTCCAACTCCGTGCCGATTCCGTGCCATCCAGGGGTCCCCGGCGATCCGCCCCGTAGGTTCGCCCGATGCTCCTCGCCGCCGCCCTCCTCGTGCTCGTCCCACCCGTCCAGGGACCGGTCGTCCGCGGGTTCGACTTCTCGGGGCCCTACAAGCCGGGCCATCGGGGTGTGGACCTCGCCGCTCCGCCTGGAGCTGCGGTCCGCGCGTCCTGCGCGGGCAGCGTGGCGTTCGCCGGCGCCGCGGGCTCGAACGGCCGCGTCGTCACGCTGCTGTGCGGCCGCTGGCGGGTGACCCACCTGCCGCTCGCCGGGATCGCCGTCCGGGAGGGCGCCCGGGTCGGCGTCGGGGAGCGGCTCGGCACCGTCGGCGCGGGCGCCGGGCACGCCGGGCTCCATCTCGGCGTGCGCCGCGCGGGGTCGCGCTCCGGCGTACGTCGACCCACGCCGCTTCATCAGGAGAGCGGCGCCGCCGCTCGGCCCGGCGCCACCGCCGGGCGGCCCACCGAGGGCCCGCCCGCTCGAGCCGCCCCCGCCGGCCGCCGCGCCGCCGCGGCCGGTCTCCGGGCCCGCGCCGTGGCCGGCCTGGGCGGGCCTGGCGCTCGTGCTCGCCGGCGCCGGAGCCGGCCGGCAGGTACGGCGACGGCGTGTTCGAACCCGCTCGCCCGCCCCGGCTGGCGCTAGCGTCCAGGCATGACCGCGCTGCTCGTCGGCTTCGGCCTCGGCTTCCTCGTCGCCGCCCAGCTCGGTCCGATCTCGCTGCTCGCGATCCGGTCGACGCTCCGCAACGGCGTCCTCGTCGGGCTGTCGATCGCGGCCGCCGTCGCGGTGATCGACACGCTGTACGCCGCGGCGGGAGCGGCCGGCGCCGCGGGGCTGCTCGCGATCGAGCCGCTGCGCGTCGCGTTCGGCATCTTCGGCGCGGTGGTCCTCGCGGCGATCGGCGCGCGCACGTTGTGGAGCGCGTTCCGCGTCCGCAACGGCGGCGAGGCGCCCGACGAGGTCGCGACGCCGAAGGCCGCGTTCGTCACCGCGCTCGCGGCCACCGCGTCCAACCCGCTGACCATCGCGTCGTGGGCGGCGGTCTTCGCCGCGGCCTCGACGGCGGGCGCCGCGGCCGCCGGCGGCACGTCGCTGCTGCTCGCCGGGGTCGGCCTCGGCAGCCTCGCGTGCATGGCCCTCCTGGCGGGCGGGACGTCGATCGCCCGCCGCTGGGTCGGACCGCGCCTGCTGCGCACCATCGACGGCGTCGCCGGCGCGGGGGTCCTCGCGTTCGGCGGCCTGCTCGCCATCCGGACGCTCGAGGACTGAGAGAGGACACGCCGTTGCCCATCGTCACCGTTCAGCAGTCGCCCCGCGACATCGAGCGCAAGCGCGCGCTCGTCGCCGGGATCACCCAGGCGTTCGTCGACGCCTACGACCTGCGGCCCGAGCAGGTCCAGGTCTTCATCCACGAGGTCGGCCACGAGAACTGGGCCAAGGGCGGGAAGCTCGCCGCTGACGGCTAGCCTCTGACGCCCGCATGGCCTTCTACGTCACCACCCCGATCTACTACGTGAACGCGGCGCCGCACCTGGGCCACGCGTACACGACGATCGGCGCCGACATCCTCGCCCGCCACATGCGCCAGCGCGGCGAGGAGGTGTTCTTCCTCACGGGCACCGACGAGCACGGCGAGCCGGTCGCCCAGGCGGCCGAGCGCGAGGGCGTGACGCCCAAGGAGCTCGCGGACCGCAACGCCGAGCGCTTCCAGGCGCTGATGCCGCGCATCAACGCCAGCAACGACTTCTTCATCCGCACCTCCGACCCGCGCCACCACGAGCGCGTCCAGGAGGTCATGCAGCGGATCCACGACAACGGCCACACGTACAAGGGCCTGTACGAGGGCTGGTACTGCCCGCGCTGCGCGGACTTCAAGACCGAGAACGAGATCGGCCCGGACCAGACCTGCCCGATCCACAAGATCCCGCTCGACCGTGAGCGCGAGGAGAACTGGTTCTTCCGCCTGTCGAGCTTCCAGGAGCAGCTCGAGAAGCTCTACGCGGACCAGCCCGGCTTCGTCCGCCCGCGGCACCGGTACAACGAGGCGCTGTCGTTCATCTCCGGCGGGCTCAACGACGTCTCGCTGAGCCGCTCGAAGTCCAAGCTCACGTGGGGCGTGCAGGTCCCGTGGGACGAGGGCCACGTCTTCTACGTCTGGTTCGACGCCCTCCTGAACTACTACACGGCGCTCGGCTTCGCGCGCGACGGCGAGGACCTCACGGACACGTTCTGGCCCGCGACGTACCACGTGATGGCCAAGGACATCCTCAAGTTCCACGCGGTGTTCTGGCCGGCGATGCTGATGGCGGCCGAGATCGAGCTGCCCGAGCAGCTGTTCATCCACGGCTACCTGCTGATGAAGGACGCCTCGGGCAGCGAGCACAAGATGTCCAAGTCGCTCGGCAACGTCCTGGACCCGTTCGAGGTGATGGACACGTTCGGGACCGACGCCCTCCGCTACTACTGCTTCCGCGAGGTCTCCTTCGGCCAGGACGGCGGCGTCTCGACGATCACGTTCGGCGAGCGCTACGAGACCGAGCTGGCCAACGAGCTCGGCAACCTCGCCAGCCGCACGCTGGCGATGATCGACCGCTACCGCGACGGCACCGTGCCGCAGGTCGACCCGGACGACGGCCTAGGCGCCGACTTCGACGGCCTCGCCCGCGAGGTCACGGACCTGCTCGACCAGGCGGAGATCACGCAGGCGCTCGAGCGCATCTGGCAGCGCGTGCGCCGGCTCAACCGCTACGTCGAGGAGCGGGCGCCGTGGCAGCTCGCCAAGGACGAGGCGAAGGCCGGCGAGCTCGACGTCACGCTGCGCTCGCTCGCCGAGGGCCTGCGCGTGGTCACGGTCCTGCTCGTGCCGTACATCCCCGAGTCGGCCGCGAAGCTGCTCGCCGCGCTCGGCGAGGAGGACACGTCGCTCGACTGCGCCGTCTACGGCGCGAAGCCCGGCGGCACGCAGATCGAGAAGCTGCCGCCGCTCTTCCCCAAGCCCTGATGGAGCCGTTCGCGATTTCGACGGGTTCTGGCGGCCCCCGCCCGCGTCTGCCGGCACCCGGCATCCGGACACGTGCCACCAGCATGCATTCGGATGCCGTGCACCGGCAGACACGACCGGGACGCCGCCAGGCGACCCGCCGAACTCACGAACGGATCCATCCTTGATCGACTCGCACACCCACCTCGACCGCGGGCCCGGGTCCGAGGCCGAGCTGCTCGCGGCCGCCCGCGGGGCGGGTGTCAGGCGGATCCTCACGATCGGCATCGACGAGCGCTCGCGCGCAGCCGCGCTCGACGCGGCCGAGCGCCACGAGGACGTCTTCGCCGCCATCGGCCACCACCCCAACAACGCGACCGGCTACGACGACGCGATCACCGAGGAGCTGCGCGAGCTGGCCGCCCACCCGCGCTGCCTCGCGATCGGCGAGACCGGGCTCGACGACTACCGCGACTACGCGCCCCGCCCCGACCAGGAGCGCGCCTTCCGCGCGCAGATCGAGCTGGCGCAGGAGCTCGGCAAGCCGCTCGTCATCCACACGCGCGCGGCCGAGGACGACACGATCTCGACGCTGGCCGAGCACGCGCGCGGGCTCGAGGTGATCCTGCACTGCTTCTCGATGCCCACCCGCCTGGACGAGTGCCTGGAGCACGGCTGGTGGATCTCCTTCGCGGGCAACGTCACGTACCCGAAGGCCGAGGACCTCGCCGAGGCCGCCGAGCGGGTGCCGCTCGACCGCCTGCTCGTGGAGACCGACGCGCCGTACCTCACCCCGCAGGCGGTCCGCAAGGAGCGCAACCAGCCGGCCTACGTGGTCCACACCGCGCGCTTCGTCGCCGAACGCCGCGGGATCTCCTACGAGGAGCTCGAGGCGGCCGTGGAGGCCAACGCCGCTCGGCTGCTGGGCTGGTGAGCGAGCTCCCGGCGCAGCCCAGCCTGCGCCGCATGCGCCAGTTCGGCATCCGGCCGAACCGCGAGCTGGGCCAGAACTTCCTCATCGACTCGAACATCCTCGACGTGATCGGCCGCGCCGCGGAGCTCGCGCCCGAGGACGTCGTGCTCGAGGTCGGCGGCGGCCTCGGCGTGCTGTCGGAGTACCTCGCCGAGCGCACCGCGCACGTCCACGTCGTCGAGCTCGACCGCCGGCTCGAGCCGCCGCTGCGCGACGCGCTCGACCCGCACCCGAACGCGACCCTCCACTTCGCGGACGCGGTCAAGCTCGACCTCGCCGCGCTCGACCCGGCGCCGACCAAGGTCGTCGCCAACCTGCCTTACGGCGTCGCCGCCGGGGTCATCCTGCGCACGATCGAGCAGCTCCCGACCGCCAGGACGTGGGTGGCGATGGTGCAGAAGGAGGTGGGGGAGCGGTTCGCGGCGCGCGCCGGGACGCCCGCCTACGGCGTCCCGTCGGTGCTCGCCCAGCTGGCGTGCGACGTGAAGGTGCTGCGCCCGGTCTCGCGCACGGTGTTCCATCCGGTGCCGAACGTCGACTCGGTGCTCGTCGGGCTCACCCGCCGCGGCCCGGCGCCCGAGCCCGAGCTGCGCGCGCTCGTGCAGAAGGGCTTCGCGCACCGGCGCAAGGCGCTCGCGCGCTCGGTCGCGCTCGGGGGCGGCGACCGCGACCGCGTCCGGGCCGCGCTCGAGGCCATGGGCCGCCCCGCCGACGCCCGCGCCGAGACGCTCGCGCCCGAGGACTGGCGCGAGCTGCACGCCCGGCTGCGCCAGGATGCAGCGTAAGTGCTGATCGCCCGCGCCCCCGGCAAGGTCAACCTCTCGCTGCTCGTCGGCGCGCCGCGCGCGGACGGCCTGCACCCGCTGGCGTCCGTCGTCCAGGCGGTGTCGCTGGCCGACGAGCTCACGCTGGAGCCCGCCGCCGGGGCGGCCGACGAGGTCGTGTGCGCCGAGGTCGAGGGCCCGAACCTCGCCGGCCGCGCGCTCGCGCTGTTCCGCGAGGCGACCGGCTGGGACGCCCCGCCGCAGCGGCTCACGATCGTCAAGCGCGTGCCGGTGGCCGGCGGGATGGGCGGCGGCTCCGGCGACGCCGCCGCGGCGCTGCGGCTCGCGGCGCACGCGGCCGGGGGAGCGTCGCCCGCGCTGCTGCACGAGCTGGCGGTGGCGCTCGGCGCGGACGTCCCGAGCCAGCTCGCCCCCGGGCGCGTGCTGATGACCGGCGCGGGCGAGCACGTCGACCGCCTCGACGACCCGGACCCGTTCGGGCTCGTGATCCTCCCGTCGACCCACGCGCTGTCGACGCCCGCGGTCTACGGCGAGTTCGACCGCCTCGGCGGTGCGCGCGGGACGGCCGAGCTCGAGGGCGCGAAGGCCGCCGCGCTGGCGGGCGAGCCGCCGCCGCCCGTCAACGATCTCGAGGCCGCGGCGCGCGCGCTCTGCCCGGCGATCGACGACGCGCTCGCCCGGCTGGGCGGCGGGATGGTCTCCGGCTCCGGGCCGACCGTCTTCCGCCTCTTCCCGAGCACCGCCGCCGCCCGCGAGGCGGCCGCGGCGATCCCGGGCGCGATCGCCGCCGAGCCCGTCACCGCCGCCTTCGGAGAGGTCCGGGCGGCGTGAAGTGGGGCTGGCTCCTCGGGGCGCTCGCGGTGGCCGCGTTCCTGCTCGCGCGACGCCGCAGCCTCGGCCGCTGGACGCAGGCGGCCGGCTGGATCGCGGCCGCCGGGGCGGGAGCGATCGGCGTCGGCCTGATCCCGCTGCCGAACCTCGAGGAGCTGATGCTCGACATCGGCCGCGCGCTCGGCCCGTGGACCTACCTCGTCGTCGGCATCCTCGCGTTCCTGGAGACCGGCGCGTTCGTCGGGCTGATCGCGCCCGGGGAGACGACGGTCATCGTCGGCGGCGTCATAGCCGGCCAGGGCGAGATCTCGCTGTCGGTGCTGATCGCCATCACCTGGGCCTGCGCGGTGGCCGGCGACCTCGCCTCGTACACCGCGGGGCGCAAGCTCGGCCGGGCGTGGCTCCTGCGCCACGGGGAGCGCGTGAAGATCACCGAGGAGCGGCTGCACCAGGTCGAGGTGTTCTTCGAGAAGCGCGGCGGGATCACGATCCTCGTCGGCCGCTTCATCGGCTTCGTCCGGGCCCTGGCGCCGTTCATCGCCGGCACCTCGCGCATGCCGATGCGGCGCTTCCTCCCGTACGACGTGCTCGGCGCCGGCGCCTGGGCGGCGACCTTCGCCACGCTCGGCTACGTCTTCTGGCACTCGTTCGATCGGCTGACGACCTACGTCTCGCGCGGGCTGTTCGCGTTCGGGACGGTGGTCGCGGTCGCCGCCGCGCTCGTGCTGCTCGTCCGCCTGCGCCGCGACGCCGGGTTCCGCGGCAAGGTCCGCGCGTGGCTCGACGAGCGCCGCGACAAGCCCGGCTGGCGGCCGCTGGTGAGGCTCGCGCGCCCGGCCTGGCGGCTGGTCGGGCGGCCGGCCGCGGGCGGCGCCGACCTGGCCGCCCGCTTCGGCGCCGGCCGGCTCACGCCCGGCGGCCTCGGGCTCGAGCTGACGACGCTGCTCGCGCTGCTGGCGGTCGGGACGTACGCCTTCCTCTTCATCGGGCACCTCGTCCTGGAGCCCGGCCTGCCGCGGATCGACGAGATGGCCGCGGACCTCGCGGACCGGCTCGCCATCGATCCGGCGATCGAGATCGCCAAGGTGGTGACCGAGATCGGGTCGCTCCCGGTGGTCGCGGTGCTCGCGCTGGCGACGGCGGTCTGGGCGGGCGTCCACCGGCGCGGGATCGATGCCGCCTCGCTCGTGATCGGCACCTGGCTGCTGTTCCTGGTCGTCAACCTGACCAAGGCGGCCTACGACCGCGACCGGCCGGAGGGCTCGCTCGTGGGCTACTCCGACGCCGCCTATCCGTCCGGGCACACCGCGTACGCGGTCACGCTCGTGGCCTGCGCCGTCGTGCTCTCGCGCGGCGGCGCCGGGATCGCCGTGCGCTTCGCGGTCGTCACGGTCGCCGCCGTCCTCGTCGTGGTCGTCGGGCTGACCCGCGTCTACCTGCGCGTGCACCACCTCACGGACGTCCTCGGCGGGGCCGCGCTCGGGGTCGCGCTGTGGGCCCTCGTGGGCACGCTCGCGCTGGTGGTCGGCCACCTGCGTCACAATGGGGCCGAGACCGATGATCGATGACCGGGTCTCCCTCATCGTCATAGGCGTCGCGATCGTGCTGTCGCTCGCCGCTTGGACCGCCTTCGTGGCCGTGCCGGCCTGGCGGTCGTACTGGCGCCTGCGCGAGCGCCTGCTGGCGCTGGTGATGAGCGTGTACGTCCTCGCGGCCTTCGTCCTGGCCGGGGCGCTGGCCGGGGGCGTCGTGCTCTGGTACTACGACCGCCTGTGATGGCCGAGCCGATCCCGATCCGGCGCAAGTCGGAGCCCGTCAACCCGCTCGAGGCGCTCGCCGAGATCACCGAGGCGGTCGAGTCCGGCGCCGGCCTCCCCGACGTGGTGCGCGCCGCCGCGCGCGGCCTGGACGCCTCCCTGGTGCTGATCGACCGCTCGAGCGCGGTGCTCGCCGTCGCCGCGCGGTCGACCGCCGACGAGCGCGCGCTGATGTCCGACGCCGCGGGCGTCGAGACCCACGAGCTGCGGGTCGGCGACGCGGTGGTCGGGCGGCTGCGGCTGCGCTGCCGCGCCGGCGAGCCGCCGGCCGCGCTCCTGCGCGTGATCACCACGCTGATCGCGTCCGAGGTCGAGCGCGTGCGGGCCCCCGAGCGGGCGTCCGAGGTCGCGCAGGCCTCGTTCCTGAGCGCCGTCCTGCGACGCGAGGTGACCGACCGCGCCGAGATCGTCGCCCAGGCCGGCGAGCTGGGCAGCGACGTGGCGAGCGGCTCCGCGCTGGCCGTCGTCCGCGCCCACCACTACGCGCCGGCCGACGACGACTGGCGCGGGCGGGTGCTCGCCGCCGCCGAGCGAGCCGCGCGCGCGAGCGCACCCGGCTCGCTGGCCGCGGTCATCGACACGCTGGGCGACGTGGCCGGCCACGTGGTCGTGCTGCTCCCGGCCGCGTCCGAGGCGGAGGCGGCGCGCGTGGCCGAGGCGATCGCGCGCGAGCTGCGCTCCAGCCTGCACGGCTTCACCTTCGCGGTCGGCCACTCGCGCGTCGCGACCGATCCGGCCGACCTGTACCGCGCGGGCAACGAGGCGCTGCTGGCAGCCAACGTCGCGGAGGCGAGCAGCGTGGAGGACGTCGTCCTCGCGTTCGAGGACACCGGCGCCTACCGGCTGCTGCTCCCGGCGATGAGCGAGGACCCGGCGGAGCTGCAGCGCTTCTTCGCCGAGACCGTCGAGCCGCTCGTCACGTACGACGAGCAGTACGAGACCGACCTCGTGCAGACGCTCGAGACGTTCCTCGACGCCGACGCCAACGTGGCCGGGACCGCCCAGCGGCTCTACACCCACCGCCACACGATCCGCTACCGGCTCGAGCGCGTGCGCGACCTGACGGGGCTCGACGTCTCGTCGACCGACGGCCGCGAGAAGCTCGGCCTCGGGCTCAAGGCCATGCGCGTGCTCGGCATCGCCACCCCGCGCGGCCCGGCCACCGAGGACGGGACCGAGGGCGGCCGCGTCCGGCGCGGCGCCCGCGACCGCTGAGCGGTCAGAAGATCTCGGGGCACCACGGGTCCCGCGCCCCGCGGAAGGCGCGGGAGGCGGCGGCCAGCGCGCCGCCGCGCAGCTCGCGGACGCGGCCGGCGCGGGCGAGGTTCTCGAGCGTCGCGCCGCCGAGGTAGGCGGCTCCGAGCTCGGCCGGGCCGAGCTCGAGCGCGGCCGGGGTCGCGGTCGGGGCGCAGGTGGCGGTCGCGCCGTCCCAGCGCAGGGCCCAGCGGCCGGCGTTCCAGGGGCACACGTCGTCGGCGACCTCGATCACGACGTCGAACGGCTCGGCGTACGTGCGCGCCGTCAGCGCGCGCGGCAGGTCGACCAGGCGGACCCACAGCGCGTACGCCACGTCCATCCGCACGTGCACCGCGTTGGTGACCATGTGCTGGAGCGGGTGGTCGGACGGCCCGAGCTCCCACTCCAGGCTGCGGACGAGGTCGAGCCCGAGCAGGTAGGTCCAGATCGCCGCCTCGGCCTCGGGGCTCGTGGCGAGCGCCTCGTGGACGATCGCCTCGCTCGACGGGCCGTCGGCGTTCCAGCTTCGCTTGACCGAGTAGAGGGCGTAGGCGCCGTCGGTGAGCACCGCGCGCATCGGCTCGGCGCCGTTGCGGTCGTGCTCGGGGTCGTAGATCCGGTCGTCCCACCACGGGCCGTCGCGGTCGAGCATCCCCGGCACCGCCGGGCGGACCTCCTCGAACAGCTCGCGCATCGCGGGCAGCGCCTCGCTCGGAGGGAGGAGGTCGTAGCTCGCCTGCGCGGGCGCCCGGAGCGCGACCGACGGCGTGGCGACCTTGAGCGCCGCCGAGGTCGTCGCCATCCCGTAGCCGAAGCGGCCGTAGATGATCGGCTCCGACGCCCACAGCGCCGCGACCGGCTCGGCTCCCGCCTCGTGGAGGTCGTGGAGCTGGCGGCGCATGAGCGTGCTCATGAGGCCGCGCCTCCGGTGCGTGGGGAGGACGCCGACGAGCGTGACCGCCGCCGCCGGGACCTCGCCGCCGGGCACGGTGAGGCGGCGCGAGAAGATGCTGGCGCCGGCGACGAACTTCCCGCGGTCGCGGAACGCGAGCGTGCGCTCCGGCTCCAGCGTGCGCTCCCAGCGCACGAGGTCGTCCGGGTGCATCTCGCCGTGGAAGGCGCTCCAGATCCGGGTGGCGAAGTCGCCGATCTCGTCGGGGCTGACGGGCGCGGGCTCCATCCGGGCAGCTTATGCATACTCCGGCGCGATGCCGATCGCGATCATCACCGGCTCGGGGACGTACGCGCTGCCCGGGTTCGAGTCCCGGGGACCCGAGCTGGTGAGCACCGACTGGGGCGACACGCTGGTCTCGCGCGGGACGTTCGCGGGCGCCGAAGTGCTGCACGTCTCGCGGCACGGCGAGGGCCATCACCGGCTCTCCAACGTCGTCACGCACCGGGCGAACATCGCCGCGCTGGCGCAGCTCGGCGCGCGCGCGGTGATCGGCGTGACGGTGTGCGGGGTGGTCGACCCGGAGGTCGAGCTCGGCTCGCTCGCCTGCTTCGACGACCTGCACTTCCTCGCCAACCGGCTCGGCGACGGCGAGCTCTGCACGTTCTACTCCGAGCCGGGCGACCGGCGCCGCGGCCACTGGATCTTCGAGAGCCCGTTCTCGGAGCCGTTGCGGGGCGCGCTGCTCGAGGGCGCTCGCGCGGCGGGCGTAGCGTGCGCGACGGCGGCGTCTACGGGCACGTCGACGGGCCGCGCTTCAACACCCGGGCGGAGATCCGCGGGCTGGCGGCCTGCGGGGTGACCCACGTGTCGCAGACCGGCGGGCCGGAGGCGGTGCTGTGCGGTGAGGCCGAGCTCCCGTACGCGCTGCTCGGCTACGCGACCGACTACGCCAACGGCGTCACCGAGGAGGCGACGCCGGTGCAGACGCTGCTCGACATGATGGCCGCGAGCACGGAGACGTTCGCGGCCGTCCTCGCCGCGGCGGCCCCGCTCGCCGCAGCCGCCGACCTGGCCCCCGCGGGCCAGGTCTACCGCTTCGAAGCCGGCTAGCGGACGACCCGGACCCGGGCCCGCGCCGTGCCGGCGATCACGAGGTCGTCGTCGCGGAAGCCGCGGCGCTCGCGGCCGCCGACGTGCAGCTCGACGCCGTCCCAGCGCCCGAGCGCGCTGATCCCGTCGATCAGGTCGTTGAGCCGCCTCGGGCCGGAGCCCGCGTCCTGCTCGGTCTCCTCGAACCCGAAGAGGAGCTCCAGCAGGTCCTCGTCGGAGGAGCTCGTCTCGAAGCCGCGCAGGCGGAGCGTACGCACGCCGGGCCGCATGCCGCCCGGGATCCGCACGCGGTAGCGCTTGGTGAGCGTGCTGCCGCGGAGGCGCTGCATGGTCACCCGCAGCGTCACCCGCTGGCCGGGCTTCACGCGCCGCGGGGCCCTGACGCGGCGGAGGAAGGCGAGGCGCTCGCCGCGCCGCACCTCGGTCTCGGCGTGCACGCTCGCGACGTGCGGCGTGCGGCCCTCGAACAGCTCGATCAGGCTGAACGCGGTGCTGGCGTCGGTCGTCGCGTTGTAGGCGATCGGGTTGCCGAGCGGGCCGAGGAAGGGGTCGACGATCGAGGACGACAGGTAGCGGTTGCAGAACCGCGCCGGCCGGTTCGGGCGCTCGGCGAAGGTGATGCGCAGGCACATGCGGCCGGTGAGGCGGCCCGGGGCGCTGCGCATCGTGCCGCCGGTGGCCTGGGCGATCGCGAGCGGGGCGACGGCGCCGAGCGGCGAGAAGCCGGTCGGGTTGTCGACGTCCGTCTCGTCGGCGACGTTGGTCACGACCTCCTTCTTGGCGCCCGTGTCGTGGTCGGTGCCCACGGCGCGCACCGTGGTCGAGCGCGGGAGCGCGCCGACCGTGCCAACCACCGCCGCGAACGCGTCGTTGGAGAGCGTCCCGACGTCGTGGCCCGCGACGGCGTACTTGTACGAGCCGCCGGTGAGCGAGGCGTTCGGGTCGTTGACCACGCGGTACACGTAGGCGTCCTGCAGGATCAGGTTGCGCGCGCCGGCGGCCTCGAACGCGTGGCCGAAGGACCAGACCTTGCCCGCGTCCGTGTACGTCACCGTGCCGACGGCGCCGAGGCGGATGTCGCCGCCCGAGTAGCCGACGGAGACCGAGGAGCCGGGCTGCAGCGTCTGCACCGGGAAGCTGCCGAGCGGTCCGGCCGGGACGGCGATGATCGGGCGCCCGTGGCGCTGTCCGAGCTTCTCGATCGCGGCCCCGAGGCGGGGCGAGACGCCGCTGATGGTGAGCGGGCCGGAGAGGTCCTTCGTGCCCTCGCGGCGCATGCGCCTCAGCGCGGCGGCGGCCCGCGGCGAGGCGGCGGCGCCGTCGCCCGCGTCGCGCGCCCGCGGCGGATCGGTCGGGTTGGCGAGCATCGACTCGATCGGCGTGGCGAGGCCCGCCGTGCCGCCGTACTCGCCGATCGACTGCGAGATCGCGCCGATGTTCCGCTGCACCCCGGCGCCGTCCGGGCAGTAGATCGGCGAGCCCGAGAAGCCGGGGCCGATGCCGGTGCCGGCGATCGCCGGGCCGGAGGCCGAGAACATGATCCGCGGGCCGTCCGAGGCCGGATCGCCGTCCACCACGTCGAGGATCTCGATGTCGAACGTCGAGATCGTCGTGCCGCGGATCACCGAGTACGCCGTGCACTGCATGCCCGCCGACACCTCGCTCAGGGGCATGATCGGGTCGCCGGCGAAGGCGGTGGACGTCGGGATCAGGCAGGCCGCGACGGTGGCGGCGCTAAGGAGGCGGGCACGCATGGAGGCGCCAGAGTAGTCGCGAGGACCCCATCGCGGAACCTGGTCGGCCGACATTGCTCGGATCTCTCGATCGTTTCCGCGCCGGGGCTAACCGCGAGGTTGGCGCTCGCGCGCTACGCGGCCGATTCCTGCTCATACGCCCGCACCCACTTCCGGACCGCGTTGTCGGAGACGCCGTACCTGCGCCCGACCGCGCTCCAGCCATGCGCCGCCACGTCGGCGACGAGCTCGTCGTAGGGCGGCCGCTCCATGCGCCGTCGCGCGTCGTGAGCACGACGGCTCGCGGGCGACCTGGCGCCGCAGGCTGCGAGCAGTGCCGCTGGCTTCGTCCCGGCCGGCGACGAAGCTCGGCTGCCACACACGTCGGCACTCACGGGCGCGTCGCACGTTCTGCGACCGCAATGCGTGTCGAGGTCGCCGCGCAATTCGGACACAGGATCCGGAGGTTCTCGAGACGGTGGTCGTCATTGACGCCGTTGATGTGATCCAGGATCAGCGACATGCGGCGGCCGTGCCACTCCTCGCCTTGGCCGCACAGCTCGCACCGACGCGTTTGAGGCCCTCGGCGTAGAGCCGCCTCTTGAGCTGGACGCGGGAGAACGCCGATCGCTCGACCAGGACCTCCTCGAGCGGCCGTGCCGTGCGCTGGCCCCGGCGCAGCGCATCCCGGCTCGCCGCGTGCGGATCGAAGTGGTCGATCGAGATCGCCCAGATCTCGAGCGCATACCGCTTGATCGTGCGCCAGTTGCCGCCGCTCGCGCACATGTCGAGGCGGCGGAGCGCCTCGGCGAACGATCGCGATGCGCGCGATCGCTCGCTCTTGCCTCGTGCTCCGAAGTATCGCACCGACATGGCGAACATATGTTCGCATGCTGTTCGGACGAGCGACTGGGGGGCCCGGGCTCGAACCGGGATTGCCAGGACCAAAACCTGGAGTGCTGCCATTGCACCACCCCCCAAATGCACAGCGGGCGAAGCACTGCCGATACTACGATGCCCGCGTGCCTCAACCCACCGTCGTCATCCTCGCCGCAGGCGAGGGCACCCGCATGCGCTCGGCGCTGCCCAAGGTCCTCCACCCGCTCTGCGGGCGGCCGCTGATCGCCTGGCCGGTCGAGGCCGCGCGGGAGGCCGGCGCGGGCCGGGTGATCGTCGTGGACAACCCCAAGCGCCGGCTCGCCGCCCACCTGCCCGGCGAGGTCGAGGTCGCGATCCAGGAGGAGCCTCGGGGGACCGGGGACGCCGTCGCCGCCGCGGCCCCGCTGCTCGACCCCGACTCGACCGTCGTCGTCATCAACGGCGACGTCGCGCTCCTCACCGCCGAGGCGCTGAGCAAGCTGATCGAGGCCCACGAGGCGGCGGTCGCGAGCGCCACGATGGCCACGATGGAGCTCGACGAGCCCGGCACGTACGGCCGCGTGATCCGCGACAGCGACGGCTCGGTCCTGCGGGTCGCGGAGGCCAAGACGGCCGGCGACGCGACCCCCGAGGAGCTCGAGATCCGCGAGGTCAACACCGGCGTCTACGCGTTCGACGGCGGCGACCTCGTCGCGGCGCTCGAGACGCTGGGCTCCGACAACGCGCAGGGCGAGGTGTACCTGCCCGACGTGCTGCCCGCCATGCGCGGGGCCGGCAAGACCGTCGCCGCGCACCCGATCGGCGATCCCGACCTCACGCACGGCGTCGACAACCGCGTCGACCTCGCCTACGCGCAGGCGGTCGCGCAGCGCCGCATCCTGGAGGCGCACATGCTCGCCGGCGTCACGATCGTGGACCCGGCGTCCACGCGGATCGACGTCGCGGTGGCGATCGGCAGCGACACCACGATCGAGCCCTTCACGCAGCTCACCGGCACGACCAGCGTCGGCGGCGGCACCGTGATCGGCGCCAACAGCACGCTGATCGACTCGACGGTCGGGGACGGCGTGACCGTCCTGCAGTCGCACCTCAACCAGGCCAGGGTCGACGACCAGTCGACGGTCGGGCCGTTCGCCTTCCTGCGCCCGGACGCCCACCTGCACCGCAAGGCCAAGGCCGGCGCCTTCGTCGAGATCAAGAACTCCGAGATCGGGGAGGGGACCAAGGTGCCGCACCTCTCCTACGTCGGCGACGCGGACGTCGGGCCGGGCACGAACATCGGCGCCGGCAACATCACCGCCAACTACGACGGCCGCAACAAGCACCGCACGACGATCGGCGCGAACGTCAAGACGAGCGTCGACACGGCGTTCGTGGCACCCGTCACGATCGGCGACAACGCGTACACGGGCGCGGGCAGCGTGATCACCGAGGACGTGCCGCCGGGCGCGCTCGGCATCGCCCGTGCCCGCCAGAAGAACGTCGAGGGCTACGCAGATCGCAAAGAGCGGTGAGCCCGCCGACGGCGTCCCCCACGAGTCGTACACTCCGAAGCGTCGTGAGCGCGATGGAACCCCGACCGATCGCCCATCTCGGTTCGTCGCTCGCGGTCGAGTACGACAAGCGGCTGATGATCGTCACGGGCCGCGCCAATCCGGCCCTCGCCAACCGGATCGCCGAGAAGCTCGGCGTCTCCCTCGGCGGCCTCACGCTCCGGACGTTCTCCAACGGCGAGGTCTACTGCCGCTTCGAGGAGTCCATCCGCGGGGCCGACGTCTTCATCGTCCAGCCCACGTGCGGCAACCCGGAGACGGGCATCACGGCCAACGACGCGCTGATGGAGCTGCTCCTGATGGTCGACGCCGCGGTCGGCGCCTCCGCCCACCGCGTGATCGCCGTCACCCCGTGGTACGGCTACAGCAGGCAGGACAAGAAGTCGCTCGGCCGCGAGCCGATCTCCGCCCGCCTCGTCGCCCGCATGCTCGAGACCGCGGGAGCCGACCGCGTGCTGGCCATGGACCTCCACGCCGGCCAGATCCAGGGCTTCTTCTCCAAGCCCGTGGACCACATGACCGCGATGTTCATGCTCACGCAGTACTTCCGCGACATGGCGCTCGACGACCTCGTGGTCGTCTCGCCGGACGCCGGCCGCGTGAAGCTGGCCAAGAAGTTCGCCGAGAAGGTCGGCGCCGAGCTGGCCATCCTCAACAAGGAGCGGCCCGCCCAGCAGGTCGCCGAGATCGCCTACGTGATCGGCGACGTGAAGGGCAAGACGGCGCTGATCATGGACGACATCATCGACACGGCGGGCACCCTGCGCGCCGCCGCCGAGACCGTCAAGGACGAGGGCGCCCGCAGCGTCTTCGCCGTGGCCACCCACGCCGTCCTCTCGGGCAACGCCTTCGAGAACCTGGAGGCCGCCGGCTTCGAGCAGGTCGTGGTGACCGACACGATCCCGCTCCGCAAGGGCGTGCCGGACAACATCAAGGTCCTCTCGGTGGCCGACATCCTCACCGACACGATCCGCCGGATCTTCACCGACGACTCGGTGTCCGAGGTCTTCGGCGGCGAGAACCAGCTGTTCTGAGCCGCGCGGCCCGGCTCCAGGAGGCCCTCGGCCTCTCAGACGAGGAGCTGCTGACGATCCTCGACGCCGATCCGCTGGAGATCGTCTCGGGGGACCTCGAGCACAAGCCCGAGCTGCCGATCCTGCTCGACCTGATCGCCGACGCCGACGAGGGCCAGCTCAAGCGCTGGGTGCGCGCCGAGGGCCCGGCGGGCCGGCCGATCGATCAGCTCCTCGCCCGGGACTTCGCCGCCTTCGAAAATGCGCTCGCCACGCTGGCCGAGCGCGGCTTCGTCATTCGGGGTCCGGGCGCTTCTCGCCGGGCCAGACCCCGGTGAGGTGCCGCCAGCCGATCGCGCCGTAGCGGTCGACCACGACGCGCGTGACCTTGAAGATCACGCCCTGCAGCGCGGCGGCGGCGACCAGGCGCTGCCACGTCGTGTCCTCGGTGGTCGCCTTCGGCGGGTCCTGGTCGTCGATCTTCGTCCAGGCGAAGTTGAAGACGCGCTTGCCGAGCAGCGCCGCGACGATCCCGACGAAGATGCCGAACGGCTTGTAGATCAACCCCATGGGCGCGGACTCTACCCATGGTCCAACGGGCACATTCGACCGGTCGGTGTTGCAAACTCCTGCAACGCGGTAAACATGTCGATAACCCGGAGCAGGAAGCGCAATGGACAACCGCGACGACGCCGACGATCTTCTCCGGCGGGCCCTCCTCGATCAGGAGGCCACCGCTGCGGTCGCGCTGCGGGTCGGAGGCCTTCCGCTCTGCGAGGAGCTCACCGTGGTCTTCCACGGCCGGCGCGACCTCGGGACCATCCAGACGTACGTGACCAACGGCGGCCGCGGGGCCGGCAGCGCCGTCACGCCGGGCGAGCTGCTGCGCGTCCCGTGCGACCTCGACCTCGCCGCCGCCGAGGATCGCGAGGAGGCCGAGCACATGTACGCCGAGCAGGCCTCGGCGATGCGCGACGCCCTCGTGGGCGCCGACACGGTGCTCGGCATCTGGCGCGAGCCGCTCAGCGACCTGGCCCACAGCCGCGTGGCGCTCGACCGCCGGATCGCGCTCGACGTCGACCTCCCGGCCCATCGCCTGCTGCCCGCCGCGCTGGTGGCGCCCGACAAGCAGATCGTGGTCGCCGCGGTATGCGGCGCGCGGCCGCTCGCCGAGGGCCGCCCGCCGATGGGGATCGTGTGCGCCCAGCAGGACGTCGCGCGGGTCTACCCGCTGCCCGACGACCCCGAGCGCTGCCTCGAGGACTTCCTCGACCTCGCCTCCGATCACGCCCGCCGGATGGCCGAGCAGCTCACCCGCCAGGAGAACAGCGTGCAGCGCTTCCTGGAGCTCTCGGGCGACGACTTCATGGAAGCCGGTTAGCCTGCCGCGCCCATGCGGCGCTCCCGGCTCCTGATCGTCATCGGCCTCGCGGTGTTCCTCTTCCTCGGCTTCTCTGCCCTGATGGCGCGCGCGCTGACCGGCGCCGGCGACGAGCGGGGGCGGGTGCTCGACGTGGTGCGGGCGCAGGCGCGCGGCGACGTCGAGGGCGTGCTCGCCGAGCTGCCGGCGTGCCGCGCCCAGCCGGCCTGCGTCGAGGTCGTGCGCGCCAGGGTGCAGGAGCTCGAGCGGCCCGGCAACGTGGAGATCCTCACGTACACGCCGTCGGTCCAGGTGGCGCTCACGCGGCGCACCGGGGTCGGGCGCGTGGCCTGGCGGGCGGGCGGGGCGGACCCGGTCGTGCAGTGCGTGCGGGTGCGCCGGGACGGCCCGCTGACCGGCGCCGACGTCGAGCTCCTGTCGATCTCCGCACCCATCGGCGGCGAGGAGAGTTGTGTCTAGGATGGCCCCGATGCGGCTCGCCCTGGGAGGTCTCGTCGCGCTTGCGCTGCTCGTGCTCGCAGGCCCTGCGCAGGCCGACGTGCCCACCGCCAAGACGCTCTACACGGACGGCGCCGACGGCCGCTACCTCATGGAGGGCGAGTGGCTGTTCCGGCGCGACCCGTCGGATCGCGGCCTCAGGCAGCGCCTCTACCGCGGGACCTCGAAGGCGGGCTGGACGCCGACCACGGTGCCGCACGCCTGGAACGTCGGCGACCACTCGATCGCCTCGTTCAACGGGTCGGTCAGCTGGTACCGCAAGGACTTCGAGCTGCCGAGCGCGAGCCGGGCGCTCGACTGGGCCGTGCGCTTCGAGTCGGTCAACTACCGCTCGCGGGTGTGGCTGAACGGCCGCGAGATCGGCCGCAACGCCGGCGCGTACCTCCCGTTCACGCTCCCGCTCGAACGCCTCAGGCGCGGCGGCACCAACCGGCTCGTGGTCCGGGTCGACTCCCGCCGCGGGAACACCGACTTCCCGCCCGGCCGGATCAGCCCGCGCACCAACCTGCCGACCGGCGGCTGGTGGAACTACGGCGGCATCCTGCGCGAGGTCTACCTGCAGCGGGTGGACACGATGGAGTTCGAGTTCGCCACGGTGAACCCGCGGCTGCCGTCGGTCAGCGGCCCGGCCACGGTGGTCATGGAGACGCGCCTGCGCAACGTGAAGCCCCGGGCGCGCCGCGCCACGGTGAGCGGCACGTTCGGCGACCGCACCGTCAAGCTCGGGTCGCGCACGATCCGGCCCGGCCGGACGGCGTCGTTCCGCGGCTCGCTCAACGTCCCCGACCCGCACCTGTGGTCACCGGGCGATCCCTACCTCTACCCGGCGAAGATCGAGGTCCGGGTCGGCGGCAAGGTCGTCGGCACGTGGAACGTGAGCAGCGGCGTGCGGTCCGTCCGCGTGTCCGGCGGCCAGCTGACGCTCAACGGCCGCAAGGTGCAGCTGCGCGGCGTCGGACTGCACGAGGACAACGCGACGCAGGGCTTCGCCGTCGACAACACGTGGCGGCGCTGGCTCGTGGACCGCGCGAAGGAGCTCGGCGCCACGATGCTCCGCACCCACTATCCGATGCACCCGTACATCCACGAGCTGGCCGACCGCGAGGGCCTGCTGATCTGGTCGGAGATCCCGGTCTACTCGCACAAGAGCAGCGTCATCGACGACATGACCCCGGGCGCGCTGGCCCAGCTGCGGCGCAACATCGAGACCAACGCCAGCCACCCGTCGGTCCTCATCTGGTCGATCGCCAACGAGCTGAGCTCCAAGCCGGGGCCGACCCAGGGCACGTACATCCGCCGCGCCAAGAGGCTCGCGCGCGACCTCGACCCGACCCGGCCCGTCGGCCTCGCCGTCGCCGGCTACCCCGGCGCGGGCTGCCAGGCGCGCTACGGGCCGCTCGACGTGGTCGGCGTCAACGACTACTTCGGCTGGTACCCCGGCCCGAGCGGCTCCCTGTTCGACCGCGAGCGCCTCTCCGCCTACCTGGACTCGCTCCGCCGCTGCTATGCCCGCGACGCGGTCATGGTCACCGAGTTCGGCGCCGAGGCGAACCGGGACGGCTCGGTGGAGGACAAGGGCACGTACGCCTTCCAGCAGGACTTCGTGAACTACCACCTGAGCGTCTACGCCACCAAGCCGTGGCTGAGCGGCGCGCTCTACTGGGCGCTGAACGAGTTCCGCGTCCGGCCGGAGTGGGACGGCGGCAACCCGTTCCCGGCCTCACCGATCCACCAGAAGGCGCTCCTGCACTACGACGGCGCGCCGAAGCCGGCGTGGGCCGACGTGCAGCGCTGGTTCACGGCGGCGAACCAGCTCGGCCGGTGAGCCCGTTGGCGAACGCGTAGACGACCGCCTGCGCGCGGTCGCGCACGCCCGCCTTGGCGAAGATGTGGTTGACGTGGGACTTGACGGTCGCCGCGCTCACCACCAGCCGCTCGGCGATCTCGGTGTTGGTCAGGCCCTCGGCGATCAGCGCCAGCACCTCGGCCTCGCGCGGGGTCAGGCCGTCGGGAAGGTCGGAGCGCGGCTCGGTGAGCGCGGCGAGGACGTGGTGCTGCACGGCGGGGTCGATCGCCGCCTCGCCGCGGGCGACCGCCGCGACCGCGGCGCGGATCTGCTCCGCCGACGCGTCCTTGGTCAGGTAGCCGCGGGCGCCGGCGCGCAGCGCGCCGAGCACGGACGCGTCGTCGGCGTACGTGGTCAGCGCGATCGTGCGCGGCCGCTCGCCGCGCTCGGCGAGCCGCCGGATCGCCTCGATGCCGTCCATCCGCGGCATCCGCAGGTCCATCAGCACCACGTCGGGGTCGTGCTCGGCGGCCAGCGCCAGCGCCTCGTCGCCGTCGGCCGCCGTGCCGACCAGCTCGATCCCTTCGAGCAGGCCGAGCAGGGTGCCCAGGCCCTCGCGGACCACCCGCTGGTCGTCGGCGAGCACGACGCGGATCACGGCAGCCACAGCTCCACCCGGTAGCCGTCCTCGGCCGGCCCGGCGCTCAGGCGCCCGCCGAGCAGCTCGGCCCGCTCGCGCATCCCGGTCAGCCCGTAGCCGCCGCCCGGGCTGCCCACCGCCACCGGCGCGCCCGGCCCGTGGTCCTGCACGACGAGCCGCGTGCCGTCCTCCTCGTACGACAGCGCGATCTCGACGCGGTCGGCCGCGCTGTGGCGGAGCACGTTGGTCAGCGCCTCCTGGGCGGTGCGGTAGACGGCGAGCCGCGCCTCGGACTCCAGCTCGCGAGGCGCGCCCGTGACGGTCACCTCGCAGTCGCCCGGATAGCGCTCGGCGAGGTGCTGGAGGCGCTCCGGCCCGGGCAGCTCGTCGCCGCGCAGGGCGGCGATGGCGTCGCGCGCCTCGGCCAGCCCGTCCGCGGCCAGGTGGTGCGCGCGCGAGATGGCGTCCACCACGTCGGGGTCTGCGTCGCGGTCGCGGGCCATGAGCCGCGCGCTCTCGAGCTGCAGCGCGAGCGCCGAGAGCGAGTGGGCGAGCACGTCGTGCATGTCGCGCGCCACGCGGCCGCGCTCGGCGAGCGCGGCCGACTCGACGTGCGCGGCGCGCGACTCCCGCAGCTCCTCGACCAGCGTCTCCGCCTCGTCGCGGCCCTCGTCGAGCTGCACGACGAGCCGCATGACGAGGAACCACGGGATCACCGACAGCCCGATGGAGATGACCGCCTCGGCCGGACGCTCGGAGCTGATGCCCGCGACGATCGAGATGGCGACCACCGCGACGGCGCTCACGGCGACCGCCTGCCGGAACTCGAGCCGCAGCGCGGCGACGATCACCACGTAGTAGAGCGCGCCGTAGGCGATGCCACGGGGCTGCAGGGCGATCAGCGCGCAGGCGGCGACCGCCACCACGGCGAGCCCGCCGAGGCGCGAGGCGAGCGACAGGCGGCGGCGCGGGATGGTGAGCGCGATGCCGCCGACGAGCGCGCCCACCGCGAGCGCGACGAGCGGGCCGTCGCCGGTGAGTCCCGGCTGCGGCTCGGTGAGCAGCGAGACGACCACGATCGTGGCCATCGCGGCCACGCCGAAGACGTGCAGCGGAGCCGGCCGGCCACCTGACCTGAGTCTCACATCGCACAAGGTACGGCGCGGCGGCACGGTCGTCATCGCCTGGCGGGTGGATGCGCCTCCACCCCCGGGTTGACCCGCAAGTTCGACCCGTCCGCCGATGACGGATGAGCGCTCGCGCGCCACCGTTCAGTGCATGATCGCCATCCAGGTACGCGGGGTCCGCAAGGCCTACGGCGCGGTGCAGGCGCTCGACGGGATCGACCTCGACATCCAGCACGGCGAGGTGCTCGCCGTGCTCGGCCCCAACGGGGCCGGGAAGACGACGCTGGTCGAGATCCTCGAGGGCCACCGCAGCGCCGACGAGGGCGAGGTCCGGGTGCTCGGCTTCGATCCCGCCCGGCACGAGCGCGCGTTCCGCGAGCGGATCGGGATCGTGCTCCAGGACCAGGCGCTCGAGGCCGAGCTGACCGTCGGCGAGGCGATCGGCCTGTTCGCCGCCGCGTATCCGCACCCGCGGCCCGCCGAGGAGGTCGCCGCGCTGGTCGGCCTCGACGACCGCATGGACGCCCGCTCCGGGACGCTGTCCGGCGGCCAGCGGCGGCGGCTCGACCTCGCCATCGGGATCGCGGGCGATCCCGAGCTCGTCTTCCTCGACGAGCCGACCACCGGCTTCGACCCGGCGGCCCGCCGCCAGTCGTGGGACCTGATCGCCGGGCTGCGCGCCGCCGGCCGCACGATCGTGCTCACCACCCACTACATGGACGAGGCGCAGCGGCTCGCGGACCGCGTGGCCGTGATCGCCGGCGGCCGGGTGATCGCCGTCGGCGCGCCGGACACGCTGCGGACCGCCGACGAGACGGTCGTGACCTTCCGCGTGCCCGACGGCGTCGATCCCTCCGACGTGCCGGCGCCGAGCGGCCCGCGCGGGCGGACGATCTCGTTCCGCACGGCGACGCCGACCGCCGACCTCGCGCCGCTGCTCTCGTGGGCCGCCGTGCGCGGGGTCGAGCTCGAGAACCTCACGGTCAGCCGGCCGAGCCTCGAGGACGTCTACCTGAAGCTGACGGAGGATGCCGCATGAACCGCTCGCTCCTGGCCCGCTGGACCGCCGCGCGCGTGCGCCTGATGCTGCGCAACCCGCGCGTGACGTTCTTCACGTTCGCGTTCCCGCTGATGTTCCTGGTGATCTTCAGCGCCATCAACGGCGACGTGAAGGTCACCGTCGACGGCGTCGACGTGCCCTACACGCAGTTCTACACGCCGTCGATCGGCATCTTCGGCCTCACCCTGGCCTGCTACTCGAACGTGATCTTCGGCCTCGCCAACGCGCGCGACGTGTGGCTGCTCAAGCGCATCCGCGGCACGCCGCTGCCGATGCCGGTCTACCTCGCCTCCTGGCTGGCCGGGGCGGTGCTGCTGGGATCGCGAGCGTGGTGCTGATGTTCGTCGTCGCCGTGCCGGTGTTCGGCGTGGACATCTACCCGGCGACGCTGCCGGCGGCGATCGTGACCCTGCTGATCGGCGCCGCCTCGCTGGCCGCGCTCGGGCTCGCCGTCGCGACGTTGACGAAGACCGCCGACCAGGCCGGGCCGGTGGCGCAGCTCACGCTGCTCCCGCTGTCCTTCATCTCCGGCATCTGGTGGCCGCTCGAGGGCGCGCCGAGCTGGCTCGTCACGATCGCGGAGGTCGTTCCCGCTCTACCACCTGGTCCAGGCCTTCGACGCCTGCTTCGTCCCCGGGACGACCGGCGGCGGCTGGGCGTGGGGCCACCTCGCGGTGATCGCGGCATGGGGCGTGGCCGGGCTGCTGGTGGCCGTGCGGCGCTTCCAGGCGGAGCCGCACGTGGGCGAGCGGCGCCGCTGGCGGGCTAGCTCGCGACGCGCCGCCGGGTCGGCTGAGCCGGCTCGGTGACCCGCCGCCGCTCGCGGCTGCGGTACTGGTCGGCGAGCCGGTCGTGGCCGCCGCGCATGCGGTGCCGCGACTGGTCGGCGTCGGGCAGCGGGATGCCGCCCGGACGGCGACGTCTTGGGCTTGTCGCCGATGCGGTCGTTCCCGCCTCCGCCGCCGTCGTCCTCCTCAGGCGGCTTGAAGCCGCTCCGGGTCTCCGAGCGGAGGAACATGACGAACAGCACCAGGCCCAGGGCGAGCGCGACGAGGTGGAGTGCGCCGAAGATGACCATGAGCTCCTGGTCAGGACTCATGAACGAGAGCGTACCCTCGGAAGCCGTTTCGCAGACGCGCTTTCGCTACCATTCTCCGCCGCCTCATGGCTACCACCGACACCTCACCACTCTCCCTCACCGCCCGCGATCCGGAGGGCTCGCGCTCCGCGCGGCGCCTCCGCCGGGACGGCCTCGTCCCCGGCGTCATCTACGGCGGCGGCGAGGACCCGCAGCACTTCGCGGTCGACGCCCGCATCCTGCGCAACAAGCTCGCGCACGCGGCGCAGGTGATCGAGGTCGGCGATCGGCGACGCGCCGGCCAACGTCCTGATCAAGGACGTCCAGCGCCATCCGGTGCGCGGCGAGGCGACGCACATCGACCTCCTGCGCGTGCGCATGGACGTCTCGATCCACGCCACCGTGCCGATCGACTTCGTCGGCGCCGACGACTGCTCCCGGCGTGTCCGAGGGCGGCATCTTCAACCAGGAGCTGCGCGAGGTGAACATCGAGGCGCTGCCCGGCGACATCCCCGACTCCATCGCAGTACGACGTCTCGGGCCTGGAGATGAACGCCACCGTGACGCTCGACGTGCTGACCGCTCCTCAGGGCGTGACGCTGCTCGACGACGTCGAGACGGTCATCGCCACCATCACCCCGCCGACGCTCGAGCCGGTCGAAGAGGACATCGAGACCGAGACCGCGCTGGTCGGCGAGGACGGCGAGCCCGTCGAGGGCGAGGCCGCCGAGGGCGAGGGCTCCGAGGAGGCCGGCGAGCCGGCCGATTCGGACGAGAGCTGAAGCTCTTCAGCTCCACACCGGTCGACTGGCTGATCGTCGGGCTCGGCAATCCGGGCCCGGGCTACGCCGACAGCCCGCACAACGTCGGCTTCCGCGTCGCCGAGGCGGTGGCCCGCCGCTGGGACCTGCCGAAGGCGAAGAAGAAGTTCGCCGGCGAGCTGACCGAGGGCCGCACCGGCCCGGGCGGCCCGCGCGTGGCCGTGCTGCGGCCGCAGACCTTCATGAACGAGTCGGGCCGCTCGGTCGGGCCCGCCCGCGGCTCCTACAAGCTCGACCTCGACCGCATCGTGGTCGTCCACGACGAGATCGACCTGCCGTTCGGCGAGGTCCGCGTGCGGCTCGGCGGCGGGCTGGCCGGCCACAACGGCCTCAAGTCTTTGAAGCGGGACCTCGGGGCGCCGGACTTCCACCGCGTGCGGGTCGGCGTCGGCCGGCCGGACTCGACGGACCCCGAGATCGTCGCCGCGTACGTGCT
The DNA here is from genome assembly GCA_963720415.1 of uncultured Solirubrobacteraceae bacterium. Taxonomy (GTDB): domain Bacteria; phylum Actinomycetota; class Thermoleophilia; order Solirubrobacterales; family Solirubrobacteraceae; genus DASSUW01. The sequence continues at coordinate 10,193 of CAVRFQ010000002.1, read as the reverse complement.
CGGCAAGTGGCGCCAGCCTGCGTCCGAGGTCGGCGAGCTGGTCGACCGGGCGGTCGACGAGGTCGAGCGGCTCGTCCTCGCCTAGCGGGCTGTTGGCGCGTCAACTTCGCTTGTAAGGAGGCGAAGGAGGCCTCCGCGGGCGGGCGAGTTCCACGATGCGCAAGGATCCGGCGGATTCGTAGGTCTCGGCGGGTCTCGGCGGTTGGGTGTGCTGACTTAGCCGCGCATATGGCGGCCAACCCAGCACACCCATCCGCGCCGGGGCCGCAGCTTCCACGATGCGAAACCAGCCCCTTCCCGACCCTCCCTCGATGCCGGGGTTCATCCCTGCATGCGTCTGCGATAACGTACAAACGTATGCCCCGCGACTGGAACGCGACCTCGTACGAGCGGATGTCCGCGCCGCTGGAGGCCATGGGCCGCGAGGTGCTGGACCGGCTCGACCTGCGCGGTGACGAGCGGGTGCTGGACGCGGGCTGCGGCACCGGGCGCGTCACCGCGGCGCTGCTCGACCGGCTGCCGCTCGGCGAGGTGGTCGCGGTGGACGGCTCGCCGGCGATGGTCCAGGGCGCCCGGGAGCGGCTCGGCGACCGGGTCGAGCTGCGCGTCGCCGACCTCGTGCAGCTCGAGCTCGACCGGCCCGTGGACGCGATCCTGTCGACCGCCACGTTCCACTGGATCGCCGACCACGACGCGCTGTTCGCGCGGCTGCACGCGACGCTGCAGCCCGGCGGGCGGCTCGTCGCCCAGTGCGGCGGGGCCGGGAACATCACGGCCCTGAAGGCGGCGGCGGAGCGCGTCGGCGACCGGGAACCGTACGCGGACGCCCTCGGGGGCTGGCCCGGGCCGTGGAACTTCGCCACGACGACGGCGACGAGGCAGCGCCTCGAGCGGCTCGGATTCGAGGGCGTCTGGACCTGGTACCAGCACGTCCGCGTGGAGCCCGACGACCCGCACGAGTACCTCGGGACCGTCGCCCTCGGCTCCCATCTGGAGCGGCTGGCCGAGCCGCTGCGCGCGCCGTTCATCGACGACGTCCTGCGCGAGCTCGACGAGCCCGTCGTCGAGTACGTCCGTCTCAACATCCTGGCCCGCCGCGCTTCGTAGACTCAGTGGAGCCCTGGCGCTCCGCAGCTTCCTCAGTCACCTCGATCACGACCCCGCGGCCGCCAAGTTGGCCGACGAGGGCGGTTCGGCATTCGTCAGCCAGTCGCTGAGGCCGTTCGTGCTCGCGGCGCTGGCCGACCGCGACGTGCGCCGGCCGACCGTGGTGGTGGCGGGCGACGACCGCTCGGCGCGCGACCTCGCACAGGACCTCAGGGCCTGGCTGCGGCCGCGCCCCGTCCGCTACTACCCGAGCCGCGGCGTCGCGTACGAGTCGCACCTCACGCCGACCCCCCACCTCGTGGGCCTGCGGGTCGCCGCGCTCGACGCGCTGACCGACACGCCGGCGGGCTCGGAGCAGCCCGTGGTGATCGTGTCCGCCGTCGCGCTCTCCGAGAAGGTCCCCGACCCGGAGCTGCGCCCGCACGGCTTCACGCTGCGCAAGGGCGACCTGCTCGACCTCGGCGAGGCGGCGAGCGACCTCGTGGCCGCCGGCTACCAGCGCGTCGACCAGGTCGAGGAGCGCGGCCAGTTCGCCGTCCGCGGCGGGCTGCTCGACATCTATCCCGCCACCGAGGAGCGCGCCGTCCGCGTCGACCTCTTCGACGTCGAGATCGACTCGCTGCGGTGGTTCAGCACCTTCAGCCAGCGCAGCCTCGGCGAGGCCGACGTGGTCGAGATCTCGCCCGCCGCCGAGCTCGCGCCCGAGCACCGCGAGCTGGCGGAGATCGCCGCCACCGACGACGAGCGCCCGGACATCGCCGAGCTGCTGCCCGTCGACCGCTTCCGCGAGCTGCTCGACCTGATCCCGGACACCGCGCAGATCGTGATCGCGGCCGACGAGGACGTCGAGCCGAGCCTGCGCGACCACTGGGCCGACGTCTGCGTCGCCTTCCACGACGAGGACGCCCACAGCCTCTACGTCAAGCCCGACCGCATCCTCGAGACCCTGGGCGACCGCGCCGCGATCCGCCTGTCCAGCATCTCGGCCGACCAGCCGACCGAGATCCGCGGCCAGGCCGCCGACTTCGCCGCCCGCAGCCTCAAGGAGGCCGAGGCGGAGCTGGAGAAGCTCACCCGCTCCGGCTACACCACCGTCGTCGCCTGGCCGCAGCGTGGCGCCGCCGAGCGGGCCGCCTACAACCTGGCGCGCCTGAAGGCGAGCCTCAACGGCGGCACGACCGGGCTGATCTTCACCGAGGCCAACCTCCGCGACGGCTTCGTCGCCCCGGGCCTCAAGCTCGCCGCCTTCCCCGAGCACCGGCTGATCCACCGCCGCAAGGCGAGCACCCGGCCCACGCGCAAGGGGCGCGGCCTCCTCAGGAGCTTCAGCGACCTGCGGACCGGCGACATCGTCGTCCATGAGGACCACGGGATCGCGCGCTTCGCCGGCTTCGACACCAAGACGGTGGCGGGCGTGACCCGCGACTACCTGAACCTCGAGTACCAGGGCGACCGACAAGGTCTTCCTCCCGGTCGACCAGCTCGCGAAGATCTCGCGCTACGTCGGAGCGGACGGCTCCCACCCGCCGCTCTCCAAGCTCGGCGGCAACCGCTGGGACAAGATGAAGGCGCGCGCCCGTCGCGCCGCCCAGGAGCTGGCCGGCGAGCTGCTCAACCTCTACGCCGAGCGCAAGCGCCGCCGCGGCCACGCCTTCCCGGAGTTCTCCGACGAGCTGCGCGAGCTGGAGGCCGCCTTCCCGTACCGCGAGACGCCCGACCAGCGCGACGCGATCGACGCGGTGATCGAGGACATGGAGACCGACCGGCCGATGGACCGCCTGATCTGCGGCGACGTCGGCTACGGCAAGACCGAGGTCGCCCTGCGCGCGGCGGTGAAGGCCGCGAGCAACGGCAAGCAGGTCCTGATGCTCGTCCCCACGACGATCCTCGCCCAGCAGCACTACGGCACCTTCACCGAGCGCCTGCGCGACCACCCGTTCATCATCGAGCACGTCAGCCGCTTCCGGTCGGCGGCCGAGCAGCGCGAGGCCATCCAGCGCTTCGCCGACGGCAAGGTCGACATCCTCATCGGCACCCACCGCGTGCTCAGCCGCGACGTGCGCGCGAAGGACCTCGGGCTGCTGATCGTCGACGAGGAGCAGCGCTTCGGCGTCAAGCAGAAGGAGCTGCTGCGCCAGCTCAAGCTCAAGGTCGACGTCATCTCGATGAGCGCCACGCCGATCCCGCGCACGCTCCAGATGAGCCTCGCCGGCCTGCGGGACATCAGCGTCATCGAGACCCCGCCCGAGGGGCGCCGGCCCGTCAAGACCTACGTCGGCGAGTACGACGAGCAGCTCGTCAAGCAGGCGCTCGAGCGCGAGCACGCCCGCGAGGGGCAGGCGTTCTTCCTGCACAACCGGGTGGACGACATCGACGAGACGGCCGAGCGGCTGCGCGCGCTGTGCCCGAAGCTGCGCTTCACCGTCGCCCACGGGCAGATGGACGAGAAGCTGCTGGAGGAGCGGATGCTCGGCTTCCTGCGCGGCGACGCCGACGTGCTGGTCAGCACGAGCATCATCGAGAGCGGCATCGACATCCCGCAGGCGAACACGCTGATCGTCGACCGCGCCGACCTCTTCGGCCTGAGCCAGCTCTACCAGATCCGCGGACGCGTGGGCCGGAGCCGCGAACGGGCGTACGCGTACCTGCTCTATCCCAGTGCCGCGGCGCTGACGCAGGAGGCGGCCGACCGCCTCTCCGCGCTCAGCGACTACACGGAGCTGGGCGCGGGCTTCAAGGTCGCGATGCGCGACCTCGAGCTGCGCGGCGCCGGCAACCTGCTGGGCGACGAGCAGTCGGGCCACGTCGCCGCCCTCGGCTTCGAGCTCTACATGCAGATGCTCGACGAGGCGGTCCGCAGCATGGATCCCGACGGCGACTCCGGCGATCTCGCCGATCCCGTCCGCCTGGACGTCAACGTCGACGCGTACGTGCCGCCCGACTACATCCCGTACGAGCAGGCCAAGGTGGACGTGCATCGCCGGATCGCGGGCGCCCGCGAGGTCTCCGAGCTGCACGAGCTACGGGCGGAACTCACCGACCGGTTCGGGGAGATCCCGGACCCGTTGAGCAATCTCATCACCCTCCAGCAGGCGCGGATCAAGCTCGGCGAGGCCGGTGCGCAGGCGGTGGCCTTCCGGGGCGGCCGGCTGGCCGTCACGCCGGTCGATCTGGACAGCGCAAGGGCGCGCAAGCTGCGGGAGGCCTTGCCTGGAGCCATCTACGAGTCCGGGCGCTCACAGCTCACCGTGCGGGTGCCCGACGACCCGGCCCTGCGCTTCCCCGCGGTGGTCAATGCGGCGGACGTACTTCTGTCCGTGGTTCGTGAAGCCGCCTAAAGACTCGCTGAACAGGTGGGGCCGGGCGGGATAAGGCCGCTACCATGCCTCAGCCGAGGAGGGCTTCAAAGCCCAGCTGCCGCGCGGAGCGCGCCCGCTGAAACCGTAATCGTCCCCCCTCCCGAAGCTTCTCTTATGCTCAAGGCCGCTCGACTTCTCCTGGCGCTGTGCGCCCTCGCCGCTATCGCCGCTGTCGCCGCTGGATGCGGCGGCGTCCCAGGCAATGCCGTCGCATCCGTGGACGGTGAGGCGATCGAGAAGGATCAATTCGAGCACTGGATGAACGTCGCGTCGAAGTCGAGCGGGCAGCCGAACGCCATGGTTCCCGACGCTCCGGAGTTCACGAAGTGCGTCGCGAACAAGAAGAAGACGGCGCCGAAGCCGGCCGAGGGCCAGCCGAAGACGACCGACCAGCAGTACAAGGACCAGTGCAAGCAGGAGTACGACGCGCTGCGCGACCAGGTCCTCCAGCTGCTGACCTCGTTCCACTGGATCGAGGGCGAGGCCGAGGAGCAGGGCGTCAAGGTGACCGACGCCGAGGTCAAGAAGTCCTTCGACCAGCAGAAGAAGCAGAGCTTCCCGAAGGCCGCCGACTACGAGAAGTTCCTCAAGGACTACGGCCAGACCGAGGCGGACATCATGCAGCGGGTCAAGCTCGACCTGCTGTCGAACAAGATCCGCGACAAGGTCATCAAGGGCAAGGACAAGGTCACCGACGCCCAGATCAAGGACTTCTACGACAAGAACAAGGAGCGCTTCGCCCAGCCCGAGCGGCGTGACCTGCGCATCGTGCTGACCAAGGGCGAGGCCAAGGCCGAGGAGGCCAAGGCGGCGCTCGACAGCGGCGAGTCGTGGAAGTCGGTCGCCAAGCAGTACTCGATCGACGAGGCCTCCAAGTCGCAGGGCGGCAAGCTGCCCGCGCAGGCCGAGGGCACGCTCGAGAAGGCGCTCGACAAGGCCGTCTTCGACGCCAAGCAGGGCACGGTCAACGGCCCGGTGAAGACGCAGTTCGGCTACTACGTCTTCGAGGTCGAGAAGATCCAGGAGGCCTCGCAGCAGACGCTCGAGCAGGCCAAGGAGACGATCCGCCAGACGCTGCAGTCGCAGAACCAGCAGAAGGCGCTCGACGCGTTCGTCGAAGGACTTCCAGGAGCGCTGGAAGGAGCGCACGGAGTGCCGCGACGGCTACGTGACGCAGCAGTGCAAGAACGCCCCGAAGGCGACGCCGACGCCCAGCGCGGCGGCGCCGACGGCACCGACGCAGCCGGCGCCCGCTGAGCCCGAGAACCGATGAGAACGTCGAGGCGCTCCGGCGCCTCGACGAGCTGACCCGGCGGCTGCGGCGCGAGTGCCCCTGGGACCGCGAGCAGGACGAGCGCTCGATCGTCCCGCACACGGTCGAGGAGGCCTACGAGCTCGCCGCGGCCGCCCACACGGGCGATGACGCCAAGCTGCTGGACGAGCTCGGCGACGTGCTCTTCCAGGTCCACTTCCTGGCGCTGCTGCTCGAGGAGCGCGGCGCCGGGTCGCTGGCCGAGGTCGCCGAGCACTGCCGCCAGAAGCTGATCCGGCGGCACCCGCACATCTTCGGGGAGACCGAGGCCGAGACCGCGGGCCAGGTGCTGCGCGAACTGGGACTCCATCAAGGCCACGGAGCCGGGCCGCGAGCCCGGGATCTTCGGCGAGGTGCCCGAGAACCTGCCCGGGCCGCTCTACGCCCGCAAGGTGCAGCGCAGGGCGGCCACGACCGGCTTCGACTTCGACCACGTCCCGTACGAGGCGATCGACGCCGAGCTGGACGAGCTGCGCGCCGCCGAGGGCCGCGAGGAGACGTTCCACGAGCTCGGCGACGTCCTGTTCGCCGCCGTCAACGTGGCCCGCAAGCTGAAGGTCGATCCGGAGCTCGCGCTGCGCGCCGCCGCCGACCGCTTCCGCGGCCGCGTGCAGTCCGCGTCGGACCTCGCCGCAGGAGACGGCGCGGCTTGGCAGGATCTCGCGCCCGGAGCTCAGCTCGCCTACTACGCGCGGGCTCGCCTGAACGAGGAGCCGAAATGAGCCAGATCGAAACCGTCCACGCCCGCCAGATCCTCGACTCCCGGGGCAACCCGACCGTCGAGGTCGAGCTCGTGCTCCGCTCAGGCGCCACGGGCCGCGCCGCGGTGCCCTCAGGCGCCTCCACGGGCGAGTTCGAGGCCACGGAGCTCCGCGACGGCGGCGACGCCTGGGGCGGCAAGGGCGTGACCAAGGCCGTTGCCAACGTCAACGGCGAGATCGCCGCCGCGATCGCGGGCGCCGACGCGCTCGACCAGTCCGGGCTCGACAAGACGCTGATCGACCTCGACGGCACGCCGAACAAGTCCCGCCTGGGCGCCAACGCCATCCTCGGCGTCTCGCTGGCCGCCGCGCGCGCCGCGGCCGCGCCGAGGAGAACCAGCCGCTGTGGCGCTACCTGGGCGGCGAGTCCGCGCGCATGCTGCCGGTGCCGATGATGAACGTGCTCAACGGCGGCGCGCACGCCGACAACTCGGTCGACTTCCAGGAGTTCATGATCATCCCGGTCGGCGCGGGCTCGTTCGCCGACGGCCTGCGCATGGGCACCGAGGTCTTCCACGCGCTCAAGAAGACGCTGAAGGCCCGCGGGCTCAACACCGCGGTCGGCGACGAGGGCGGCTTCGCCCCGACCTCGAGTCCAACGAGGCGGCGCTGCAGGCGCTGATCGAGGGCATCGAGGCGGCCGGCTACACGCCGGGCGACGACCTCGCCATCGCGCTCGACCCCGCCACCAGCGAGATCTTCGACGCCGGCGCCTACGACCTCGCCAGCGAGGGCCGCAAGCTCTCGCCCGAGGAGATGGCCGCCTACTGGGCCGACGTCGCCGGCGCTACCCGATCCTCTCGATCGAGGACGGGATGGACGAGGAGGACTGGGACGGCTGGAAGGCGCTCACGGACGGCATCGGCGACCGCGTCCAGCTCGTGGGCGACGACCTGTTCGTGACCAACACCGAGCGGCTCCAGCGCGGCATCGACGCGGGCGTCGGCAACTCGATCCTCATCAAGGTCAACCAGATCGGCACGCTGAGCGAGACGCTGGCGGCGATCGAGCTGGCGCGCGGGCCGGCTACACCGCGGTGATGTCGCACCGCTCGGGGGAGACCGAGGACACCACGATCGCCGACCTCGCGGTGGCGACCGGCTGCGGGCAGATCAAGACCGGCGCGCCGTCGCGCTCGGATCGCGTGGCGAAGTACAACCAGCTGCTGCGGATCGAGGAGGCGCTCGGCGGCGACGCCGAGTACCCCGGCAGCAGTCTGTGTTCCGGCGGTGATCAAGGTGCTCGCACGAGCTTGCGAGTGCGAGTAAGCCGCATGGGAATTATCTTTCACAGGAAGGGCCACGCCCGCGTCGAACGAAGGCGTGGGCATGGAGTACAGCCGTACCCGGATCCGCTGGGACCGCCTGGGCCGCTGGGCCCTCATCGGGGTCCTCGCGCTCGTCGTCTACCTCTACATCGGCCCGGCCGCCAGCTGGGTCTCCGCCTACAGCGAGGCCGGCCGCAAGCGCGCCGAGGTGGCGGCCCTGAAGACCGAGAACCGCGCGCTGCGCGAACGCCGCCGCGACCTGCGCGACCCCGCGTCGCTGGAGCGCGAGGCGCGCCGCCTCGGCATGGTCAAGGCGGGCGAGAAGTCCTACGTACGTGGAGCTGCCGCGCCGCTAGCCTGAGCCGCGTGTCGTTCGAGAACGCGGTCGCGCAGTGGCAGGACGGGCTCCGGCGCCTCGCCGAGGCGCCGCCCGAGGAGCGCCGGATGCTCGAGCGCGTGTCGCGGGCGATCGAGGACGAGCTGCGGCGGCGGCTCGGCGGCGCGTTCACGTCGACCGAGCTCGCCGACCTCTACGAGGAGGGCCTGGGCTGGACCATGGACCTCGCGGTGCGCGTCGCGCCCGAGGACCCCTACGCGTGGGACGCCGCACCGTCGCCGACGCCGCGTTCGGCCGCTACCTGCGCGGCGCGACCGACTACGCCGGCGGGCGCCGGCTCAGCCTGGGCGACGCGTGAACTCGTACTGGATCCACACGGGCCGGAACCCGAGCCGCTGGTAGAGCCGCTTCGGGTCGCCCTCGTCGTCGGCGACGATGAAGGTCTCGCTCGCCCCCGCGGCGCGCGCGGCGGCCGCCACGAGCGCGCCGCCGGTCCCGCGGCCGCGCAGGGCCGGCGTGACGTAGGCCTGCTCGACCTCGGCGGTCTCCCCGTCCGCGAGGAACGTCACGTAGCCCGCCGGCGACCCGCCCTCCCGTGCCACCAGCGCACGGGTGCCGCGCTCGCGCGCCACGGCCTCCTCGGCGTCCGCCTGGCGCAGCAGCTCGGGCTCCGACGTGACGAAGCCCTCCGCGCGCGCCCAGTCGAGCCGCAGCGCCCGGGTGACCTCGTACGGGACCTCTTCGAAGTCGGGGCCGGGGGGCGGCTCGCGCAGCCCGAGCCACACCAGTCGCGCGGCATGCCATCCGAGCGCCTCGAAGCCGGGCCGCAGCCGTTCGCCCGTCGCGGCGTCCTCGACGTCGAAGCGGCGGTGCCGCAGGTCGCCCTGCAGGTCTTCGGCGACGGCGGCGAGGTCGCGCGGCGCTCAGTCCGGGCTCGGGCCCCTCGATGCGCAGCGCGTTGTAGTCCCAGAACCCCGGGTGGGCCGTGCAGCGCACGGCGGTGCCGTGCTCCCACGGCTCGACGACGTCGCAGACCTGCATGCCTGGCGGTGGTGGTGCCATGGCGACGGCGTCAGTCGTCGTCTTCGTCCTCGGCGCCCGCACGGCGGATCACGATCTGGTCCTCCTCGATCGTGATCACGACCGGCCGCTGGCCGGCCCAGTGCTCGGCGTAGACGGGGTCGTCCTGCACGGCGGGGTCGAGCCACAGGCCGTAGCCCTCCTCGCCGTGGTCGAAGGTCCCCTCGAGCGGCCCGGTGCTGGTGCGGCGCCGGGTGCGGCCGCCGCTGCGGCTGCGGCGCGCGCGCTTGGCGGGCTTCGCCTCTTCTCTGGCTCGCCCCTCCGCGGCCTCGGCCTCGGCGGCCTTCGCGGCGGCCTCCTCGGCCGCGCGAGCATCCTCCTCGGCCTTCCGGGCGTCCTCCTCGGCCTTGCGCTTGGCCTCCTCCTCGAGCTCGGCCGCGATCGCGGCGTCGTCCTCCGCGCGGAGGTCGACCTCGTCGGGGACTGGATCGCTACCGTCGGCTTCAAGATCCTGCTCACGCTTGAAGGCCTGGATCTGTTGCACAGTCACATCCAACTGGTGCGCGATCCATGCATCGGTGCGACCCTGTCGCACCCATCCACGGATCTGGTTAAGCTGAGGACGCAGGGACCGGCGACTCATGAGAGGCCGGTAGGCTAGCGCAAGAGGGGTCAGGGGCTTCGGGTGCAGGCCCCATAGGAGATTCGCCGAATGAGCACTAACCTCGCCCGAGCCTCGAGACACGCCAGGGAGGCGGCGCCATGCTGGTACTGACACGCAAGTCCAACCAGTCGATCATGATCGGCGACGACATCGAGGTCTCGGTGCTCTCCATCATGGGGGAGAAGGTCCGTATCGGGATCCAGGCCCCACGGGACATCCCGGTGTTCCGCAAGGAGGTCTACCTCGAGATCCAGCAGGAGAACGTCGCGGCGGGCGCCTCTGCGCGGGCCGAGGTCGACGATGCGTTGAAGCGGCTGAGCAGCCGCCCCTAGCTTGCATCACGATGTAGAGCGCCTGGAACATCGC
>CAVRFQ010000001.1:0-369637 GCA_963720415.1 uncultured Solirubrobacteraceae bacterium | reverse complement strand
CGCCGGGCCGGCGAGCGCGCGTCGGGCAAGGTGAGCCTGTTCAACGGCCGCTCCGGCGAGCCGTTCGAGAAGCAGGTCACCGTCGGCTACATGTACATCCTGAAGCTCAACCACCTGGTCGACGACAAGATCCACGCCCGCTCGACCGGCCCGTACTCGCTCGTCACCCAGCAGCCGCTGGGCGGCAAGGCGCAGTTCGGCGGCCAGCGCTTCGGCGAGATGGAGGTGTGGGCGCTCGAGGCCTACGGCGCCGCGTACACCCTCCAGGAGATGCTGACCATCAAGTCCGACGACACCGTCGGGCGCGTGAAGGCCTACGAGGCGATCGTCAAGGGCGAGAACATCGCCGAGCCGTCGATCCCCGAGTCCTTCAAGGTGCTCCTGAAGGAGATGCAGTCGCTGGCGCTCGACGTCAACGTGGTCTCCGAGGAGGGCACGCGCGCCGAGATGGGCGACGAGGACGACGACCTGCTGCGCGCGGCCGAGGAGCTCGGGATCGACCTCTCGGCGTGCGCGCGACCGACGGCGCTGCCGACGACGCCGCCGACGAGACCGAAGAGGCCGAGGTCGAGGAAGGCGAAGAGGGCATGACCGAGGACGCCCCCGCCACGGACGCTGAGTACACCGAAGAGGACGCCCCGATCGGCGAGATCCTGTCCGCCGACGAGGAGTAAGGAAGAACATTGATCGACATCAACAATTTCGACGCGATCGAGATCGGGCTCGCCTCCTCCAAGCAGATCCGGAGCTGGAGCTCCGGTGAGGTCACGAAGCCCGAGACGATCAACTACCGCACGCTGAAGCCGGAGAAGGACGGCCTCTTCTGCGAGCGCATCTTCGGTCCCACCAAGGACTGGGAGTGCTACTGCGGCAAGTACAAGCGCGTCCGGTACAAGGGCATCGTCTGCGAGCGCTGCGGCGTCGAGGTCACGCGGTCCAAGGTGCGCCGTGAGCGCATGGGCCACATCGACCTGGCCGCCCCCGTGAGCCACATCTGGTTCTTCAAGGGCGTCCCGAGCCGCATCGGCTACCTGCTCGACATGGCTCCCAAGGAGCTCGAGAAGGTCCTGTACTTCGCCGCCTCGATCGTCACGTGGGTCGACGAGGAGGCGCGTGCCGCCGACCTCGACGAGCTGCGCGGCAAGGTCGACGAGACGATCGACGAGTACGCGGGCGAGAAGGAGCAGCGTCTCCTCGAGCTGCGCGAGTCGCTCGAGCGTCGCGAGGAGTACCTCAAGACCGGCTCGCAGACCGGCTTCACCGACGACGACCACATCTGGGCCGAGCATCTCGACCTCAACCCGAAGAAGCTCGAGGACGACGAGCGCGAGAAGCACCTGAAGGACATGCGCAAGCTCCTCGAGTCCGACATCGCGGACACCGAGGCGTACATCGAGGACGCCATGGAGCGCCTGCGGCAGGTCTGGGAGCTCTTCCAGGGCATGGGCCCCAAGGACATCGTCAACGACGAGTCGCAGCTTCCGCGAGCTCAAGGAGCGCTTCGGCTCCCCCTACGGCTGGGGCGAGTACTTCCGCGGCGGCATGGGCGCCGAGGCGATCCGCGACCTGCTCGAGCAGGTCGACCTGGACGCCGAGGGCGTCGACCTCGAGGAGCAGATCAAGACCGCCAAGGGCCAGAAGCAGCAGCGCGCCGTCAAGCGCCTGAAGGTCGTCTCGGCGTTCCTGAACTCCGGCAACAAGCCGGAGATGATGGTCCTCGAGGCCGTGCCGGTGATCCCGCCGGAGCTGCGCCCGATGGTGCAGCTCGACGGCGGCCGCTTCGCCACGTCGGACCTCAACGACCTCTACCGCCGCGTCATCAACCGGAACAACCGCCTCAAGCGGCTCCTGGACCTCGGCGCGCCGGAGATCATCGTCAACAACGAGAAGCGGATGCTGCAGGAGGCCGTCGACGCGCTGTTCGACAACGGCCGCCGCGGCCGGCCCGTCACGGGCCCGGGCAACCGCGCCCTGAAGTCCCTGAGCGACATGCTCAAGGGCAAGCAGGGCCGCTTCCGCCAGAACCTGCTGGGCAAGCGCGTGGACTACTCGGGCCGCTCGGTCATCGTGTCCGGCCCGTCGCTGCGCCTGCACCAGTGCGGCCTGCCGAAGCTCATGGCGCTCGAGCTGTTCAAGCCGTTCATCATGGCCCGGCTCGTCGAGCGCAAGGCCGTCCAGAACATCAAGGCGGCCAAGAAGATGGTCGACTCGATGATCCCGGAGGTCTGGGACGTGCTCGAGGAGGTCATCCACGAGCACCCGGTGCTCCTCAACCGCGCGCCGACGCTCCACCGCCTGGGCATCCAGGCGTTCGAGCCGGTGCTGGTCGAGGGCAAGGCCATCCAGGTCCACCCGCTCGTCTGCCACGCGTTCAACGCGGACTTCGACGGCGACCAGATGGCGGTCCACCTCCCGCTGTCCGCCGAGGCGCAGGCCGAGGCGCGCGTGCTGATGCTGTCCGCCAACAACATCCTGTCCCCGGCGCACGGGTCGCCGCTGGCGACGCCGACGCAGGACATGGTGCTCGGCACCTACTACCTGACCTACGGGCCGGGCGAGGAGGAGCTCGAGGGCGAGGACCGCGAGAAGATCAAGCCGCACGTGTTCCGCACGGCGCAGGAGGCCGAGCTCTCCTACGAGCACGGCATGGTCCAGCTCCACGACCTGTCGGAGTTCCGCGCGCCGGGCCGCAAGGGCGGGCACGTGCTCACCACCGTCGGCCGCATCATCTTCAACGACCGCATCGAGCGGGCGCTGGAGGAGGCGATGGGCGACGAGTTCGATCGCGAGACCTACCGCTTCATCAACAAGACGCTGAAGAAGCGCGACGTGACCGCGTTCGTGGACGAGCTGATCCAGACGTACGGCGCCCCGGCGATCGCCCTGGTGCTGGACGCCTTCAAGGACCTCGGCTTCCACTACGCCACGCAGGCCGGCGTCACGGTCTCGAAGAACGACGTGCTCGTGCCCCCCACGAAGGGGAAGATCCTCGAGCGCTACGAGACCGAGGTCCGCGAGATCCAGGAGCAGTACGAGGACGGCCTGATCACGCAGGAGGAGCGCCACCTCGCGGTGACGGACAAGTGGAACGCGGCGACCGACGAGGTCGGCGAGGCCATGATCCAGCACATCGAGAGCTCCGACCAGCTGAACTCGATCTACATGATGGCCAACTCCGGCGCCCGCGGATCGTTCAAGCAGATCCGCCAGCTGGCCGGCATGCGCGGCCTCATGGCCAACCCGAAGGGCGAGATCATCGAGCGGCCCGTGAAGGCGAACTTCATGGAGGGCCTCGACGTGATCGAGTACTTCACCTCGACGCACGGCGCCCGCAAGGGCCTCGCCGACACGGCGCTCCGCACGGCGGACTCGGGCTACCTGACCCGCCGCCTGGTGGACGTCGCGCAGGACGTGATCATCCGGATCGAGGACTGCGGGACCGAGGAGTACCTCGACGCGCCGGTGTTCAAGGAGACCGGCGAGCCGAACGACATGCTCGTCGGCCGCGTCGCGGCGAAGCCGCTCAAGAAGGGCAACAAGGTCCTGCACGAGGGCAGCGTGGAGATCACGCGCGAGAGCCTGGCCGCCATGCTCGAGCTGATCGGCGACGACCGCTCGGCGACGATCCCGGTGCGCTCCGTGCTCAAGTGCGAGGCCACCACGGGCGTGTGCCAGGCCTGCTACGGCCGCTCGCTGGCCACCGGCAAGACGGCCATGATCGGCGACGCGGTGGGCATCATCGCCGCCCAGTCGATCGGCGAGCCCGGCACGCAGCTGACCATGCGGACGTTCCACACCGGCGGCGTCGCCGGCGCGGACATCACGCACGGCCTGCCGCGCATCGTGGAGCTGTTCGAGGCGCGCAAGCCGAAGGGCCTGGCGAAGATCGCCGAGGTCGGCGGCGTGGTCACGATCGAGGACACCGACAAGGCACGCACCGTCGTCATCACCGACGACGCCGGCGAGGAGCACCGCAACACGTTCCCGCGCCGGACGCGCCTGCACGTCATCGAGGGCGAGAAGGTCGAGCCGGGCACGCAGCTCAACGAGGGCTCGCTGTACCCGCACGAGCTGCTCGCGCTGCGAGGCCGGACGGCGACCGAGGTGTACCTCGTCAAGGAGGTGCAGGAGGTCTACAAGTCCCAGGGCGTGGACATCAACGACAAGCACATCGAGCTGATCTGCCGGCAGATGCTCAAGAAGGTCCGGATCGAGCAGAAGGGCGACACCGACCTGCTGCCCGGCCAGTTCGTGGACCGTCACGAGCTGCGGCGGATCAACGACAAGGTGCAGAAGGACGGCGGCGAGCCGGCGCAGTTCGAGGAGATCATCCTCGGCATCACCAAGGCGTCGCTGGCCACGGACTCGTTCCTGTCGGCGGCCTCCTTCCAGGAGACCACCAAGGTGCTCACCGACGCGGCGCTCGAGGGCAAGATCGACCGCCTCGCCGGCCTGAAGGAGAACGTGATCATCGGCAAGCTGATCCCGGCCGCCACCGGGCTCAAGCGCTACCGCACGATCGAGATCGAGCCGACCGAGCAGCTCCCGCGCGGGCTGGACGACGTCGGCCTGCTCGAGGGCGACGACCTGGCCGCCGAGCTCGGGCTCGAGGACGGCGAGGGCCTGCAGGGCTTCGGCCCGGCCTTCGACACGGCCGAGCTGGACGAGATCAACGCCGGCTTCGGCACGTCCGGCGGCTCGTTCGACGACATCGGGTCGGACCTCGACATCGACGGCGGTGGCAGCGGGGACGACCGCAAGTAGCCGGCTGACGGTTTCACGGCCTCGCCGCGGTGGATTGCCGCGGCGGGGCCGTCGTCATTAACGGCGCTTGTAGGGAGGCGGGTCGGACCCTCGCTCGGGTTCGTGGCGCTTTTTGGACGCTATGCGTCCAAAAAGCGCCACGAACCGGCTGGCCCAGGCCTCCAGCCTCGTCACGTGGTCGAGCGTGACGCCGACGGCGGGGTCGGTGGTGACCAGCAGCGTCGGACCCTCGCGGGCGGCCGCCCAGGCGCGCTCGCGCTCGTCGTGGACGTCGTCGACCCAGGCGAGCGGCCTCGCGCCAGGTATCGCCGCGTCGATCGCGGCCAGCTTCCAGCCCTCGCCGAGCTCGAGATGCGTCCAGCCTCCTGGGAGGCCCAGCAGGCGGGGCAGGTGCTCCTCCGCGCGTTCCTCCCACCCCGTGCACCAGACGCACTCGAACGTCCGTGACAGGCGCTCCAGGCACGCTCCTGCACCTTCCGACAGCCAATGAGGGATGCCGTCGACGGAAACGGGGCATCCTGCGGGAGGGGCCATGTGGCCGAAGCCGAAGAGGGAGATCACCCCGTCGACGTCGACGAGCAGGATCGGTGGATCTTTCACGGGCATTGAGAATCGGCACGCTAGTCTGCCCCGCTTCCTCGGACTCAAGGCGGGGGCCTTGCAGTCCGATGACAGAGGTGTCCTGGCCGAGGGGGCCGGGGTCTTCTAAAAGGGTTTGAAACAGACGTGACTTTGAACATCGGGATCCTGCTGGCACTGGCCTGCGCCGTCGCCACGCAGCTCGGCTTCCTCTACAAGCACCGGGGCGCGAATGCCGCTCCGCACGTGGACGTGCGTCACCCGGTGAGGACCGTCCGGTCCCTGTTCGCCTCGAAGTGGTTCGCGGTCGGCATGGGCATCGCGCTCGGCGCCTGGCTGCTGCACGTCGCCGCGCTCGCCTTCGCGCCGCTCTCCGTCGTCCAGGCCGTGCTCTCGACCGGCGTCGTGATCCTCGCGGCGATGGCCGATCGCATCTTCGGCTTCGAGGTCGGCCGCCGGCAGTGGATCGGCGTGGGCATGACCGCGCTGGGCCTGATCCTGCTCGTCGTCACGCTGCCCGCCACCCACGGCGCGCACTCGAGCTACTCGCTCGCCGGCATGCTCGCCTTCGAGGGCGGCATGCTCGCGATCGGCGCGCTGCTGATCTCCGGCCCGCGCATGGGCGCCCCGGATCACCATCACGGGATCATGCTCGGCGCCGCCGCAGGCGTGCTCTTCGGGGTCTCCGACGTCGCCATCAAGGCGCTCACGGGCCTCGACGGCCCGCTCGCGATCATCACCTCGCCGTGGCTCGCCTTCACGATCATGGCCTCGGTGATCGCCTTCTACGCCTCGGCCCGCTCCCTCCAGGACGGCGAGGCCGTCCCGGTCATCGCCGCCACGTCGACCGCCGCCAACGTGTCGACCATCCTCGGCGGGATCATCGTCTTCAGCGATCCGATGCCCAAGGACGTCCTCGGCATCGTGATCCAGGCCGTCGCCTTCACGCTGGTCGTCGTCGCCGCCCTGGTGACGCCGCCGCCGATGCGCGCCGCCGAGGCGAACGCGCAGCCCGCCTAGCCGGCGAGCAGCGCCGCCGCCACCTGCTCGGGGTCGTCCCACATCGGGACGTGCCCGCATCCGCGCAGCACGACGTGCCGCGCCTCAGGCAGCTCCCGCCGCGCCCGCGGCGCCTGGCGGGAGTAGATGAGCAGGCGGTCGCGCTCGCCCCAGGCGATCGTCGTCGGGCACGAGGGCACCGGCGCGCGCCAGTCCCCGAGGCCGTCCAGGACGTCCCAGAAGCCCGTCGCGCCCGCGCAGTCGCGCGTCCAGGTCGCGATGTCCTCCGGCGGCACGCGCCACGGCCGCGACGCGATGTGGGACGACAGCGTCGTCCGCGCCACGGCGCTGCGGCCCAGCCCGTCGACCACGGGCGCGAGCATGCGCGAGACCCGGCGCGTCGTGGCGAGCATCGAGCGGCCGTAGCCCGCCTCGCGCCCGCGGATGAAGCCGACCGGCGAGAGCGCGCAGACCGAGCTCGCCGTTCCGGCGGCGCCCATGGACAGCGCGATGGCGCCGCCGAGCGAGTTCCCGGCCACGTGCGGGCGCTCCAGCCCGATCCCCGCCGCGAACGCCGTCACCGCGTGAGCGAGGCCCTCGACGGTGTGCGGGCCGGGAGGCGAGTCGCCGAAGCCGGGGAGGTCGAGCACGACGACCTCGCGCTCGCGCGCGAGCAGCGGCACGACCGGCCGCCAGACGATCTTGCTCATCCCGAGGCCGTGCAGCAGGAGCAGCGGCGGCCCGGAGCCGGTGCGGAAGTGCGAGAGGTCCACTCCTGGAGACGCTACCCGGGTCCGATTGCACGGGTCGCAGGCGGTCGATAGGTTGTCCAGATCGGCGCAGGACGATCGACGATCTGTAACAGCCTTGCTCGCCCTTCGTGACCTCCTGCGCGACCTCGACGTCCGGCTCGTCGCCGGCGAGGCCGGCGTCGACAGCGCCGTGCGCTGGGTGCACATCTCCGAGATCGTGGATCCCACCCCGTGGCTGTCCGGCGGCGAGCTGCTGCTGACCACCGGCCTCCAGCTCGACCGCCCCGAGGTGCAGCGCGAGTACGTCGCCCGCCTCGCCGGCCACGGGCTGTCGGGGCTCGGCTTCGGGATCGGCTTCACCCACGAGTCGGTGCCCGAGGCGATGCTCGAGGCCGCGGAGGAGCTCAGCTTCACGATGTTCGAGGTGCCGTACGAGGTGCCGTTCATCGCCGTGACCGAGAAGGCGTTCACGCACCTCGTCAACGAGCACTACGCCGTCCTCCAGCGCGCGCTCTCGGCGCACGAGCGGCTCGAGCGGATCGTGCTCTCCGAGCGCGGGCTCGACGGCGTGGCCGGCGCGCTCGCCTCGCTGATCGGCGGGCCGGCGATCGTCTTCGACGCGCGCGGCGACGTGCTCGCCCGGCGGGCGGCCGGCACGCCGCTCAAGGACAGCGTCGTCGCCGGCCTCGCGGACGAGCTGCGCGAGCGCGCCCGCACCGGCGGCCGCCGCGGCTTCGCTCCCGGCGGCGAGGTGGCCGGGCGCGCGCTCGCCCTGCCGGTCCCGCGCACGCCCCAGGAGCGCCAGAGCGGCGGCGCCGACGCCCCCGCCCCGCAGGCCTGGCTGGTGGCGGCCAAGGACGGCGGCCAGCTGACCGAGTTCGACCGCCTCACCCTCCACCAGGCGGTGACCATCGTCGCGCTCGAGCTGCTCCGCCGCCGCGTCGCCGACGACACCGAGCGACGGCTGGCCGGCGACGTCCTGACGGCGATGGTCTCGGGGGAGCTCGACGGCGTCGACCTCGCGCGCCGCCTGGAGCCCTTCGGGCTGCGCGACAAGGCGGCCGTCATCGTGCTCGCCCCGCCGCGGACGCTCAAGGCCGCGACCGAGGACGCGCTCAACCGCGCGGTCCGCGACGAGGCCACCGCCGGGCTGGCCGGCGGCACCGGGCGGTTCTCGTGCGCGCTGATCGCCCCGCCGCGCGGGGGCGGCGACCCGGAGCTGTTCGCGCTCGCCGAGCGCATGCGGGCCCGGGTGTCGCACGACGTCGGGTCCGACCTCGGCGCCGGCGCGGGCCGGATCGTCGCGGCCGGCGACCTGCGCCGCGCCTTCCACGAGGCGCGCTGCGCGCTCGAGGCGCGGGCGCTCGACGTCAACGGCTCGGCGCCGGTCGGCCTCGCCACGTTCCGCGACCTCGGCTCGTTCCAGCTGCTGCTCTCGCTGCAGGACGACGAGGCCCTGCGCCTGTTCTGCGACTCGATCCTCAATCCGATCGAGGACGGGGAGGGCACGTACGGCGGCGAGCTGATGCGGTCGCTGGAGGCCTTCATCGAGTGCAACGGGCAGTGGGAGAAGGCCGCGCGTCAGCTGTACTGTCACCGGCACACGCTGCGCTACCGGATCCGGCGGGTCGAGGAGCTGACGGGTCGCTCCCTGGACTCGGCGCGCGATCGCATCGACTTCTGGCTGGCCCTCCGGGGCCGCGAGCTCATCAGGCACTGAAAGAGAGGAACCCCACGTGAAGGTCGGCGTCCCCACGGAGATCAAGACGGACGAGTACCGCGTCGCGCTGACGCCGGCCGGGGTGCGCGAGCTGGTCGAGCACGAGCACGAGGTCGTGGTCCAGGCGGGCGCGGGCGAGGGGTCCGCGATCTCCGACGACGACTACCGCGCCCAGGGCGCGCAGATCCTGCCGGACGCCGAGGCGGTGTTCGGCGAGGCGGAGATGGTCGTGAAGGTCAAGGAGCCGCAGCCGGGCGAGGTGGCGATGCTCGAGTCGCGCCACACGCTGTTCACGTACCTGCACCTGGCGCCCGATCCGGATCTCACGCGCGGGCTCGTGGAGTCCGGCGCGACCTGCGTCGCGTACGAGACGGTCGAGGACGTCCGTGGCCGGCTGCCGCTGCTGGCGCCGATGAGCGAGGTGGCGGGCAAGATCGCCACGCAGGCCGGCGCGTTCATGCTGGAGAAGCCGCTCGGCGGGCGCGGGATCCTGCTCGGCGGCGTGCCGGGCGTGGCGGCCGCCAAGGTGATGATCATCGGCGGCGGCGTGGTGGGCATGAACGCGGCGTTCATCGCGATGGGCATGGAGGCGTCGGTCTTCGTGTTCGACCGCAACATCGACCGCCTGCGCGAGCTCGACATCGCCTTCGGCGGCCGCGCGGACACGTGCTACGCGTCGACGCTGGACATCGAGAAGATGCTCCCGGAGGCCGACCTGGTGATCGGCGCGGTGCTCGTGCATGGTGCGAAGGCCCCGTACGTGGTGCGCCGCGACCAGCTGAAGCTGATGAAGCGCAACGCGGTGATGGTCGACGTCTCGATCGACCAGGGCGGGTGCTTCGAGACCTCGCGGCCCACGACGCACTCCGATCCGACCTACGAGGTCGACGGCGTGACGCACTACTGCGTGGCCAACATGCCCGGCGCGGTGCCGATCACGAGCACCTACGCGCTGACCAACGCGACGCTCCCGTACGTGCTCCAGGTGGCCGACCAGGGGGTGGCGGGCGCCGCCCGCAGGCACCCCGGCCTGGCCAAGGGCGTCAACGTGGTCGACGGCAAGGTGACCTACCAGCCGGTCGCAGAGGCCACCGGCCAGCCCTACGCCGACCTCTTCGACGCCCTGGGCGAAGAGGCCCCAGCGTAGGCCGCTGCTACAGTTTCGCGCCGTATGCCCACGACTTCTCAGCTGGTCCGCAAGGGCCGGAACCCGAAGACCAAGAAGCTGGCCACGCCGGGCCTCAAGTCCGGCAAGGGCCGGAAGAAGAAGGTCGCCGCGCCGCAGAGGCGCGGGGTCTGCACGCGCGTCTACACGACCACGCCCAAGAAGCCGAACTCGGCTCTGCGCAAGGTCGCCCGCGTGCGTCTCACCAACGGGATGGAGGTCACGACGTACATCCCCGGTGAGGGCCACAACCTGCAGGAGCACTCCGTGGTGCTCGTGCGCGGTGGCCGCGTCAAGGACCTCCCGGGCGTGCGCTACAAGGTCGTGCGCGGGACGCTCGACGCCGCCGGCGTGTCGGACCGCAAGAAGGCCCGCTCGCAGTACGGCGTGAAGGCCAAGTAATGCCGCGTCGCGCACAGGCCACCATCCGGCCGGTCGAGGCCGATCCGGTCCACCGTTCCAAGCTCGTCTCGCAGGTCATCAACCGCGTGATGCAGGACGGCAAGAAGTCCAAGGCCGAGCGGATCGTCTATGACGCGCTCGCGATCCTCTCCGAGCGCACGGGCAAGGACCCGGTCGAGGCGCTCGAGACGTCGATCAAGGCGCTCACGCCGGTGCTCGAGGTCCGCTCCCGCCGCGTCGGTGGCGCGACCTACCAGGTGCCGGTCGAGGTCCCGGCTCGCCGTGCCCGCACGCTGGCCGTGCGGTGGCTCGTCGAGTTCGCCCGCAACCGCCGCGAGAAGTCCATGGCGCAGCGGCTCGCCAACGAGCTGCTCGACGCGCAGTCCCAGCAGGGCGGCGCCTACAAGCGCAAGGACGACATCTTCCGCATGGCGCAGGCCAACAAGGCCTTCGCCCACTACCGCTGGTAGCCGTTTCGCCGGGCCGCCGGCCGGATAGGTTGTGCGAGTGCGCGCAATCGCCGTACGCGAATGGGGTGGGCGGGACAAGCTCGAGCTGATCGAGCACGACGTGCCGCCCGTCGCCCCCGACGGGGTGCTGGTGCGCGTCAAGGCCGCCGGCGTCAATCCCGTCGACACGAAGATCCGCGGCGGCTACATGGCGGAGCGGCTCCCGTTCCACTTCCCGGTCATCATCGGCTGGGACGTGGCCGGCGTGGTCGAGCAGGTCGGCGCCGCGGTCACCTGGTTCCGGCCCGGCGACCACGTCTACGGCTACATCCGCCGCCACCACCTCCAGTTCGGCGGCTATGCCGAGTACGCGACCGCTCCTGAGGGCTTCTTCGCCCACATGCCGCCCGAGCTCTCCTTCGAGGAGGCCGCGGCGCTGCCGCTGGCCGTGCTCACCGCCCACCAGGCGCTCGAGGCGCTCGGCCTGCGCGGCGGCGAGACGCTGTTCGTGGGCGGAGGGGCGGGCGGTGTCGGGCACCTGGCGATCCAGCTCGCCGTCGCGCGCGGCGCGCGGGTGGTCGCGACCGCCTCGGAGCGCAACCACGACTTCCTGCGCGAGCTCGGGGCCGAGCCGCTGGACTACGCCGGCGACGACCTCGACGAGCGGGTCCGCGACCTCCTGGCCGACTCGGGCGCCGACGCCGCGTTCGACCTCTTCGGCGGCGACGGCCGCGAGCAGGCCTTCGGCGCGCTGCGGCCCGGTGGGCGGCTCGTGTCGATCGCCCAGCCGCCGCCCGAGCCGCGCGACGGCCACCACGAGGTGAGCTACATCTTCGTGCGGCCGAGCGGCTACGACCTCGGCGAGCACGTCACGCCGCTCGTGGCCGAGGGCAGCCTCAAGCCGCACGTGGACGAGAGCTTCCCGCTCGAGCGCGCGGCCGACTCGCACGAGCGCATCGAGGACGGTCACGTGCGCGGCAAGCTCGTCCTCACGCTCGACGACTGATCCTGTCCCGGACCTCCTCCGCCAGGACGCGGCGGTCGTCGGTGGCCGCGTCGGCGGCCGCGTGCTCGTCGACCCAGTCGGGCGGCACCTGGGCGGTCTGCTCGAGCACGTCGGAGTCCACGAGCAGCGGCGCGCCGGTGACCAGCCCGATCGTGATGGCGTCGCTGGGGCGGGCGTCGACGGCCGTGCCGTCGGCCAGCACGACCTCGCCGTAGAACGTGTGCTCGGCCAGGCGGGTGACGCGCACCTCGCGCACGGAGGCGCCCGCCGCGCCCAGCAGCGCGACCGTCAGGTGATGGGTCCCCGGCCGCGGCAGCTCGACCTCCTCGAGCAGGGCGGCGACGGCGAGCGCCTCGGCCGGCCCGACCCAGATCCTCAGCTCCCGCCCGCCGCCCTCGAGCATGAGGATGTGCCTCTCCCCGGCGCGGCGGACGTCGGCGACCTGCATCTCCACGGACATGCTTCGCTCCCTTCGGAGGGGTTCGAGACGCGCCCGCAACGAGGCGCGCGCCTTGTGCAGCCGGGCCTTGACGGCGCCCGGCGGGATGCCGAGGTGCGCGGCGGCCTCGGCCTGGGTCAGCCCGGCGAGGTAGTAGAGCGTCACCGCCTCGCGCTGCCCTGGAGGCAGCGCCGCGATGGCCTTCCGCACCCGGGCGACGAGCTCGTTCGCCTCGGCCACCGCCGCCGGATCGGGCGCCGGAGCAAGGGGGGACGGACCCCCCTTGCTCATGGGCCCGCGCAGCCTCGCCCGGCCGTGGTTGAGGCCGATCCCGAGCAGCCAGGCGCCGAAGCGGTCGTCGTCGCGCAGCCGGTCGAGCGAGAGCATCGCCGTGACCACCGCGTCCTGGGCCGCGTCGGCCGCGGCGTCGCGGCCCACGAGCCGCGCGCAGATCCGCACCAGCGCCGGGTAGTGGCGCTCCGCGAGCGCGGCGAACGCGCGGCGGTCGCCGCCGCGGGCGCGGCGGACGAGGACGGCATCGGAGACGGGCATCCGTCAGGTAGTGCGTGGCCGGGGCGCCGGGGTTACCCCGGATCCCGACCGCGACCCGAGCACGAGCGCCCCGACCGCGCCGACCAGCGCCAGCGCCGCGCCCAGGCTCTCGAGGTAGAAGCCCACGGCCGGCCGCGCCTCGGCCAGGTCGTACGTCCGCCCGATCAACCCCGTGTCGTCGAGCAGCGGCCGGTCGACGAACAGGACGATCGCGCACGCCGCCAGCGCGAGCACGAGCAGCGCCACCGCGGCGGGCCGCGCGCCGCGCACGACGGCCCCGTAGCTCATGGGCAGGATCGCGAGCCCGATGATCCCCAGCGCGTAGCCGTGGAGGGCCCCGCCGGTCTCGGTCCCGCCCGGCGGGACGACCGTCACGGCGCGGATCTCGCGGACCGTCAGGAACTCCGCGACGATGAGCAGGAGAGCGCCCGCGAGGAGGGGCACGAGAGGTGCGAGTCGGGCCACCGGGCGGATGCTATTCTCAGATGCCGCCGCGGGGTCCCACTTGGTCGCCGTGGCATGCCTAATGGGCCAAAGGAACCTTCACATGGAGAGCCGAGAGACATAGCCCACATCTCCGGGCCGACCTCTGTGTGAAGCACCTGGGCCCAGAAGGGCCCGTTTTTTTGCCACGACTTGGGTACCCACCCGCCCAACACCGCGAAGCAGCCGCAGAGACAACGAAAGACCACTCATGCCGCGCAAGTTCAGCCTTCAAAAGACACGCAACATCGGAATCATGGCCCACATCGATGCGGGCAAGACGACGACGACTGAGCGGATCCTGTACTACACCGGCCGGTCCCACAAGATGGGCGAGGTCCACGAGGGCGCTGCCACGATGGACTGGATGGAGCAGGAGCAGGAGCGCGGCATCACCATCACCTCGGCTGCCACGACCTGCGAGTGGGCCGACCACCGCATCAACATCATCGACACGCCCGGCCACGTCGACTTCACCGTCGAGGTGGAGCGCTCGCTGCGCGTGCTCGACGGCGCGATCGCGCTGTTCGACTCGGTAGCCGGCGTCGAGCCGCAGTCCGAGACGGTGTGGCGCCAGGCCGACAAGTACCACGTGCCGCGCATCGCGTACATCAACAAGATGGACCGCATCGGCGCGGACTTCGAGCAGGGCGTCCAGACGATGATCGACCGCCTCGGGGCCAACCCCGTGCCGGTCCAGCTCCCGATCGGCGCCGAGGGCGACTTCCGCGGGCTGGTCGACCTCATCAACATGAAGGCGATCATCTACAACGACGAGCTCGGCAAGGACGTCTCGATCGAGGACATCCCCGCCGAGATGGTCGAGGAGGCCGAGGCCGCCCGCGAGCACCTGCTCGAGGAGGTCTCGCACTTCGACGACGAGCTCGTCGAGCTGATCCTCGAGGACAAGGAGATCCCCAAGGATCGCCTCGTCAACGCGATCCGCCAGGCGACGCTCGAGATCAAGATGACGCCGGTCCTCTGCGGCTCGTCCTTCAAGAACAAGGGCGTGCAGCCGCTGCTGGACGCGGTCATCGACTTCCTGCCCTCCCCGCTGGACGTGCCGCCCGTCACGGGCCACGAGCCGGTCAAGGGCGAGGAGGAGGACCGCGAGGCCGTCCGCAACGCGTCCGACGAGGAGCCGTTCGCCGCGCTGGCGTTCAAGATCATGGCCGACCCCTACGTCGGCAAGCTCACCTACTTCCGCGTCTACTCGGGCAAGCTCGACGCGGGCTCGCGCGTGCTCAACGTGTCCACCGGCCGCACCGAGCGGATCGGGCGGATCCTGATGATGCACGCCAACGACCGCGAGGACGTCCAGCAGGTCTACGCCGGCGACATCGCCGCGGCCGTGGGCATCAAGCAGGTCGTGACCGGCGACACGCTCGCCGCGCCCGACAAGCCGATCCGCCTCGAGGCGATCGAGTTCGACGACCCGGTGATCTCCGTGGCCATCGAGCCGAAGACCAAGAGCGACCAGGAGAAGATGTCGGTCGCGCTGGGCCGCCTCGCCGAGGAGGACCCGACCTTCCAGGTCCGCACGAACGAGGAGACCGGCCAGACCGAGATCTCCGGCATGGGCGAGCTGCACCTCGAGGTGCTGGTCGACCGCATGCTGCGCGAGTACAAGGTCGACGCCAACGTCGGCCGCCCGCAGGTCTCCTACCGCGAGACCGTGCGCGGCACCGCGGAGAAGATCGAGGGTCGCTTCGTGCGCCAGACCGGCGGCTCGGGCCAGTACGGCATCGTCTACATCAACATCGAGCCGGCGCCCGGCGAGGGCTTCGACTTCGTCAACAAGGTCAAGGGCGGCTCGATCCCCACCGAGTTCATCCCGGCGGTCGAGAAGGGCGTCGAAGAGGCGCTCGAGAACGGCGTCCGGGCAGGCTTCCCGATGGTCGACGTGCGCGTCACGCTCGTCGACGGCAAGTACCACGACACGGACTCGTCGGAGATCGCCTTCAAGGTGGCCGGCTCACTCGCCTTCCAGGAGGCGGCCAAGCGGGCCAAGCCGGTCCTGCTCGAGCCGGTGTTCGCGGTCGAGGTCGTCACGCCCGAGGAGTACATGGGCGACGTCATCGGCGACCTCAACCGTCGCCGTGGCCGCGTCCACGGGATGGAGCCACGCGGCAACGCGCAGGTCGTCTCGGCGCACGTGCCGCTGAGCGAGATGTTCGGCTACGCGACGGACGTGCGGTCCATGACCCAGGGACGGGCGACCTACACCATGCAGTTCGACAGCTATGAGGAGGTGCCGCCCAACATCGCCGAGAAGGTGGTCGAGGCGCGCACCGGTGAACCCGTCCCCGCGTGAACGCGGTAGTCTGCACGGGTTCGCCTACAAACGAGATTTCCAGCGAGACTTAGAGAGGACTTAGCAAAGTGGCGAAGGAGAAGTTCGAGCGGGACAAGCCGCACGTCAACGTCGGCACCATCGGTCATATCGATCACGGCAAGACGACGCTGACCGCGGCGATCACCAAGGTGCTCTCCGAGAAGTACGGCGGCCAGGCTCGCTCCTTCGACGAGATCGACAACGCGCCGGAGGAGAAGGCGCGCGGTATCACGATCGCGACTTCTCACGTCGAGTACGAGACCGACAACCGCCATTACGCCCACGTCGACTGTCCCGGCCACGCGGACTACGTGAAGAACATGATCACGGGCGCCGCGCAGATGGACGGCGCGATCCTCGTGGTCTCGGCGGCGGACGGCCCGATGCCCCAGACGCGCGAGCACATCCTGCTCGCCCGCCAGGTCGGCGTGCCGTACATCGTCGTGTTCCTCAACAAGGCGGACATGGTCGACGACGAGGAGCTCCTCGAGCTCGTCGAGGTCGAGGTCCGCGAGCTGCTCTCCGCCTACGACTTCCCGGGCGACGACATCCCGTTCGTCATCGGGTCGGCGCTCAAGGCGCTGGACGGCGACGAGGAGTACGTCAACAAGATCGTCGAGCTCGCGGAGCAGCTGGACACCTACATCCCCGAGCCCACGCGAGACCTCGACAAGCCGTTCCTGATGCCGGTCGAGGACGTCTTCTCGATCACCGGCCGCGGCACCGTCGCGACCGGCCGCATCGAGCAGGGCATCGTCAACACGGGCGACACGGTCGAGATCGTCGGCATCCACGAGAAGACCTCCAACACGGTGGTCACCGGCGTGGAGATGTTCCGCAAGATCCTGGACCAGGGCCAGGCCGGCGACAACGTCGGCTGCCTGCTCCGCGGCATCAAGCGCGAGGAGATCGAGCGCGGCCAGGTGCTCTGCAAGCCCGGCTCGATCACCCCGCACACCAAGTTCAAGGCCGAGGTGTACGTCCTCAAGAAGGAAGAGGGCGGCCGCCACACCCCGTTCTTCAACGGGTACCGGCCGCAGTTCTACTTCCGCACGACGGACGTCACCGGCGTCGCCAACCTGCCCGAGGGCACGGAGATGGTCATGCCGGGTGACAACGTGCAGATGGAGGTCGAGCTGATCCAGCCCATCGCCATGGACGCCGGCCTGCGCTTCGCGATTCGCGAGGGCGGCAGGACGGTCGGCTCGGGCGTCGTCACCGAGATCATCAAGTAGCACTCGATCGCCGGCACCCGCCGGCGATTGCGCGAAGTCGACAGATACGACCTATGGGGGCGGGCTCCGATGCCCGGAGCTCGCCCTCAGTGCGCGCAAAGAGACACGAGAAACCACACCACAAGCACCGGACAGAAATTGGCAGCCGTAGCCCAAAACAAGATTCGCATCCGCCTCAAGGCGTACGACTCGTCCGCCATCGAGACGGCGGCCAAGGAGATCGTGGAGACCGCCACGCGGACGGGCGCGACCGTGTCCGGCCCGGTGCCGCTCCCCACGGAGAAGAACGTCTATGCCGTCATCAAGTCCCCGTTCAAGGACAAGGACGCGCAGGAGCACTTCGAGATCCGGACGCACAAGCGCCTGATCGACATCCACCAGCCCACCCCGAAGACCGTCGACTCGCTGCAGCGGCTGGACCACCTGCCCGCCGGCGTCGACATCGAGATCCGACTCGCCTTCGGCTGACGATCCAATGCCAGCCATCCTTGCCAAGAAGCTGGGAATGACCCAGCGATTCACCGAAGAAGGCCGTGTCGAGCGCGTCACCGTGCTCGAGGCGGGCCCCTGCCCGGTGACCGGGATCCGCACCCACGAGGCCGACGGCTACGAGGCCGTCCAGCTCGGCTTCGACTCCGTGCGCGAGAAGACCCTCTCGAAGCCCGAGCTCGGGCACCTCAAGAAGGCCGGCGCGCCGCCGCTGCGCACGCTGGTCGAGTTCCGCGACGAGGTGGGCGAGCTGACGATGGGCGACACGGTGACCGTCGAGAACTTCGAGGTCGGCCAGATCGTCAAGGTCGCCGGCAAGGGCAAGGGCAAGGGGTTCGCGGGCACGATCAAGCGCCACAACTTCGCCGCCGGTCCCAAGTCCCACGGCTCGCACAACGTGCGCGCCCCGGGCTCGATCGGCGCCTCGGCGACGCCCTCGCGCGTGTTCAAGGGCATCCGCGGTCCCGGCCGCATGGGTGGCAAGCGCGTCACCCAGAAGGGCCTGACCATCGTCGAGCTCATCCCCGACCAGAACCTGATGCTCGTCCGCGGCTCCGTGCCGGGGCCCAAGGGCGGCACCGTGGAGGTGCGCACCGATGCCTGACGCGCCGATCCTGGGCTCCAGCAAGAAGCTCACGCTCGACGACGACGTCTTCGGCGCGCCGTTCAACGGCCCGCTCGTGCACGAGGTCGTCGTGGCCGAGATGGCCGCGCGCCGGCGCGGCACGCACTCGACGCGCAACCGCGCGCTCGTGCGCGGCGGCGGCGCCAAGCCGTGGCGCCAGAAGGGCACCGGCCGCGCGCGCCAGGGCTCGATCCGCGCGCCGCACTTCGCCGGCGGCGGCGTCGTGTTCGGCCCGACCCCGCGCCACTACACCGTCAAGGTCAACCGCAAGGCCCGCCGCGCCGCGCTCCGCTGCGCGCTGTCGATCCACGCCGACCGCGGCTCGATCTACGGGCTCGACGGCGGCTCGTTCGACGAGCCGTCGACCAGGACGGCCGCCGGGCTCATCGAGGGCTTCCGCGGCGGCTCCGTGCTGCTCGTGCTCTCGGGTCCGGACGAGGCGCCGGCCTTCAAGTCCTTCCGCAACCTCGCCCGCGTCAACGTGCTGGCCGCCGCCGACTGCGGCGTGGCCGACCTGATCGGCGCCGCGACGGTCGTGTTCAGCGAAGACGCGCTCGAGGCGGTCACCGCCCGGGCGCGCAAGACCAAGGAGGTGTCGGCCTGATGGATCACTCCCAGGTGATCATCCGCCCGGTCGTCTCCGAGAAGTCCTACACGCTCGCGACGGCCGGCAAGTACACGTTCCGCGTCCACCCGGACGCGCACAAGACGCAGATCAAGCAGGCCGTCGAGTTCCTGTTCGGCGTCGGCGTGCTCGAGGTCCGCACCTCGTCGGTGCCCTCGAAGCCGAAGCGCCGCGGGTACACCGCGGGCCGCACCCGCGCGTGGAAGAAGGCCGTCGTGCAGGTCCGCGAGGGCGACACGATCCCGATCTTCCAGGGTCTGGAGGCGGATCTCTAAGCCATGCCGATCCGCAAGCCAAAGCCCACCTCGCCCGGCCGGCGCTTCGTCACGTATCCCGACTTCTCGGAGATCACGAAGACCGAGCCGGAGAAGAGCCTCGTCGAGGGCCTCAAGAAGTCCGGCGGCCGCAACGCCAACGGCCGCAAGACCTCGCGCCACCGGGGCGGCGGCGCCAAGCGCCTCTACCGCAAGGTCGACTTCAAGCGCAGCCGCAAGGACGGCGTGCCGGCGAAGGTCGCCGCCATCGAGTACGACCCGAACCGGTCGGCCTACATCGCGCTGCTGCACTACGTCGACGGCGAGAAGAGCTACATCCTCGCGCCGAACCGGCTGCGCGTCGGCATGACCGTCCAGTCGGGCCCCGGCTCGGACATCACCGTCGGCAACGCGATGGCGCTGTCCCTGATGCCGGTCGGCACCGTGGTCCACAACGTGGAGCTGCAGCCCGGCCGCGGCGGCCAGCTCGGCCGCTCCGCGGGCGTCGGCATCCAGCTGATGGCCAAGGAGGGCGGCATGGCGACGCTGCGCCTGCCCTCCGGTGAGATGCGCATGGTGCAGGTCACCTGCCGCGCGACCGTCGGCGTGGTCGGCAACGCCGACCACCAGAACGTCACGGTCGGCAAGGCGGGCCGCAAGCGCCACATGGGCGTGCGCCCGCAGACGCGCGGCACGGCCATGAACCCGGTCGACCACCCGCACGGCGGCGGCGAGGGCGCCACGCCGCTGGGCAACCATCCGCAGACGCCCTGGGGCGTGCCGACCATCGGCTACCGCACCCGCAAGAAGGGCAAGCAGTCCGATCGTTACATCGTCCGCGGCCGCCGCCGCGGCAAGAAGGGTGGCCGCTGATGAGCCGTTCCTCCAAGAAGGGGCCGTGGGTCGAGGAGCGCCTGATGGGCCGCATCGAGTCCATGAACGCCTCGAACTCGAGGTCCATGATCCGCACCTGGTCGCGGACGTCGACGATCTTCCCCGAGATGGTGGGTCACACCATCGCCGTCCACGACGGCCGCAAGCACGTTCCCGTGTTCGTCTCGGAGTCGATGGTCGGCCACAAGCTCGGCGAGTTCGCGCCGACCCGCACCTACCGCGGGCATGACTCGAAGGGCAAGGTGCGATGAGCACCCCCGCCGATCCGCAGAAGGGCAAGGTCGACGAGGCGAAGGTCGAGGAGGAGGCGAAGGCCTCCAAGGAGACCCCTGTCGAGGCCGAGGCCCAGCCGGAGCCCAAGGCCAAGCCGAGGAAGGCGAAGGCCAAGGCCAAGGCGAAGCCGGCCAAGCCCGCCGCCGCCGAGGCGACCGGCGTCGACAAGGAGGCCGCCGAGGCCACCGAGGCCAAGCCCAAGAAGGCCAAGGTCAAGCCCGCGGACCGCAACCCGCAGGGCACCAAGCCCGAGGGCACCAAGGAGCCCGCGGTCGCTGCCGCGACCGAGGGTGACGTCAAGGAGGCCGCCGCCAAGGCGCCCGCCAAGCGCGATCGCCGCCGCCGCCCGGAGCCGGGCGTGCTCGTGAACGCGCAGGCCAAGTACGTCCGCACCTCGGCCCGCAAGGCGCGGCTGGTGTGCGACCACATCCGCGGCAAGGACGTCGCCGAGGCCCGCGCCATCCTCGCCTTCACGCCGCGCGCCGCGGCCAAGGCCTGGAGCAAGCTGCTGGAGTCGGCGGTCGCCAACGCCGAGCACAACCACGAGCTGGTCGGCGAGGACCTCAAGATCGCCGCCGTCCACGCCGACGAGGGGCCGACGCTGAAGCGCTACCGGCCGCGTGCCATGGGCCGCGCCACGCGCATCCGCAAGCGCACCTCGCACCTGACCATCACGCTCACCCCGAAGGAGTCCTGAACCGCATGGGTCAGAAGGTCCATCCCGAGGCCATGCGCGTGGGCTACATCCACGACTGGAAGTCGAACTGGTTCTCAGAGAAGAACTTCTCCGACTTCCTGATCGAGGACGTCCGGATCCGGGACCACATCACGAACAAGCTCGCGCACGCCGGCCTGTCGGACATCACGATCCGCAAGGACGCCGCAGAGGTGGAGGTCAACATCCACACCGCGCGGCCGGGCATCGTGATCGGTAAGTCCGGTTCGGAGGTCGACGCCCTGCGGCGCGACCTGCACAAGCTCACGGGCAAGGCCATCAAGGTCAACATCCTCGAGATCAAGCGCCCCGAGCTGGACGCCAAGCTCGTCGCGCAGTCGATCGCCGAGCAGCTCCAGAACCGCGTCGCCTTCCGGCGCGCGATGAAGCGCGCCCTCACGAGCGCCATGCGCTCCGGCGCCAAGGGCTGCAAGATCCAGGTCGGCGGCCGCCTGGGCGGCGCCGAGATGGCCCGCTCGGAGTCCTACTCCGACGGCCGCGTCCCGCTGCACACGCTGCGCGCCGACATCGACTACGGCTTCTACGAGGCCCGCACGACGTTCGGCCGCATCGGCGTCAAGTGCTGGATCAACAAGGGCGAGATCATGCCCGCCGGCTACACCGGCCAGGATCTCACCTCGCTCGACGAGGCCCCCGGCCGCGGCGACGAGGGCGGCGACGATCGCCGGCGCGGGCGCGGCGGCCGTGACGGCCGCGGGCGCGGCGACGGCCGTGGCGGCGGAGGCCGCGGCGGCGGGCGTGGCGGCCAGGGCGGCGGTCCGGGTGGGCCCGGCGGCCGTGGCGGCGGCGGTGGCTTCGGCGGCGGCGGTGGCCGTGGCGGCGGAGGCGGCGGTCGCGGCGGCGGTGGCTTCGGCGGCGGCGGCGGTGGCCGTGGCGGCCAGGGCGGCGGCGGTCGCGGCGGCGGAGGCCGTGGTGGCCCGCGTCCGGACCTCAGCGGAGGGATCAGCCGCTGATGCTGTCCCCGAAGCGAGTCAAGTTCCGCAAGCAGCACCGCGGCCGGCGTGCCGGGTTCTCGCGCGGTCAGCAGACCGTCGAGTTCGGCGAGTACGGCCTCAAGGCGCTCGAGAACGGGTGGTTGACCAACCGCCAGATCGAGGCTGCTCGTATCGCCATGACGCGCAAGATCAAGCGTGGCGGCAAGGTCTGGATCAACGTGTTCCCGGACAAGCCGTTCACGAAGAAGCCGGCCGAGACCCGCATGGGCTCCGGCAAGGGCAACCCGGAGGGCTGGGTCGCCGTCGTCAAGCCGGGCCGCGTGATGTTCGAGCTGTCCGGCGTGCCGGAGCCGCTCGCGCGCGAGGCGATGCGCCTGGCCGGCCACAAGCTCCCCGTGAAGACCAAGTTCGTCATGCGCGAGGACGGCCACTGATGCGTGCCGCCGACCTCCGAGACATGCCCGACAAGGCGCTGCGCGAGCACATCACCACGTCGCGGCGCGACCTGTTCGGCCTGCGGATGCAGCACGCCACGGGCGAGCTGGACAACACCGCGCGGCTGCGCGGCGCCAAGCGCGAGCTCGCGCGGGCGCTCACGATCGCCCGCCAGCGCGGCATCGACCCGAACGTGACCACGAAGACTGAGACCGACGATGGCTGAGACCCCCGAAGACACCGCCGACACCGCTCGCGCGAACGCTGAAGAAACCCCCGACGCGGCTGACGCGGTGTCGGTCGAGGCCGCTGGCGCGACCGCCGAGGAGGGCGCCGACGCTGGTGACGCGGCCTCAGCCGAGGAGGCTCCCGCCGGCGACGCGCCGGCCGAGGAGGCGAAGCCCAAGGCTTCGCCGAAGTCGGGCCCGACCCGCCGCGACAAGCTCGAGGCCAAGCGCGCCGAGCGCCAGGCCGCCGCGGGCAAGCGCAAGCCGCGCACGCCCGAGGAGCGCGACGCCGAGCGCCGCGAGCGCCGCGCCGGCGTGGCCAAGCAGCGCCGCGCCTACCGGCAGCGCCTGAAGACCAAGAAGGCCGAGGCCCAGGCGGCCGCGCCGCCGCGCGAGGCCGACCACGCGCCCGAGCACGGCCCGGGTCGCGCCAAGACGCGCCAGGGCATCGTCGTCTCGGACAAGGGCGAGAAGACCATCACCGTGGCCATCGACATGGTCCGGCGCCACAAGCGCTACCACAAGATCATGCGGTCGACGGTCAAGCTCTACGCGCACGACGAGAGCAACGACGCCCACGAGGGCGACACGGTCCGCGTGCAGGAGTGCCGGCCGATGTCGCGCTCCAAGCGCTGGCGGCTGGTGGAAGTCGTGGAGCGTGCGAAGTGATCCAGAACGAGACCCGCCTCAAGGTCGCCGACAACACCGGCGCCCGCGAGATCCTCTG
This sequence comes from uncultured Solirubrobacteraceae bacterium, assembly GCA_963720415.1. Taxonomy (GTDB): domain Bacteria; phylum Actinomycetota; class Thermoleophilia; order Solirubrobacterales; family Solirubrobacteraceae; genus DASSUW01. Next base: position 346,537 of record CAVRFQ010000001.1, on the reverse strand, counting down.
CATCCGCGTGATGGGCGGCTCGCGCCGCCGCTACGCGGGCGTGGGGGACATCATCACCGCGACCGTCAAGACCGCGAACCCGCAGGGCTCGGTCAAGAAGGGCGAGGTGGTGAAGGCGGTCGTCGTGCGCACGAAGAAGGAGTTCGGTCGGGATGACGGCACGTACATCGCCTTCGACGAGAACGCGGCCGTGATCATCGACGCCCAGAACAACCCGCGCGGCACGCGCATCTTCGGGCCGGTGGCCCGCGAGCTGCGCGACGGCGGGTTCATGAAGATCGTCTCGCTCGCCCCGGAGGTGCTCTGATGCGCATCCGCACCGACGACCACGTGATCGTCATCTCAGGCAAGGACAAGGGCAAGACCGGCAAGGTCATCCGCACGGACCCCAAGCGGGACCGGGTCTTCGTGGAGGGCATCAACATGGTCAAGCGCCATCAGCGCCCGCAGCCCGGCCGGCCCAACATGCAGGTCGGCGTCATCGAGAAGGAGGGTCCGGTCCACGTGTCCAACGTGGCCATCGCGGACCCCAAGGACCACAAGCCGACGCGGATCGGCATCACGCGCGACGACGAGGGTCGCCGCAAGCGCGTGTCGCGCCGCACGGGCTCGGAGCTGGACTGACATGGCACGACTCAAGGACCGCTACAACGACGAGATCCGCGCGGCGCTGGTGGGCAAGTTCGGCTACAGCTCGCCGATGCAGGCCCCGAAGCTCGAGAAGGTCACGCTCAACATGGGCGTGGGCGAGGCCAAGCAGGACTCGAAGATGCTCGAGGCCGCGCAGGAGCAGCTGGCGACCATCGCCGGCCAGAAGCCGAACATCCGGCGCGCCCGCAAGTCCGTCGCCGCGTTCAAGCTGCGCGAGGGCATGCCGGTCGGCCTTTCGGTGACGCTGCGCCAGGAGCGCGCGTACGAGTTCATCGACCGGCTCACCTCGATCGCCCTGCCCCGGCTGCGTGACTTCCGGGGCCTGAACCCGCGCTCGTTCGACGGGCGCGGCAACTACTCGATGGGCATCCGCGAGCAGGTCATCTTCCCGGAGATCGACTACGACAGCATCGACCAGGTCCGCGGGCTCGATGTCACCATCACCACATCCGCCGCCACCGACGCCGAGGCGTTCGCGCTGCTCGACGCGCTGGGCATGCCCTTCGCCCGCGACGGGCGCCCGGGCGCCTTCGAGAGCCTCTCGCAAGAGCCGGCCGCGGCCTAAGGACCTCAGGAGACCATGGCAAAGAAGTCAAAGATCGTGCGCCAGTCGCGCCCGCCGAAGTACAAGACGCGGGCCCACTCGCGCTGCCGGCGCTGCGGCCGTCCGCGCGCCGTCTACCGCAAGTTCGGCCTCTGCCGAGTGTGCCTGCGCGAGCTGGCCCACAACGGCTTCATCCCCGGCATGACGAAGTCGAGCTGGTGATCGCATGTCGATGACCGATCCCATCGCCGACTTCCTCACCCGCATCCGCAACGGGATCATGGCCGCCCACGAGGAGGTCGAGATCCCCGCGAGCCGCCTCAAGCGCGAGCTGGCGCGGATCCTGCTGGAGCAGGGATACATCGCCGGCTACGACACCGCTCCCCCCAAGGAGGGCGTGGCAGGCGAGAAGATCCTCGTCCGCCTGAAGTACACTGACGACCGCACGTCGGTCATCTCCGGCCTGCGCCGGGTGTCCCGGCCGGGTCAGCGGACGTACGTCGACGCGAAGCACATCCCGAAGGTCCTGGGTGGCATGGGCACGGCCATCGTGTCCACTTCCCAGGGCGTCATGACCGGGCACGACGCACGCCGCGCAGGAGTCGGCGGCGAGGTCGTCGCCGAGGTCTGGTAGCCAAGTCATGAGCCGAATCGGCAAGAAGCCCATCCCCGTCCCCACCGGCGTGACCGTCACGATCGAGCCGGAGGTCGTCCGCGTGGCCGGTCCCCGCGGCGATCTCTTCGAGCGCAAGAACCGCTCGATCGAGGTCAAGCAGGAGGGCGATGAGCTGCTCGTCACGCGTCCGACCGACCGCGCCGAGCACCGGGCCCTGCACGGGCTCACCCGCTCGCTGGTGGCGAACATGGTCGAGGGCGTCACATCCGGCTTCACGAAGACGCTGGAGATCCAGGGCGTCGGCTACCGCGCGCAGCTCAAGGGCCGCGACCTCGAGCTGGCGCTCGGCTACTCGCATCCCGTGCCGATCAAGGCGCCGGAGGGCATCGAGTTCGAGGTGCCCGTCCCCACGCGCGTGATCGTCAAGGGCAACAACAAGCAGCAGGTCGGCGAGATCGCCGCGATCATCCGCAAGCAGCGCAAGCCCGAGCCCTACAAGGGCAAGGGGATCCGTTACGAGGGCGAGTACGTCGCCCGGAAGGTGGGCAAGCGCGCATGACCGTCATGACCGCTCCCTCCCGGCGCCTGAAGCGCCGTCGCCGGGTCCGCGCGAAGGTGCGCGGCAGCGCCGAGCGCCCGCGCGTCAGCGTGTTCCGCTCCAACCGCGGCATCTTCGCGCAGCTGATCGACGACGACGCCGGGCGCACCCTGGCCGCCGTCAACTGGACCGAGGGCGACCTGCGCTCGCTCAAGCCGCTCGAGCAGGCCACCAAGGCCGGCGAGCTGCTCGCCGAGCGCGCCAAGGCCGCCGGCATCGAGACCGCCGTGTTCGACCGCGGCGGGTACCGCTACCACGGCCGTGTGAAGGCTCTGGCCGAGGGCGCCCGCGAGGGCGGACTGAACTTCTAGACTCGAAGGAACGTATGGCAGCCCCCGATCGATCCGTATCCAGCACCGGCCTAGACCTCCAAGAGCGAGTGGTCGAGATCAACCGCGTCGCCAAGGTGGTCAAGGGCGGCCGGCGGTTCTCGTTCACCGCGCTCGTCGTGGTGGGTGACGAGAACGGCATCGTCGGCGTCGGCTACGGCAAGGCGAACGAGGTGCCGCTCGCGATCCAGAAGGGCGTCGAGCGCGCGAAGAAGAACCTCTTCCGCGTGCCGCGCCACGGGTCGACCATCACGCACCAGACCACCGGCGTCTTCGGGTCCGGCCGCGTCTTCCTCAAGCCCGCCTCGCCCGGTACCGGCGTCATCGCCGGCGGCGGCGTGCGCGCGGTGCTCGAGCTGGCCGGGATCCACGACATCCTCTCCAAGTCGCTCGGCACGCAGAACCCGATCAACCTCGTGAAGGCGACGATCGCCGGTCTGCAGGACCTGCGGCGCCCCGAGGAGATCGCGCAGCTGCGCGGCCTGTCGGTCAACCGCGTCCTCGGCCTCGGCGGCGGGGAATCGGCTGGCGGCGATTCCCTTGCGAGCTCGCCTGGCGGCGAACATCGCGAGGATGAGGCGGAGGTGCCGGCGTGAGCCTGCTGATCACGCAGGTCAAGTCCGCAAACGGGACCAACGGGCGCCAGCGCGACACCCTGCGCTCGCTCGGCCTGCGCGGGATCGGCAAGTCCGTCGAGCGCGAGGACTCGCCGCAGCTCCGCGGCATGGTGCACGCCGTCCGTCATCTGATCACCGTGGAGGAGAAGTAGATGGCCGAGGCGGAGAAGAACGAGGAGTTCATCGGCCTCCACACCCTCAAGCCGGCCCCGGGCTCGCGCCGTCCGCGCAAGCGCGTCGGCCGCGGCGAGGGCTCCGGCACGGGCAAGACCGCCGGGCGCGGCCAGAAGGGCTACGGCTCGCGCGCGGGCTCCAAGCAGCGCGCGCGCTTCGAGGGCGGCCAGAACCCGATCCACATGCGGATGCGCAAGCTGCGCGGGCCGAACAAGAAGATGTCGATGCCGTTCGAGCCGTTCCGGACGCACACGCAGCCGGTCAACCTGGCCGACCTGGAGAAGAAGTTCGACAACGGCGCCTCCGTCGACCTCGACGCGCTGCGCGCCGCCGGCCTCGGCACGCGCAAGAACATCCCGGTCAAGATCCTGGGTCGCGGCGAGCTGACCAAGCAGCTCACCGTGCACGCCCACGGCTTCTCGAAGACCGCCCGTGAGCGGATCGAGGCCGCGGGCGGGACCTGCCAGCTGATCGACGACTAGCCGAGAGGGCGCGTGCTCTCCACGATCCTCAACGCCTTCCGGGTCGCCGACATCCGGAAGAAGCTGCTGTTCACGGCAGTGATGCTGGCGCTGTACCGCCTCGGCGCGTTCATCCCGGTCCCGGGCGTGAACACCGACGCGATCGACGCGATCTCGGAGAACTACGCCGGCTCGAACATCCTCGGCTTCCTCAACCTCTTCACCGGCGGCGGGCTGTCCCGGATCGCGATCTTCGCGCTCGGGATCATGCCCTACATCACGGCCTCGATCATCCTCCAGCTGCTGACGGTCGTCTCGCCGTCGCTGGAGAAGCTCCAGAAGGAGGGCGAGGTCGGCCAGCAGAAGATCACGCAGTACACGCGCTACCTGACGGTCGGCCTGGCCGCCGCGCAGGCCATCGGCTACGTGTTCCTCTTCCGCTCGCAGGGCTCCAGCGCGGGCGCCTCGGTGTTCGAGAACTTCACCGCCGGCGGCGTGATCCTCGTGGTCGTCTGCCTCACGGCCGGCTGCGTGCTGCTGATGTGGATGGGCGAGCTGATCACCCAGCGCGGCATCGGCAACGGCATCTCGCTGATGATCTTCGCCTCGATCGTCTCGGGCCTGCCGAACGGCATCCAGGCCTGGTGGACCAACCCGGACCAGGTCTTCAAGGTCATGATGCCCTTCGTCGCGCTCGGCGTGATCGCGGCCATCGTGTTCGTCCAGGAGGGCCAGCGCCGGATCCCGATCCAGTACGCCAAGCGCGTGATCGGCAGGCGCATGAGCTCCGGCGGCCAGACGTACCTCCCGCTGCGCGTGAACATGGCCGGCGTCATCCCGGTCATCTTCGCCGCGTCGATCATGGCGTTCCCGCCGACCATCGGCGAGCTGCTGCCGGGCGCCCAGGGCCTCGCCACGTTCTTCAATCCGAGCGGCTGGGCCTACATCGTCGGCGAGTGCTTCTTCATCATCATCTTCACCTACTTCTACACGGCCGTGACCTTCAATCCGGTCGACCAGGCGGACAACCTGAAGAAGTACGGCGGGTTCATCCCGGGGGTGAGGCCAGGCCGCCCGACGGCGGAGTTCCTGGACCGCATCCTGGCCCGCCTGACGTTCCCCGGCGCGCTCTATCTGGCGGCCGTGGCGGCCCTGCCGACGATCCTCATCAACCAGACCTCAGCGAACTTCTTCTTCGGCGGAACGTCGATCCTCATCGTGATCGGCGTGGCGCTCGACACCATGAAGCAGTTGGAAGCGCAGCTCATGATGCGCAATTACGAAGGCTTCTTGAAGTAAGCTGCCCGGCCTCTTGAGCGAATTGAACCTGATTCTGTTGGGCCCCCCGGGGGCCGGGAAGGGCACGCAGGCGGCCAGGCTGTCCGACGACTTCGGGCTGCCGTACATCGGCACCGGCGACCTGCTGCGCGAGCACCGGCGCGAGCAGACCGAGCTCGGCCGCCAGGCCGAGGAGTTCATGGCCGCGGGCCATCTCGTGCCGGACGAGCTCGTGATCGCGATGATCCTCGACAAGATCGGCGACGAGGGCGACGACGGCTTCCTGCTCGACGGCTTCCCGCGCACGGTCGGCCAGGCCGACGCGCTGTTCGAGGAGATGGAGAAGCGCGGCCGCCGGCTGACGGCGGCGCTGCTGATCGAGGCGCCCGACGACATCGTGGTGGAGCGGCTCTCCGGCCGCCGCCAGTGCTCGAACGGCCACCTCTACCACGTCGCCTTCGACCCGCCCAAGCACGACGGCGCCTGCGATCAGTGCGGCAAGCCGCTCGCGCAGCGCGACGACGACCGGCCCGACGCCATCCGCGAGCGCCTGTCGGTCTACCATGAGCTGACCGAGCCTCTGAAGGGGTACTACGAAGACGCCGGCCTGCTCCGCCGCTTCGACGGGACCCGCGACAAGGTCGAGGTCCACGACCACATCAGGGCGACGCTGGCAACGCTTCGCCTCGAAGAGCGCCTCTAAGTCCGATGATCATCAAGAAGACCCCGGCGGAGATCGACAAGATGGCCCGCGCCGGGGAGATCCTCGTGCGCACCATGGACCTGCTGGCGGGCAAGGTCCGGCCCGGGGTCACGACGGCCGACCTCGACGCCGCCGCCGAGAAGTACATCCGCTCGCAGGGCGCCACGCCGGCCTTCAAGGGCTACCGCGGCTTCCCTGGCTCGATCTGCGCCTCGCCGAACGACATGGTCGTGCACGGCATCCCGGGGAAGTTCAAGCTCTCGCGCGGCGACGTGCTGAGCGTGGACATCGGCGTCGTCTACGACGGCTGGGTGGCCGACGCTGCGCGCACGTTCCCGGTCGGCGAGGTCTCGCCGGTCGCCGCCTCGCTGCTGCAGGTCACCGAGGAGTCGCTGTTCCGCGCCGTCGAGCAGTGCCGCGCCGGCAACCGGCTCGGCGACGTCGGCCACGCGGTGCAGAAGCACGTGGAGGCCGCGGGGTTCTCGATCGTCCGCTCGCTCGTCGGGCACGGCATCGGCCGCGACATGCACGAGGAGCCGCAGATCCCCAACTACGGCAACCCCGGCAAGGGGACGCCGCTCGAGGAGGGGATGGTGCTCGCCGTCGAGCCGATGACGACCGCCGGGCGGCACATGGTCCGCATGGGCGACGACGGCTGGGCGATCTACTCGCAGGACGGCTCGGTCACGGCGCACTTCGAGTTCACCGTCGCGATCACCGCCGACGGTCCGCGGATCCTCACGCCTTGGCATGAGTCCAAGGCTCGCGGCGTCGTCGCCGCCTGAACGTCAACCCCCAGCCGAGGTTCGCCGGCGTCGCCACCACGCACCGACGACGACCAGCAACGCCAGCGGCGCGGCGAGGGCCAGCGCCGTCTCCCGCCCGTCGCACTCGCCGAGCTCGTCGCAACCCCCGAACGTGCACGGCCGCGCCGCGGCGGCCCAGGCGGCGGGGTCCGTCCAGCGGCCCTGCGGCTGGAACGCCGGCCCGCGCGGGGAGTCCATCTCGCCCGGGACCCAGCCCGCCCGGGCGTTCCCCCACCGCCCTGGCCAGTCCGCCCACGCACCGAGCGGTTCGGTCGGCGGCGTGACGGTCTCGCCGCGTCCGTCGGCCTCGTCGTTGGGGTCCGGCCACATGCGGTCGCGGACGCCGGGGCGGAAGTACGCGGCGTGGGAGTCGTTCGCGAGGTAGATGACGGGTCTGCCGTCCCGCTTCTCGACGGCGGACCACGGGCACCGCTCGGCGCCCGAGTGCTGGGCGAAGCACGGCCTCCACGGGGCGCCCGGCGGAATCCACGCGAACCTGCGCCATCTCCCAGTCTCCCGCGTGCCGTCCGGTGCGCACGATCCCGCGATCCTGGTCGTTCCGGGCGAACGGCATCCACCACTGGATCCAGGCGCCGGCCCGGCGTTCGTACACTGTGGGAGGAGCCTCGAACGTCCCCGGCCGAGGCCCGACGGACCCGAGCGGCGACGTCTCGGCGGAGTCGTGCACGACGACCGGTCCGAGGACGGCGAGCGTGGCGAGGAGAGCGATCACCCGGCACCGCCTTCGTCCGTTCGGCTTGCTATCCTGCTCGGTCGCGCCTGAGTCCGCGAGGGCTCCGTGTGCGGCCAATCTTCGTCCGGGGGACTGGTAGCGGCAGCCGCTCCGGCCGCCAGAGCCACCCCGTCTGGATCATCAGCCGAAAGGGACCATGAAGGTACGACCGTCGGTCAAGCCGATGTGCGAGAAGTGCAAGATCATCCGCCGCCACGGCCGGGTGCTCGTGATCTGCCAGAACCCGCGGCACAAGCAGCGGCAGGGCTAGGTCCACGATGGCACGCATCGCCGGCGTCAACATCCCCCTCAACAAGCGTGTCGAGATCGGCCTGACGTACATCTACGGCGTCGGACGGCCGGCCTCGAACGAGATCCTCGCCAAGCTCGGGATCAGCCCGGACACCTACGTCCGCGACCTGACCGACGACGAGATCTCCAAGCTCCGCGACCTCATCGACACCGACTACATCGTCGAGGGTGACCTCCGGCGCGAGCGCTCGCAGGCCGTCAAGCGCCTGATGGAGATCGGCTGCTATCGCGGCATGCGCCATCGCCGCGGCCTCCCGGTCCGGGGTCAGAACACCAAGACCAACGCCCGCACGCGCAAGGGTCCCAAGCGCATGCAGGTCGCCGGCAAGAAGAAGGCGGGTAAGAAGTGAGTCCCGCTCCCCGCCGCCCGCAGCGCGGCCGCCGCAAGGTCAAGAAGAACGTCCCGATCGGCCAGGCGCACATCAAGACCAGCTTCAACAACACGATCGTCGCCCTCACCGACCGTGAGGGCAACGTCATCGCCTGGGAGTCCGCCGGCGGCGCCGGCTTCAAGGGCTCCCGCAAGTCGACTCCCTTCGCCGCCCAGGTCACCGCCGATGCGGCCGCCCGCAAGGGCATCGAGCAGGGCATGCAGAAGGTCGAGGTCTTCGTGAAGGGCCCGGGCTCGGGCCGCGAGACCGCGATCCGCTCGCTCCAGGCCGCCGGCCTCGAGGTGACCGGCGTGAGGGACGTCACCCCGCAGGCACACAACGGTTGCCGCCCCCGCAAGCGGCGGAGGGTCTGAATCACCGAATGGCTCGCGATACGTCACCCCAGTGCAAGCAGTGCCGTCGTGAAGGGCAGAAGCTCTTTCTCAAGGGCGAGCGCTGCCTGACCGACAAGTGCGGCGTCGAACGGCGCTCCTACCCGCCCGGCGAGCACGGCCGCGGCAGGCAGAAGCAGTCCGAGTACCGCGTCCAGCTGCGTGAGAAGCAGAAGGCCCGCCGCTACTACGGCGTGCTCGAGAAGCAGTTCCGCACCTACTACGCGAAGGCGTCGCGGCAGCCCGGCATCACCGGCGAGAACCTGCTGCGGATCCTCGAGTGCCGGTTCGACAACGTCCTCGTCCGCCTCGGCTTCGCCGCCTCGCGCCGTCAGGCGCGGCAGCTGATCCGGCACGGGCACTGGGCGGTCAACGGCCGCAGGGTCGACATCCCCAGCTACCAGGTGCGCGAGAACGACGTGATCACCTTCAAGCCCGGCTCAGACGCCGAGACGGTGATCCGCGACGCGACGGAGCTGGTCGCGCAGGTGCCGGCATGGCTACAGGCGGATCACGACCAGCTGACGGCGAAGGTGCTGCGCAAGCCCGAGCGCGCGGAGATCGCGGCGCCGGTGCAGGAGCAGCTCATCGTCGAGCTGTACTCGAAGTAACACGAGCTCTTAGACGCGGCGCTCATCCCCAGGCGCCGCATCGCTCCCCCGAGAAGAACCTGAGACGACGTTAGGACCTTGATGCTCGACTTCCAGATCCCCCGAATCACCGCCGAAACGGTCGAGGACAACCGCGGCCAGTTCGTGGTGGAGCCGCTCGACCGCGGCTTCGGCTACACCTTCGGCAACTCGCTGCGGCGAGTGCTGCTCGCCTCGCTGGCGGGCGCCGCGGTGACCTCCGTGCGCATCGAGGGGGTCGCCCACGAGTTCTCGACGATCAAGGGCGTCACCGAGGATGTGACCGACATCGTCCTCAACCTCAAGGGCATCGTGTGCCGGATGCACTCGGACGCGACCGAGGTCGAGGCCCCGCTCGTCGTGACCGGCCCCGGCGAGATCACCGCGCGTGACATCGACCTCCCGTCGGGCGTGGAGATCCTCAACCCCGACGCGCACATCGCGACGCTCGAGAAGAAGACCAAGCTCGAGATGTACCTCACGATCGGGCGCGGCCGCGGCTACCGCCCGGCGGAGGACAACAAGTCGCCCGACCAGCCGATCGGCGTCATCCCGATCGACTCGATCTTCTCGCCGGTCCGCCGCGTGGCGTACTCGGTCGAGCAGGCTCGCGTCGGCCAGCGGACGGACTTCGACAAGCTGACGATCGACATCGAGACCGACGGCTCGATCGACCCGCAGGCCGCGCTCCGCGAGGCGGCCGAGATCCTCATCTCCTCGCTCTCGATCTTCACCGACGAGGAGCGGATCGAGGAGCTGCGGGCCGGCCCCGGCGGCATGGCCTCGCTCGACAACGGCGCGGGCGCCGGCGCGGCGCTCCAGCCGGGCGGTCGCGCGGGCGGCTCGCCGATGGACGACATCCTCATCGAGGAGCTCGAGCTCGGCGTCCGCTCGTACAACTGCCTCAAGCGCGCCGGCATCCAGACGGTCGGCGACCTGGTGTCGAAGTCCGAGGGCGAGCTGGCCGCGATCCCGAACTTCGGCAAGAAGTCGATCGACGAGGTCATCGAGACCCTCTCGCAGCGCGGGCTGACCCTCCGTACGGACTAGGAACCATGCGCCACCAGAAGACACGCCACAAGCTGTCCCGCGACTCCGCGCATCGCAAGGCGCTCCTGGCCAACCTCTGCATCGAGGTCATCGACCACGAGCGGATCAAGACGACCGAGGCCAAGGCCAAGGCCGTCAAGCCGGAGATCGAGAAGCTGATCACGCTGGCGCGCAAGGGCGACCTGCACGCGCGCCGGCGGGCGATGTCGATCCTCCAGCACCCCGACAAGGGCGTCATCTACAAGCTGTTCGAGGAGATCGCGCCCCGCTACACGGAGCGCCCCGGGGGCTACACCCGGATCCTCAAGCTCGGTCCGCGTTCGTCTGACGCGACCGAGATGGTCTATCTAGAGCTCGTCTGACCGCGAAGCTGACCCTGGCGTATGACGGCGGCCCGTTCGCGGGCTGGGCCGTCCAGCCGGGGCTGCGGACCGTCGCCGGTGAGCTCGGCGCCGCGCTGCGCACGGTGCTGCGGCACGACGTCCGGCTGACCGTCGCCGGGCGGACCGACCGCGGGGTCCACGCGCTCGGCCAGGTCGTCTCGTACGAGGGCTCCCTGCCGTCGCTGCGCTCCGTCAACGCGCTGCTGCCGAACGAGATCGCCGTGCTGCGCGCCGAGGAGGCGCCGGACGGCTTCAGCGCCCGCCGCGACGCGGTGAGCCGCAGCTACCGCTACCGCATCCTCGCCCGCAGCGCGCCCTCGCCGTTCGAGACGGGGCGCGCCTACTGGTACCCCTACCGCATCGACCGCGACGCGCTCCGCGCCTGCGCCGCGGCGCTGGAGGGCGCGCACGACTTCACCGCCTTCACGCCGACCGAGACCTACCACAAGCGGTTCGAGCGGCACGTGATCTCCGCGTCGTGGGAGGGCGACGAGCTGCTCGAGTTCCACATCGAGGCCGACTCGTTCATGCGCCAGATGAACCGCGTGCTGGTCGGGACGATGCTCGAGGTGGCGGGCGGGATCCGCACCGTGGAGTCGTTCGAGCGCCTCCTCACCGGCCGGCCGCGCGAGGAGGCGGGCCGCACCGCGCCGGCCCATGGACTGTATCTCTCCAGTGTGCGCTATTGAACCGGACGTGCCGCAGGAGTAGCGTCGGCACATGAACCGCCGGCAGATGCTCGCCCGTGCGGCAGATGCGCTCGCGGCGTGGAATCGCGGCGATCCGGACGGGATCGTGGCCAACGTCGCGGAGGACGTCATCTGGCGCGACGTCGCCTTCGGCATGCCGCTGCACGGCCGCGAGGCGCTGCGCGAGGCGGCGCACCGGTACATGGCCGCGTTCCCCGACATGCGGCTCGAGGAGACCTCGTCGACCCTCGCGGTGCCGCGGCTCGCGCAGGAGCTCACCATCACCGGCACGCACCGCGGAGAGTGGCTCGGCGTCCCCCCGACCGGCCGCTGGACCGAGAACTACGCGGCCGTGATCACCACGTTCGACGAGGACGGGATGATGATCGAGGGCTCGCTGTACTGGAACCTGGCAGCGCTGCTGCGCCAGCTCGGGGTGGCCGAGGACGGCACTCAGGCCGTCGCCGCCTGAGCCCGAATCCACCGATCCCGCCGGTGTGTCGCCACCGGATGCGTTCGCCAGAGCCGATCGGCCGCGAACCAGGTGGGCCCACCACATGGGATGCGCGGCCGATCGACTCTGACTCGGCCTCCGGCGCCGACACATCCGCCGGTCATCGGTGGATCCGGGCTAGACCAGCGCCACGGCGATCAGGCCCAGCAGCGCGGCGGCCACGGCCGCGGCGCGCAGCCGGCGCGCCGCGCAGGTGGGAGGCGCGAGCACGCGCATGAGGTCGCCCGCGGCGACGTAGAACAGCCCGGCGGCCAGCGCGACGAGGCCGGTGTGCAGCACGAGCTCCGGGATCTGGACGGCGAGGGCGGCCACGGCGAGCAGCCCGGTCGCGCGCAGCGCGCGCCCGCGGCGCGAGGCGGGGGCCGCGAGCAGCGTGGCCACCGACGGCCGCGGCCCGCCGGCGCCCGCCGCGGCGACCAGGCCCACGGCGCACACCGCCAAGGCCCACACGCGCAGGTCGTGCAGGTACGCGTCCCACACGTCGCCGACCACCGCGTCGCCGACGCCGGTGTCGAAGTTGCCGAGCACGAAGTCGTGCGCCGCGGTCACGCCCGCGGCGGTCAGGCCGCCCGCGGCGGCCACGGCCAGCCCGGCGGCCCACACGGTGCGCCGGCGGTCGGGCTCGCGCACCATGGCCAGGGCGAGCAGCGCGAGGCCGCCGAGCCCGAGCACGATCGAGAGCGGCAGGGCGACGGCGCTCGCCACCGGCGCGATCCGCCGCAGCGCGCGCTCCGGCCGGCCGTAGCCGATGGTGAAGATCGGGACGTCCTCCACCGCCGGCACGGACGCGCCGGGCATGCGCCGCCGCAGCTCCTCGCGCAGCATGCGGCCGGAGCCCGTGACGATCATGGACGCCTCGGCGTCGGTGTCGGAGAAGAGCGCGGCGTGCAGGCGCAGGGCGCCGTCGCGGAACGCGCTCTCGAAGGCGGGCGTCGAGGTCACGCCGGTCGCCACCGCGTCCTCGAGCATCGGCTCGCCGGGCGAGAGCTCGGGGTGGCTCTCGGTCAGGCGCCCGCTGATGCGCAGCCCGATGTCGTCGCGGACCTCGTCGGAGCCGAGCGTCGAGACCGCGCGGTCGGCGAACTCGTCCTCGTCGAGGATCACCATCGCCCCGTAGGCGCCGATGCCGGCGGCCATCAGGAAAGCGGCGGCGATGGCGAGAACGGCTGCGACGCCACGGCGGTGCTGCCCCATGACCCCTGAGCGTAAGGCGGCCCGGCCGATCCGCACCTGGCCACAAGTCGTGACCTCTATCCTCGTTCGGCCCATGCTCCGTGTGCTGCTGACCAACGACGACGGCATCCACGCCGAAGGCCTGCAGACCCTCAGGCGGGCCCTGGTGGCCCTCGACGACATCGAGCTCGCGGTCATCGCGCCCGACGAGAACATGTCTGCCACGGCCCGCTCGATCACCACGCGGCGGCCGCTGTGGGTGACCGAGGTCCCGTTCGACGACGGCACGGTCGGCTACTCCTGCGACGGCACGCCGGTCGACTGCGTGCGGCTCGCCCAGCTCGGCCTGGTCGGCGACTTCGAGCCCGACCTCGTGGTGGCCGGCATCAACCACGGCTCCAACCTCGGCGACGACATCACCTACTCGGGCACGGTCGCCGCCGCGCTGGAGGGCATCGTGCTCGGCATCCCGGGCATCGCGGTCTCGCAGCAGTCGCTCGCCCGCGAGATGGACTTCCGGCTCGGCCGCGCGTTCGAGTTCGAGACGGCGGCGAGGTTCACCGCCCAGGTGGTCGACCGGATCGACGACGTCCCGCTCCCGGACGGCACGCTGCTGAACATCAACGTGCCCGCGGGCGACGCCGACGGCGTCGAGGTCACCCGGCTCGGCAAGCGCATCTACCGCGACGCGCTCGAGCAGGTCGAGACCGACGAGGAGGGCCGCAAGCGCTTCCGCATCTACGGCGACGCGCCGGTCTTCCACGACGAGGACGGGACCGACCTGTCGGCCGTGGCCGCCGGGCGGATCGCCGTCACGCCGCTGCACTTCGACCTCACCGCCGAGCACGGGCTCGACGAGCTGCGCGCCTACGATCTCGCGCGGCTGCTCGCGCCGGCCGCGGAGGAACTGGCGGAGTGAGCGCGGAGCGCGTAGCCCAGCTCCGCCGAGAACTCGAAGAGCACAACCGCCGCTACTACGTCGACGACGACCCGGTCATCGGGGACGACGCGTACGACGCGCTGCTCGACGAGCTGCGGCGCCTGGAGGCCGAGCACCCCGAGCTCCTGACACCGGACTCCCCGACCCAGCGGGTCGGCGCCGAGCCGGTCTCCAAGCTCGAGAAGGTCCGCCACCCGCAGCCGATGCTGTCGCTGGCCAACGCGCGCTCGGCCGAGGAGCTGCGCGCGTGGGTCGCGCGCATGCGCTCGCACCTCGCGCGCGAGGGCATCGAGGACCCGGCCTTCCGCTTCGTCGCCGAGCCGAAGATCGACGGCCTGGCGATCTCGCTGATCTACCGCGACGGGGTGCTCGAGCGCGGCGCCACGCGCGGCAACGGCGAGGTCGGCGAGGACGTCACGCACAACCTGCGCACGATCCCGTCGATCCCCCTGCGGATCGAGGACGCCCCGGCGCTGGTGGAGGTGCGCGGCGAGGTCTACATGTCGCTCCCGGACTTCGCGGCGCTGAACGAGCGCCGCGCCGCCGCGGGCCTCAGCACGTTCATGAACCCGCGCAACTCGGCCGCGGGCACGATCCGGCAGCTCGACCCGGCGCTGGCGGCCGAGCGGCCGCTCTCGATGTGGTGCTACGGGATCGGGGCCACCGAGGGGCTGGCGCTCGGCTCGCACTGGGAGGCGCTGGAGTGGCTCCGCGAGCACGGATTCCGCGTGAACGGCGACGTGAAGGCGCTCGACAGCGAGGACGAGGCCGTCGCCCAGTGCCTGGCCTGGCAGGACCGCCGCGGGGCGCTCGACTTCGAGATCGACGGCGTCGTGGTCAAGGTCGACGACTACGAGCTGCAGCGGCGGCTCGGCTCGGTCGGGCGCGACCCCCGCTGGGCGATCGCCTGGAAGTTCCCGCCCACCACGGCCGTCACGCGCCTGCACGCGATCTCGTGGAACGTCGGCAAGTTCGGCGATCTCTACCCGTTCGCCGAGCTCGAGCCCGTCCACGTCGGCGGCGTGACCGTCAAGCGGGCCACGCTGCACAACGAGGAGGACCTCGCGCGCAAGGACGTCCGCCCCGGCGACGACGTGATCGTCCTGCGGGCCGGCGACGTCATCCCGCAGGTCGTCTCGCCGGCCCCGCACGTGGCCGAGCGGCCGGATCGCGCGGCGCCGGCCCGCCCGCCCGAGCGCTGCCCGATCTGCGACACGCCGACCGTCAAGCCCGGCGTCTTCACGCGCTGCCCGAACCGGGTCTGCCCGGGCCGCCAGTGGCAGCTGCTGGCGACGTTCGCCGGGATCATGGACATCGACGGCCTCGGCGAGAAGCAGGTCGCCCAGCTCCAGCAGGCCGGTCTCGTGCGCACGGCCGTCGACTTCTACGCGCTGACCAAGGAGCAGCTCGTGGCGCTCGAGCGGGTGGGCGAGACGAGCGCCGAGAACCTGCTCGCGGCGATCGAGCGCTCGAAGGAGCGGCCGTTCGGGATCGTCCTCTTCGCGCTCGGGATCGAGGGCGTCGGCTACGTGACGGGCCAGAAGCTCGCGGCCCAGTTCCGCGGCATCGACGCGCTGCTCGACGCCACCGCCGAGCAGATCGCCGAGACGCCCGGCATCGGGCCCGTGGTGGCGGAGCTCATCCACGGCCAGCTCGCCGATCCGGCGATGCGCGAGCTGATCGCGGGTCTGCGGGCGGCCGGCCTGCGCTTCGAGCAGGAGGGCCCGCCGCCGGGCGAGGGCCCGCTGCGGGACATGACGTTCGTGCTCACGGGGACGCTGCCCGACCTGACCCGCGAGGAGGCGCAGGCGCGCATCGTCGCCGCGGGCGGCAAGGTCACGGGATCGGTGTCGAAGAAGACGTCGTACGTGGTCGCCGGAGCCTCGCCCGGCTCGAAGCTGGCGAAGGCGGAGAAGCTCGGCGTGCCGGTGATCGACGAGACCGGGCTGCTCGAGCTGCTTCCCGAGTAGCCTTCGCGCGATGGGCGAGAACCTGATCGCCGTCGTCGAGATCCCCAAGGGGTCCTCGAACAAGTACGAGTGGGACGAGGAGCTGCAGGCGATCAAGCTCGACCGGCTGCTGTTCTCCTCGCTCGGCTATCCCACGGACTACGGCTTCTTCCGGAACACGCTGGCCGCCGACGGCGATCCGCTCGACGCGATGATCGTCGTCTCCGAGCCCACGTTCCCCGGCTGCCTGATCGAGGTCAAGCCGGTGGCCCTGTTCCGGATGCGCGACCAGAACGCGGAGGACAACAAGATCCTCTGCGTTCCGCACTCGGACCCGAACTGGAGCCACATCGAGCGCCTCGACGACCTGCCGATGACGCTCCGCGACGAGATCTCGCACTTCTTCTCGATCTACAAGACGCCTGAGTGGAAGGTCGTCAAGGTCGACGGGTGGTACCCGCGCGAGGACGCCCTCGAGTCAATAGAGCGGGCGAAGAAGCGCTTCAGCGAGCGACCGTCGGAAGGCTGATCCGGGCGGCGCTGAAGGTGATCGCGCCGGCGCCGCGGACCGGCCCGTAGACCTGGGAGCCGCCGATCAGCTGCAGCCGGTAGCGCCCCCCGGGCGCGAGGCTCGCGGCGACGCCCTCGAGCCGGCGGCCGATCGTGTGCGAGGCGCCGTCGAGCGTCACGGGGATCGGGGTCACCTGGTTGCCGAGCACCACGTTGCGCTTCTCGTCGACGATCTGCGCGAACACGTGCGTCGCCGTCCCGGTGCCGGAGTAGGTGAGCTGCAGGCGCGGGCGGCCGACGACCAGGGCCGTCGCCTCCGGGATCGCCACGTTCACCGCGTTGACGGCTGGCGTGGCCGCCAGCGGGAGGCCGGACAGGACGTCGGCGGGCGAGACCAGCAGGGTGCCGGAGCCCTCGCCGGTCACCGGGGTCCCGCGCCGGGGCGGGAAGCGCTTCGAGCTGCGCCACACGGCGTCGTCGGCCAGCCACTCGAAGCCGGGGCCGGTGGAGACCTTCTTCCGGCGCATCACGTAGCGCTGGAGCCAGGCGATCACGCGCTGCTCGAAGTGGCCGGCCGGGCCGCTGCCGGTCAGGCACGTGCCGTGTCCGCCGCAGAACCAGACCATCTTCACGGGCACGCGGTTGCCGCGCAGGATCCCGTAGTTGGTGATCGCCTCGGTCGGCGTGAAGAGCGTGTCGGGCGTGCCCTGGAGCAGCAGCGTGGGGACGCGGATGCGCTCCACGAGCTCGGCGGGCCCGCGGGAGGCGAACCACGCGCGGTCCTCGGCCGAGAGCCTGCCGGTGGTGGCGCCGCTGCCGAAGGCCGACGTGATGTGCGGGTCCAGCCGCCCGGTCTGGCCGGCCGCGTACAGGAGCGCCGACCAGCCGCCCTTGATCGTCTCCTCGCGGTAGAGCGAGGTGAGCAGCGAGTGCCAGGCGATGCTCGGCGCGATGGCATCGATCCGCTTGTCGATCGCCGCCGACACGAGCTCGATCCCGCCGGCGTAGGACACGCCGTGCATGCCGACGCGCGGGTCGTTGCGCTTGTCGAGCCTGGCCTCGGGCTGCTTGGCGAGCCAGCTGATGAGCGCCTTGACGTCGCGCCCCTCGTTGCCCTTGTAGTCCACCGTCACGGTCCCGCCGGAGTCGCCGAACCCGCGCGAGTCCCAGGTGAGCACGTTGAAGCCAGCCTTGCGGAGCGCGGCCGTCCCGACGTTGCCGGTCGCCTCGCTGCTCGCGCCGTCGGCGCTCTTCTCGCGCGTGCCGCCCCAGCCGTGGGTCTGGAGGATGGTCGGCGCGCGCTTGCCCGCCGCGGCGGGGTGGAAGCTGGCCTTGATCTGCGTGCCGTCGAAGGACGTGATCGTCACCTCGCGGGCGGAGGCGGGCGCGGCGAGGGCGAGCAGCAGCAGGGCCGCGAGGGCGAGGGGACGTCGCATCGCGGTGGAGCGTGTCAGACGGTGCGACGCGACGCGCCGGTTCACGGTCGATAGCGCGCCAGGGCGGCGGCCATCTTGTTCTGCAGCGGGTGCGCTCCCCACACGCTGACGCCGTTCATGAGGAAGGCGAACGCGGTGCGGGCGCCGCTCGTCGAGCGGCAGTACCCGGCGAGGTTGGACACGCCGTTGATCGTGCCGGTCTTGGCCCGGCAGCGCCCCTGCGCGGGAGTCCCGCGCATGCGGTCGGACAGCGTCCCGGACTTGCCGGCCACGGCGAGCGAGATCAGCATGGGCTCGGCCAGCTCGCTGCCGTCCATGCCGACCAGCAGCTCCACGACGTCGCGCGGGGAGGTGCGGTTCTGGCGGCTGAGGCCCGAGCCGTCCACCATCGACGGGTCGGCGCCGAACTGGGAGGCGTCGTCGCGCGCGACCGCGGTGCCCGCGGCGGTCGTCCCGCCGCCGCCGAAGTCGGCGCCCAGCGCCTTGAGCAGCGTCTCGGCCATGTAGTTGTCCGAGGGGCGGTTCGTATGCCGCACCAGCACCGACATGCGCGGCGAGGCCCACTCGCCGAGCAGGACCGCGCCCGCGGGCGTCGCGCCGGCGCGGGCGGCGCGCTTGACCTTCACCCCGGCGCGCCTGAGCTCGCGCTGGAACTGCTCGGCGGCGTAGAGGGCGGGCCGGCTCTGGAAGCGCGAGTTGCGTCCCAGCGTGCGCCCGTGGTTGAACGGCAGGCCGCTGAGCGGGCCGACCCAGTACGAGACGCCGAAGCTCGAGTCGGGGCCGCCGCGCAGGGCGTCGAAGCGCGTCTCGTCGCCGATCACGCGGCCGTCGACGCGCTTCATGCCGCTGCCGGCCAGCACGCGGGCCAGGCCGCGCGCCTCGGCGAGGCTGAAGGCCGGGTCGCCGCCGCCGCGCAGGTAGAGGTTGCCGTCGACCACCCCGGCGTCGTCGAGCTCGGTGGCGCCGAGCACCTCGGTGGTCAGCTGGCCCTCCGCGCCGTACCGCAGGAGCGCGGAGGACGTCGTGTAGAGCTTGTTCACGGAGGCCGGGATCCGCGGCGTGTCGGGCGAGCGGGCGTACAGCTCGCGGCCGCTGTCGAGGTCGACGACGTACGCGCCGGACCCGCTCCCGGCCTTGCTCATCTGCCGGTCCAGGGCGCGGGCGGTGGCCGCCGGGCCGGCCGCGTGGGCGGCTGGCGCGAGGAGCGCGGCGAGCAGTGCTGCGAGGCAGACGATTCTGGCCATCGGCGGTTCAGAACCCGGTGGGGCGGCGGAAGTCGCGGGACCGCACCGTACACTCTGCCCGTAGGCATGGGCACCGTCGTGGAGCTCGAAGGAAGCGGGCGACCCCGCCGGCGCCGCCGCCGGAGGTCGAAGACCGCCCTGGTGCTGGGAGGGGGCGGGTTCACCGGCGGCGTGTACGAGATCGGCGCCCTGCGGGCGCTCGATCTGCTGGCCGTCGACCGCACCGTCAACCAGTTCGACGTCTACGTCGGCACGAGCGCGGGATCGCTGATCGCCTCGCTGGCCGCCAACGGCGTCACGCCGGAGCAGATGATGCGGGTGGTCAACGACCAGGTCCCGCAGCCGTTCCGCGACGTGTCGCTCGACATGCTGCTGCGGCCCAACTACCGCGAGTTCATCTCCAAGGGCGTGCGGCTGCCGTTCCACCTGCTCGGGGTCATGCGGGAGGTCGGGCGGACGCTGCCGTCGTTCTCGGGCGTCGACCTGGCCGTCGCGCTGGCCGACCTGCTCCCGTCGGGCCTGTACTCGGGTGCCGGGATCGAGGAGTACGTGCGGACCGTCCTGTCGGACCCGGACCGCAGCGACGACTTCCGCGAGCTGCCGGTCGAGCTGTACCTGGCGGCCACCGACCTCGACACGTGCGAGCGGATCGTCCTCGGCGCCGCGGGCTGGGACGACGTGCCGATCTCCACCGCCGTGCGAGCCTCGACGGCGCTGCCGATGGTCTACCAGCCGGCGAAGGTCAAGGACCGCGAGCTGGTCGACGGCGGGATCGTCTCCACGACCAACCTGGACATCGCGGTCGAGGCGGGGGCCAAGCTGATCGTGGTGGTCAACCCGCTGGTGCCCTACGTGAACGACTTCACGAAGGAGATCCCGACGCTGTTCGGGAGCAAGACGCGGCGGGTCTCCGACATGGGCTTCCCGCGGATCGGCTACCAGACCTTCAAGCTGCTGGCCTACCAGCGGCTGCACGAGGTCGCGCGCGGCTGGCGGGAGCGCTACCCGGGCGTGGACATCGTGCTGATCGAGCCGGAGACCGACGACGAGCTGATGTTCCAGACCAACATCCTCGACTACCGGTCACGGCTCGAGGTCGCCCGCCACGGGTTCCAGTCGGTGACCGTGAAGCTGGCGGCCGACTACGAGGAGCTGCGCGAGGTCTGCGCGCGCCACGGGATCGAGATCTCCGCGACGCGCGTGCGCAAGGTGGTGCGCCACTTCGAGGCGCAGAAGGGCGAGAAGGCGAGCGCCTGGCGCAGGATCCTCGAGCAGACCACGAGCACGCTCCTGCGCCAGTCGGCCGGCGGCTAGCCGCCTTCGTACAGCCCGTCGAACAGGTCGGCGTACTTCTCGTTGACCACGTTGCGCTTGACCTTCAGGGTCGGCGTCAGCTCGCCGGTCTCCTGCGAGAGGTCGTGGTCGAGGATCGCGAACTTCTTGATCTGCTCGACGCGCGCGTACTTCGCGTTGACCTCGTCGAGGATCCCCTGGACCAGCTCCTGCACCTTCGGCTCCTGGGCCAGCGCCGCCGGGTCCTCGGGCAGCCCGTGCTCCTTCGCGAAGTTGGGGATCTCCTCCGGGTCGAGCGTGACGAGCACGACCGGGTAGGGGCGGCGGTCGCCGTGCATGACCGCCTGGGAGATCCAGCGCGACTGCTTGAGGTCGTTCTCGAGGTTCGCCGGCGTGAGGTTCTTGCCGCCCGCGGTGATGATGATGTCCTTCTTGCGGCCGGTGATCTTGAGGAAGCCGTCCTCGTCGAGCTCCCCGAGGTCGCCGGTGTGGAGCCAGCCGTCCTCGATCGCGCCGAACGACTTGTCCTCCATCTGGTAGTAGCCGCGGAAGATGTGCGGGCCGCGGATGAGGATCTCGCCGTCGTCGGCGATCCGGACCTCGGCGCCCGGGAGCGGCCGCCCGACCGTGCCGAACTTGTAGGACTCCTGGGTCGAGACCGTCGAGGCCGTGGCCGTCTCGGTCATGCCGTAGCCCTCGAGGACCGGGACGCCGCAGGCATAGAAGAACTCGAGGATCTCCTGGGCGATCGGGGCCGCGCCGCTGGTGGCCTGCCGCAGCCGCCCGCCGAACACGTTGCGGACGTTGACGTAGAGCTCCTGGTCGGCCTTGTCGAACGCGGCCTGGAGCTCGTCCGGCACCGACTGGCCCGCCGCCTGCATGGCGCGGACCTTCAGGCCGAGCTGCGTGGCCGCCTTGATCTTCGCCGGGTCGTTCGTCGACGTGACGAGCGTGTAGATCTTCTCGAAGATCCGCGGGACAGACGGCAGGTAGTGCGGCTTGACCGCCATGAGCTCGGGCACGATGCCCTTCGGGTCGCCGCCCCAGTAGGCGATCGTCCCGCCGAGGTCGATGGCGATCAGCTCGATCAGCAGCGCGAAGGAGTGCGCCAGCGGCAGATAGAGGTAGACGACGTCGCCCTCGTGGAGGATGCTCACCGACTCGCACATGTCGACGACCGTGCGGTAGTTGCCGTGGGCGAGCACGCAGCCCTTGGGCGGCCCGGTGGTGCCCGAGGTGTAGATGAACGTGTACGGGTCCTCCGGCGACACGGCGGCGGCACGCGCCGCGACCTCGGCGGCGTCGCGTCCGCGGCCGCGCTCGCGCAGGTCGTCGAGCGAGATCGCGTCGCCGACGTCGCCCGACGGATCCATGACCACGACGGCCTCGAGCGCGGGCAGCCGGTCGCGCACGGCGGCGATCTTGGCCACCTGGCTCGCGTCCTCGCAGATGACGAAGCGCGACTCGGAGTTCCCGGCCACCCACTCGCACTCCTCGGCCGAGTTGGTGGGGTAGATCGGCACCACGACGCCGCCGGCGCTCGCGATCGCGAAGCTGGCGTACGTCCACTCGGCGCGCGTGGTGCAGAGCACGGCGGCCCGATCGCCCGGCCCGAGGCCGAGGTCGATCAGGCCACGAGCGATCTCCGAGACGATCTCGCCGAGCTCGCGATAGGAGACCTCGGCCCACTCGTCGCCGCGCTTGAAGGTCAGCGCCGGGCGGTCGCCGTAGCGCTCCGCGGCGAGGCCCAGCATGTCGGCGATCGTCCGCGAGCCGGTCGACGCCGGGGCTGCGGTGCTCGATTCCATTGCGCGCTCCTCCTCCTCAGGACCAGACGAGCGCGATTCTAGAGGCGGCGACCGGGTGCGGGCGCCGGATATCCCGCCTAGGCGGTCAGGCTGTGGCTACCTGACTTCTGTCGCGGACCGAGGCGTGCTCGCTCAGGTTCGCGATGAACAGGGTCTTGTCGATACGGCCCTGGAAGATCGGCACGCCCATTTCCATGCACTTCTCGATGACCTCGCGTCGCTCCATGCCGGCTTCGCGAGCCATTTCCGTGGGCGTGAGATGGATTGCCATCGTTCAGGTGCCTCCTGTGAGGTTTGCCACGTGCAGCCAAATTAGCGCGCGATCCGGATGTCATCAACAACAACTCCTCAATACGCCCTAAACATTCGGGCGGTCCCTGCGGGAATCGAGGGCCTCTCGCCACCGATCAGGGATGTCACACCGGGTTGGGAATGTCCACCCAAATGTGCTCGATGTCGAACCGGTGCGCCAGCCAGTCCCCGAGCGCGCGGACCCCGAACGTCTCGGTCGCGTAGTGGCCGGCGGCGATGAAGTGGATGCCCGCCTCGCGCGCTTCGGCCATCACGTGCTCGCGCGGCTCGCCGGTCAGGAAGGCGTCGAGGCCCAGCGCTGTGGCCTCGCCGAGCGAGTCGGCCGCCGAGCCCGAGACGATCCCGATCCGCCGGATGCGCTCCGGCCCGCCGTCGAACACGATCGGGACGCGGCCGGTCACCTCGCGCACGCGCGCGAAGAGCTCGGCGGCCGGCACGCCGTCGCCGGGGAACGTGCCGGCCCGGCCGATCTTCTGATCGCGGAACGTCCCGAACGGCTCGTGGCGCTCGCAGCCCAGCCGATCGGCCAGGATTGCGTTGTTCCCCACCTCGGGGTGCGCGTCGAGCGGCAGGTGGTAGCCGGCGAGCGCGACGTCGTGCTTGAAGAGCGGCCGCAGCCGCTCCGCGAGCACGGGGCTGAGGCCCGTCGGGTGGAAGTCCCAGAACAGCCCGTGGTGCACGAGCACCAGCTGGGCGCCCTCTTCCACCGCCCGATCGATGAGCGCCCGCTGGGCCGTGACGCCGGTCACGACGCGGGTCACGTCGGCGGGTCCGGGGACCTGGAGGCCGTTGGGTCCGAGGTCGCGGAACGACGGCGCGTCGAGCAATTCGTCCAGCGCGGAGATGATGGATGTGAGCCGAGTCATGGAAATGGGCATAAGGGGCGGTGCGGGCGCCGCCCGTCAGATGAACGCTAAAGTTTCCTGTCTTCGCGCTTGGCGGACGAGAAGGCGCGGGAACGCCGTGTAAGGGACCCGGGAGGAAGCTCCACCGTGGGTAGGGGATTGACCGGCGTCGTCGACGAGACGCCGCGGATGGTTGCAGAGCCCGCCGACGACCACCGACTGGTGGCCGCGGTCCGCCGGGGCGACGATCGCGCCTTCGAGGCGCTCTACTCGCGGTACCAGCGCCGCATCCACGCCTACGTGCTCGGGATGGTCAAGGACCACGGGCGCGCGGAGGACGTGACGCAGGAGGTCTTCGTCTCCGCCCTGCGCCGCATGCGCGAGACCGAGCGGCCGATCGCGTTCAAGCCGTGGATCTACGAGATCGCCAAGAACGCGTGCATCGACCAGTTCCGCCGCTCCAGGCGCGCGGAGGAGGTCTCGCTGCAGGCCGACGACGGCCTCGCCCCCGCCGACTACGGCAAGCTCGTCGGCTCCGACCCGTCGCCCGACATGGCGGTCGCCGCCAAGCAGGACCTCGACAACCTTTGCGGCGCCTTCGGCGGCCTCTCGGACACCCACCACGAGATCCTCGTCATGCGCGAGCTCGAGGGCTTCTCCTACCGCGAGATCGGCGAGCGCTTGGGCATGAGCCGCCCGGCGGTCGAGAGCACCCTCTTCCGCGCGCGCAGGCGGCTGACCGAGGAGTACGACGATCTGGTCAGCGGCGCGCGCTGCATGCGGATCCAGAGCCTGATCGCCGCCGCCGGGGAGACCCGGCTCGGCACGCGCGAGTCCCGCCGCCTCTCGCGGCACGTCGCGCACTGCCAGCCGTGCCGGCGCGAGGCGCTGGCGGCCGGGCTCGACTCCGCGATCCTCACCCACGTCCCGCTGCGCAAGCGGGCGGCGGAGAAGGTCGCGGCGCTGCTTCCCTTCGGATGGTTCGGCCGCGCTCGCGGGGGGAGCGACGCAGGCACGGCGGCGGCCGCGCATCTCCCGATGCTGTCCGAGCAGCTCTCGGGCGGCTGGGGGAAGCTCGCGACCGCCGCCGCCGTGCTCGTCGCGGGAGTCGGCGCGGCGGGCGTCGGGACCAAGGTCGTCGGCACGGGGGACACGCCGGCGGTCCCGAAGACGGCGCCGGCTGCGCAGACCGGCGCCGCGGCCAAGGCGGCCCCGCCGGAGAAGGCCGCCGTCGTGCGGCGCTCGTCACAGGGGGCGGCGAGCGACAAGACGGCCGCCAAGCGGGGGGCGAAGAAGCGGGGGCACGACCGCTCCCGTCGGCAGGGTGCCGGCAAGGGCGCCGGCGACACGGGCGGCGGCGGGGCGGAAGCGGCGCTCCCCGCCGGCCAGTCGTCAGGCGGCACGGGCGACGGCGGCACGACCGTCGCCGGCAACAAGCTTCCGAAGGTCCAGCTCCCGGTCGGCGGCGGCGATCCGGCCGCGCCCGTCCGCGAGGTCGTCAACGACACGGTCGACACCGTCCAGCCGGTCGTCAACGAGGTGACCGGAACGGTCCAGGAGGCCACCGGCCTGCCGGTCCAGGAGCCGGTCGACGAGGTCGTCGAAGGCGTCCAGGGCACGCTCGACGGCGTGCTCGGCGGTGGCGGCGGCGGGCTCCCCGCGCCCTGATCGGTCTAGCCTCACGACCGTGCCCGACGACACCGGCGCGTTCCTGGCGTCGCTGACCGACACCGAGCTCTACTCGATCGCGGCGTACTTCCACGACCGCCACCCGGAGCTGGTCGACGACGTGGTCGCCCAGGCGGAGGCGATCGAGGGCGCCGGCCTGGTCGCCTACGCGGCCGCCGAGGGACTCGAACCCGAGGTCGCGTTCCAGACGCTGATCACCGGCCTCGCGGTTCGCTACTACCGAGCCATCAACGGCTGATGACCGATTTCACGACCCACGCGGATACGCGGGCCGCGAAATCAATCATCTAGACTCCACAACTGCTCGGGGCGTGGCGCAGCCTGGTAGCGCGCGCCGTTCGGGTCGGCGAGGTCCCCGGTTCAAATCCGGGCGCCCCGATGCACAGGAGCCCGCGCCTCGGCGCGGGTTCTGTCGTTCCAGGCCGGTGCGTTTCTGCAGCCTGCGGCGGTCGATCGGCGCGAGACTGCAGAAACGCACCGCATAGGTGCACAACTACAGCCGCGGGCCGTACGGCCGTCGGATGCTGCAGAAATGCACCCTGACCGCGGGCGGCCTCCCCGCTCCCTACCCAGCCGCAGTTCTCCGGAAGGACCAGGCGGCGTGCGGCATATCATCGGCCGCGACGCGACCGACTTCGGCGAGTACGCCGGCCGCGTCCGGGCGTCAGCCGCCTAGCGCCAGGATCGCCATCGCGGCGTTGCGCCCCGGGATGCCGCTGACGCCGCCGCCGCGGCGGGCGCCGGCCCCGCCGAGGTGCACGTTGGCGAGCACCGTCTCGGTCCCCCAGGTGCCGGTGTCCGCCTCGTCCTCGGCGAACGGCCACGCGAGGTCGCGGTGGAAGATGTTCCCGCGCGGGAGCGCGAGCTCGTCCTCGAGGTCGAGCGGCGTCTTGTACTCCAGGCACGGCCGGCCGTCCGGCGTGCGCAGCAGGCAGTCCTCGATCGGCTCGGCGAGCACCGTGTCGAGGGAGCGGAGCGTCGCGGCCAGGGCCTCGGGGCCGGCCGCGGCGCGGTCGCGCTCGAACAGCCGCGCCGGCATGTGGAGCGCGAACAGCGTGAGCGTGTGGGCGGCGACGCCCGGCCCGATGATGCTCGGGTCGGTGAGCGAGTGGCAGTAGATCTCGCACGGCACCGGCTCCGGGAACAGGCCCGAGCTCGCGTCGTCGTGCGCGGCGCCGAGCTGCTCGTAGGTCTCGTTGACGTGGAAGGTGCCGGCGAACGCGTCCTCGGGCGGGACGGAGTCGTCGCGGAGCCGCGGCAGGCGCGAGAGCAGCATGTTGACCTTGAGCTGCGCGCCCTCCGGCAGATCGGCGTCGGCCGGCCCGCCGAGCAGCCGCTCGAGCACGGCGGGCGCGCACCCGGCCACGAGGTCGTCGCAGCTCACCGCCCGGCCGTCGACGCGCACCTCGGCTTGGCGGCCGTCGGCGTCCACCGCGGTCACCTCGGCGCCGGTCACCAGCTCGGCGCCCGCCTCGGCCGCGCAGCGGACGAGCTCGTCGGTGAGCGCGCCCATGCCGCCCACGGGAACGTCCCAGGCGCCCGTCCCGTTGCCGATCACGTGGTAGAGGAAGCAGCGGTTCTGGCGCAGGTCGGGGTCGTGGGCGCCCGCGAAGGTGCCGATCAGCGCGTCGGTCAGGACGATCCCGCGCAGGACGTCGTCGGCGAACCACTCCTCGATCGTCTCGCCGATCGGCCGCTCGACGAGCGAGTCCCAGATCTCGTCGTCGCCGACCCGCTCGCGCAGCTCGGCGCGGCTCACCAGCGGCTCGAGCAGCGTCGGGAACACCGCGCGGGCAACGCGCGCGACGCGGTCGTAGAACGCCTGCCAGGCGTCGAAGGCCGAGGCGTCCCCGGTCGCCCGCTCGAGCGACGCCCGGGTGCGGGCGGCGTCCTCGCTGTCGACGAGCACGGCCGTGTCCGAGCCGGGGACCGGCGTGTAGGAGGAGATCCGGCGGCGGCGGGTCTCGAAGCGCAGGCCGAGGTCCTGCGCCAGCCAGCGCGGCAGCAGGCTGACGAGGTAGGCGTAGCGCGAGAGCCGCGCGTCGACGCCCGCGAACGGCGCCTCCGACACCGCGGCGCCGCCCATGCGGTCGGCGCGCTCGAGCACGAGCACCGAGCGGCCGGCGCGGGCGAGGTACGTCGCGGCGACGAGCCCGTTGTGGCCGCCGCCGACCACGACGGCGTCGTAGCGGCTCCTCATCGAGCGGCGGGCACCGCGGCGCCGCAGAACCGCAGCGCGAGCAGCGCGCGGTCGTCGAGCGTGGCGCCGGCCTGGAAGGCGCGCAGCGCACGGTCGATGTCGTCGAGCAGCGCCTCGGGCGAGTCGGCGGCCGCCGCCATCGTGTCGCACAGCCGCACGTCGCCGAAGCGGGTGGTGCCCTCGCCCGGGGTCTCGGTCACGCCGTCGGTGTAGAAGAGCAGCGTGTCGCCGGCCGTGATCTCGACGACGGTCTCCTCCCAGTCCTCGTCGGTGGCGACGCCGAGCAGCACGCCGTGCTCGCCGAGCGCCGCCGGCGCCTCGCCCGGGCGCCGCCGCAGCGGCAGCGGATGGCCGGCGGACGCGACGGTCATCCGCGCGCGCGTGCCGTTGGTCTCCACGAGCGCGCAGACGGCGGTCACCAGCGAGAGCCGCGGCTGCTCGCGCAGGACCTCGTTGACGAGCGACAGCACCCGCGCGGGACGCGGGTCGAAGCGCGCGGCCATCCGGCCGGAGTGCCGCACCAGCGACGTCAGCGCCGCCGCCTCGACGCCCTTGCCGGTGACGTCGCCGAGCACGATCAGGTGGCCGTACTCGACGGGCAGGATGTCGTAGAAGTCGCCGCCGACGTCGGACCCGCGCTCGCCGGCCTGGTAGGCGGCGTGGGCCTGCCAGCCGGGCAGGTCCGGGAGCCGCTCCGGCAGCAGGCTCGCCTGCAGCGTGTCGGCGACGCGCTGCTGGGCGGCGAAGAGGCGGGCGTTCTGCACGGCGGTCGCGGCGCGCAGCGCCAGATCCTCGGCGAACGCGAGGTCGTCGGCGTCGAAGCGCCGGCCGCTCTCGGCCGACACCATCGTGATGGCGCCGAGCGTCAGGTCGCCGATCCGCATCGGCACGGCCATCGCCGATCGCATGCCGATCTCCCGGATCAGCCGCAGGTGGTCCTCGTCCTGGGCGCCCTGCACGAGCAGCTCGTCGGGGATCTCCGCGTAGAGCTCCGACGGCCCGCCGCGCAGGATCGCGGGAACGCCGGCCGGAGCGTCGGGGTCGGGCGGGTAGCGGCGGCGCGCCTCGTGCGCCATCTCCACCTTCGCCGGGTCCACGTGCGCGACCGCCACCTGGTGCATCTCGCCCTGCTCGTCGAGCATGTCGATCCCGCACCAGTCGGCCAGGCGCGGCACGACCAGCTGGGCCACGCGCTCGAGCGTCTGCTCGTAGTCGAGCGACGTGGCCAGCAGCTGCCCGGTCTGGGCGAGGAAGCGCTGGCGCAGCTCGGCGTCCTTGGCCTCGGTGACGTCCTCGATGATGTTGATCGCGAGCTTCTCGCCGTTCGCGTCCTCGTAGAGCGTGGCCTTGGTCAGCAGCCAGAACGCCTCGCCGGTGTCGCGGCGGACGCTGTAGGTGAGCAGGCTCGGCGCGTCCTCGCCCGCCACGAGGCGGAAGCCGGGGAGGTGCTCGAGCTGGACGTCCGAGCCGTCCTCGGTGGTGATCGTGAAGCGCCCCGCGAGCTGGCTCGGCTCGGCGGAGAGGACCTCCTCGAGCGAGGCGGCGCCGAGCAGCTCGATCGCCGCTTCGTTCGCGTACACCGTCTGGCCGGACTCGTCCTGCACGGTGACGGCCTCCCCGAGCGAGCCGAGGATGCCGTCGAGCCGCGCCTCGGTGGCGCGCAGCTCGGTGGCGAGGGTCTGGTTGCTCACGGCCAGCGCGGTGGCCCGCTCGCGCGCGCGGGCGGCGATCACGGCCACGACCGCGAACGTCGTGTAGAAGCCGATGCGGTAGAGCGTCTGCAGCGTGCCGGTCGGGTCGTTCCACCAGATCGCGCCGACCGCCACGGCGATCGCGACCGCGCCCGTGATCGCGACCTCGCGCGTGTTGCCGATGACGGCGAGCACGAGCGGGACGAAGAGCACCGTCCCGGTGATCGTCAGCGAGCCGGAGATCGCGATGTCCAGGGCCGCGAGCGCGCACTGGAGCGTGAGCGCGATCGCCAGCCGGGGGACCGAGAGGGTGCGGGCGGAGTCCGTGGCCATGAGCCGTCCCGGGCGATGCTAGTGCGGGACGGCATGCTTGCGGGACCTTTATCCCTGGTCGCGACCGCCGAGCTCGCCGCGGAGGGTGGCGATCTCGGTCACCGCGAGGCCGACGAAGGCGCTCGTGGCCGCCTCGATGTCGACGTCGATGTCGCCGACGAGCTCGGCGTCCGCGGCCATGAGGGCGAGCGCGCGCTCGGCTCGGAGGGAGAGCAGGTGCGCGAGCTCGTCGGCCGCGCTCGAGGTCGGGACGGGGGTGAAGGGCGACATGGCATGCATCCTGCGCCCGCAGCGGCCCCCTTCCCATGAGGGGATCCCCTGAGGGACCCCCTTGACTTCGGGTAGGACTCCACCATGCGCGCGCTCACCGTCATCCCGCTGCAGGCCGGCTCGGCCGCCGTCGTCGACATGCCCGAGCCCGAGCCGGGGCCCGGGGAGCTGCTCGTGGACGGCATCGCCCTCGGCGTCTGCGGCACCGACCGCGAGATCATGGCCGGCGAGTACGGCTGGGCGCCGCCCGGCTCGGAGCGGCTGATCCTCGGCCACGAGTCGCTCGGCCGCGTGCGCGAGGCGCCCGCCGGGAGCGAGTTCGTCGCCGGCGACCTCGTGGTCGGCGTCGTGCGGCGGCCCGATCCCGAGCCGTGCCCGGCCTGCGCGCGCGGCGAGTTCGACTTCTGCCGCAACGGCGGCTACACCGAGCGCGGCATCAAGGAGCTGCATGGCTACGGGTCCGAGCGCTGGGCCGTCGAGGCGGACTACGCGGTCAAGCTCGACCCGGAGCTCGAGCCGGTGGGGATGCTGATGGAGCCGACCACGATCGTGGCCAAGGCGTGGGACCAGATCGAGCGCATCGGCCGGCGCGCGTACTTCGCCCCCGAGCGCGTGATGGTGACCGGCGCCGGCCCGATCGGCCTGCTGGCGGCGATGCTCGGCGCGCAGCGCGGCCTCGAGGTCCACGTGCTCGACCGCAACGAGGACGGGCCGAAGCCGGAGCTCGTCGCGCGGCTCGGCGCCCACTACCACTCGTCCGACGTCGGCACCGTCGCGGAGGCCGCGCCGCCGGACATCATCATCGAGGCCACCGGCGCCGAGCAGGTGATCGCCGAGGCGATGGCCCACAACGCGGCGGCCGGCGTCGTCTGCCTGACGGGCGTGTCGCCGCGCGGGCGCTCGCTCACGGTCGACCTCGGCGGCCTCAACCGCGACATCGTGCTGGAGAACGACGTCGTGTTCGGGACCGTCAACGCGAACCTGCGCCACTACGCGCTGGCCGCCGAGGCGCTGGCCGCGGCGGACCGCTCGTGGCTGGAGGCGATGATCTCCCGCCGCGTGCCGCTGGAGGACTTCGAGCAGGCGGTCGAGAAGCGGCCCGACGACGTCAAGGTCGTCCTCGCCCTCTGAGACGATCCGCCGCGTGGCGGCGTGGCCGGGAGAGGTGATCGAGGAGCGGGCGGGCGACATCGCCGAGGCGGCCGACGCCCTGCTGCGCCACCAGGGCGCCTGGCGCCACCGGCGGGTCGAGACGATCACCGTGCTCACCCACGAGCAGCTGCGCCGGCACGTGTCGATCGACTTCACGGTGCCCGAGGAGCACCGCGAGGCGCTGCGCCTGTCGGCGGCCGACGAGTTCGTGGTCCCGCTGGCCCTGCTGGCCAAGCGCCCGCTCGTGCACTTCGACATGCGCAACGAGGAGGGCCACTCGATCCCGCTGCTGACGGCCGACCAGCACCGGCTGATCGCCCGCGAGCTGCTCTACCGGCTGCTCGACGCGGACCTCGCCGACCAGGAGTGCGACGACGAGGCGGTCACGCACGCCGCGGGCGAGCTGATCGAGGCCGTGCTGGCGGACGACCCGCAGGATCTCGCCGCGCGGATCGCCGCGCTGGAGGAGGCGTTCGAGCTCGAGCCGCTCGATGACTTCCGGCGCATGGCCCAGGTGCTCTCCGGCAGCTTCGTCCTGTGGGCGGTGGTCCGCGGGCTCGACCGCCGGCGCGTGTTCAAGTTCGCCCTCGACGAGCCGTTCGCGCAGCGCGCGGGCTTCGACTACGTGTACGGCGCGCCCGGCTGCACCGAGGCGCTCAGCTACCACCTCGAGGTCGCGGTGCCGGCCGAGCTGAAGGCGCGCACCACCCGGCTGTGGGACACGGCGACCGGCACGGTGCTCGCCGCCGGCGAGCGCGACACGGACCGCCCCGCGCTCTACTACGCGGCCGATCCCGCGCACCTGCCGCGGCGCCCGCAGGTGATCGTGACCTACGGGGCGGAGCGCTGGCGCTTCCTCGGCCCGGCTGCGATCGTGGCCACCGTGATCGCCCTGCTGGTCGCGCCGCCGTTCCTGTTCGCCGACCTGCAGGAGCTGGCCGGGAGCGCCGGTCCGGCGATCGGCCTCGTGCTCTCGACCTCGGCCGTGTTCTCGGCGCTGGTGCTGCGGACCGACGAGCACGCGCTGCTGCGGCTCATGCTCGTCCGCGCGCGGCTGCTGCTCGTGGCCTGCACGCTGTGCGCGCTGTTCGCCGCCGCCGCGCTCGGCTTCCAGGCGAAGCCGTGGATCCTCGAGACCACGTGGGCGCTCGCGGCGTTGGTTTCCGTGGCATCCGCGGGTATCCTGATCTTCGTGGCCGCGCGCGCGCCGTCGGTGCGCAGCGGCCCGGCACCGGAGCCACCTTGAGGATTCCCTTCCTCCACCGCTACGACCCAGACGACCCGGACGACATGCGCCGGCTGCTCAAGCGCGCCACGTACGTCCGCTCGTCGGAGGCCGCATGGCCCCTGCGAGGCCCCCGCGCGCGGGACAAGAACCCGCCGCGCGAGCTGGGCAACGGCCGCCGCCCTAACGGCGGCGCTGCGCCCGGCTGACGAAGAAGTCCAGCGCCTCGGGGTTGGCGAGCGAGTCGCGGCTGGCCGCCTTGTCGGGGTCGGCGCCCATGAGGATGCGCTTGACCGGGACCTCGAGCACCTTGCCGGAGAGCGTGCGCGGGACGGCGTCGATGGCGACGATCTCGTTCGGCACGTGGCGCGGTGAGCAGTCCTCGCGCACGCGTGTGCGGATCTGCTTCTCCAGCGCCTCGTCGAGCTCGGCGCCTTCGCGCAGGACGACGAACAGCGGCATCCAGTCGTCCTCGGGCAGGTCGACGACCAGCGCGTCGGTGATCTCGTCGACGGCGAGCACGGCGCGGTAGATCTCGGCGGTGCCCATGCGGATGCCGCCGCGGTTGATCGTCGAGTCCGAGCGCCCGCTGATGATCGCGGTGCCGCGGTCGGTGATCTCGATCCAGTCGCCGTGGCGCCAGATGCCGGGGTAGGTGTCGAAGTAGGACTCGCGGTAGCGCTCGCCGTCGGGGTCGTTCCACAGGAACAGCGGCATCGAGGGCATCGGCCTGGTGATCACGAGCTCGCCGACCTCGCCGGTCAGCGGCTTGCCGTCGGGGTCCCAGGACTCGATCGCGGCGCCGAGCGCGCGCGCCTGCAGCTCTCCCTCGTAGACGGGCAGCAGCGGCGTGCCGCCCACGAACGCGGTGCACAGGTCGGTGCCGCCGCTGGTCGAGAACAGCCACGTGTCCTCGCCCACGTGCTCGTAGATCCAGCGGAACCCCTCGGGGGAGAGCGGCGAGCCGGTCGAGCCGACCGCCCGCAGCCGTGAGAGGTCGCGGCCGCCGGCGGGCTCGATCTCGGCCTTCATGCAGGCGCCGACGTACGCGGCGCTGGTGCCGAAGCAGGTCACGCCGGCCGATTCGGCCAGGTCCCAGAGCACGCCCATGTCCGGGTGCCCGGGGCTGCCGTCGTAGAGCACGATCGCCGCCTCGGTGAGCAGCCCCGAGACGAGGAAGTTCCACATCATCCAGCCGGTCGTGGTGTACCAGAACACGCGGTCGCCGGCCTGGGCGTCCACGTGCAGGTGCAGCATCTTCAGATGCTCGAGCAGGATCCCGCCCTGGCCCTGCACGATCGCCTTCGGCAGGCCCGTCGTGCCCGACGAGTAGAGGACCCACAGCGGGTGGTCGAACGGCACCCGCTCGAACTGCAGATCGCCTTCGGGGATGCCGTCCCCACCCACCCAGCCGGAGCCGTCCAGGTACCCGAGCGTGACCACTTGGCCGCCGGTCTCGGCGGCGATGCCCTCCACGGTCTCGCGGCGATCGAAGTCGCGGCCGTTGTACCGGTAGCCGTCGACCGCCAGCAGCACCTTGGGCTCGATCTGCGCGAACCGGTCGATCACCGACCGCGCCCCGAAGTCCGGCGAGCACGACGACCACACCGCCCCGATCGACGCGGTCGCGAGGAACGCCGCGACGGCTTCGGGGATGTTCGGCATGTACGCCGCCACCCTGTCGCCCTTCTCCACCCCGAGCGCGCGCAGCCGCGTCGCCATGCTTGCCGTCTGCGAGCGCAGCTCGCCCCACGTCCACTCGGCCTGCTCGCGCAGCTCCGAGGCATGGACGATCGCGATCGCGTCCGGGTCCTTGCCGGCGAACAGGTGCTCGGCGTAGTTGACCTCGGCGCCCGGGAACCACTCCGCGCCCGGCATCCCGGTCGAGCCCAGGACACGCTCGTAGCCGCCGTGCACCCCGAAGAAGTCCCAGATCGACGCCCAGAAGCCCTCCAGGTCGTCCACCGACCACTGCCACAGGCCGGCGTACGAGTCATGACCGCGCTCGCGCATGTAGCGCGTCATCACCGCGCGCTCGACCATCTCCGGAGGCGGTTCCCACAGCAGCGTCGGCATCGCGCGGCATGATGCCAGCCGTGCTGCGCACCGTGACCGCAACCCGCTACGTGACCCCGCTCCGCGAGGGCGGGTCGCTCCCGGGACTGGTGGAGGCGGACGACGACGGCCTCTACGTGGTCAAGTTCCGCGGCGCCGGGCAGGGGCCGAAGGCACTGGCGGCCGAGATCGTCGCCGGCGAGCTGGCGCGCGGGCTCGGGCTGCCGGTGCCCGAGCTGGTGCTCGTCGACGTCGACCCGGACATGGCGCGCGCCGAGCCCGACCCGGAGATCCAGGACCTCATCCGCGCCAGCGCGGGGATCAACCTCGGCGTCGACTTCCTGCCCGGCTCGCTGCCGTACTCGCCCGCGATGCCGCCCGACCCCGAGCTCGCGGCGTCGGTGGTGTGGCTCGACGCCCTGGTGGAGAACGTGGACCGCACGCCGCGCAACCCCAACCTGCTCCGCTGGCACCACGGCCTGTGGCTGATCGACCATGGCGCCGCGCTCTACGTCCACCACGGCGCGACCGACCCGCTGGCCGTCGCGCGGCGCCCGTTCCCGGCGATCCGCGACCACGTGCTGCTGGGCGTCGCCGGCTCCCTGATCGAGGCCGACGGCCGGCTCGGGCCGCTCGCGGATCCCTACGCCGCCGCGGCGCTCGTCCCCGAGGACTGGGCCGGCGGCGCGCCCTACGGGGAGCATCTGGCGCTCCGGCTCGAGAACCCGCGCGACTGGGTGGAGGAGGCCGAGCGTGTCAGGTCGTGAGGACTTCCAGTACGCGATCCTGCGCGTCGTGCCGCAGGTCGAGCGCGGCGAGTCGCTGAACGCCGGCGTCGCGCTCCACAGCCGCCGGCTGCGGTTCCTCGGCGTGCGCACCGAGGTCGACGAGGTCGCGCTCAACGCCATGGCGCCGGAGTGCGACCCCGAGGAGGTCCGCGCGCACCTGCGCGTCCTGGAGCTCGTGGCGGCCGGCGACCCGGAGGGCGGCGCGATCGCCGCCCTGCCGCCGTCGGAGCGCTTCCACTGGCTGACCGCGCCGGCGAGCACGATCGTGCAGGCCTCGCCGGTGCACACGGGCATGACGGGTGACGCGGCCGCCGAGCTCGATCACCTCTTCGAGCGGCTCGTCAGGCGTTAAGCGCAAGTTCCCGGCTTCCGGTGCGTTGGAGGACGTGACGGTGGCGGGAGGGGAGGGGAGCACGACAGGCGCGGCGCCGGCGACCGGCGGGCGTGCGCGCCGCGCCTGTCATCCTCCTGTTGGTGCGGCGCGCTCGCGTGCTGATAGCAGCGGCGGTGGCTCTGACGCTGGGATGTGGGAGCAGTGGCGATCGCGCCACGGCTCGCCCCTCGGCGACACCCGCGGCCACTGAAGGCGCCCCGGTGGCCCGGGCGGCCAAGCCCGGCCTGCGCCTCCAGCGGATCGGCTCCTTCGACGCTCCGGTGTACGTGACCGCCCCGCCCGGCGACCGCAACCGCCTGTTCGTGGTCGAGCAGGGCGGCACCGTGCGGATCGTGCGCGGCGGGAAGACGCTGTCGCGGCCGTTCCTCGACGTCTCCGGGCGCATCGCCGACGGCGGCGAGCGCGGCCTGCTGTCCCTCGCCTTCGCGCCCGACTACCGGTCGAGCGGGCGGTTCTACGTCTACTACACGGCCACGAACGGCGACATCCGCATCGTCGAGTACCGCCGGGCGAGCGCCAACCGCGCCGATCATGGCTCGGCGCGCCGCGTGCTCTCCGTCACGCACCCGGCCTCGAACCACAACGGCGGCCTCGTGCTGTTCGGGCCCGACGGCCTGCTCTACGCGGGCCTCGGCGACGGCGGCGGGGGCGGCGACCAGCACGGCGCCCGGGGCAACGGCCAGGACACCGGGACGCTGCTCGGGAAGATCATCCGCATCGACCCGCGGCGCGACGGCTCGCGGCCGTACCGCGTGCCGTCGTCGAACCCGTTCGTCGGCCGGAGCGGCGCGCGGCCCGAGATCTACGCCTACGGCGTGCGCAACCCGTGGCGCTTCTCCTTCGCGCCGGGCGGCGACATGGTGGTGGCCGACGTCGGCCAGGGCGAGGTCGAGGAGGTCACGATCGTGCGGCGCGCGGGCGCCAACCTCGGCTGGCGCGTGTGGGAGGGCCGCCGGCGCTACTCGCCGGGCGAGAGCGCGCCCGGCCACCTGCCGCCCGTCATCCAGCGCTTCCACTCGGACGGCAACTGCTCGATCACCGGCGGGATCGTCGTCCGCGACCCGACGCTGTCGGCGCTGCGCGGGCGCTACATCTTCGGCGACCTCTGCCGCGGTCGCGTGGAGTCCGCGCGGCTGAGCGGCGGCAAGGCCCGCAGCGTGCGCCAGACGCGCCTGCAGGTCGACCAGATCTCCTCGTTCGGCGAGGACGGCCGGCGCCGCGCGTACGTCGCCTCGCTGGGCGGCCCGGTCTTCCGCCTCGTGCCGCGTTGAGCGGCGACCTCGCCGCGCTCGGCGTGAAGCTCGTCCGGGCGGACAACCCGGGGCCGATGACGCTGAGCGGCACGAACACGTGGATCACCGGCGGCTGGATCGTCGATCCGGGACCGCTGCTCTCGGAGCACCAGGAGGCGGTGGCCGCCGCGGCCGGGCACGTCGAGGGGATCGCCCTGACGCATGACCATGGCGACCACGCGGAGGGCGTCGACGCCCTGCGCGCGCTGGTCGGCGACGTCCCGGTGGTGCACGCCCCGCGCGACGGCGAGGTCTTCGGGCCCCTGCGCGCGCTCGCGCTGCCCGGCCACGCCGACGACCACGTCGCGTACGTGGCCGGCCGCGTCGCGTTCACGGGCGACGCGGTGCTCGGCGAGGGCAGCGTCTTCGTCGCCGGGCAGCTGACCCGGTACCTCGAAGGGCTGCGGCGCCTGCGCGACCTCGACCTCGCCGTGCTCTGCCCGGGCCACGGGCCGCCGATATGGGACGCGTCCGCGAAGCTCGACGGCTACGTGGCGCACCGGCTCGACCGCGAGCGGCGGCTCCTCGCGGCGCTCGAGTCCGGGCTGCGGTCGGAGCCCGAGCTGCTCGACGCGGTGTGGGACGACGCGCCCGCCGAGCTGCGGCCGTTCGCGGCCGTCACGCTGCGGGCGCACATGGAGAAGCTGCGCGACGAGGGTCGGGCCTAGGCGGCGGCCGAAGCCGCTTCCTCGACCCGCCGCCGCGCGATCTCGTTCGCCGCGGCCAGCGGCGTCGAGCCGGTCGCCTCGGCGTGGTCGAGCACCGTGCGCACGGTGTCGCCGATCGCCCGCACCCGGGTCTCGGCGCGCGCCTCGTCGTAGCCCTGGCCCTCGAGCTCGACCGCGATGTTGACCACCCCGCCCGCGTTGGCCACGAAGTCGGGAACCCACAGGATCCCGCGGTCGGCGAGCTGCTCGCCGATCCCCTCGTGCGCGAGCTGGTTGTTGGCCGCCCCGGCGATCGCGCGCGCCCGCAGCAGCGGGACGGTGTCGTCGTTCAGGACGCCTCCGAGCGCGCACGGAGCGACCACGTCGACCTCGGCGGTGAGCGCCGAGGCGGGGTCGGTCCACTCCGCTCCGAGCCGGCCGGCGAGGTCGCGGCGGCGCTCCACGATGTCGGCCAGGACGAGCTCGGCGCCGCCCTCGGCGAGCAGCTCGGCGAGCCGGCCGCCGACGCTGCCCACGCCGACGATCGCCACGCGGCGACCCTCGACCGAGGGGCTGCCGAACACGCGCTCGCAGGCCACGCGGATCGCGGCCTCGACGCCGAGCGCCGTCCACGGGCTCGGGTCGCCGGAGCCGCCGCGCGAGGTCGCCAGGCCGGTGACGTGCGGCGTCAGCTCGGCGATCGTCTCCATGTCCGGCTCGGACGTGCCGACGTCCTCGGCGGTGAGGTACGCGCCGTCGAGCGTCTGCACGGTGTCGGCGAAGTCGAGCAGCACGGCGCGGCGCTCGTCGCCGTCGGGCGGGGACGATCCGGCGGGCAGCATGATCACGCCCTTGCCGCCGCCCAGCGGGAGGCCGGCGACGGCGGACTTGGAGGTCATCGCGCGCGAGAGGCGCAGCGCGTCGCGCACGGCGTCGCGCGTGTCGTCGTAGGTCCACATCCGGCAGCCGCCGAGGGAGGGGCCGCGGGCCGTCGAGTGCACGGCGACGATCGTGGAGAGGCCGGACCGCCTGCCGCGACGAACGAGCAGCGCCTCGTGGACGAGCGGTTCGAGGTGCTCGGAGATGGCCACGAGCCTACCGCGCGGGACGGTGGCGCTCGTCAGTGCTCGGTCGGCGGCGTGCCGGCGCCCGGATCGGGCGGCGGCGCCTCGCCCACGGGCTCCGCGGGCGCGGCCGGCGGCGCCTCGGGCGCGGCCGGCGCGGCGGGCTCGGACGCCGGCGGGGCGTGCGCGGCCGGCTCCTCGCCGACCGCCGGGGGCGCCTGGCTGCCGCCGGAGAGGTTCGGCTCGGCCGCTCCGCCGGTCTCGGCGGGGGCGACCGGCGGCACCGCGGCGGGCGCCTCGGGCTTGGCGACGCGCTTCGGCTTGCGCTTGTCCGCGGACCGCTCGGCGCGGCGCTCGGGCACCGCGGCCGGCACGTAGGCCGCGACGGGCGGCGCGTCGAAGGCGCGAGCCGGCGCCTGCACGGCCGGCGGGGCGACCTTCGCCGCCGCCTGGGCCGGCGCGTCGCGGCTCTCGCGCGTCAGGTGGCGGACCTCGACCGCGCCGCCGGTGGCGAGCGCGGCAGTGCACACCACCGCGGCCACCTTGCACGCGGCGACGCCACCCGCGGCCGCCGCTCCGCCGCCGGCGGCCGCCGAGCCGCCCGCGGCCGCGCCGCCGCCCGCGCCGCCGAGGCCCAGCAGCTTCGCGCCGGCCATGGCGATCGGCCCGGCGCCGAGCGGGTTGAGCGCGGCGAAGGACCGCCGCATGCTCCGCAGCGCCACGCGGTACTCGCGACACCCGTCGCACGAGCGCAGGTGCTTGCGCGCCCGCGCCGAGGCCTTCACTCCGCGGTCGTACGAGCCGGTGAGGTCCGCGCGGATCTCGGCGCAGTCGGCGTCCCGCGCGTCGGCGGCCTCGACGAGCCCGATCCGCGCCCGCACGAGCAGCGACTTGATGGCCGGGACCGTGACGTCGAGCGCGCCGGCCAGGTCGGCGTACGACATGCCGTCGATCTCGCGCATGAGCAGCGCCGAGCGCTGTTGCTCGGGCAGCCGCCCGACGTCCTGCACCAGCTGGGCCAGGTCCTCGCGCCGCTGCGCCTCCTCGATCGGGTCGTGGAGCGGCTTGCGGGACATCTCGAACACGTCGGCGGCCGGGGGGACCGGGCGGCGCAGGTGGTCGATGCAGCGGTTGTGGGCCACGCGGTAGAGCCAGGCCCGCAGGTGGACGGCGCGGTCGTCGACGCGCAGGGCGCCGTAGGCGCGCACGAACACGTCCTGCAGCACGTCCTCGGCGTCCTGCCGCGGGGCGGCGAACAGCATCTGGCGCACATAGGCGAACAGGCGCTGGCGGTAGCGGTCGTGGATGACGCCGAACGCGTCCTCGTTGCCGGCCCGGAAGAGCGCGAGCAGCTGGTCGTCCGAGCGGAGGCGGAGCAGCGGCGACCCGAGCGGCAGTCGAGCCAGGCCTGCGGGTGCGTGTACTGCTGAGGCTTCCACGGATCGCTCTCCGCCACTCTAACTCCTCGATCGGCCGGGAGTTGCTGCCAATCTTCGTGTGGTGAACGACGGGCTCCCGATCCGACCCGGGCTGATCCTGCCGATGGCCGAGATCGAGCTGCGGACGAGCCGCTCGTCCGGTCCGGGCGGCCAGCACGCGAACGTGACCGCCTCACGCGTGGAGGCGGTCTTCGACGTGTACGCGTCGGGCGCCCTGAGCGACGTGCAGAAGGCCCGGATCAGCGCGCGGCTCGGGCGGCGCGTGACCGCGTCGGCGCAGGACACGCGGTCGCAGATGCGCAACCGCGAGATCGCGCTCCAGCGGCTGTCCGAGCGCCTCGCCCACGCGCTCGAGGTGCACCGCCCGCGGACCGCCACGAGGCCGACGAAGGCCTCCAAGCGCCGGCGCGTGGACGCCAAGAAGCGGCGCGGCGAGATCAAGCGCGCGCGGCGCCGGCCGAGCGACGACTGAACGCGCGCCGCAACTCGGGGTACCATCGCCGGTTCTACCCCGGGGAGGACGGGGCGAAGAAGGAGGGACCATCGGTGGCGAGACGGACGATCACGACCCTGCTCGGAGCGGCGCTGGCGCTGCTGGTGACCGCGCCCGCGGAGGCGACGCTGGTCTACGTCAAGCAACCGGGCAGCCCGGACCCGCGGGTCTGGGTGGCCGACGACGACGGCTCGAACGGCCACAAGCTGGGGCCGGGCTACTTCCCGGAGGTGTCGCCCGATGGGCGCTGGGTCGCATGGATCCAGGGCGGCGACACCCAGCAGGTGATGCTCCGGCTCGCGGACCGCAGCCGCAAGGCGCGCGTGGTCGCGCGCACGTCGCAGGTCGGCGAGCTGCATTTCTCGCCTGACTCGAAGTCGCTCGGGCTCGTGCTCAGCCGCCGCCTGTTCGTCTACGACATCCGCGAGCGCGACGAGGTCAAGGCGGCCTCGGGCGTGATCCGCGGGTTCTCCTTCTCGCCGGACTCGAAGTCGGTCGTGTTCGGGACGGCCGGGCGCAGCGATGCCGCCGACGCGCCCTCCGACCTGTACTCGTTCGAGCTCGCCGACGGGACGCGGCAGCGCATCACGCGCGACCGCCGCTCCCTCAACCCGCTCTGGGGCGCCTCCGGCATCATCCACGACCGCATGACCGCCCGCGAGGGCGACGCGCCGTCGTACAACCTGTTCGAGATCCAGCCCGACGGCGGCAGCCTGCGGCGGATCACGAAGCTGCGCATCCCGAGCCTGATGAGCGGCCTCATCCCGCTCGAGCTCTCGTCGAGCGGCTCGCGCCTGCTGGCCGGGTTCGTCGGGCAGGACACCGGGGTCGGCTTCCGCGTGAACCCGCGGACCGGCTCGGCGAAGGCGCTCAGCTCGGACTTCGAGCAGGGCATCGTGGGCTTCGACCTCACCGCCGACGGCCGCACCGTGCTCGCCCACACCGGCGGGCCGGATCCGACCTCGCCGCACAACGTGGTGACGCTGCCGTACAGCGGCGGCAAGCCCACGGTGCTGGTCCGGCGCGCCGCGTTCCCGGACTGGAGCTTGTAGGGCGTCGCGGGCCGGGTAGGCCCGCGACCATGACCCGATACTTCTACGGCGCCTCGCACGAGGAGTTCTCGCCGGACGATCTGCTCCGCCAGGCCGTCGCCGCCGAGCGGGCGGGCTTCGACGGCCTCTCCGCCTCCGACCACATCCAGCCCTGGTGGGAGCCGGGCGAGTCGGGCCACGCGTGGGTGTGGCTCGGCGCCGCGGGCCAGGCCACCGAGAGGATCCCGCTCGGGACCGGCGTCACGGCGCCGGGCGCGCGCTATCACCCGGCGCTGATCGCGCAGGCGTGGATGACGTTCGAGCTGCTCTTCCCGGGCCGCCCGTTCCTCGGGATCGGCTCCGGCGAGGCGCTCAACGAGGTCCCGGTCGGCGACGACTGGCCGTCGCCCGCGGGCCAGATCTCCCGGCTCGACGAGGCCCTCGGCCTCATCCGCCGCCTGTGGGACGGCGAGACGATCACCGAGGAGGGCGAGCACTTCCGGCTCCAGGACTGCAAGCTGCACTCGATCGCCGACCGGCGGCCGCCGATCTGGGTCTCGGCCTTCGGCCCGCAGGCCGCCGAGGTCGCCGGCCGCCACGGCGACGGCCTGTGGACGCTCCCCGACCCCGAGTCGACGCCCGAGGTGATCGACGCCTACCGCGAGGCGCGCCGCAAGGCCGGCCACGAGGGCGACGGCGAGATCGTCTTCCAGGCGCTCGTCTCGTGGGCGGAGGACGACGGCGCGGCGCTCGAGCAGGCCCGCAAGTGGAAGGGCGCCCAGCCACCCGACCACTACACCGACGACTGGCACATCCCGCGGGAGATGTACGAGCACGGCGAGCGGGAGGTGAGCGACGAGGAGTTCGCCGCGAACATCGTCTCCGGCTCGGACCCGGCGGCGCTCGCCGACCAGCTCCGCGAGCTCGAGCGCCTCGGCGGCACGATCCTCACGCTCCAGAACAACTCCGGGGACAACGCGGCGCGGGCGATCGAGGTGATCGGGAGCGACGTGCTGCCGGCGCTACGAGGCGCCCAGGTCTAGGAGCGGGCGCGAACGGGGAAGAGTGCTCCCGTCAACCACGCGAGGGGGACTCGTGATTCTCGTCGGACTCATCCTGCTGTTGCTCGGCGTGATCCTGAACATCGGGATCCTGTACACGATCGGCGTGATCCTGATCATCGTCGGCGCCATCTTCTGGATCCTCGGAGCCATGGGCCGCGCGGTGGGGGGACGAAGGCATTACTGGTAGGTGACTGAGGCGCTCGTGCGAGCTTGCGAGTGCGAGAAAGCCGCATACTGTCCCAATCGCCGTAGCGCCGACCCAGCCACAGCTCGACCTCGAGGTCCTCGACCGCGTCCAGCAGCGCGTGCTGTGGCTGGCCACGGCGATCGTGCATCACGCCAACCGCGTGCGGCCCAACGCCTCGGGCGTGAAGGTCGGCGGCCACCAGGCATCGAGCGCCTCGATGGTGTCGATGATGACCGCGCTCTGGTTCGCCGTCCTGGAGGCCCCTGATCGCGTCAGCGTCAAGCCGCACGCGTCACCCGTCCTGCACGCGATCAACTACCTGCTGGGGCGGCTCGACCGCGAGTACCTGACGACGCTGCGCCAGTTCGGCGGCCTGCAGTCGTATCCGTCGAGGACGAAGGACCCCGACCCGGTCGACTACTCGACCGGGTCGGTGGGGATCGGGGCCACCGCGCCCGTCTGGGGCGCGCTCGCGCACCGCTACGTGGCCGGCCACTTCGACGTGCCGGTCGGCGGCCGCCAGATCGCCCTGATCGGTGACGCCGAGCTCGACGAGGGCGCCATCTGGGAGGCGATCGCCGACCCGATGGTGGCCAAGCTCGGCGAGGTCATGTGGGTCGTCGACCTCAACCGCCAGTCGCTCGACCGCGTGGTGCCGGACATCGCCGCCGGCCGCCTGGCCGGGATGTTCGAGGCGGCCGGCTGGCACGTGGAGATGGTCAAGTACGGCCCGCGCCTGGGGCGGCTGCCCGAGCTGCGCGCCCGCATCGACGCGATGCCCAACGAGGAGTACCAGCGGCTCATGCGCGCCGACGCCGGCGAGCTGCGCCGCCGGCTCGACGTCGGC
Organism: uncultured Solirubrobacteraceae bacterium; assembly: GCA_963720415.1. Lineage (GTDB taxonomy): Bacteria > Actinomycetota > Thermoleophilia > Solirubrobacterales > Solirubrobacteraceae > DASSUW01. Next base: position 303,316 of record CAVRFQ010000001.1, on the reverse strand, counting down.
ATCCTGCCGGGCGACGACGACGAGCTGCTCGCCTCGTTCCGCGACCTCGGCGGGCACGATCTCGGCGCGCTGATCGCGGGCTTCCGGAAGGCCGACGCGGTGCGCGACCGCCCGAGCGTGGTCTTCGCCTACACGATCAAGGGCTGGCGGCTGCCCACCGAGGGGCATCCGGCGAACCACTCGGCGCTGCTCTCGCACGAGCAGTTCGCCGAGCTGGCCGGCGTGCTCGGCACCGATCCCGAGGACCCCTGGGCGGGCTTCGACGACGACTCGCCCGAGGGCGCGCTGTGCGCGGAGGCCGGGGCGCGGCTGCGCCGCGAGCCGCCGGCCGCCGCCGAGCCGCCGCGCGTCCCCGTCACCCTCGGTCGCGAGCACCGGGGCCGCGAGTCCACGCAGCAGGCGTTCGGGCGCTTCTGGGTCGACCTCGAGCGCGAGGCGCCCGACGTCGCCGCGCGCGTGGTGACCGTCTCGCCCGACGTCGGCACGTCGACCAACCTCGGCGGCTGGATCAACAAGGCCGGCATCTGGAACGTCGGCGACCGCATCGACTGGTTCGCCGACGACACCGACACGCTCGTGCGCTGGCGGGAGAGCGACCACGGGCAGCACATCGAGCTGGGGATCGCCGAGGTCAACCTCGTCGGCCTGCTCGGCGAGCTGGGCGCGACGTGGTCGCGCGACGGCCAGCCGCTGCTGCCCGTCGGGACCATCTACGACCCGTTCCTCGCCCGCGCGCTCGAGCCGTGGTCGTTCGGCATCTACGCGGGCGGGCAGTCGATCCTCGTGGGCACGCCCTCGGGCGTCACGCTCGGCCCCGAGGGCGGCGCGCACCAGTCCGTGGTCACCCCCTCGATCGGGATCGAGCAGCCGGGCTGCGTCGCCTGGGAGCCGGCCTTCGGGCGCGACTTCGAGTGGACCTTCCTGCATGCGCTCTCGCAGCTCGGCCGCCCGGACGGCAGCTCCGCGTACTTCCGGCTCTCGACGCGGCCGGTCGACCAGGAGCTGGGCGGCTCGCCGCCCCGCGAGCACGTGCTGGCCGGCGGCTACCGGCTGCGCGCCGGGTCACGCGTGACGATCGCGGTCATGGGCGCGCTCGTCCCCGAGGCCATGGCCGCCGCCGAGGAGCTCGACGCCGAGGTGGTCTGCATCACGAGCGCCGACCTGCTCTTCCGCGCGTTCCAGGCCCGCGCGGGGCTCGCCGACGGCGATCCGGCGATCCTCGGCGAGCTGTTCCCCGAGCCGCGGCCGATCGTCTCCGTGCTCGACGGCCACCCGCACACGCTGAGCTTCCTCGCCGCGATCCACGGCGTGCGGATGACCTGCCTCGGCGTGCAGCGCTTCGGCCAGTCGGGCGACATCGCGGAGCTGTACGAGCATCACCAGATCGACGCCGAGTCCGTCGTCGGCGCCGCGTTGGACCTCCTGAGCTAGTGCACGACGTCGCCATCGCCGGCGGAGGGATCGTCGGCCTCGCCGCCGCCCGCGCGCTCGCCCTGCGCGGCATGCGCGTGGTCGTGCTCGAGCGCGACGAGCGGCTCGGCGGCCACCAGACGAGCCACAACAGCGGCGTCATCCACGCCGGCATCTACTACGTGCCCGGCTCGCTGAAGGCGCGCCTGTGCGTGGAGGGCGCGGCCGCGCTGTACGAGTACTGCGCGGAGAAGGGGATCGCGGCCGAGCGCTGCGGCAAGCTCGTCGTGGCGGTGCGGCCGGAGGACCTCGAGCGGCTCGACGAGCTCGAGCGGCGCGGGCGCGCCAACGGCGTGCCCGGCCTCGTGCGGCTCGGCCCGGACGAGATCGCGGGCGTCGAGCCGGCCGCCACCGGGCTCGCCGCGCTCCACTCGCCCAACACGGGGATGGTCGACTTCGGCCTCGTCGCCGAGGCCTACGCCGGCGACATCCGCGCGCACGGCGGCGAGATCCACACCGGCGTGAACGTCGAGGCGCTGGTGGAGCGCGAGGACTACGTCGAGGTCGTCGGCGGCGGCGTGAGCGCGCGCCACGCGGTGGCGTGCGCCGGCGCCTGGTCGGATCGCCTGGCGGTGGCGTCCGGCGCGCGGCCGGACGTGCGCATCGTGCCGTTCCGCGGCGCCTACCTCCGCCTGCGGCCGGAGCGCGAGCACCTCGTGCGCGGCCAGATCTACCCGGTGCCCGATCCCTCGCTGCCGTTCCTCGGCGTGCACCTCTCGCGCACGATCGGCGGCGACGTGCTGATCGGCCCGACCGCGCTGCTCGCGCCCGCCCGCGACGCGTACCGGCTGCGCACCGTGCGCCGGAAGGACCTCGAGGACACGCTCCGGTGGCCCGGCACCCGGCGGCTCGTGCGCCGCTGGTGGCGGACCGGACTCACCGAGCTCGGGCACGCGGTAAGCCGCCGCCTGCTCGTCCGCGACGCCGCGCGCTTCGTCCCCGAGCTCGTGCCCGCGGACGTGCGATCGGGCCCCGCCGGCATCCGCGCGCAGGCGCTCGGACGGGACGGGGCCCTGGTCGACGACTTCAAGCTGGCCCGCACCGGCCGCGCGCTGCACGTGCTCAACGCGCCGTCGCCGGCCGCCACGGCCTCGCTCGCGATCGGGGAGCTGATCGCGAGCGAGGTGACGTGACGCTCTAGGCGGCCTCGGGGACGACGCCGGCCGGGAGCGCGTGCTCCTCGGCGTGCGCCGCCGCGCCGAACCGCTTGGAGATGAGGATCGCCGAGGCGACCGCGCCGGCCGCGGCGAGGACGGCGCCGACCCACAGCGCGTCATGCATGCCGGCCACGTACGAGGCCGCCGACCCGCCGCCGAGCGCGGCCTCGGCCGGGATCAGCGCGCCGAGGGCGGCGACGCCGACCGCGATGCCCGCCTGGCGGGCGGTGTCGTTGACGCCCGCGGCGAGGCCGCTCTGGTCGGCCGGGACCGCGCCGAGCGCGACATTGGAGAGCGCCGGGTTGAAGAGCCCGGTGCCCACGCAGGCCAGCAGGAGGCCCGGCATGAGGATCGTCCAGGACGACGTCGTCCCGGCCAGCGTGAACAGGCCGAGGCCGACGGCCACGAGCGCGAGCCCGCCGGAGATCATCGTCCGCGCCGGCACCTTGTCGCCGAGCTGCGCGGTGGCGGCCGAGACGAGGAGCATCACGATCGTGCCCGGCAGGTACACGAGGCCGGCCTCGATCGCCGACAGGCCGAGGATCTGCTGCAGGTAGAGCGTGACGTAGAGGAACAGCGCGAAGAACGACGAGGAGATCGCGAAGGCGGCGATCTGCGCGCCCGAGAACGTGGCGTCGCGGAACAGCCGCATCGGCAGCATCGGCTCGCGCACCTTGAGCTCGACGGCCACGAAGGCCAGGAGCGCCGCAGCCGCGCCGGCCAGCTCGGCGACGATGATCGTCGAGCCCCAGCCGTCCTCGTTGCCGCGCAGGAGCGCCAGCACGAGCAGGAACAGCCCGGCGGTGAGCGTGACCTGGCCGGCCCAGTCGATCCCGTGGGCGTTCGGATCGCGCGACTCCTCGACGTACGAGCGCGTGATCCACAGGCAGAGGAGCCCGATCGGCACGTTCACGAGGAAGATCCACTGCCAGTCGAGGCCGCTGGTGAGCAGGCCGCCGACGAGCGGGCCGACGGCGAACGAGGCGCCGATGGCGGCGCCGTACGCGGCCAGCGCGCCCGCACGCTCCCGGGCGCCCGGGAAGGCGTGCGCCAGCAGCGCGAGCGAGACGGCGAACATGATCGCCGCGCCGATGCCCTGCACGGCGCGCGACGCGTTGAGCATCACGATGTCCTGCGACAGGCCGCAGGCGACTGAAGCGAGCGTGAAGACGGACAGGCCGATCGTGAACAGCCGCCGGCGCCCGAGGCGGTCGGCGAGCGCGCCGGCGGTCAGCACGACGCTGGCCAGGGCGAGGGTATAGGCGTCGACGACCCACTGCAGGCCGCTCAGGCCCGTGTCGAGGTCCTCGGCGATGCGGGAGAGCGCCGTGTTCACGACGGCGATGTCGAGCATGAGCATGGCGGTGGCCGCACACACCACGACCAGGGTCCAGCGTTGGATGGTCATCAAGGCTCCGGGGAGGAAGGGAGGAGGAGAGTTCGTGCAGTCTCGCCCCGGCGGAGCGGTCCCCGCATCAGGGGAACCCCTGGTCCCAGCGGCCAAAAGGGGGGACAGACCCCCTTAGATGAGGCCGCGCTCGCGGGCGGCGGCGACCGTCGCCGCGAGCGTGGAATCCGCGTCGTGGCGCGGTCTCCAGCGCAGCTCCCTGCGCGCCTTGGCGGCGCTCATGAGCACCGGGACCCGGAACGCGTTGAGCCATTCGGCCTTGGCCGGCACGAGCGGCAGCCCGGCGCCGAGCGCCGCCAGCGAGACGGTCGCGCGCGGGACGGGGACCGTCTTCCACCCGAGCTCGCGGCCGAGGGCGCGGGCCGTCAGCTCGCCCGGCCCGGCCAGGTTGTACACGCCCGGCTCGCCCACCCCGCGCACCGCGGCCACCAGCGCCGAGGCGACGTCGTCGTGGTGCACGAGCTGGAACCGCGTCCCCGGATCGGGCAGCACGGTCACCGGCGCCTTGCGGATCGGCCACGGGATCGCCTCGAGCATCGCCAGCGCGTCCGGCCCGGCGACGATGCACGGCCGCAGGACGTAGGTGTCCAGCCGCGAGCCGGCGACGGTCTCGAAGAGCGTCTCCTCCAGCTCGGCCTTCTGCGCGGAGTAGTAGTGCGACTCGCTGCCGCGAGCGGGGACGTCCTCGGTCAGCGGCTGCGGGTTGTCGTCGTGGAAGCCGTACGCGGCGACCGACGACGTGTAGACGAGCCGCCGCGGCCGCGGTGCGCCCGCGGCCGCCTCGAACACGGTTCGCGAGCCCTCGAGGTTCACGCGCCGCGTCTCGTCGCGGCCGCCCATGATGATGAACGCCAGGTGCACCACCACGTCGGCCGACGCCACCAGCTCGTCGACCGCGGAGCGGTCGAGCACGTCGCCCCGGCGGTACTCGGTCTTGCGCAGCCCCAGCTCAGCCGGATCGAACGGCCGCCGAGCCATGCCGAGCACCCGCCCGACGTCGCGCGAGCGGTCGCAGGCCCGCAGGAACGCCCGCCCGATGTCCCCCGTCGGCCCGGTGACCGCGACGGTCAGGGACTCAGGCTCAGTCGCGATAGCCGGGCTCTCCCGGGAGCACGACGCGGGCGACCTCGCCCTCGAGCACGACCTGCGGCTCGATCGGCACGACCTCGCGGCCGTCGGCCCACGCGAGCAGCTCGTCGGCGGAGCCGAAGCGCACGAGCTGCTCGAGCGTCTTGATGGTCGGGAACACGAGCTGGATCTCGTCCTTGACGTGGGCCTCGAGCGCCGCCTGCGGCGCGAACCAGCCGAGGTCGACGGTCTCGCCGCCGTCCGGGCGCGGATCGGCGTCCGCCGGCGCGGCGGCGAGGTAGAAGTGCGTGTCGAAGCGGATCCGCACCTGCGCCGGGGTGATCCAGCGCGAGAAGCGCACCAGCGCGTTCGGGTCGGGCAGCGAGACCGACGCCTCCTCGAGCACCTCGCGGACGCCCGCGACGCGGTGGTCCTCGCCGGCGTCGACGGCGCCGCCCGGGAACACCCAGGCGCCGCCCATGAAGCGGGCGGCGGGGTTGCGGCGGACCAGCAGCACCTCGAGCGCCGCCGCGCCGCCGCGCATCACGATCACCGTCGCGGCCTGCCTCGGTCGGCTCGCCGGCCCTGTGTTGAGCTCCTCCCCGGGAGCGGGACGGTCGACCTCCACGGCGTCAAAGGTACCCTCTGGGCCCATGACAACGAGCACTGTCCAGAAGTGGATCTGCCAGTCCTGCGGGTTCATCTACGATCCTGACGAGGGCGACCCCGACGGGGGCATCCCGCCCGGAACGGCGTTCGACGACATCCCGACGGACTGGTTCTGCCCGGTCTGCGGCGCCCGCAAGGCCGACTTCGAGCCCTACGAGGACTAGGCGATCTCCGCCGCCGAGCCAGCGACCGCAGCGCCCACCGCCGCCTCCCGGGCGGCCCGCCGGGCGCTGCCCCCGCTCGAGCTCCTCGTCTTCTCCGTCGGCATCGCCACGCTGGGCGCCGAGATCGCCGCCGCGCGCCTGATGGCGCCGTTCTTCGGCGCGTCGACGATCGTGTGGGCGAACACGATCGCCATCGTCCTCGTGGCGCTGTCGATCGGCTACTGGTTCGGCGGCCGGATGGCCGACCGCCACCCCACGCTGCCCGCCCTGTGCGCGACGGTGCTGGCCGCTTCGGTGCTCTTCGCGGGCATCCCGTTCGTGGCCGACCCGTTCCTCTCGCTCAGCGTCGAGGCCTTCGACTCCTACTCGATCGGCGCCTTCGCCGGCTCGCTGTTCGGCGTCCTCGTCCTCGTCGCCGTGCCGGTGCTGATGATGGGCGCCGTCTCACCTTGGGCGATCCGGCTCAAGCTGCACACGGTCGAGGAGACCGGCGAGCAGGCCGGGCGCATGTACGCGATCTCGACCGTCGGCTCGCTGTGCGGCACGTTCGCCGCCTCGCTGCTGCTCATCCCGCTCGTCGGGACGCAGCGCACGTTCCTCACGTTCGCGCTGATCACCGCGATCGTCTCCTCGCTCGGGCTGCGCCGCCGGTGGATGGTGGTCCCGGCGTTGATCGCCGCGGTCCTCTTCGTCCCGGTCGGCACGGTGAAGGGCGCGGACGACGGCGTGGTGATCCACGAGGCCGACACCGAGTACCAGTACGCCCGCGTGGTCGAGCAGCCCGACGGCGAGCGGCACCTGGAGCTCAACGAGGGCCTTGCCGTGCACTCGATCTACCGGCCCGACTCCGTGCTCACCGGCAACGTGTGGGACGGCTACCTGATCGAGCCGTTCGCGGTCCGCGACGAGCCGGCGGGCCGCATCGCCATCCTCGGCAACGGCGCCGGCACCACCGCGCGCGCCTATGCGGAGTACTTCCCGGACACGGTGATCGACGGCGTCGAGATCGACGGCGAGCTGCACGACATCGGCAAGGAGTACTTCGGCCTGGAGGACCGGCCGCAGCTCAACCTCTACACGGAGGACGCGCGCCCGTTCCTGCGCCGGACCGAAGCGCGCTACGACGCGATCTTCGCCGACGCCTACCGCCAGCCCTACATCCCCTTCTACCTCACGACCGTCGAGTTCTTCGAGCTCGCGCGCGACCGCCTGAACCCCGGTGGCGTGCTCGTGGTCAACGTCGGCCACCCCGAGGGCTCCGACGAGCTGGAGAAGGTCCTCTCGGCGACCCTGAGCGAGGTCTTCCCCTTCGTCGCGCGCGACCCGCTGGAGGACGTCAACACGCTTCTGGTCGCCTCCGAGGAGGAGCCGACCGCGGACAACCTGCGCGCCGCGGCGGAGACGCTGCCCGCCGACCTGCGGCCGATCGCGCTCAACACCGCGACCCGGCTGGCCCCGAAGCTCGAGGGCGGCGAGGTCTACACCGACGACCACGCGCCCGTCGAGTGGCTCATCGACAGCTCGATCGTGCAGGAGGCCGCGGGCGGCAAGGAGTAGCGCGTCGCCTACGCGGCGCGCGGCAGGTCTTCGACCTGAGCCAGCGCCACCGGGCCGCCGGCGCCCGGCCGCACGCCGGCCCGCAGCGCCGCGCGGGCGAGCACGTGGGCCGCGCCGCGCAGCTCGGCGCGGGTGTGCGAGGCCATGACCGACAGCCGCAGCCGCGCCGCGCCGTCGGACACGCTCGGCGGCAGCACCGCCTCGACGAACACGCCCTGGTCGAGCGCGTACTCGACGATCTCCGCCGCCGGCTCGGTCTCGCCCACCAGCAGCGGCACGATGTGCGTGCTCGCGCCCGCGACCTCGAAGCCCTCGCGGGCCAGCGCGTCGCGGAAGCCCTCGGCGTTGGAGACGAGCCGCTCGACGCGCCGCGGCTCCTCCTCGAGCAGCACGAGCGACGCCATCGCCGCCGCCACGGCCACCGGCGGCGGGGCCGTCGAGTGCAGCAGCGTACGGGCGCTGTTGACGAGGTAGCGCGCGGTCACGTGGTCGCAGCAGGCGAAGCCGCCGTAGGACCCGAGCGCCTTGCCCAGCGAGCCGGTGATGACGTCGATCTCGTCCTCGAGCCCGGCCTCGGCCACCGCGCCGCGGCCACCGGGGCCGACGGCGCCCAGCGACTGCGCCTCGTCGACCAGCACGCGGACGTCGTGGTGGCGCGCGATCTCGACGATCTCCTGGAGCGGCGCGACGTCGCCGTCGAGGGCGAACACGCCGTCGGTCGCCACGAGGGCGGCGCGGCCGTCGGACTGCGCGAGGCCCCAGGCGAGGTGCTCGGGATCGACGTGCCGGTACGCGAAGGTGTCGGCGCCGGCGAGCCGGCAGCCGTCGACGATCGAGGGGTGCGCGAGCTCGTCGTGGAACACGACCTCGCCCTTGCGGGCGAGCGCGGGGATGACGCCCGTGTTGGCGAGCGAGCCCGAGCCGAAGAGCACCGTCGCGTCGGCGCCGACGAAGCGCGCGAGGCGCTCCTCGAGCCGCCGGTGCAGGGTCATGGTGCCCGCGCCGATGCGCGGCGCGCCGGCGCCGACGCCCCACCGCATCGCGGCGTCCGCCGCCGCCTCGCGCACCCGCGGGTGGTCGGCGAGGCCCAGGCTGTTGCCTGAGCACAACACGAGAACCGGCCGCCCGTCCAGCACCACCCGCGGGCCCTGAGGGCCGCTCACCATGCGGGTGCGGCGGTAGAGGCCGAGCTGCTTCAGCTCGTCCAGGCGGTCGTCGAGATCCAGCATCCGCGCTCCTTCGGAAAGGCCGTGCCAGTCCGTCGCAACGCTACGCGGCGGTCCGGACGGTTCGGCCTACCTGCAGCCGGCGTACGTGCGCGTGGCGGTGTAGGTGCGGCGGTTGCTCGCCTTCACCGACACCGTGATCTTCGCGGGCTTGGCGCCGAGGCCGCGCAGCTGGACCGGCTTGCGGACCTTCTTGCCCTTCAGGCGCGCCTTGGTGCGGTTGTTGACCTTGACCGTCGCGGACACGAGCTTCGTGCCCTTCGGGGCCTTCAGGCGGATCTTGAGCTTGCCCTTCTTGACGCAGGTCGTCGCCGCGGGCAGGCCGAGGACGTCCGCCATCGACGTCGCGGGCGGAGTCACGCTCGGCGGCGTCGTCGGCGTGGGCGTGGCGGTCGGCGGCGCCGGGGTGGCGGTCGGGGGCTCGGGCGTGGTGGCCGGCGCGGCGCTCACCGCGCTCCACGCGAAGCCGAGGCTCAGCGAGGCGCCCTGGAAGGTGTTGTCGGTGCCGGCCGGCAGCTCGGCCGCGAACAGGTACTCGCGCTCCTCGCCCGGGGCGAAGCGGCCGAGGGCGACCTGCTCGAAGTCGGCGGGGGTGCCCGCGTAGACCGTGACCGGGCTCTGCACGTCGGTGACGTCGAAGAGGACGAGCTCGACGCGCTCGGACAGCCGGCCGCCGTTCGGGCCTGCGACGTCTTGGATGCCGCTGCCGCTGACGGCGAAGGTGCCGGGGACGTCGCCGTCGTTGCCGATCGTCACCGTCCCGCTCACGCCCTCGCCGGGGCGCATGGCGGCGGCGTTGAAGACCGCCTGGCCGGCGCGCGAGTTGGCGATGCTGACCGCGCCGGAGGAGGCCTGGAGCTGCGCGCTCGCGAGCGTCCGGTCGGCGCCGCCGGGCGCCGCGACCGCGAGGCCGATGGCGCCGAGCGCCATGCCCAGCGAGATGATGAGCGTCGCGAACGGCTTCATCAGAAGTCGATGTCCGATCCGCCGGGCTCGGTGACCGTGGTGGTCGTGCTGGGCTTGCCCGTCAGGTCGGTCGCCGCCGAGGACGGCCGCCACGTGATCGTGCCGGCGCCGGCGTTCTGCAGCGTGCCGGAGATCCAGCTTCCGAGCGTGACGGTGATGGCGTTGCCGGTCTGGGACATGGTGGCGTCGAGCACGGTTGCGTCGGAGACGAAGTTGGCTCCAAGAGGGAGATCGACCGCACTGAGCACAAGGTTGAGTCGCGTACCGCCGGTCGTCGTGAAATCCATGCGGTCGCTGGAGCCGTTCTCGGCCACGTGGACGTGGATCGCGGTGCTCGAGCCGTCCCAGCCCGCGAGCACGGAGGCCGGCGCGATCGGCTCGTTCCACGTGAAGCGGATCCAGTCGCCGGAGCCCAGCAGGCCGGCCGTGCCGACGTTGCCGGTGGCGACTTCGGTCCCGCGCGGCGGGTGGTTGTCGACCGTGATCTGCTGCTGCGAGCCGTACGCGACCACGCCCGCGTTGTTCTCGGTCACGGTGCGCACGCTGTAGGTGCCGTCCTCGGCCATCGTGCTGTCGCCGTTGCAGGAGTAGGGCGAGCTCGTGTCGCGGCAGACCTCGTACCAGTTGCCCTGGTAGTTGACCTGGAAGGCGACGTACCTGACGCCCGAGCCGTCGTCGGTGGCCGTCGCCGTCATCGTCACCGTGCCGCTGCCGGTCGGCGGGATGCTCGACGTGGTCTGCGGCGGCGAGTTGTCGACCGTGCGGTTGGCGTGCGTCGCGCTGCGCGCGTAGCCCGCGGCGTCGGTCGCCGTCACGAGCAGCGAGTAGCTCCCGTCGGTCACCCCGGTCGTGTTCCAGCTGCAGCCGTACGCCGGCGCGACGTCGGTGCAGATCTCGGCCCAGTTGGTGGTGCCGGTCGGCGCGTACTCGAACTTCACCGAGGCGACGCCGCGGTTCGAGCTCGCGGTGGCGGCGAGCGCGACCGAGCCCGACAGGGCGGTGGCCGGCGCCGTGAAGTTGACGGCCACGGTGTTGAAGTCGGCGGCCGCGGTCATCGCGGTCGGCGAGCTCGAGGACGCCGTGAAGTCGGCGCCCGAGACGCCGGCCGACGTCAGCGCGACGGCGGCGAGCAGGGCGAGGAGCGCGCGGGTCACGTCGCCACCTCCAGGGCGCCGAGCCGGCGCCACAGCTGCAGCAGGCTCGCGCCGGCGATCAGCAGGGCGGGCAGCGCGATGACGAGCATGCGCACGTCGCGTCGCCCGAGCGCGCTGAGCGCGTGGCCGGCGAACGGCACGCCGGCGCGCGCTCGCGCCTGCGTGGGCCGGTCGAGCGTGAAGGTCCAGGGATCGGCGACCGGGTTGGCGTCGCCCTTGGTGCGCAATACGTCGCCGTCGATCGAGACGATGCGGTGCGTGATGAGGTGGTCGCCCGCGGGCGGGGTGTAGGTGATGACGTCGCCGACCCGCAGGTCGGCGACGGGGACGACCTCGGCGAGCACGAGCGTCCCGCGGTCGTAGGTCCCGCTCATCGAGCCGGAGACGATCGCGTAGCGCTCCCAGCCGATCGCGGCGGGGGCGAGCACGAGCAGCACGGCGAGCGCCGCGACGGCCAGCGCCGCGCCGGACGCGATGCGTCCGGCGCGGCGTAGCGTTGCCTTCCGTGTGCTCTCCATGCGCTGTCGGCCTTCCGTGGCCGGTTGCTGTCCCGCGCTACGCGGCGTTGAAGTCGAATTGCACGGTCGCGCCGTCGCCCTGATGGGCGTTGTCGGCGCTGCCGTCGAGGGCCACCGTGAACCGGTACCGGTGCTTGTCGCCGGCCGCGAACGTGCCGAGCGCGCCGACCGCATGGCCGGGTGTGCCCATGTCGGCGACCGTGCCGGCGTACCGGCTGACGTCGTCGCCGTCGCCGCACGTGGGCGGGGTCGGGCCCGTGAAGGCGCCGCAGTCCGTGACCGTCAGGTTCAGCTTGCCGGCCAGCGGGTTGGCGACGTCCGTGTTGGTCACCGTGCCCCGCGCCAGCGTGAACGCGCCGCTCAGCGAGCCGGTGTTCTCGATGTCGACGTCGCCGGTCTGGGCTGCCTCGCCCGGACGCAGGTTGCTCGCCGACAGCACGGCGACCCCGGCCTTGGAGTTGCCGATGGTGAGCGTGCCGGAGGCGAAGGTGTTCGACGGGTTCGCCGAGGACGCGGTGAAGTCGGCGCCCGAGCCGGCGACGGCGGCGGCCGAGAGGAGGAGGGTCAACAGCGCGCCGAGCGCCATGCGCGGCTGCGAAGCGAGAATCTTGATTCGGTACGACACGGGTCGGCTCCTTGCCCTCCGGCCCCTGCCTTCATTGGCTTGCCGGTATGCAACTCATCGGCCCGCCCCTTGGGCGTTTGAAGGGGAAATGGACGAACGGACGAGTAAGCGCGCCTACTCCAGGACGACGAGGGTGTCGCCCTCGGAGACCGCCTGGCCCTCGGCGACGAGGATCTCCTTGACCGTCCCCTCGTCCTCGGCTTCCACGGGCATCTCCATCTTCATCGACTCGAGGATCAGGACCGTGTCGCCCTCCTCGACCGTGTCGCCGACCGCCACCTCGATCTTCCAGACGGTGCCCGTGATGTGCGCCTCGATCCCGGCCACTGCGCTCCCTCCTCGACGGGTTGCAGCGCCGGACCATAGCTGGGCTTGATGTTCACGTGAGACGTCCTTCAGGACCACCGTTCACGCTGTTCTCGTGACCCGCATCGTCCTCATCCCCGCGCTGACCGCCGACGGCCGGCACATCGTGCTGCGCGCCGTCGCCCTCACCCCCGCCGAGCGCCTGCGCCGGCTCTTCCGGCGGCGCTGACGGCTCGGCCCGCGGGCGCGCGGGCTTATGCTGGACCGGATGCGCCAGGTCCGCTTCCCCGGTGAGTCACCCGAGCACCGGCGCGCGCGCGACCTGCGCGCACGTGTGGACGACCTGCGCACGGCGCGCCAGCGGGTCATCGCCGCGGCCGACGCCGAGCGGCGCCGGATCGAGCGCGACCTGCACGACGGCGCGCAGCAGCGGATGGTGTCGGTCGCGCTCACGCTCGGCCTCGCCGAGTCGCGCCTCGCCAGCGATCCCGAGGCCGCGCTGCGGCTGATCGCCGAGGCCCGCCAGGAGGCGCAGGCCGCGGTCAAGGAGCTGCGCGAGCTGGCCCGCGGCATCCATCCGGCGGTGCTCAGCGACCACGGGCTCGGGCCGGCGCTCGAGGCGCTCGCGACGCGCGCGCCGGTCCCGGTCGACGTCACGGGCGTGCCGGAGGCGCCGCTGGCGTCCGACGTCGAGGCCGCCGCCTACTTCGTGACCGCGGAGGCGCTGACCAACGTCGCGAAGTACGCGAACGCGAGCACGGCCTCGGTCGTGCTCTGCCTCGAGGACGGCTGCCTGCGGGTCTCGATCTGCGACGACGGGGTCGGCGGCGCCGACCTCGCGGCGGGCAGCGGCCTGCGCGGGCTGCGCGACCGGGTGGACGCGCTCGACGGCGAGCTCGAGGTGCACTCGCCGCCGGGCGAGGGCACCACGGTCAGCGTGGAGATCCCGCTGCGCTGACCGAGTGGACCGGCGGCAGGTCCGCCGCGACCTCGAACCAGGTCCGCCCCGCGTCGGGCGAGCCGAAGACGGCCCCCGAGGTCGCGCCGAAGTAGAGCTCGAGCCCCTCGCCCTCGCCCGTCCAGTCCATCGCCTCGCGCAGGATCGTCAGATAGGCGTGCTCGCTCGGCAGGCCGTCGCCGCGCGGGGTCCAGCTCGCGCCCGCGTCGCGCGTCTCGTACACGCGGACCTTCCCGTCGGGCGTCACCCGGTCGATGTCGGCCACGAGCGGGATCACGTAGGCGCTGTCGGCGTCGGCGGGGTCGACGGCCAGGGCGAAGCCGAAGTCCGACGGCAGGCCCTCGCCGATGTCGGTCCACGACGCGCCGGCGTCGTCGGAGCGGTAGACGCCGCCGTGGAACTGCAGGAAGAGGCGCTCGGGCCGCAGCGGGGCCCGGTGGATGCGATGGACGCAGAGGGCGACCTCGTCCTCCGGCGCCTCGTCGGGCAGGTAGCGGGCCACGAGCCCGTCGTTGCCGCGCTCCCAGCTGGCGCCGCCGTCGTCGGTCAGCCACACGCCCGCGGCCGAGATGGCGATCGCGAGGCGGTCCGGCTCCCCCGGCCACGGCACGATCGAGTGCAGGCACAGCCCGCCGGCGCCCGGCTGCCAGCGGCGCCGCGTCGGCTGCTCCCACAGGCCGCGGTTGAGCTCGAAGGTCATGCCGCCGTCGCGGCTCACGAACAGCGCTCCCGGGTCACCGCCGGCGTAGACGGTCCCGGGCTCCTCGCCCGGCACGATGGTCCAGATCCGCTCGAGCGCGTGATCGCCGCCTCCGGGCAGCTCGAGCCCGTCGGCCTGCTCCCACTCGCCGTCGGGGTCCTGGGCGTGGAACACCTTCGGCCCGTAGAACGGCGAGGTGACCGACGCCAGCACGCGGCCGGACCGCGGCTCCCGGAGCGCGTACTCCACCGGCTCGCCCGCGAACGCCCGATCCGAGATCTCGAACGGCGCGCCCGGCTCGCCCGTCAGCACGAAGAGGCCCTTCTTGGTCCCGACCAGCAGCTCGGTCATCCGCCAGCGATCCTAATAGCCTGCGCCCATGCTGCTCGCCATCGACCAGGGGACGACGGGCACGACGTGCCTCGTGTTCGACCTCCAGGGCGAGCTGATCGGGCGTGCTTACAGGGAGTTCGGGCAGCATTTCCCGCGGCCCGGCTGGGTCGAGCACGACGCGAGCGAGATCTGGGACGTGTCGCACGCCGTGGCCGGCGAGGCGCTCGATGACTCCGGCCTGGAGCCCGGCGAGCTCGAGGCGGTGGGCATCACCAACCAGCGCGAGACGGTGGTGTGCTGGGACCCGTCGACCGGCGAGCCGCTGCACCGCGCGCTCGTCTGGCAGGACCGGCGCACGGCGAACCGCTGCGACGAGCTGCGCGAGGCGGGCGAGGAGGAGCGCATCCGCGAGCGCACCGGGCTGGTCCTCGACCCCTACTTCTCGGCCACGAAGATCGAGTGGCTGCTGCGCAACGTCGACGGGCTCGAGCAGAAGGCGCGCGACGGCCGCGCGGTGTTCGGGACGATCGACGCGTGGCTGCTCTTCAAGCTCACCGGCGAGCACGTGACCGACGCCACCAACGCGTCGCGCACGCTGCTCTTCGACATCGGCGCCGGCGCCTGGGACCCCGGGCTGCTCGAGCTGTTCGGCGTCCCGGAGGCGTCGCTGCCCGAGGTCCGGCCGAGCTGCGGCGAGTTCGGCCGCACCCGCGACTTCCACGGCCACGAGGTCCCGGTGTCGGGCGTCGCGGGCGACCAGCAGGCGGCGCTCTTCGGCCAGCGCTGCCTCGAGCCCGGGCTCGGCAAGAACACGTACGGCACCGGCTCGTTCGTGCTGCTCAACCAGGGCACGTCGGTGCCCGACCCGGTCGAGGGGCTGCTCTCCACCGTCGCCTGGCGGATCGGCCGCCAGACCACGTACGCGCTCGAGGCGGCGATCTTCGTCACCGGGGCCGCCGTGCAGTGGCTGCGCGACGGGCTCGGGATCATCGAGGTCGCGAGCGAGACCGAGCGCCTGGCCAGGGAGCTGGAGTCCAACGACGGCGTGTACTTCGTCCCGGCGCTGACCGGCCTCGGCTCGCCGCACTGGGACCCGTACGCGCGGGGCACGATCGTCGGGCTCACGCGCGGGTCCGGGCGCGCGCACCTGGCGCGGGCGGCGCTGGAGGCGATGGCCTACCAGGCGGTCGACGCCATCCGGGCGATGGAGCGCGGCGGCAGCGCGCCGCTGGCCGAGCTGCGCGCCGACGGCGCCGCCACCGAGAACCGCTGGCTGATGCAGTTCCAGGCCGACGTCCTCGGCGTGCCCGTGATCGTGCCGGAGGTGGCCGAGACGACGGCGATGGGCGCGGCGCTGCTCGCCGGCGTGGGCGCGGGCCTGCTCACGCTCGACCAGGTGAGCCGCATCGGGTCCGAGCTGGCCCGCTACGAGCCGGCCATGGGCGACGACGAGCGGGGCGCGCTGCTGGACGGCTGGCACCGGGCAGTGGAACGCTCGCGCGGTTGGGCGTCAGAATGAGCGCGAGATGACGGATCCCAACCTCGCCCCGATGAAGGACCAGGTCTACAAGGACCCGCGGCCCGCAGAGCACTTCGACGGCTTCCACGAGCGCTCGCGCACGCGCGATCCCGACTGGGTCTACGAGGCGGTCCGCATCATCACCTCGCTCTACTCGTGGATCTTCTTCCGGGCCCGCGGGATCGCCGCCGAGAAGGTCCCGGCCGAGGGCCCGCTGATCCTCGCGCCCAACCACTTCTCGTTCATGGACCACTTCTTCCTCGGCGTGTCGGTCCGGCGCAAGGTCCGCTTCATGGCCAAGTCGCAGCTCTTCGAGAAGCCGATGCAGTGGGTCTACACGCACGGCGGCGTCTTCCCGGTGCGCCGGGGGTTCGCCGACGAGGAGGCCTTCATCACCGCCCGCAGCATCCTCGCCCGCGGCGGCACGATCGCCATGTACAGCGAGGGCGGGCGCTCGCGCACCGGCAAGCTGTCGGATCAGGTGCGCCCCGGCATCGGCCGGCTCGCGCTGCAGTCGGGCGCCACGATCGTGCCGGTGGCGATCCACGGCTCGTCGAAGGTGCGCAACTGGAAGCGGCTGCAGTTCCCGAAGGTGACGATCCTCTACGGCGACCCGATCCGCTGGGAGCAGATCGAGGACCCGACGCGCGAGCAGCAGCAGGAGGTCGCCAACGCGATCTTCGCCGAGGTCCGGGTGCTCTACGAGCAGCTCGAGGCGGTCGGCCGGCGCGGCGTGGTGCAGGAGCGCCGCGAGCTGCGCCGCGCGTGACGGAGGTCCTGCGGCCGGGCGTCCTGGCCGGCGTGCGCGTGCGGGTGTCGCCGGGCGGAGAGCTCGGCGATGCGGTGGCGGCGCGGTTCGCGGCGCTGGGCGCGGACCCCGCGGGCGAGGAGGGTGACGTGCTCGTCTGGGACGGCGCGGCCGCGTTCCTGTCGGCTCCGGGCGCGGACGGCGTGCGTGCCGCTCTGGACGAAGGCTGGGACGCGATCCGCGGCGCTCTGCGCGACGGCCTGCTCATCCTCCTGCTCGCGCCGCGGCCCGGCGACGCGCACGCGGAGGCGGCGCGGGCCGGGCTGGAGAACATGGCGCGGACGCTGTCGGTCGAGTGGGCCCGTCTCGGGATCCGGCCGGTCGCGATCCACCCGGGCGCCGCGACGCCGGCCGGGGAGGTCGCGGAGATCGCCGCGTACCTCGCCTCCCCGGCCGGCGCCTTCTTCTCAGGCTGTCGCTTCGACCTGGGCTCGGTCTAGGCGCGGCGCCGGCGCGACGCGCGGCCTGCCCGGCACGAACAGCGCGGCGACGGCGCCGACCGCGAGCACCGCGGCGCCGACCCAGATCGCGCTCGTCATGCCGTCGGCGTACGCCTGCGGCGACTCGTACGAGCCGGTCGAGGCGAAGACCGTGGCGAGCACCGCGACGCCGAGCACGCCGCCCAGCTCGCGGATCGCGTTGGTCGCGCCGGACGCCTGCCCGGCCTCCTGCGGCCGCACGGCGCCGAGCACCGCGTTCGCCGCGGGGGCGAAGACCAGCGCCATGCCCACGCCCGCCATCGCGAACGGGACGATCAGCTCGCTGTAGGGGACGGTCGGGGACGAGATGCTGGCCAGCCAGGCGATCGCGCCCGACTGCAGCGCGAGGCCGGTGGCCATCAGCGGCCGCGAGCCGATGCGGTCCGACAGCAGGCCGGCGATCGGGGCCACGAGCATCGGCATCGCGGTCCACGGCAGCGTGCGCAGGCCGGCCTCGAGCGCCGAGTAGCCCTGCGAGACCTGGAAGAACTGGGCCAGCAGGAAGATCGAGCCGAAGACGCCGAAGTACATGGCCAGCGAGACGACGCTGACCGACGTGAAGGCGCGCGAGCGGAAGAAGCGCAGCGGGAGCATCGGCTCCGGCGTGCGCGCCTCCCAGGCCACGAAGGCGGCCAGCAGCGCGGCGCCCGCGCCCAGCGACGCCAGCACCGTCGTGCTCGTCCATCCGAGCTCGGCGCCGCGCACGATCCCGTAGACGACGCCGAGCATGCCGGCGCTCGCCAGCGCGACGCCGAGCAGGTCGAGCGACCGCGCCGGCCCGCGGCTCTCGTTCAGCCCGCGCGCGGCCAGCGGGAGCAGGGCGAGCCCGATCGGCACGTTGAGCCAGAAGATCCAGTGCCACGAGATGCCCTCGACGACGGCGCCGCCGACCAGCGGCCCGAGCGCGACGCCGAGGCCGGAGATGCCCGACCACGCGCCGATCGCGAGCCCGCGCCGCTCGGCGGGGAACGCGTCGGCCAGGAGCGTGAGCGTCAGCGGCGTCACGATCGCGGCGCCGACGCCCTGCACGGCGCGCGCCGCGATCAGCGCGCCGGTCGTGGGCGCGAGGGCCGCGGCGGCTGAGGCGGCGGTGAAGACGGCGAGGCCGATGAGGAACATGCGGCGGCGGCCGAAGCGGTCGCCGAGCGCGGCGCCGGTGAGGAGCAGCACCGCGTAGGAGAGCGTGTACGCGTTGACCGTCCACTCCAGCGACTGGATCGTCGCGCCGAGGTCGGCGCGGATTGACGGCAGGGCGTTGGTGACCACGAGGTTGTCGAGGACGACCATGAAGAGCGCGATCGAGACGATCGCGAAGGTCAGGAGAGGGTTGGTGGTGCGCATAGGAAGTGAGTGTTCACTCACTCCGCTCGGGCGTCAAGGTCTGCGCGAGCGGTTGCGCGCCAAGTTAGTGAGGGCTCACATCAACGGCGCTGGGTGGGGAGGCTGGGGTGCATTTCTGCAGCTTTCCGTCGTCCTGCGCGGGGAGGCTGCAGTTGCGCACCTATACGGTGCCGAACTGCAGCCTCGGCTCGTCCGACGTCGCGAGGCTGTAGAAACGCACCCCTCCCGTCCTCCCTCGATGCGGGGGTTGACGTTCGCGGGCGGCACCCGGCCGCCCGCGCAACGCGCTTCAGCCGGCCCAGGGGACCTCGACCGAGTCCTCGGTCGGCGAGTCCCGGGCGACGACGTACTCCGCCGCCTCGGCGTCGGAGAGGTTCTGGAGGAGGTGGGTCTCGCGCGGGGGCACGTACACCATGTCCCCGGGTCCGATGGTGACCGTCTGCTCGAGACGGTCGCCCCACTTGACCTCCAGCTTGCCGGACAGCATGTAGACGGCGCTCTCGCAGGAGTCGTGGTAGTGCGGCCTCGACTGGGCGCCCGCCGGCACGCGGAAGACGCCCATGTAGATGTTCGTGGCCCCGGTCGTCGCCTGCGAGATCTCATGGCCGCCGATGACGCCCCGTGGGGTGTCGCGGTCCTGCGCTTCTGCCTGTACGACCTTCATGGCCGCAAGGCTAGCCCCACGACCTCCTCAGCCGCGCCAACCCCTCGGCGATCTCGACCGGTGCGTGGGTCGTGAACGAGAAGCGCAGCGCCGCGCGGTCCGGCTCGCCCGCGAAGAACGGGTAGCCGGGCACGTACGCGACGTCGTGCTCGAGCGCCCGGCGCAGCAGGGCGTCGGAGTCCCAGCCGTCGGGGAGCCGCGCCCAGACGAACATGCCGCCGTCGGGCCGGTTGTGCGTCGAGCCGGGCGGGAGCGCGCCGGCCAGGCCGTCGAGCAGCGCGTCGCGGCGGCGGCCGTACTCGCCGCGCAGCAGCTCGAGGTGCGCGTCGAGGTCCACGGTCGCGAGCCAGCGCGCGGCGGCGGCCTGGTCGACCGTCGACGAGTGCAGGTCGGCCGCCTGCTTGGCGATCACCAGCGCGCGCCGCAGCGCGGGCGGCGTCCGGACCCAGCCGATCCGCAGGCCCGGGGCGGCGACCTTCGAGAGCGTGGAGAGCGCGAGCGTCCGGTCGTCGGCGCCGGGGAGCGTGGCGAGGCTCGGCAGCGGCTCGCCGCGGTAGCGCAGCTCGCCGTACGGGTCGTCCTCGATCAGCCACAGGCCGTGGCGCTCCGCGACGGCCGCGAGCGCTCGACGGCGCTCGAGCGGCAGCGTGCGGCCGGTCGGGTTGTGGAACGTGGGGATCGTGTAGAGCAGCCGCGCGCCGTGCTCGGCCGCGGCCGCCGCGACGGCGTCGGGGTCCAGGCCCTCGTCGTCGCACGCGACCGGCACGACGACCGCGCCCGCGAGCGCGAAGGCCTGGAGGGCGGCGAGGTAGGACGGCTCCTCCACCAGGACGCGGTCGCCCGGCTCGATCAGCGCCGTGGCGGCGAGCGTGAGCGCCTGCTGCGAGCCGCTGGTCACGAGCACGTCGTCGGCGCCGGTCGGCAGCCCGCGCTCGGTCAGCCGTGCGGCGATCGCCTCGCGCAGGTCCGGATCGCCCTCGGTGGTCGAGTACTGCAGCGTCCGGCCGGCGCCCTCCCCGGCGAGCGCGGCCGCGAAGGCCTCCCGCAGGCCCGGCGCGTCGAACAGCTCGGGCGCCGGCAGCCCGCCCGCGAACGAGATCACGCCGGGCCGTGCCGTCAGGGCCAGGATCTCGCGCACCGGCGAGCTCGCGACGCCGCGCAGGCGCGCGGCGACGGGCGGGAGGCCGGCGGATAAGGCGAGGCTGGACATCGATGCTCCTTCGGTCGGGTGAGTACTGACGCGGCTGGCCGCCACCGGCGCCCGCGGGGGCGCGCTAGACGGAGGCGGCGAGGCGTACTCGGAGCACCACGGGAACTCTACGCGAGCGATCTCCAGTTGTCACGCGGACGAGAATTCGGGGGGCGGGCCAACGATTTCGGGATCCAGACCTTGACACGGCCACAACTTTTGTCAGAGGATGGACAAAGCCCGCGCGAAGGGCGACAGAACTTGGTTGGCGGGCCAGGTTTCGGAAGGGCCGTTACGACAGGTTCCAACCGGAGGGGGAGAGTTCATATGGGTCCGTCCCGAGTCGAGTCACAGGCGAGTCAGCCTGCCTCGGCGTCACCCTGGATGCGCTGGGCACGACGTGTCGCCGTGCTCGCGGTCCTAGTCTTCGTCGCACCGGCCGGTTCGGCCGTCGCTGCTCCAACGCTGTCGGAGGATGATCCCGTCGCGCTCGGCTCGCGAGCCGTCGCGCCGGCGAACGACCCCAACGACCCCGGCCTGGCCGAGGCGTTCGAGTTCACGGCCAGCGCGAACGGCCCGGTCGACATGATCAACGTCTACATCCAGGCGGCGGCCGGCAGCGCGCGGCATGACGGTCGGCCTCTACGCCGACAGCAACGGCCGGCCGTCCAACCGCCTGGCCGTCAGCGCACGGAACACGTCCGCGCTGCGGACGCAGGCGTGGAACAGCTTCGCGATCCCGCAGACGACGCTCGAGAAGGGCAAGAAGTACTGGCTGGCCGCCGTCTCGTACCCGGGTTCGATCACGCTGAAGGCGAGCGCCGGGCGCGGCTCGTCGGCGTCGGCGACGGTCAACACGTCGGGCTCGCTGCCCGCGAGCTTCAACGCGCAGCGCGTCTGGCCCGCTGACGGTCCCGCGTCCATCTACGCGGTCGACAGCTACCGCGTCCTCGTCTTCACGAAGAACTCGACGGGCAACAACGCGGAGGGCGTCGCCGCCCTGCGCTCGCTGCCCGACCACAACGAGGTCACGTTCGACGTGACCGACGACGCCACCAGGTTCACCGCGGGCAACCTCGCGAACTACAAGTCGGTCGTCTTCCTCAACACGGCGGGCGACGTCCTCAACGACGCCCAGCAGGACGCGTTCGAGGACTACTACAGGGGCGGCGGCGGCTTCCTCGGGATCCACTCGGCGATCGAGACCGAGCCCGACTGGCCGTTCATGACCGAGCTGCTCGGCACCCGCTCGACCGATAAGACGGATCCGCTGTCCGCAACCCTCAAGGTCGCCGACCGCGTCCATCTCGCGAGCAAGGGCCTGCCGGAGTACTGGAGCCGCACGGACCGCTGGTACAACTTCACCGGCAACGTCCGCGGCTTCTCGCACGTCCTCGCGACGGTCGACGAGAACACGTACGCCGGCGGGACGAACGGCTTCGATCACCCGATCGCCTGGTGCAAGGACTACCAGGGCGGCCGCTCGTTCTATACCGGTGGCGGCGGCACGGCCGGCGCCTTCGGTGAGGCCAACTTCCGGCGGCACCTGGCCGGCGCCCTCGACTGGGCGGCGGGCAATGCCGACAAGGTCTACAGCGACTGCGGCGCCACGGTCCTGGCGAACTACCAGCAGACCAAGATCGCGGCCCCGCCGAACATCAACGAGCCGATCGGCTTCGACCAGCTGCCCGACGGCCGGATCATGCAGACCGTCCGCGACGGGCGCATCCGCATCCACGATCCGGTGACGGGCACGTCGAACGTGATCGCGACGTTGCCGGTCTACCAGAACAGCGAGGACGGGCTCTACGGTCCCGCGTTCGACCGGAACTTCGAGCAGAACCAGTGGGTCTACTTCTACTACGCCCCCATCAACATGGAGGGCATCGCAAACAGCGGCAGGCCGTACCCGGCGCAGACGCCGAACGGCAACATGCCGACCACGCCTCAGGCCGATCCCGCGTTCTGGGACGACTGGAAGGGCTACTTCCAGCTCTCGCGCTTCAAGTTCGTCGACGGGCCGAGCCCGACGATCGACTTCGACAGCGAGCAGAAGATCATGAAGGTCGAGGTCGACCGCGGCGCGTGTTGCCACGTGGCCGGTGACATGGACTTCGACAAGGACAACAACCTCTGGCTGACGACGGGCGACGACACGCCGGCGACGGCGGTCGGGACGAACAACAACCCGCCGATGCACGACATGCTCACCAACGAGAGCCAGACGATCGCGGTCGCCGGCGCGACGGGCGGCACGTTCACGCTGACCTTCGACGGCCAGACGACGGCGCCGATCGCCTTCCCGCTCGTGAACACGGAGATCGAGGCGGCGCTCGAGGCGCTGTCGAACATCGACGACGTCGCGGTCACCGGCACCGGCACGCGCACGGTCAACTTCCGTGCCAACCAGCAGCAGAAGGACGTGCCGCAGATGACGGCCGACGGTGCCGGGCTCGTCGGCACGACGCCCACCGTCACGATCGCCACGTCGGCGCCGGGCGGCTTCTACCAGGCGCCGGCCAACGACGCGCGACGGTCGTCGACCAACACCAACGACCTGCGCGGCAAGCTGCTGCGGATCAAGGTCAAGGACGGGGACATCTCCGAGGCCGACGAGAACGCGATCGGCGGCGCGTACACCGTGCCCGTCGGCAACATGTTCGCCCCGGGCACGCCGCAGACGCGGCCGGAGATCCACTCGATGGGCTTCCGGAACCCGTTCCGGGTCCAGGTGGACGAGGACGGCGTGGCGTACATCGCCGACTACTCGCCGGACTCGCAGAGCCCGACCGGCCTTCGCGCCGCGCAGGGGACCGGCCGCATCGAGATCGTCCGCAAGCCGTCCAACTACGGCTGGCCGATGTGTTACAAGACCGACCTCCCGATGTACAAGTGGGACTTCAACGTCTCTGCGACGTTGGGTGAGACGTTCGAGTGCGACAACCCGGACCACGCGCCGGCGAACACGTCCCGCTGGAACACCGGCCTGGAGCTCGGTCCGCCGATCACCAACCCGGACCTCTGGTACTCGTACCGCGACGACCTGTGGGGCACGCCCTGCATCGACAACTACAACGTCGCGGTCCCGGTCCAGGGGAGCTGCCCGCTGCTGTTCCCGGAGCTTCGGTCGCCGACGTCCAACAGCGTCGGGCCGCACCTGCTGCTCAAGTACGACTACGAGGAGGACAACCCGAGCACGACGAAGTTCCCGCCGTACTTCGACGACGCCGTGTTCTTCGGCGAGTGGACGCGCGACTACCTGCGTGAGATCCGCATCGACTCCAACGGCGGGGTCATGAAGATCAACGACGCCCTCAGCTGCGGCGGCGTCGGCACGCCGCGGGCGCAGGCGTTCGGCTTCGAGTGCGACGGCCCGATGGACGCGCAGTTCGGCGACGACGGCAACCTCTACCTGCTCACCTACGGCAACGGATTCTTCGTCCAGAGCGCGCAGGCGGGCATGTACCGGTGGTCGTACGTCAAGGGCCAGCGGGCGCCGAACGCGGTGATGAACGCCGACCGGACGGACGGGCCCGCCCCGCTCACCGTGCAGTTCTCGAGCGAGGGCACGCGCGACCCCGATCCGGGCGACTCGATGGCGTTCGAGTGGGACTTCGACGGCAACGGAACCGTCGACTCCACCGATCCGAACCCGACCCACACGTACACCGCGCTCGGCGTCTACACGGCGCGGCTCGTGGTGACGGACCCGGCCGGCAACTCGGACGTGAAGACGCTGACGATCACGGTCGGCAACACGATGCCGACCGTCACGGTCAACACCCCGGTCGACGGCGACTTCTTCGAGTGGGGCCAGAACGTCCCGTACACGGTCACCGTCACCGATCCCGAGGACGGGCCGATCGACTGCAGCCGCGTCGTCGTCGAGTTCGCGCTCATCCACGACCAGCACGCCCACGGCGGCGAGCAGAAGACCGGTTGCTCGGGCGTGTTCACGACCAACCCGGATGACGCCACGCACGGCGGCAGCGTCGCCGGCGGGATCAACGCGAAGTACACCGACCTGGGCGCCAACGGCCAGCCCGCCCTGACCGGGCAGGACGTGGCCGTGCTGGAGAACCGCGTCCAGCAGGTCGAGGCCGTGCTGGAGCAGAACGGCACCAACGCGGCGAACACCAACGACCCGACGGGCGGCGTCCAGCACCGCACGAGCCTCGATCCGGGCGACTGGATCGCGCTCAACCGCCGGTACTACCTGGGCAACATGGACAAGAAGATCCAGTTCCGGTACGCGGGCGGCTCGGGGGCGAACCCGGCCGGCAACGACCGGATGGCCGTCGAGATCCGCTCGGGAAGCCAGACGGGTCCGATCATCACGACCGTGACGCTCAAGTCCACGGGCACC
Source organism: uncultured Solirubrobacteraceae bacterium (assembly GCA_963720415.1). Lineage (GTDB taxonomy): Bacteria > Actinomycetota > Thermoleophilia > Solirubrobacterales > Solirubrobacteraceae > DASSUW01. The sequence goes on along the minus strand of CAVRFQ010000001.1, from coordinate 278,671 downwards.
AACAACAACACCTGGAGCACGCAGGAGTTCGACCTCGACTTCGCCGGGTCGCAACGCCTGTTCCTCGTGTTCCGGTCCGTGACCGGCGGGCCGGCGACCGGCATGGGCAACATCAACTGGGTCGCGTTCACCGGCACCGGTTGGGGCGTCCCCGCCGGGCCGTGATGTGACCGACGGGCGGGGCGCCAGGACTGCGCGCCCCGCCCGCCCGGGCCTAGGTGGTCATTCCCGTGAACTGGCCGCCGGTGATGTTGAGCACCTGCCCGTGGACGAAGTTCGACCACGGGGAGCACAGGAAGAAGACACCGCCGGCGGCCTCTTCGGGCGTGCCGGTCCGGCCGAGCGGGATGAGCATCGACGCCATCCCGCGCATCTGGTCCGGGATGCCGAGCTGGACCTTCTCGCCGCCGATCTCCATCGTGTTGTCCTCGACCTTGGACGCGGTCAGCCGCGTCTCGATCCAGCCGAAGGCGACGGCGTTGACGTTGATCTTGAACTGGCCCCACTCCTTGGCCAGCGTCTTCGTCAGGCCGACGACGGCGCTCTTGCCGGCCGCGTAGTTCGCCTGGCCGGCGTTGCCCATCGTCCCGGAGATCGAGGAGACGTTGACGATCTTGCGGAAGACCTCCTCGCCGCGCTCGCGCTCGGCCTTGGCCGGCTCGCGCAGGTGCGGCGCGGCGGCGCGGATGATGCGGAACGGGACGACGGTGTGGATGTCGAGCATCCGCTGGAACGCGTCGTCGGACATCTTGTGGACCGGCGCGTCGATCGTGTAGCCGGCGTTGTTGACGATGATGTCGAGCCGGCCCCAGGCGTCGATCGCCGTCTGGACGAGCTCGTCGGGCGCGCCCGAGGCGGTGAGGTCGCCGCCGTAGACGGCCGTCTCACCGTCGATCTCGGATGCGGTCTGCGCGGCGAGGTCGGCGTCGAGGTCGTTGATCAGGACCTTCGCGCCGTGCTGCGCCAGCAGCTCCGCCGTCGCGCGGCCGATGCCGCGCGCGGAGCCGGTGACGATCGCCACCTTGTCGTCGAGTACTCCCATCGTGCCTCCAGTTCGAAGTCGGAGGCCGGGGATTGTGGCGGAGCTCAGGCGGCGAGCGCGGCAGCAGGCGAGACCACGCGGCCCGCCCTGAGCTCGACGATCGTGTCCGCCACGCCGGCGGCGTCGTCGATGTCGCGCGTGAAGAGCACCACGGTCACGCCGTCCTCGTGCGCGATCTCGCGCAGGAGCAGGAGCAGCCGCGCGCCCTCCTCGGGCTCGAGGCCGCCGGCGGGCTCGTCGGCGAGGAGGACCGACGGGCCGCCCGCGAGGGCGCGGGCGAGGGCGGCGCGCTGGCGCTCGGCGGCCGTGATCTGACCGGGGCGGGCGTCGCGCACGTCGGCGAGGCCGACGCGCTCGAGCAGCGCGTCGATCGCCTCCGGCGCGGGGGGACGCCGGGAGATGAGGAGCGGGAGCGCGACGTTCTCGCGCACGGTGATCGTGGGGAGGACCGACGCGGCGGGGAGGAGGAGGCCGATCTGCTCGCGGCGGATGCGGGTGAGCTCGAGGTCGTCGAGCCCGCGGAGCGGGCGCCCGTCGAGGCACACGCTCCCGCTGGCCGGGCGATCGAGGCCGGCCAGCAGGTGGAGGAGAGAGGTCTTGCCTGAGCCCGAGGGTCCGACGATGGCCGTGACCTGGCCGGCGGGCGCTTCGAGGGACACGTCGCGGAGCACGTCGAAACGCGTCCGTGCGTCCCCTACTCGGTGAAAGAGGTTGTACGCGGTGACTCCGGGCATGACGGCAACTCTCCCAGCAGGCAGGGCGATCCGAACGGCGGATAACCGCACCTTGGGGGTGCGCCCCGCACCCGAATCAAAACCTAGGGGGTGGCCCCGAGGGCGACGCGCAGCACCGCGCGCTGCTGGCCCGGATCGCTGATCGAGTCGTCGTTCACGACGGTGAAGAGCGTGAGCCGGCGGCCGGGGAGGTGCCACAGCTCGGTGTGGACCCCCGGGGCGTGACCCTGGTGGCCCCAGACCTCCTCGCCCTCCTCGGTCATGCGTGCGAGGCCGAGGCCCTGTCTCGGTCATCGCCTCGAGCGACGCCGGGTCGAGCACCTCTCCCCGGAACAGGCCGTCGGCCCAGCGCGCGAGCGCCTCGGTCGTCCCGGCCCAGGCGCCCGCGGTCCATGCGCCGGTGGCCATCGCCGTCGACGGCACCCAGCCGGCGTCGTCGCCGTGCGGCCGCGGGTCCCCCGCCCCGTCGGGGTACCAGTAGAACCGCGCCGGCCGCCCGCGCAGCCGCTCGTCGGGCTGGAGGACGAGCTCGGGCGCGACCTCGTGCCGGACGCGGTCCCAGGAGCGGCCCGCCGCGCGCTTCATCGCGAGCCCGGCCAGGATGAAGTTCGCGTTCGCGTAGGCCGCCCCGGACTCGCGCGGCGGCAGCGCTCGCAGCCAGTCGCGCGGCGTGATCGGCCGGGCCGGACGCCGGGCCTGGTCGATGAAGAAGGACTCCGCCGGGTCACGGACGCCGCTCGTGTGCCGCAGCAGCTCGCGCAGCGTGACCGTGCGCGGGCCCCGCCACTCCGGCACCCAGCGCGACGGCCGCCGTGATCGTCTTGGAGACGCTGGCGAAGTACACCGGCGTCGTGGGCGTCATCGGCCGGCCCGCCTCCACGTCGGCCATCCCGGTGGCGCCGCTCCAGACGACGTGGCCGTCGACCACGAGCACCGATGCCGCGCCCTGGAGCCCGGCCGACTCCGTGGTCCGCTGGAGCTCGGCGTCGAGCGCGCGGCTCCGGTCGACGGGCGCCGCGGTCCGGTCGGCGCCGCCGCCGCACCCGGCGAGGACGACGGCGAGCAGGACGAGCGAAGCGATCGGCCGCGCCATGGAGCGACGCTATAGGAGGCGGCCGAGGATCTCCCGCATGATCTCGTCGGTCCCTCCGCCGATCGGTCCGAGGCGGGCGTCGCGCACGGACCGCTCGAGCTCCGGGTCGGGCCCGATCAGGCGCAGGCACTCGTCCTGCAGCTCGAAGTTCAGCCGCTGGGTGGCGAGCTTGGCCATCGTCACCTCGCGCACCGCGTCCGCGCCCGCGAGGAAGCGGCGCAGCGCGTGGTAGGTCAGCGCGGTGGCGGCCTCGGCGCGGGTGGCGAGACCGGCCACGCGATGGCGCGTGGCCTGGTCGCGGCCCGCGAGCTCGGCGACGGCGCGCTCGAGCGTGCGCCGCATGGCGCCCACCGCGCCGAGCGCCATCACGAGCCGCTCCCACTGGAAGTTGGCCATCACGAGCGCGAAGCCGCGGCCGGGCTCCCCGAGCAGGTGCTCGTCGGGGACGAACACCTCGTCGAAGGCCAGCTCCGCCGTGTCGGAGGCGCGCCAGCCGAGCTTGCCCAGCGCGCTCGCGCTGATGCCCTCGCCGCGCTCGAGCACGAGCAGCGACACTCCGGCGTGGCCCTCGCCGCCCGTCCGGACGGCGGTGACGTAGAAGTCCGCCCGGACGCCGTTGGTGATGAAGGTCTTCGAGCCGGAGACGAGCCAGCCGCCGCCGGTCCGCGCGGCGCGCGTGCGCAGCGAGGCGACGTCGGAGCCCGCGTCCGGCTCGGTGATGGCGAGCGCGCCGATCAGCTCTCCGCGAAGCGCCGGCTCGAGCCAGCGCTCCTTCTGCTCCGGCGTGCCGAACGCGTGGATCGGCGGCGTGGCGATGTGCGCGTGGGCGCCGATCCCGGCCGCCACGCCGCCCGACCCGCAGCGCGCGAGCTCCTCCACGAGCACCGCGTCGGCCACCCAGTCGCCGGCGTACTTGAGGCCGAGCCAGCCCTTCGCGGCGAGCGCGGTGAACACCTCGTTCGGGAACCAGCATGCCGCCTCCCAGGCGTCCGCGTGCGGGCGCAGCTCGGCCGCCACGAACTCGCGCGCGCGAGCGCGGAAGGCCTCGCTCGCGTCCGTGAACGGCGGGACCGGCGCCATGACGGTCAATGCCGGGCCCCTTCCGGCCGAAAACCAGGGGAGTGCGCCGCTTCAACCCGCTCACCGGCCTGCGGCCCAGGATCGCCGTGTTCGTCCTGGGCGGCGTCCTGCTGCTCGCGGGCGTGATGGTGCAGGTGTCCGCCAACTCGCTCGGCAGCGCCTACGAGCGCGCCGCGCGGCACGAGCTGCTCGCCATCGCGACGACGTGGGAGGACGGCTTCCAGCTCAGCGACCTCGCCGACCAGCAGCTGATGGAGGAGCGCGTCGCGCGCCTGAAGGAGCTCAACCCGGACCTCGCCCGGATCAGCGTCTCGTGGCACGACGTCAACGGGGAGACGCGGCTCGTGGCCGCCGGCACCCAGGAGGCGCCGTGGCACGCGCCGATCGACTCGGGGCCGCGGGCGTACCGCGAGCTGCGCAAGCGCGGAGCCCACTACGCCGAGATCCACCATCCGGTCGGTCCCGGGCCCGACGCGATGCTCGAGCTGCACTACGACCTCGCCGCCCTCGATGCCGCGCGCGAGCGCGACGCGAGGACCCTCTTCCTGCTCGCCCTGGCCGCCGCGCTCGTCCTCGGCGCCCTCGTCTCGATGTCGCTGGGCCGCACCGTCGTGCGCCGGCTGGACCGCATCCGCGCCGTCGCCAACCGCATCCGCGAGGGTGACGCCAGCGCCCGCACGGGCCTGCGCGGCGCCGACGAGATCGGCGCCCTCGCGCGCGACTTCGACCGCATGGCCGACGGCCTGCTGGAGGCGCTCAAGGACCCGCTCACGGGGCTGCTCAACCATCGCGCCTTCCAGGAGCGCCTCGCCGAGGAGCTCAACCGCGCCGGCCGCGCCGGGCATCCCGTCTCGGTCGTGGCGCTCGACCTCGACGACTTCAAGTCGATCAACGACGCCCACGGCCACGCCGCGGGCGACGAGGCGCTGCGCACCGTCGCCGCCGCGCTGCGCGACGAGCTGCGGGCCGGCGACCTCTGCGGCCGCGTCGGCGGCGACGAGTTCACGCTCGCGCTGATCGGCGCCGACGTCGGCACGGCCGATCTCGCCGTCGACCGCATCCGCGCGCGGATCGCCGCCGGCGGCCAGGGGCTCACCCTGAGCGCCGGCATCGTCAGCTACCCGCGCCACGCCACCGCGCAGGACGAGCTGCTGCGCCTCGCCGACGGCGCCATGTACTGGGCGAAGTCCAACGGCAAGGCCCGCACCTTCGTCTACTCGGACACGATCGACCTCGCGCGCTCCGCCGAGGAGGCCGCCGAGCGCAACCTGCGCGCGGGCCTCGTCAACACCGTCCACGCGCTCGCCCGCGCGGTCGACGCCAAGGACGGCTACACCCACTCGCACTCCCAGCGCGTCGCGCGCTACGCCGCCGAGCTGGGCCGCGCGCTCGGGCTCTCGGAGACCGAGCGGGAGAAGCTCCGCAGCGCCGGCGTCCTGCACGACGTCGGCAAGATCGGCATCCCCGACGCGATCCTCCTCAAGCCCGGCAAGCTCGACGCGGCCGAGTTCGCCGTCATGCGCCGCCACTCCGAGCTGGGCCGCGACATCATCGCCGGCGCCGGCCTCGAGGAGATCGCCACGTGGGTCCTGCACCTGCACGAGCGCTTCGACGGCCGCGGCTACCCGGAGGGCCTGGAGGGCGAGGAGATCCCGCTCGCCAGCCGCATCCTGCACTGCGCGGACGCGCTCGAGGCGATGACGTCCTCGCGCATCTACCGACCGGGCATGCCGCTCGAGCGCGCGCTCGAGGAGATCGAGAACGGGGCCGGCAGCCAGTTCGACCCGCGCGTCGCCGCGACGCTCGTCGCGCTCGTGCGCACGGGCGACCTGATCACAGACCGTACGACCGCCCGATCACGTCGAGCATGATCTCGTCGGTGCCGGCGCCGATGCGGTTCAGCCGCAGATCGCGCCACGCCCGCTCGATCCCGTACTCCTTCATGTAGCCCGCGCCGCCGTGGATCTGCAGGCACTCGTCGGCGACCTCGCAGGCGATCCGCGAGGCGTGCAGCTTGGCCATCGAGATCTCGCGCACCGGGTACTCGCCGTTCATGTGCCGCCAGGCCGTCGTGTAGACGAGCTGGCGCGCCGCCTCGATCTTGGTCGCCATCTCGGCGAACTTGTGGCGGGTCACCTGGAACTTGCCGATCGGCCGCCCGAACGCGTGCCGCTCGCCGGCGTACCGGAGCGTCTTGTCGAACAGCGCCTGGGCGCTCGACACGGCGCCCGCGGCGCCGATCAGGCGCTCGCCCTGGAGCTCCCACATGATGTGGTAGAAGCCCTTGCCGACCTCGCCGAGCACCGCGCCGTCGGGCACGCGGACGTCCTGGAACGCGAGCAGGGCGGTGTCCGAGGCGTGCATGCCGAGCTTGCGCAGCCGCTCCTCGCGGATCACGCCTGGCAGGTCCATGTCGACGATGAAGAGCGTGAAGCCGTCGTAGCCCGCGTCGGGGTCGGTCTTGGTGACGAGCACGATGTAGTCGGACCGGTGGCCGTTGGTGATGTAGGTCTTGGACCCGTTGATCACCCACTCGTCGCCGTCGCGGACCGCGCGCGTCTTGATGCCGGCCACGTCCGAGCCGGCGTCGGGCTCGGTGATGCCGAGGCTGGAGATCTTCTCGCCGCGGATCGAGGGCGCCAGGTAGGCCTGCTTCTGCTCCTCGGTGCCGAAGGCGAGGATCGGCGGGGTCGCCATGTCCGTGTGGACCGCGATCCCCATCGCGAGGCCGCCGCAGTCGGCGTGCACGATCTCCTCGGCGAGCACGAGGTTGCACGGGTAGTCGCCGCCCTGGCCGCCGTACTCCTCCGGATAGCTCAGCCCGAGGAACCCGAGCTCGCCCATGCGCGGGAAGACCCAGTCCTCGAAGGTCTCCTCCTCCCACTTCTCCGCGTGCGGCCGCAGCTCCTTGAGCACGAACGAGCTGATCGACTCGCGCAGCTGCTCGTGCTCGTCGGTGAAGATGAAGTGCCGCCGGGAGGCGGCGTGGTCGGGCTTGCGGACGTCGGTGGCGGCCATGGGTCAACGCTAACCCATGGCCGCCACCCGCTACGTCACTTCAGGCCGAGGTGCTCCAGCACCCCGCCCATGAACTCCGTCCGCTTCGCGGCGGTGCGGATGCCCTCGAAGCCGAACCCGGTGTAGACGGTGTCGTCGGTGGCGACGACCGCGCCCTCCTGGAACTGCTCCGTGACCCGCTCCCAGCCGACGACGGGGTTGGCGCTGCCCTCCGGTGACGGGCCGAGCTGCCAGGAGCCCGTCCCCGCCTCGAAGTCGTCGAACGACGCCTGGGCGCCGTCGACCGTCACCGTCGCGTCGTCGACCCAGACGCCGAGCCCGAGCGTGCCCCAGTCGGTGATCACCGAGATCGAGACCTCGACGTTCTTGCCGGCGTAGGCGCTCAGGTCGGCCGTCCAGTCCTGCCAGCCCTCGGAGTTGCCCGTGAAGGCGTTCCACGCACCGGTGGTCCCGGTGGGCGAGCAGGTGCCGTCGGCGTTGACCGTCTGGTAGTGGTCGATCTGCGGGTGCAGCGCGTCCGCCCAGCCCTCGGGGCAGCTGTCGCCCGTGCCGGTGTCGGTGACGCCGGCGGCCGGGAGTGTGGTCCAGTTCTCGGTGCCCACCTCACGCACCTCGACGGCCATGTAGTCCCAGTTCGGCTCGAGGTCGGCCGAGAACTTGAACGACAGTGAGCCGCTCGTCTTCCCGGTCAGGTCGATCTCCTTCCGCAGGCGCTTGAACGCCCCGGAGTCGGCCCCGGCGGACATGTAGTAGTCGCCGCTGTAGGGGCTGAACGGGCCGGCGCCCGGCCGCTGCCAGGTGGCGATGCGGTGGGAGTCGGCGTACCACGGGTACGTCTCCGGGTCCAGGATCGAGCTGGTCACCGCGAAGGTGGCCGTGTGGACCTGGTTGTCGGCCGAGTCCGTGCCGTTGAACTCGAACACGCTCGATCCGAACGGGTCGCCCTCGCCCATGATGGGCAGCGGGTTGCCCTCCTCGTCCTGGGCGTTGCCGCCCCCGACGTAGATGTACGCGCCGAGGTAGTACTGCTGGAAGTCGTTGTCGGGCGGGATGCACCCGTCGACGAACTCCGTGTCGGCGCCACCGCACCAGCGGCCCGAGGCGGACTCGTCCGGCTCCGGGAACCCGAAGTTGCGGAACTCGTAGCCCTCGGCGTCCTGCCGGCCGGCGTGCTGCCCCGTGAAGAGCAGCTTGCCGCCCTCGTTGAGGAAGTCCCGCACGGCGAGCTGGGTCTCGATCGCGACGCGCGCCTGGCCGGTCTGGCCGGGCTGGCCCGGCCGGCGGGTGACGACGTCGTCGCCCTTCTCCCACACGACCATGTCGTAGTGGCTGAGCACGCCCAGCGGATGCGGCGCGGTCATGTCGTTGGCGTCGACGTCGTAGACGTCGGCGCGGATGCCGTTGGCCTCCAGGGCGGCGACCGCCTCATCGGCGTAGTCGGGCCCGACCGTGTCGGTCACGGGATCCTGGACGGGGCCGGAGTAGTTCTCGTCGGCGATGACCAGCGCGCGCCGGCGCGACTCCGACCTGGCCTCGTACGTGAAGCGCTCCGAGCGCCGCTTGCCGTTGGCCGTCTCGAACCAGGCGGTGACCTCGTTGCCCGGCCGGGTGCCCGCGACCACGCCGCGCAGGCGGTGGTAGTAGAGGCCCTTCTCCTTGTAGTACCGCTCGCCGCCCTTGAACTCGCGGGTCTTGACCCGCTGCTCGCGGCCGCCGTTGACGCGGTAGTGCAGGAAGACGTTGCCGAGCGCGCGCTTGGCCGTCACCTGCACGGGCTGCGGGTCGCCGAAGGACTGGTCGAACGCGTCGACGTAGAAGTCCTCCGTCTCGTTGCCGAGGTGCGACTCCGGGTCCTCCGGCTCGGCGGCGGACTCCGCGAGGTCGAGCGAGAACTTCAGGTGCCGGAGGAACTCCTCCTGCACCTCCTGCTCGTCGTCCTCGAACTCGAAGCCGGTCACGCCCGGGACACGCGAGTTGGTGCCCTCGGGGGTGAAGCCGAGGATGCCGTGCCGGTACGCGTCGTCGAGCGCGTCGCCGTTGGTGATGTAGAGCTCGGAGGAGAGATCGGGGTCGAACGTCTCCTCGTCGTCCTGGATCGCCGAGTCGTGATCCTCGCCGGCGAGCGTCTCGAAGATCGCGTTGTCCGCCGTGGGCGTGAACTTCTGGAAGCCCTGCGGCCACAGCAGCAGCTCGGCCGCCGTGTGGTCGTTCTTCTGGAACGTGAAGTCCCCCCGGTCCCAGAGCTTCTTCATCGCCTTGGTCTCGGGCTCGGAGTCCGGGCCGGTGCCGCGGTAGGTCTCCGAGGACGGGTCGTTCGACGCGCCCTCCTCGTCGAGGCCCCAGTTGGTGGCGAAGTTGCGGTTCGGGTCGACGCCGTCGCCGGCCTCGCCACGGATCCCGTTGCCGTTGTTGTCGGCCATGTTCTTGCGCCACAGGCGGTTGCCGGGCGTGAACGTGTACTCGTGGCCGTCCGGGTTCGAGATGCACATGAACCACAGCTCGCGGCTGTCGACCAGGCGCGTGACGCGGGCGTTGTCGCCGTAGTTGGTCACGAAGTAGTCGAGCGTGCGGCGGCAGGTCTCGCCCGCCAGCCACTCACGGGCGTGCTGCTGCGCGTTGAAGAGCACCGCCGGACGGTTGCCGTCCTTGGTGGAGCGAGCGTTGCGGGTGACCTTGATGGCGATGATCTCGCGGCCCTGGTGCGTGCGGCCCGCGACGAACTCCTTGGTGATCCGCGGGTACTGCCGCAGGAGCCGGTCGTACTGCTCGAGGTACTGCTCCTTGCCGTCGTTGCGGACGCGGTCGTACCGGGTCCACACCGAGTAGGCCGAGTCGTCGGCGACCGGCGCCTGCGCGGCACGCGCGCCCATCTTCGCGCGCTGGCGCTGGGCGGCGGTGCGGCCCTTGCGGTCGCGCACGACCTTGGCGTTGATGCCCTCGGCCTTGAGCTTCGCGATCTGCGTCGAGGTGCCGAAGACCTCGATCTGCTTGCCGCGGATTCCTTCGGTCACGTCGAAGCCGGCCATGGCCAGCTTCTCGAGGTTCTGCGGTGATGCCTTCACCCGATAGCCATTGATCGGATCGCGGCTGTCCGCGGCCGCCGGCGCAGCCAGCGCCAACGAAGCGAGCACCGCAAGCGCGGTGCCCGATGAGCGTCTGCCCATCCCCTGTCCCTCCTGAGTCACGACGGCGCGTCCCCTCCCGGGTCGCGCCAATTGGCGATGCAGCGTATAGCCTCCGGCGCCAGATGGACGCCACTGTTCGCTATGAGACAGCCGACTCGGGCGTCGCGACCATCGCGCTCGACCAGCCGGAGACGCGCAACGCGCTGTCGGACGAGCTGCTCGACGGGCTGCTCGCCGCCTTCGAGCGGGCGCGCGACGACGACGCCGTGCGCTGCGTCGTCCTGACCTCCACCCACGAGAAGGTGTTCTCGAGCGGCGGCAACCTCGCGGGCTTCGCCGCGGAGGCCCCGCTGGTGCACAAGCACTGGAGCACGGACCGGTTCCCGCGGCTGTTCCGGCTGATCGGCGAGCTCGGCAAGCCGACGATCTGCGCGGCCAACGGGCACGTCCTCGCGGGGGCGTTCGGCCTGGCGCTGGCGTGCGACCTGATCGTGGCGCGCGAGGGCGTCCGCTTCGGGACACCCGAGATCAACGTGGGCGTCTTCCCCTTCATCATCATGGCGCTGATCTACCGCAACGTGCCGCGCAAGAAGGCCACGGAGATGCTCCTGCTGGGCGAGCAGGTCCCCGCTGCCGAGGGCGAGCGGCTCGGCTTCGTGAACCGCGTCGTGGCGGCCGATGAGTTCGACGCGGCGGTGCGCGAGTGGGCGGAGAAGCTGGCCGCCAAGTCGCCGGTGATGATGCGGCTCGGCAAGGACGCGCTGTTCCGCCAGCAGGACATGGCGCTTGCCGACGCGCTCGAGTTCCTGCACGCGCAGCTCACGCTCGCCTTCTCGACCGAGGACATCCAGGAGGGCGTGAAGGCGTTCTTCGAGAAGCGGGATCCGGCGTGGACCGGCCGTTGAGGATCACCTGCCTGCGGGCGCGGACGTCGGATCGCACCGATGGCGCTGGCGCGGGCGCGCAGGCGCTGGCCGAGGCGCTCGGCGGCCGCGTGGTGGGCTCGGCTTCGCCCGGGCGGCCGCGCGACTGGTCCGAGGACCTGCCCGAGGCGCGGCCGGTGCTCGAGGCCGCCGCCGCCGAGCTCTCGGCCGCGCTCGACCAGGGCGAGCTGCCGTTCCTGACCGCGTCGGACTGCTCGATCTGCATCGCCACGCTGCCGACCGTCGCGCGACGGGTGCCGGGCGTGACGCTGCTGTGGATCGACGCGCACGGGGACTTCAACACGCCCGAGACCACGCCGAGCGGCTTCCTCGGCGGCATGTGCCTGGGCGCCGCGTGCGGGCGCTGGGAAGCGGGCTGGCCCGACACGATCGACCCGGCCGCGGTGCGCTTCCTCGGCGTGCGTGACCTGGATCCCGGTGAGCGCGTGGAGGTCGAGGCGGCCGGCGTGGCCTCCGGCGTGCCGGCCGACGGGCCGGTCTACGTGCACTTCGATCTCGACAGCCTCGACCCGTCGGTCATGCCGGTGCAGTTCCCGGTGCCGGACGGCCTGCAGGCGTCGGAGGTCCGCGACGTGCTCGTCTCGCTCGTCGACGGCGGGCGCCTGGTGGGCATCGAGGTGACGGCCTTCGAGCATCCCGAGCACCTCGGCACGGTGCTGGAGATCCTCGAGCCCGTCACCGGATGAGCATCTTCATCACGGAGCTCGGGCCGGGCTCGCTGGCCGTCAAGGACCTCTTCGACACCGCGGGGGTGCGGACGACCTATGGCTCGCCCATCTTCGCCGGCCACGTGCCGGAGGCGACGGCGGAGGCGGTGCTGCGGCTCGAGGCGGCCGGACTGGAGACGGCGGGCAAGGCGAACCTGCACGAGTTCGCGTGGGGCATCACCTCCGAGAACGTGACGTTCGGGACCGTCCCGAACCCGCTGGCGCAGGGCCGCGTCGCGGGCGGCTCGAGCGGCGGCTGCGGCGCGGCTCTGGCGGCCGGGCTGGTCGAGTACGCGCTCGGGTCGGACTCAGGCGGCTCGATCCGGATCCCTGCCGCGTGCTGCGGGATCGTCGGCTTCAAGCCGTCGTTCGGCCTCGTGCCGCTGGACGGCTGCTTCCCGCTGGCGCCGAGCTTCGACCACGCGGGCCCGATGGCGCGCGACGTGGCGGGCTGCGAGTGGATGCTGCGCGCGCTCGCCCCGGGCTTCGAGCCGGCGGACGTGTCGCTCGGCGACCTGCGGGTGGGCGTCGCCTGGACCGAGCACGCGGACCCGCTCGTGCGTGCGCGGGTCGAGGCCGTCGCCGCGGGCTTCTCGGCGGTGGACGTCCCGTTCCCGGACGGGGTGTACGCGGCCTTCCAGCGCGAGATCGCCGAGGTGCACGCCGAGCTGTACCCGGCCAACCGCGATCGCTACGACCCGGGGATCGTGGAGAAGATGGACGTCGCGCGGCTCGTCACCGGCGAGCAGGTCGCGGCGGCGGTCGCCGCGCGGGAGCGCTACCGCGAGCGGATCGCCGCGCTGTTCGAGGAGATCGACCTGCTGGTGACGCCGACGCTGGGGATGGTCGCGCCGCGGGCCGGGATCGGCGACCTCGCGCTGCGCGAGCGGATGATCCGGCTCACGTTTCCGTGGAACGTGACCGGCCTGCCGGCGCTGGCGCTGCCGTGCGGGGCGGCCGAGGACGGGCTGCCCGCGTCGGTTCAGGTGGTCGGGCGGCCGGGGGAGGACGCGCTGGTCCTTGCCGCGGGCCGCGCCCTCGGCGCGAGAACGTGAACTGCGGCTGGGTAGGGAGGCTGGGGTGCATTTCTGCAGCGTTCCTTCGTCGTTCGCGGCGAGGCTGCAGTTGCGCACCTATACGGTGCGAAAGTGCAGTCGCGCCTCTCGCGGTGCGCCGATGTTGCAGAAATGCACCGCCCGCCAGACCCGCCTCCCTCAATGCCGCAGTTTCAGCGCACCAGCCCCGGCAGCGCATCCAACGTCGACACGACCGCCAGAGGCGAGCCGCCCTCCGCCGAGGCGCCTACGCGGTTGTGCCACACGACCGGCAGGCCCACGGCGCCCGCCCCCGGCACGTCCCCCGGCGAGCCCGCGAGGAACACCGCCGGCCCGCCGACCGCGGACATCGCGGCGCGGTACGGCTCGGGCCGCGGCTTGTAGAACCCGGCCGCCTCCGCGGAGACGAGCACGTCGATCCGCACGCCGAGCCGCTTCGCCGCCCGGCGGGCGAGGTCGTGCGACGTGTTGGTCACCACCGCGATCCGGTGGTCGGCGCGCAGGTCGCGCAGCACGGCGGGCGCCTCCGGCCACGGCTCCAGCTCGTTCCAGCGGCCGAGCAGCTCGCGCGCGTGCTCCGGCCCGAGGTCCACGGCGAGCGCGGCCTCGGCGACGATGTCCTCGTAGGGCCGGTACGCCCCGCTGGCGTAGATGAGCTCGAGCGACGTGCGGCGCCAGCGGGCGCCCTGCTCCGCGTCGCCCGCGACGTCGCCCCACAGCGTCCACGAGTCGAGCAGTGCGGTGAGCAGGTCGCAGATGATGGCTCGGAAGCGCGGCATGGCCGGTATGTTGCCGCCCCGATGCTCCGTCCACTCGTCGAGGATCTGCACGAGCGCCGCGCGAAGGCCAAGCTCGGCGGCGGCGAGGAGCGGATCGCGCGCCAGCACGCGCAGGAGAAGCTGACCGCGCGCGAGCGGATCGACCTGCTGATCGACGCCGGGACCTTCAACGAGCTCGGCCTCCACGCGGGGATCCACTACTCGGTGCGCGGGCTCGAGGACAAGGAGGCGCCGGCCGACGGCGTCATCACCGGGTACGGCAAGGTCGACGGCCGGCTGGTCGCCGTCTGCGCCTACGACTTCACCGTCATGGCCGGCTCGATGGGCATGACCGGCGAGGCGAAGGTCGCCCGCCTGCGCGATCTCGCGCTGACCAAGCGGATCCCCTTCGTCTGGCTGCTCGACAGCGCCGGCGCGCGGATCCAGGAGGCCGTCGGCTCGCTCTTCGCCGGCTCCGGCCACCTGTTCCGCGAGGAGGTCGTCGCCAGCGGCGTGATCCCGCAGGTCGCCGCGCTGATGGGTCCGTGCGCGGCGGGCACCGCGTACATCCCCGGCCTCGCCGACTTCGTGCCGATGGTCAAGGGCCGCGGCTCGATGGCGCTCGCGGGCCCGCACCTCGTGCGCGCCGCGATCGGCGAGGACGTCACCCAAGAGGAGCTCGGCGGCAGCCGCGTGCACTGCCGCAAGTCGGGCGTCGGCGACCTCGAGGTGGCCGACGACGAGGAGTGCATCGCGCGCATCAAGCAGTACCTGAGCTTCTTCCCGTCGCACTGCGAGGAGCGCCCGCCGGTCCGCGAGACGGCCGACCCGGTCGACCGCGGGGACGACGAGCTGCTCGACGTGCTGCCCGAGTCCAACCGCAAGCCGTACGACATGTACGACGTGATCCGCCGGATCGTCGACGACGGCGAGTGGCTCGACCTCAAGCCGCAGTTCGCCAAGACGATCATCACCTGCCTCGCGCGCATGGGCGGGCGGCCGGTGGGGATCGTCGCCAGCCAGCCGCGCCAGCTCGGCGGGATCCTCGACAACGACTCGGCCGACAAGGCCGCGCGCTTCGTCAACCTCTGCAACGCGTTCGCGATCCCGCTCGTGTTCCTCATGGACGTGCCGGGCTTCATGGTCGGCACCAAGGTCGAGCAGGCGGGGATCATCCGCCACGGCGCGAAGATGCTCTACGCGGTGGCCAACGCCACGGTGCCGAAGATCACCGTCGTGATCCGCAAGGCCTACGGCGCCGGCTACTACGTGATGAACGGCCGGGCCTACGAGCCGGACCTGATCGTCGCCTGGCCGAGCGCGGAGATCTCCGTCATGGGCGCCGAGGGCGCGGTCGAGATCGTCTTCCGCAAGCAGGTCGAGGAGGCCGAGGACCCCGCGGCCAAGAAGGCCGAGCTGATCGCCGCCTACAAGCAGATCATCGACGTCTACATCGCCGCCCGGAACGACATGATCGACGACGTGATCGACCCGCGGGAGACGCGCCCGACGATCATCCGCGCGCTCGAGATGGCCGAGGGCAAGCGGATCGAGCGTCCATGGAAGCGCCACGGCGTCGTGCCGGTCTGATCCTGGCCGTCGTCGTGCGGCGGCTCGGGCGACGGGTCGTGCTCCTCGGGCGTGCGCGACGGCGTGCTCCCGTCGTGGGCGCGGACCGGGTTCTCCGAGGCCGAGCCGCGTGTCCCGCACGTCGTCGGCGCCGAGGGGAGGATCGCCGGCGTCGTCTTCGGCGGGACGCTGTCCGACCCGCCCGCCCGCGACCGCCAGAACAAGATCCTCTGGGTCGCGCGCGAGGCGAGCGACGCGTCCGGGCTGCACATCACCGCACGGCAAGGGGACACCGTGGAGACCCGAGAGGTCGACCTCGGACCGTCGACCGTGACCTCCCGGCCGGCTGCTGGGAGCTGACGCTGGAGTGGGACGACACCTCGGACTCCGTCGACCTGGTCTACGAGTGAGGTCACGGTCGCCGGACCCCGGCATCGAGGGAGGCGGGTCGAGCGGGGGTGCATCTCGTTCCGCGCGAGCGAGCTCGTCGCCCCGGGGGAACGAAAACGCACCGTATAGGTGCCAAACGTTCCTCGAGTCGGGCGGACGAGGGGCGAGCGGAACGAGATGCACCCCCGGCGTGGAAGGCGGGACGAATTTCGGCTGGGTGGGGACGTGGTGGGCTGTTGGGCGCGGTGAGGGTGCGTAACGTCAACCGCGCGGCGGTTCAGGGGGCGTGGTTGACGAAATGCACCCCCGCCCGCAGTCGCCAGCTTCCCTACCCAGCCGGGGTTACGCGCCGGGCGATGACCGCGCAAAGGGAGGGTGCGTAACTGCAAGGTCCGGCGGCGCGAGGCCCTGGACTTGCAGAAACGCACCTCTACGGTGCGCAACTGCAAGCTCGCGGCCCGCCGGTCCCGGAGCTTGCAGAAATGCACCCCCGCCGCCCTACCCAGCCGGGGTTGACGCTCCGCGTGCTGACACGGCGTCAATATTTCACCAAGCCGACGCCAACGCCCCACCAAGCGGCCTGCCCGAACCTTCGTGGCGTCGAGTCCCCACGTCCATGGAAAGGACACCCTCTCATGCGTATCGCCAGTCCCCGTACCCTGCTCGCCCTCCCCGCGGCGCTCGTCGTCGCGGCGGTGATCGCCGCCCCGTCGACGGCCGCGACGCAGACGGACCCCATCGCGCCGCACGCCGCGCCCGGCCAGACG
This sequence comes from uncultured Solirubrobacteraceae bacterium, assembly GCA_963720415.1. Classification (GTDB taxonomy): domain Bacteria; phylum Actinomycetota; class Thermoleophilia; order Solirubrobacterales; family Solirubrobacteraceae; genus DASSUW01. The sequence goes on along the minus strand of CAVRFQ010000001.1, from coordinate 262,389 downwards.
GCCCAGGGCATCATCATGAGCGACGGCAGGATCTGCAACCCGCGCTGGGGCTGCTGAAGCCTCGGCGAGTCACGGGCCACTAACACGGCCTCGCGCGCGGCAGCGCTACGCTGCCGCGCGGAGGCAGGAACCCATCCCTCGGCAGGGGAGGACAGATGGTGCGCAGGATCTTGGCGGTGGCCGCCGTCGTGTGGACGGCCGTGCTCGCGGGCGGCGTGGCGGAGGCGGCGGAGGCCTGCCAGCGCCAGTACCACTCGGTCTACGTGACCCTCGACATGAGCCAGTACCCGGAGACGACGGGGCACTGGATCGACGCGATCGACGCGGGGCACGACGCGCTGCTCCACATCGATCGCGAGAACGCGGACCTGCATCGCGAGCAGTCGCTCGGCGGCTTCCCGCCGCGGACGGGCTACGACCGCGACGAGTACCCGCCGGCGATGTCGGAGGAGGGCGGCTACGGCGCCTCGGTGCGCTACATCGACCCGGCCGACAACCGCGGCGCGGGGTCGGTCATGGGCAACCAGCTCGAGGACTGGTGCGAGGAGCAGCCGTTCCGGATCAGCTTCGTGCCGTAGGGGCCCGCTCCTCGCGGCGGCTGACCACCACGCGGTAGACCCCGAGCAGGATCATCACGCCGATGATCGCGCCGATCAGCCCGCCGAGGTCGAACACGTCGTTGTCGCCGATGCCGAGCAGCTCCGTGAAGACGAGGAAGCCGATGACGGACCCGGCGAGGCCGAGCGCGATGGTGGCGAAGAAGCCCATGGGGTCCTTGCCGGGCATCAGGAGGCGGCCGACGAAGCCGGCCACGATGCCGAGGATGAGCGCACCGATCATGATCTGAGCGTACCCACATGAGCGCGCTCGCCGGTATCCGGGTCCTCGACCTGTCGCGCCTGCTGCCCGGCGGGTTCTGCTCGCTGCTCATGGCCGACTTCGGCGCCGACGTCATCAAGGTCGAGGACACGGGGATGGGCGACTACGTCCGCTGGTCGCCGCCGCACTACGAGGGGGCGGAGCGGAGCGCCGCCGGCGCGCCGTTCCTGGCCCTCAACCGCGGCAAGCGCTCGATCCGGATCGACCTCAAGAACGACGCGGGCCGCGACGCGTTCACGCGGCTCGCGCGCGGCGCCGACGTCGTGCTCGAGTCGTTCCGCCCCGGCGTGATGGACCGGCTCGGCGTCGGCTACGAGCGGCTGCGGGAGGAGAACGCGCGGCTGGTCTACTGCGCGGTCACCGGCTACGGCCAGGACGGGCCGTACGCGAAGCGCGCCGGGCACGACACGAACTACCTCGCGCGCGTCGGGCTGCTCGACCTCACCGGCGCGCCCGGCGGACCGCCGGTGCAGGCGGGCGGGCAGATCGCCGACCTCGGCGGCGGCGCGCTGCTGGCCGCGTTCGGCATCCTCGCCGCGCTGCGCGAGCGCGACCGCTCGGGCGAGGGCCAGCTCGTCGACGTCTCGATGACCGACGGCGCGCTCTCCTGGCTGGCCATGGACGCGGCGCGCATGCTCGCCGGCGGGGAGGCGCCGCGGCGCGGCCAGGTCGAGCTCGCGGGCGGGCTGCTCTGCTACCGGCCGTACCGCTGCGCCGACGGCTGGGTCGCCTTCGGCGCGCTGGAGCCCAAGTTCTGGGCCGCGTGGTGCGCCGGCGTCGGCCGCGAGGACCTCGTCGAGCGCCAGTTCGAGCCGGTGGGGTCCGAGACCCACCGCGAGGTCGAGGCCGTGTTCGCCGGCCGCACGCGAGCGGAGTGGGAGGCGTTCAACGACGAGCACGACTGCTGCCTGGAGCCCGTCCTCGGGCTCGACGAGGCGCTCGCCTCCGAGCTCGTCCGGGCGCGCGAGATGGTCGTCGAGGTCGACCAGCCGGGCGCCGGGCCGGTGCAGCTGCTCGGCACGCCGGTGAAGCTCTCGCGCACGCCCGCGGACCCCGAGCGGGCCGGCGGTCCGGCGCTCGGCGCCGATACCGACGCGGTGCTCGCCGAGGCCGGCTTCGCCGAGCACGAGGTCGCGGCGCTGCGCGCGTCGGGAGCGGTCGCGTGAGCGCGTTCTACGAGCCGCTCGGCGACGACCGGTTCCGCTCGACGCCGCACACGCGCGGGCCGTGGGACCCGGCCTTCCAGCACGCCGGGCCGCCCGCCGCGCTGCTCGGCCGCGCGATCGAGCGCTGCGAGCCGCGCGACGGCTTCGTGATCGCGCGGATGACCTTCGAGATCCTGCGGCCGATCCCGGTCGCCGAGGTGGCGGTCGCCGCCCGGGTGGCGCGGCCGGGCCGCTCGGTCGAGCTGCTCGAGGGCGAGCTGACGGCGGGCGGCGAGACGATCGTGAGCGTCCGCGCGTGGCGCGTGAAGGGAACCACCGCGCCGGACGTGGCCCGCGGCGCCCCGCCGCCGCCGCGACCCGACGAGCCCGCCCCGCTCCCGCCCGAGATGGCCGAGTTCGGCTACGGCCACGCGGTCGAGCTGCGCTTCGCCGCCGGCGGCTGGTGGCAGCAGCGCCCGGCGACCGTGTGGACGCGCATGCGCGTGGCGCTCGTGGAGGGCGAGGAGCCGACCGGCGTCCAGCGCGTGCTCGTCGTCGCCGACTCCGGCAACGGCGTGTCGGCCGTGCTCCCGTTCGGCGAGTGGCTGTTCATCAACACCGAGCTCACCGTCCACTTCCGGCGCCCGGCGCGCGGCGAGTGGGTCTGCCTCGACGCCGAGACCTCGATCGCGTCCGGCGGCGCCGGCCTCGCCCGGTCGGTCCTCAGCGACGACGATGGCGTGGTGGCGCAGGGGGCGCAGGCGCTGCTGGTGGCGCCGCGTGGCGCCTGACCCACTCGTGCATGGCGACCGCCGACGCGGCGGCCGCGTTGATCGAGCGGGTCGAGCCGAACTGGCGGATGGCCAGCACGGCGACCGAGAGCGCCCTGGCCTCCGCGGAGAGGCCGGGCCCCTCCTGGCCGAAGAGCATCGCGCAGCGCTCGGGCAGCGGGTAGCCGTCGATGGCCACGGCGCCGGGCAGGTTGTCGATCCCGAGCACGGGCAGGTCGCGCTCCCGCGTCCAGTCGGCGAAGGCCTCGAGCGTGGCGTGGTGGCGGACGTGCTGGTAGCGGTCGGTCACCATCGCGCCGCGGCGGTTCCAGCGGCGCTGGCCGACGATGTGCACCTCGGCGGCCAGGAACGCGTTCGCGTTGCGGACCACGGTGCCGATGTTGAGGTCGTGCTGCCAGTTCTCGACCGCCACGTGGAAGCCGTGGCGCCGCGAGTCGAGATCGGCGACGATCGCGTCGCGGCGCCAGTAGCGGTAGCGGTCGATGACGTTGCGGCGATCGCCGCCGGCGAGCAGGGCCGGGTCGAGCCGGGGATCGTCCGGCCACGGCTCGGGATGCGGCCCGACCCCTACCTCATGCGGCTCGTCCACGCAGCCTGACGGTACCGAGCCGCGCGCGCGACCGGTCCGACAGGGCGATCAGGCCGGCGAGGAAGAGCAGCGCGACGAAGCCGACGGCGATCGCCTGCGGCCACGGGAACCCGTCGTCCGCCGCGCCCGGTCCTCCACCCGCGACCGGCCCGGACACGGTGAGGGTCTTCAGCCGGTGCGGCGTGGCGTCGGTGAAGCCGTCGTAGATGCGCGTGTTCCACTCGCCGCCGGCCGGGAACGTGACCTCGGCGACGTAGGTGCCGGGCCTGCCGGCGTGCTTGGCCTGGAACAGCTCCTTCGCACCCTGCGCGTTGGTGATCTCCACGCTGGGGGTGACGTCGTCGAGCGGCGTGACGCCGTGCTGCTTGACGATCAGCTCGACCTTCCACGGCGTGCCCGCCGCGAGGTCGTCGGGGGCGGGCTCGCCGAGCTCGACGGTCGCCCAGCCGCCCGCCTGGGCGGTGCCGGCGAGCGCGCCGAAGGCGAGCAGCATGACGAGGGCGATGCGGCTCATGGGTCTCATACGGGCGTTACACCCGCCGCGGTCCGCCGGTTCCCTACACGACGAGCCAGAGCGCGACCGTGGCGAGGACGATCGCGGGCGGCACGGTGAGCGCGCCGAGGCGCACGAACTCGCCGACCGGGAGCTCGGCGTCGCGCTCGGCCAGCGAGCGGCGCCGGAGGAGCGTGGCCAGCGAGCCGGTGGGCGTGAGGTTGGGGGGCGACGTTGACGCCGATGAGCACGGCCAGGACGGTCGCGGGGCCCGCGGCGGCGGCCGCCGGCAGCAGGACGAGGACGGCCGGCACGTTGTTGAGCAGGTTGGCCGCGACGGCGGCGATCGCCGCCACCCCGAGCAGCGCGGCCAGCCCGTCGCCGTCGGGGAGGATGTCGGCGACCAGCGCTCCCGCGCCGTGCCCCGCGACCACGTGCACGATGATCGCCAGGCCGAGGACGAAGCCGAGCAGCGGCAGGTCGATCGCGCGCACGAGGGCCGCGAGCGGCGCCGGCCGCACCGCGACCATGGCCGCCGCGCCCGCCACCGCCGCCCACGCCGGGTCGTAGCCGAGCGGCGCCGAGAGGACGAAGCCGGCGAGCGTGCCGCCGAGCACGGCGAGCGGCGCGCGCGGCAGCGGCTCGAGGTCGGGCGGCGGCTCGCCGCTCGCCCGCGCACCGATCTCACGGGCGAAGTGCAGCCGGATCCCGAGCCACTCGACGGCGATCACGACGAGCCACGGCAGCGCCATCACCGCCGCGAAGTGCGTGAACGACATCCCGGTCGCGCCGAACGCCAGCAGGTTCGTGAGGTTCGAGACCGGCAGCAGCAGCGACGCCGAGTTCGCCAGGTGCGTGCAGGCGTAGAGCGACGGCCGCGGCTCGATCCGCGACCGCCGACGCCGCCGCGAGCGCGGCGGGCGTGAGCAGGACGGCCGTCGCGTCGAGCCCGAGCACCACGGTCACCGCGACCGCCGCCGCGAACACGAGCGCCAGCAGCCGCCGCGGCGAGCCGCCCGAGGAGCCGGCGATGCGCGACGCCAGCGCGCTGAACAGCCCCGCGCGGCCGCAGCCGTCGCCGATCACGAGCAGGCCCGCGAGCAGCGCCAGCGTGGGCCCGACGGCGCGCCTCGTCGGCCGCTTCGCTCGCGTCGATCCCGCCGGCGACGAGTGAGCAGCGCGGCGCCGGCGAGCGCGAGGGCTTCGATCACCAGTGCACGTCGTGGCGTTCCATGACGCCCCAGCCTTCCCGCAAAGCGCCGGCGCCGGGCACCACGCCGGAGAACGTGCCGAACGGCTGGTCGTACTCGGACCGCAGCACGAGCAGGTTCTCGCGGCGGGAGCGCGTCGCCTCCGCGGCGAACCGCAGGCCGCCGACGCTCGAGAGGTCGCCGGCGAACTCGACGGGCGCGACCTCGCGCGGCTCGCCGGCCACCCACACCGCGCGCTCGGATCCCGTGACGGAGTCGTGGATCCCGTCCACGAGGTTCCAGGCGACGGGCTCGCCGCTCTCCAGCGTGCCGACGCCGGCCGACCACCGCCAGGCCGTGTGGCGGGCGTGGTAGCCCGCCGACTCGTCGACGATCGCCCGCAGGTCCAGCTCGCGCCGCTCGCCGCCGAGCGTGATCCAGCCGCGGGCGCGCACGCCCGCGCGCTTGCGCGTCCACGCGTACTGGTCCCCGTGCGGGGAGACGACCTCGATCGGCGTGCCGTCGTCGACCGACAGCTCGAACGACGCGAGCCGGCCGCGCACCGCGGCGCGCCGCGGCGAGACGTCGACGCCGCCGCGCCCGCGCGCGGTCCGCTGCACGAGCCGGCCGGCGGCCCGGTCCCACACGGCCCACCACGCGATGCGGACCACGCCGACCCGCGCGGTCGCCGCGCACAGCATCAGCTCCGGCCCGTAGGCGCCGACGTAGGTCCATTCCTTGAGCGGGCGTCCGCCGCGCAGCAGCGGCATTCGCTCCGGGGGCAGCGGGGGCATCGCGCGGTATGCTGGCGCACCTGAGGTTGACTGACCAGTCAATCTCGAGGGAAGGAGATCTCCGTGCGCGTCGCCGCCGTCCAGCTCACGTCCACCGCCGATCGCGAGCGCAATCTCGCCACCGCCGACCGGCTGACCCGCGCCGCCGCCGCCGAGGGCGCGGAGCTCGTCGTGCTGCCCGAGAAGTGGTCGGTGCTCGGCACGCCCGAGGAGACGGTCGCCGGCGCCGAGCCGTTCGACGGCCCGGCGCTCACCTGGGCGCGCTCCGCTGCGCGCGAGCTCGGCATCGACCTCGTGGCCGGCTCGATCGCCGAGCGCGTCCCGGGCCAGGAGAAGGGCTCCAACACCTCGGTGCACGTCGCGCCCGACGGCGAGGTCCGCGCCGTGTACCGCAAGATCCACATGTTCGACGTGGAGGTCGGCGGGCGCACGTACCGCGAGTCCGAGAACGAGCAGGGCGGCGACGAGATCGTCCTCTCCGAGACGGCCGGCGGCGTCGAGCTCGGGATGACCGTCTGCTACGACCTGCGCTTCCCCGAGCTGTACCGCATCCTCGCGATCCGCGGCGCGCGCGTCATCACCGTCCCGGCCGCGTTCACGCTCGCGACCACGCGCGACCACTGGGAGATCCTGCTGCGCGCCCGCGCGATCGAGGACCAGGCGTTCGTGATCGCCGCCAACCAGATCGGCGAGCACGCCAAGGGGCTGCGCTCCGGCGGGCGCTCGATGATCGTCGACCCGTGGGGCGTCGTGCTCGCGCAGGCGCCGGACAGCGAGACGTTCATCACCGCCGAGCTCGACCTCGAGCGGCAGTCCGAGATCAGACGCACGCTGCCGTCGCTGGCCAACCGCCGCCCGCGCGCCTACGCGTGGCCGCAGGAGGTGCACGCGTAGTGGCGGCCGCCCGCCCGGTCGTCGACAAGCGCCGGATCATCCTCGACGCGGCGGTGCGCGTCTTCGCCCGCCAGGGCTTCCACACCTGCCGCGTGTCGGACATCGCCGACGAGGCGGGCGTGGCCTACGGCCTCGTCTACCACTACTTCCAGTCCAAGGACGAGGTGCTCGACACGCTGTTCCTCGAGCGCTGGGACGTGATGCTCGAGGCCATCCGCGAGGTCGACGCCTCCGACGAGGCGGCGCGCGACAAGCTGCGCCACATCGCCTCCTTCATCATCGACTCCTACCGCCACGACCCGGACCTGATGAAGGTGATCATCGTCGAGGTCACCCGCGCGGCGAACTCGTTCGGCGCGGTCCACCTGGCGAAGATCAGCGAGGCCTACGGGCAGATCAGCGGCATCGTCTCCCAGGCCCAGGAGCGCGGCGAGTTCCGCGACAGCGTCAGCGCCGAGTTCGCCGCCATGGCGTTCTACGGGGCCATCGAGCAGGTGCTCACCGGCTGGATCTTCGGGACGCTCGAGCAGGGCGAGGGAGCGTACGAGCGCGCGAAGGACTACGTCGTCGAGACGATCTGCGACGGCCTCCAGGCATGAGCCCGGGTCGAACGGCGCCACGCCCGGATGCCGTCCATCCGCGGCGCCAGTCGCCACCCGCGATGCTCGACGGCCTGGAAGGCCGCCTCCACTCGCGTGCGGCGCCCGGCATCCACGGCTGGACGACCCCGGTCGGGGCCCCGATTTCGGCCCGGACTCCTAGACTCCTCGCGCATGACCGACAACGACATGGTGAAGCGCCTTCTCTGGTCCGGGCTGCTCGCGGGCCTGGGCGCACTCGCCTCGATCGCGACCTCGAGGGCCGCGGCCGTGATTTGGCGCCGCGCGTTCGGGGAAGATCCGCCTGAATGAGCGAGGACCCGGACAAGACGACCGAGCACGACGTCTCCGAGGCGCGCGGGGCGGAGCTGCGCGAGAACCTCGCGCTGACCGACGCCAGGCGGACCGAGGAGGAGCGGGCGAAGGCCGAGGAGGAGGCCGCCAAGGCCACCGCGAAGGCCGAGGAGCTCTCCAAGAAGGGGCAGCGCCAGCGCGAGAAGGCCGCGCGTCTGCACGCCGAGGCCGAGCGCGAGCGCGCCGGGGTTTCCGGCGCGACGGTCGCGTCGCCGGGCATCGGCAGCACGACCGATCCCGACGCCGCCGCCGCGGCGGCCCAGGACGCGACCGCCGGTGGCTTCCCGGGCGCCGACAAGGTGCCGGCCGCCGCGCAGCGAACCGAAGTGCTGGTGGGCGCGGCGTTCGTCGGCTCGTTCCTCGTCGCCCGCATCCTCAAGCGCATCTTCGACTGACATGGCGAACCAGAACGACACATCCGAGCTCGGCCGCGCGATCCAGGACGTCACGGAGACGACGTCGCTCCTCATCCGCGAGGAGATCGAGCTGGCCAAGACCGAGGTCACCGAGAAGGTCACCAAGCTGCTCAAGGGCGCCGTGATCGGGATCGTCGCCGGCATCTTCGCCGTCTTCGGCCTGATCTACCTGCTCAACTCGGTGGCCTGGGGACTCTGGGAGATCATCGGCGGTGACGGCCCGTGGCTCGGGTTCCTCATCGTCGCCGTCTCGCTCTTCCTGCTCGGCGCGCTCGGCGGCTTCCTGGCCGCCCGGCTGGTCAAGCGCGGCTCGCCGCCCACGCCCAAGATGGCCATCGAGGAGGGCAAGCTGATCAAGGAGACCGTCACGTCCTCGCACCCGGCCGTCCCGCAGGGGCCGAAGAGCTGATGGCCCAGCCACGCTCCGCGGAGGAGATCCGCCAGTCGATCGAGGCCAACCGCGCCGAGCTGGGGCTCGCCGTCGAACGCCTGCGCGGCGAGGTCACGAGGGCGACCGACTGGCGCGGCCAGCTCGAGCGCCACAAGAAGGAGGTCCTCATCGGCGCCGCCGTCGCCGGCTTCGTGATCGGCGGCGGGATCGCGGCGATGACCGGCCTGCTCACGGGCCGGCGCAAGTCGCGCGAGTACTACTAGGAGGCGTTCGCGGCCCGGCGGCGAATGCCGGGCGAGTGAGCGCGCCCGTCTCGAGCCAGTCGTACAGCGTCCTGGCCGCCCGCGCCGTGCTGCGCGTGATGCTCGTGGTCGTCGCGGTGGTGCTGACGCTGGCGCTGATGTACCTGCTGCGCCGGCCGCTCACCTGGATCTTCATCGCCGCCTTCCTGGCCATCGCCCTCTCGGGGCCGGTCGCCTTCCTCGCGCGCCGCATGCGGCGCGGCTTCGCCGTCGCGATCGTCTACGTGCTGCTGATCCTCACGCCGTTCGCGCTGATCGGGCTGCTCGTCCCGCCGATCGTCACGCAGGCCAACAACCTCGTGCAGAACCTTCCGGACTACGCGCGCGAGATCACCCAGTTCGTCAACGAGAACGACCGGCTGCGCCAGCTTCAGGAGGACTACGACATCACGGGCAAGCTCGAGGCCGAGGCCGCGAAGCTCCCGGCCCGGCTCGGCGACGCCGCCGGCGTGCTCAGCGACATCGGCGTCGGCCTCGTGAACTCGGTCTTCGCCGCGGTCACGATCATCGTGCTCTCGATCTTCATGCTCAGCAGCGGCCGCCGCTTCCTCGACGCCTGGATCCGGGAGTACCAGCCGTCGCGCGAGGAGTGGTGGCACCGGCTGTTCGAGCGGATCAGCAACGCGATCGGCAACTACGTCGCCGGAGCGCTGTTGCAGGCCACCATCGCCGGCGTGACGAGCTGGCTCATGCTGGTGATCCTCGGGGTCGACTACGCGCTGCCCCTGTCCGTGATCGTCTTCCTCCTCGATCTGATCCCGCTCGTCGGCGCGACGATCGGCGCGATCGTCGTCGGCTTGGTCACGCTGTTCTCCGACTTCCCCGTCGACACGATCATCTGGGCCGTCTTCGCGATCGTCTACCAGCAGGTCGAGAACAACGTCATCCAGCCGCGGATCCAGTCGCGCGCCGTGCAGCTCGACCCGCTGGTCGTGCTCGTCTCCGTCCTCTTCGGCTCGGCGCTGATGGGCGTGCTCGGCGCGCTGCTGGCGATCCCCGTCGCGGCGGCGCTCCAGATCACCTACCGCGAGTACCGCACCCTGCGGCGCCAGACCCCGCCGCCGGTGGCGATGCCCGGAGCTACACCGGGCCCAGCAGGGAGCTCCGCAGGCCCGTGACGCCGGTCAGCCCGGGGCCGACGTGCGCGCCGATCACCGGGCCGATCTCGGACAGGAACTCGGGCGGGCGACCGTAGATCTCGGCCCCGCGCTCGGCCAGCCGGCCGGCGACCTCGTGCGCCTGCACGTGCTGGATGAAGAACACGTCGGCGCCTTCGTCGTGCTGGGTCTGCAGATGCGCGATCAGCCGCTCGAAGGCGCCGCCCGCTCGTGCGCACGCGCTCGACGGCCGTGATCTCGCGGTCGATCGAGAGGATCGGCTTGATCTTCAGCGCCGAGCCGACCCACGCCTGCGCGGAGCCGATCCGCCCGCCGCGGCGCAGGTACTCGAGCGAGTCGACGGCGAACAGGAGCGTGATCGTCCTGCCCAGCGTCCGGGCGGCCTCGGCCGCGCCCGCCAGGTCGGCGCCGCCGCGATCGCGTTGTGCGCGGCGATGGCCATGAGCCCGTGGCCGGCGGCGCCGGTCTCGGAGTCGACGACCTCGATCCGCTCGGGCGCCGACGCCCTGCTCGAGCAGCGCGTCGCGCGCCTGCTGGGCGGCGCCCACGGTGCCGGAGATCCCGCCTGAGAGGTGGATCGAGAGCACGTCCTGCCCGGCCTCGAGCAGCGGCTCGTAGACGGCGAGGAAGTCGCCCACCGAGGGCTGCGACGTGCTGGGCAGCGACGACGCCGAGCGCATGTGGTCGTAGAAGGCGTCGTAGTCGACGAGATCGCTCTCGCGATCGGTCCGCCCGTCCCAGTTCACGTAGAGGGAGACCTGGTGCAGCTCGTGGCGCTCGACGACCTCGGGCGGGAGGTAATGCGTCGAATCGATGACCACTGCGACGCTCGGCATCCTGCCCACCCTATCCTCGCGCCGTGGCTCGGGTGCTCGTCACCGGCGCGACCGGCTTCATCGGCGCGCATCTCGTCCGCGCGCTGGTCGCTCGCGGCGACGACGTGCGCGTGAGCGTTCGAGCCTCTTCACGGGTGGATTCGCTCGACGATCTCGACGTCGAGCGCGTGATCGCCGACGTCACCGACCGGGTCGCGATGCGCCGGGCGGCCAAGGGCGTCGAGCGGGCCTTCCACGTCGCCGGCTCGATCAACCTGCGGCTCCCCGCCGAGCAGCTCCTGCGCACCAACGCCGAGGGCACGCGGAACACGCTGGAGGCGTGCCTGGCCGAGGGCGTCGAGCGGGTCGTCCACGTGTCCTCCGTGGCCGCGATCGGGCCCGCGCGCCGCGGCGGCGCGCTCGACGAGCGGCACGTGCGGACCGGCCCGCTGGGGATCCCGTACGCCGACGCCAAGCACGCCGCCGAGGTCGAGGCGCTGCGCGTCGCCGCGCGCGGGCTCGACGTCGTGCTCGCCTGCCCGGCGCACGTCTTCGGCGCGGGCGACGCGGGCCGCTCCTCCACCGGGGTCGTGCGCCGCTTCCTCCTGCGGCGGATCCCCGCCTACGTGGACGGGGCGATCTGCGTGGTCGACGTCCGCGACGTCGCCGCCGGCCTGCTCCTGTGCGACGAGCGCGGGGCGGCGGGCGAGCGCTACATCCTGGGCACGCGCAACTACACCTGGCAGCGGCTGTTCGGCGAGCTGCAGCGGTACTCGGGCATCGAGGGCCCGCCGGTCCGCCTGCCGGTCGCCGCCGCGCTCGCGCTGGCCGAGGCGTCGGTCCGCGCGCCCGGCCCCACGCTCATCTCGCCCGCCGAGGTCCGCGCCGCCGCGCACTGGTGGACGTACCGCTCGGCGAAGGCGCGCCGCGAGCTGGGCTGGGAGACGCGGCCGCACGAGGACACCGTCGAGGAGACCGTGCGCTACCACCAGGAGCGCCTCGGCGACCGCCTGATCGGCGCCGGCACCCGCCAGGCGCTGCACTGGCGGCTGCTCGGCCAGGCGACGCGCACGGTGCTGCGGTGATCCTCTACCGCTGCCGCACGCCCACGAACGTCCTGTGCGCGTGCGGCCGGGTCGCCCGCGAGCTGGAGCGCCGCGGCGTGGACGCGGACGTGCGGCGCGTGTCGCGCGGCGACCGCGAGGAGGTCCGCGCGCTCACCGGGCAGGAGCGCGTGCCGCTGCTCGTCGACGGCCGCGAGGCGATCTGCGACTCGCGGCGGATCGTCGAGCACCTCCGCCGGCTCGACGAGCGTTGACGCGCCACCTTTGTCGTTTGCGCGGGCGCCCGTCGTCGGTAGGGTGAACGCGGCGCGGAGGGCGCTGCGACGGACATCGGAGGGCTCCATGAAGTACCTGCTCACCATCTACAACGACGAGTCCGGCTACGCGGACGCGACGCCCGACGACATCGGCCGGATGATGGCCGCCTACGAGGCCTTCGGCCGCGCGGCGACCGAGGCCGGCGTCCTGCTCGGCGGCGAGGGCCTCGCTCCCAGCGCGAGCGCCACCACCGTCCAGGTCCGCGACGGCGACACGGTCACCAGCGACGGCCCGTTCGCCGAGACGCGCGAGCAGCTCGCCGGCTACTACCTGCTCGACTGCCGCGACCTCGACGAGGCGATCGGCTGGGCGGCCAGGATCCCCGGCGCGCTCAACGGCACGATCGAGGTCCGGCCGGTGATGGACTACGAGGCCGCGAGCCCCGACCGCGACCGCCAGGGCGAGGAGGCCGCGCGGTGAAGTTCCTGCTGTTGCTGTACGGCGACGAGGCCGGCGCCGCGGACGCGTCGCCGGAGGACATGGCCGCCATGATGCGCGAGTACGAGGCCTTCGACGCCCGCCTCAAGGAGGCCGGCGCGCTCGAGGGCGGCGAGGGCCTCGAGCCGACGAGCTCGGCGGTGACGCTCCGGTACGCGGACGGCGCGCCGGTGCGCACGGACGGCCCGTTCGCCGAGACCCGCGAGCAGCTCGGCGGCTTCTACGTGCTCGAGTGCAAGGACCTCGAGGAGGCCCTCGGCTGGGCCGCGCAGGCGCCGGACCTCTCGGCCGGCGGCTCCGTCGAGGTCCGGCCCGTCATCGACTACGAGGCCTACGGCTGAGCGTCCCCGGGGCAGCCATCGACCGCCTGTTCCGGCGCGAGTCCGGGCAGGCGGTGGCTGTCCTGGCCCGCGCGTTCGGTGACCTGGACCGGGCCGAGGAGGCGGTCCAGGACGCCTTCGTCGTCGCGCTCGAGCGCTGGCCGCGCGACGGCGTGCCGTCGAACCCGGCGGCGTGGATCGCCACGACCGCGCGGAACAAGGCGATCGACCGGCTGCGGAGCGAGCGGCGGCGGGCGGCCGTGGCCCCCGCCGCGCTCGTCCGGATCGAGGCGATCGAGCCCGAGGCCGCGATCCCCGACGAGCGGCTCGAGCTGATCTTCGCCTGCTGCCATCCCGGCGCTCGCGCCGGAGTCGCGCGTGGCGCTCACCCTGCGCGCGCTCGGCGGCCTCTCCACCCGTGAGGTCGCCCGGGCGTTCCTCGTGACCGAGGACGCGATGGCGCAGCGCCTCCAGCGCGCCAAGCGCAAGCTGCGCGACGCCGGCATCCACTTCGAGCTGCCGCGCGAGGAGGACCTGCCGGCGCGGCGCTCCTCCGTCCTCGCCACGCTCTACCTCGTCTTCAGCGAGGGCTACGCGGCCACGGCCGGCGACGCGCTGGTGCGGCGCGACCTCTGCGCCGAGGCGATCCGCCTCACGCGCGTGCTGTGCGTCCTGATGCCGCGCGAGCCGGAGGCGCTCGCGCTGCTCGCGCTGATGCTGCTGCACGACTCGCGGCGGGACGCCCGCGTCGACGAGGCCGGCGAGATCGTGCTGCTGGACGACCAGGACCGCGCGCGCTGGGACCACGCGGAGATCGCCGAAGGGGGCGCGCTCGTCGAGCGCGCGCTGGCGCTGGGCGGGGAGGGGCCGTACGTGCTGCAGGCGTTCGTCGCCGCCGAGCACTCGCGCGCCGCCGGGCCGGACTGGGTGCGCGTCGCGGGCGCCTACGACCGGCTGCTGGCCGTCCAGGGCGGGCCGGTCGTGGCCCTCAACCGCGCCGTCGCGGTGGCCATGGCGCACGGGCCCGAGCGCGGGCTGGCGCTCATCGACGGGCTCGCCGGCGAGCTCGACGGCTACCACCTGCTCCACTCCGCCCGGGCCGACCTGCTGCGGCGCCTCGATCGCCCCGGCGAGGCGGCGACGGCCTACGAGCGCGCGCTCGCGCTCGCGACCATCCCCGCCGAGCGGGCGTTCCTGGAGCGGCGCCTGCGCGAGCTCAGGCGTCCATCAGGCTGAGCGCCTCTTCGTGGCCCTTCAGGCGCTCGCGGAGCTTCTTGCGGATGCCGGAGTGCAGCTGCGACACGCGCGACTCGGTCACGCCCAGCACCTCGCCGACCTCGCGCAGCGTGAGGTGCTTGACGTAGAGCAGCACGCACACCTCCTGCTCGCGCGTGTTGAGCGTGTCGAAGGCCTTGCGGAAGGCCTGCTTGGTGTCGGTGAGCATGGCCGCGTGCTCTGGCCGCAGGCGCTCGTCGCCCGACTCGATCAGCTCGACCCGCTCGACGCCGTCCTCCTCGGTCGCCTCCTTCGACGTGGTGTTGAGCGAGCCGACGTCGGCCCGCACCAGGTCGGCCCGGTGGGCGCGCAGCTCCTCGACGCTGACGGCCAGCGCGTCGGCGAGCTCCTCGTCGCGTGGCTCGCGCCCGTGGATGGCGCGGAAGCTGCGGGCCGCCTTGGCGACCTCGCGATCGAAGCGGCGCACCGAGCGCGGCGCCCAGTCCTGGCGGCGCAGCTCGTCGAGCACGGCGCCGTGGATCCGCGTCCACAGGTACTGCTCGAGGGTGGCGCCCTTGTCCGGGTCGTAGCGGTCGATCGAGGTGATCAGGGCCTCGAGGCCGCGGGAGATGTAGTCGTCCGCCTCCTGATGCGACGGAACCTCGCGGATCTTCCGGTAGACGATGTGCTTGACGAGCGGCGCGTAGGTCATGATCAGCCGGTCGCGGAGCCGCTGATCGCCCGTCGCCTTGTACTTCCGCCAGAGGCTGAGGGCCTCGGCCTGCGAGAACCGGCGGGTCGCAGGCTTACGCTGAGTTGTCGCTGTCGACACAGTGTCGGAATTCCCGCCCTGGCCCGCCGTTACACCTTTGACCGGTCGGTCATCCGTCCCCGGTGGTGCGTCTGCGGACCGTTTCGGGTCCGTCACGACGTCACGATCCACTTGCGCGGCGGGCCGTCCGCCGCCGTCGCGAACGCGGCCTGCAGGTCGTCGAGCTTGATCGGGCCCGCGGCGAGGGCGCGCCAGTCGAACGTGCCGTCCGCGAGCAGCGAGAGGGCGCGTCCGACGTCGTCCGGAGCGGGGCCGCGGGCCTCGATCACCACGCCGCCGGGGGCGACGGCGCGCTCGGCGTCGCCGCGCCGCTCCGTGGCGAAGACGACGTCGTGGTCGGCCAGCCGCTGGCGATAGGCCACGGTGCGCCCCTCGGCCTCGAGCAGCGTGGCGAGCATCCGCGCCAGCGAGCCGCGCCCGAGCACGCCCACGTCGGGCGCGATCGCCTTGGCGGGAGCCCGGCCGATGGCCTGCAGCGCGGCCGCGAGCTCGCCGGCCATGGCGGCCGCGGCGGGATCGAGGCCCTCCGGCACGGCGTGCAGCGCCGTCTCGGCGACCGAGACGAGCTCGGCGAACGCGCCCGGCGCGTCGGCGCGTACGCGCTCGCCGGTGTCGGCGCGGAGCCCGGCGGCCTCGAACCCGAACGGCGCCGGCGCCGCGTCCGGGCGCCGCCACAGGTGCAGGTCGCGCTCGCAGGTGGTCGCGGCCACGACGCGCACGAGCACCTCGCCCGGTCCCGGCACGGGGTCGGCGACCTCGAGGACCCGGGCGTCCTCACGCCCGAACAGCAGCGCCGCCTTCACGAGACCCGGGCGACGGTGTCGGCCGTCACCGGCCGCGCGGCGCCGTGCTCGGTGACGAGCGCCCAGACGAGGCCGGCGGGCGTCACGTCGAAGGCCGGGTTGCGGCAGGCGGTGCCCTCCACGGTCAGCAGCGCGCCGCCCGCCTCGCGCACCTCCGCGGCGCCGCGCTCCTCGATCACGATGCCGTCGCCGGACGGCAGCCGGAGGTCCACCGACGAGGACGGCCCGGCGGCGACGAACGGGACGCCGGCCGCGTGGGCGGCGAGCGCGAGCCCGTAGGTGCCGACCTTGTTGGCGACGTCGCCGTTGGCCGCCACGCGGTCGAAGCCGGTGACGACCGCGTGCGCGGCGCCCGTGCGCAGCAGGCCGGGAGCGGCGGCGTCGACGAGCAGGGCGTGATCGATCCCGAGCCGCCGCAGCTCCCACACCGTGAGCCGCGCGCCCTGCAGCAGCGGCCGCGCCTCGCACGCCAGCACGTGGACCTCGCGGCGGTCGGCGAGCTCGGCGATCACGCCGAGCCCGGTGCCGCGGCCGGACGCGGCGAGCGCGCCCGAGTTGCAGTGCGTCATCACGGTGACCGGGCCCGGCGGCAGCGCCGCGTCGAGCGCGTCGGCCCCGTGGCGGGCGAGCGCCGCGCTGGCGGCCTCGTCCTCGCGCTGGATCGCCTCGGCGGCCTCGCGGGCGGCCTCGGCGATCCGGTCCGGCGCCGCGAGCGCGGCTGCGACCACGCGCTCCACGGCCCAGCCGAGGTTGCGCGCCGTGGGCCTCGCTCCCGCGAGCCGTGCGGCGCCGTGCTCCAGCGCCTCCAGCGTGGGCGTGCGCGCGACCTCCATGGCGAGGCCGTAGGCGGCGGCCACGCCGATCAGCGGCGCCCCGCGCACCGCCAGCCGGACGATCGCGTCGGCCGTGTCGGTGGCGCCCGCGAGCGTGAGGACGACCTCCTCGGCCGGCAACCGCGTCTGGTCGAGGACGTGCAGCGCCTCGCCGTCCCAGCGGAGCGGCGGCGGGCTGTCGAGGCGCGGACCGGCGGTCATCCGGCACGATGCTAACCGTGCCACCCGCTCTCGAGGCCGACGACCTGCGCAAGTCCTACGGGTCGATCCAGGCCCTCAAGGGCGTGAGCCTGGAGGTCGGCGACGGCGAGCTCGTCGGCCTGCTCGGGCCCAACGGGGCAGGCAAGTCCACGCTCGTGAAGATCGCCTGCGGCCTCGTGCGGCCGACCGCCGGGAACGCGCGGATCGGCGGCGCGCCGGCCGGCTCGCCCGAGGCCCGGCGGACGCTCGGCTACCTGGCGGAGCTCTTCCGCTTCCCGGACTGGCTGACCGCGGACGAGCTGATCGGCATGCACCAGAAGCTCGCCGGCTCGGACGGCGGCTTCGCCGAGCGCGAGCGGCTGCTCGACGCGGTCGGGCTCGGCGATTCGATGGCGCGGCCCGTCGGGGCCATGTCCAAGGGCATGCAGCAGCGGCTGGGGATCGCGCAGGCGATGGTCGGCTCGCCGCGGGTGCTGCTGCTCGACGAGCCGACCAGCGCGCTCGATCCCGCCGGGCGGCGCACGGTGCGGCGGCTGCTCGAGGACCTGCGCTCGCGCGGAGTGTCGGTCCTGCTCAACTCGCACCTGCTCTCCGAGGTCGAGCTGGTCTGCGACCGCGTGGCGATCATCGCGCGCGGCGAGGTCGTGGCGGCGGGCACCCCGGACGAGTTGTCGAGCGCCGCCGGCGTCGAGGTCGAGACGGCCAACGGCACGCGGCTCTTCGAGCACGCGCGACGCGAGGAGGCGCCCGCCATCGTGCGCGACCTCGTGGCCGCGGGCGAGGAGATCTACGAGGTCCGGGTGCTGCGCTCGTCGCTCGAGGACGCCTACCTCGAGGCCGTGGGCGAGTCGTGAGCGGGGCGCTGCTGATCGCGGGCTTCTCGCTGCGCGAGTCGCTCCGCCGCCGCGTGTTCGTGGTGGTCGGCCTGCTCACGCTCGCCTTCCTGGCGCTCTACGGGCTCGGGAGCTGGCAGCTCTTCAAGTCCGTCGACGAGTTCGCCGCGCCGATCGACGGCATCGAGGCGCGCACCGTCGCCGGGGCCACGATCCTCGGGCTGGCCATGTTCGCCACGCTCTTCCTGGGCACGATCCTCGCGGTCTTCCTGACGCTCGGGGCGGTGCGGGGCGACGCCGAGCGCGGGCTGCTGCAGCCGGTCCTCGTGCGGCCGATCGCGCGCCGGACGGTGCTGGTGGGGCGCTTCGCTGCGGCGGCCGGCGTGTGCGGCGGGTACGTGATCGTCGTCTTCCTCGCCACCACGGCGATCACGTCCGCGTTCAGCGGCTGGTGGCCGGACAACACGGTCGCCCCGGCGCTCGAGCTGGCGGCCGCGGTGGCGGTGCTCGCCGCGCTGTCGCTCGCGGGCTCCGTGCTGCTCTCGTCCAACGCGAACGGCATCGCGGTCTTCATGGTGTTCGGCGCGGGGCTCACGGCCGGGCTGCTCGGCCAGATCGGCGAGGCGCTCGGCTCCCGGACGCTCGACCGCGTCGCCGACATCGTCAGCTGGGTGCTGCCGTTCGAGGCGCTCTACCAGGCCGCGCTCAGCTCGATCACGGCCGACACGATCGGCTTCACGCGCCTGGCCATCGACCTCGGCCCGTTCGGCGGGGCGGAGTCCTCGGGGCCGCTGCTGTGGCCGTGGACCGTCCTCTACCTCGCGCTGGTCGGCGCGGGCGCGGCGGCGGCGTTCGCACGGCGCGACTTGTAGCCGCCCGCGCGGGGTAGCCCGCACGGCATGACCGGACAGGGGACGGAGGACCGGCACGGGCTCCATTCAGGGCTCAAGCGCCGGCACGTGACGATGATCGCGCTCGGGGGCGTGATCGGAGCCGGGCTGTTCGTCGGCTCAGGCGCGGTGATCAACCAGACGGGCCCGGCGGCGGTGCTCTCGTACCTGGCGGCGGGCCTGCTCGTGGTGCTGGTGATGCGGATGCTCGGGGAGATGGCCGTGGCCAACCCGAGCACCGGCTCGTTCGCCGACTACGCGCGGATGGCGCTCGGCAACGGGGCGGGCTTCACCGCCGGCTGGCTGTACTGGTGGTTCTGGGTGATCGTCCTCGCCATCGAGGCGGTGGCGGGCGCCGAGATCCTCCAGCGCTGGATCGACGTCCCGATCTGGGCCTCGTCGCTGGCGCTGATGGTCCTGCTCACGCTGACGAACCTCGCCTCGGTCAAGGCCTACGGCGAGTTCGAGTTCTGGTTCGCCTCGATCAAGGTCGCCGCGATCATCGCCTTCATCTGCCTGGCGCTCGCCTACGTGTTCGGGCTCACCGGCGGCGACGGCGGCGTGTCGAACCTGACGGCCGAGGGCGGCTTCGCGCCGGAGGGCTTCGGCATGGTGCTGACCGGCATCGTGATCGTCATCTTCGCGTTCGTGGGGGCGGAGATCGCCACCATCGCGGCCGCCGAGTCCGAGCAGCCCAAGGAGGCGGTGACGAAGGCGACGAACTCGGTGATCGCCCGCGTGCTCGTCTTCTACGTGCTGTCGGTGTTCCTCATCGTCGCGATCGTGCCGTGGGACAGCACGCAGCTCGGCGAGTCGCCGTTCGTCGCCGCGCTCGACATCATCGGGATCGGCGGCGCGGCCGACGTGATGAACGCGATCGTCCTCACCGCGGTGCTGTCGTGCCTGAACTCCGGGCTCTACGTGGCCTCGCGGATGATGTTCGCGCTCGCCCACCGCGGCGACGCGCCGCAGTGGACGATCAAGCTGAACTCGCGCGGAGTGCCGGCGCGGGCGATCCTGCTCGCCACGTCGGTCGGCTACGTGTCGGTGATCGCCGCGGCGCTGTGGCCGGAGACGATCTTCCTCTGGCTCGTGAACTCGTCCGGCGCCGTCGCGCTGTTCGTCTACCTCCTGATCGCGGTCTCGCAGCTGCGCATGCGCGCGCGGCTCGAGCGCGAGGACCCGGAGCGGCTCGAGGTGCGCATGTGGGGCTACCCGTGGCTGACCTACCTGGTCATCGCCGCGATCGTCGTCGTCATCGGGTCGATGGCCTTCGTGGACGAGACCCGCACGCAGCTCTGGTGGAGCCTGGGCTCGCTCGCTGTCGTGGTCGGCGCGTACGCCGTGCGGGCGCGGATGGCGCCGCCGCGCGGCGACGAGCGCCCGCCGACGGGGCGGTTCGCCGACCGCTCCGAGGCACGAGCGTCAACCCCGGCTGGGTAGGGCGGATGGGGTGCATTTCTGCAGCTTTCGGTCGTCGCGGGCGGGGAGGCTGCAGTTGCGCACCTATACGGTGCGAAAGTGCAGTCGCGCCCCTCGCGGCGCGCCGATGTTGCAGAAATGCACCGCCCTTCCGGCTCGCCTCCCTGAATGCCGAAGTTGCGTCCTTCGCATACGATCGTCACGCCATGGACGACCTCGAACGCCTCGACGCGCTGATCCGCGAGACGCTGCCGGACCTCGAGGCGGACGGGCTCAACTACGGCCCGTTCCACTACCGCTACGCGTCCGGCCGCGAGGGGGACGCGTACCGCGTGTCGGTCGCGCAGCGCAAGGCCGGCATCTCGCTCTACGTGCTCGCGCTCACCGAGGACGGCCGCTACCTGGCCGAGAGCCGCGCCGACCGCTTCCCGAAGGCCAGCGTCGGCAAGAGCTGCGTGCGCTTCAAGCGCCTCGACGACCTCGACCAGGACGAGCTGCGCGACCTGCTCGCCGAGGCGGGCCGGCGGCCCGCGCCCGGCGCGGTATGACCGGCGACGAGGCGCGCCGGCTCGCGCTCTCGTTCCCCGAGGCGGAGGAGCGGGAGACGTGGGGGCACCCGACGTTCCGCGTGCGCGACAAGATGTTCGGGGGGATGGACGAGGCGGGCACCTCGATGACCCTCAAGGGCACGAAGGAGGCCCAGGCGGCGCTGGTCGGGTCGGAGCCCGAGACGTTCTCGGTGCCGGCCTACGTCGGGCAGCACGGCTGGGTCGCCGTGCGGCTCGAGCGCGTCGACCCGGAGGAGCTGGCGGAGCTCGTCGAGGAGGCGTGGCGGATGACCGCGCCGAAGCGGGTCATCCGCGCCTTCGACGAGGCCCGCTAGGAGCGGTCGACGAGGTTGTTCTGGATCTGCAGCGGCGGAGCGCCCGGCTCGGCGGCCTGGGGCGCCTCGTCCGGCGCGGAGGCCGGCGGCTCGACGCCCATGACCTGGGCCAGCTCGCCGGTCTCGTACATCTCGACCACGATGTCGCAGCCGCCGACCAGCTCGCCGTTGACGAAGAGCTGGGGGATCGTCGGCCAGTTGGAGATGGCCGAGAGCTCCTGGCGGATCCGCGGGTCGGGGAGGATGTCGACCGCGGCGAACTCCTTGCCGACCGCGTCGAGGGTGGCGACCGTGCGGGCGGAGAAGCCGCACGCGGGCCGCTCGGGGGTCCCCTTCATGAAGAGGATGACCTCGTGATCGCGGATCGCCTCGGCGATCGCCTCGCGAATGGGGTTCTGGGTGGTGTCGCTCATGCTCACTCCGCTCGCGTTTCGAGGGACAGCGCGTGGATGGCCCCGCCGATGTCGGGTCCGAACACCGCGTAGACGCGGCGATGCTGCTCGATCCGGCTCATGCCGGCGAACTCCGGAGCGGCCACGGAGGCGCGAAAATGGTCCCCGCCGCCGGTGAGATCGGTGACCTGGGCGCTCGCGCCGGGGATCGCCGATTCGATGCGTTCCTTGAGCTCGTCGGTGGTCGGCACTGCAGAGAGAGTAGCGGGCGCTATCCTTTCTGAAGCGATGATCACCTTCACTGAAAAGGGCGCCGAGAAGGTGCAGGAGTTCCTGGCCGGCCAGGGCGCTCAGATCCAGACGTCCGGCCTCCGGGTCGGCGTGCGCGGCGGAGGCTGCTCAGGCTTCCAGTACGCGCTTGCGTTCGACACCGAGCGTGACGGCGACAAGGTCTTCGAGGACCACGGTCTGCGGATCCTCGTCGACGGCCCCAGCCTGCCGTACGTCCGCGGCGCCGTCGTCGACTATGTCGACGGCATGCAGGGCGCAGGCTTCAAGGTGGACAACCCCAACGTGATCGCCGCATGCGGTTGCGGCTCCTCGTTCCGCGTAGCGGACGAGGAAGAAGTCTCGGCGGTCTAGGCCTCGCGGCGGTCGCGCTCGTCCTCGCCGTCGTCCTGACGGGGGGCGACGAGCAGGCGCCCGAGCGTCCGCGCTCGCCGAGCCCCACGGCGACCCCGTCGCCGCTCGCCGCGCCGGCGTCCGGCCCGTCGCTGGCCGTCGGCATCACCGAGCCGAACCCGAACCTGTACACGCCGGACGGCGTGCTCCCGGCGCAGCCGGCGCCGTGGCCGCAGTGGCGCGACGAGCTCGCCGCGATCCGGCCGGCGGTCCTCCGCCTCGTCGTCGAGTGGGACAAGCTGCAGCCGGCCGCGAGCGCGCCGGCGGACCTCGCGCTCGCCACGTCGGGCTGCCTGCGCGACAAGCTCCCCTGCGCCCCCTACTACGGCCTCCGCGACCAGCTCCGCGCGCTCGCCGCGCGCCAGCGCGAGGGCGGCTGGGAGGCGCTGGTCGTCTTCACGGGCACGCCCGACTGGGCGGCGCGCCCCGCGTCGGGGTGCCGCCGCGACGCCGGAGCCGGCCTTCCCCGCCCCGACGCGCTGCCCGCCTACCGCGCGCTCGTCCGCGGGGTGCTCGACCTCGCGGCCGCCGAGGGCGCGCGCCTGGGCTACCTGACGCCCTGGAACGAGCCCAACCACCCGTACTTCCTCTCGCCCCAGCGCGCGAGCTGCGACCCCGGCTCGCCGTCGCTCGCCGTCGAGCCCTACCGCCGGCTCGCCGAGGCCCTGCGGGCCGAGATGCGGCCCGGGCAGGAGCTCGTGCTCGGCGAGATGGCCGGGATCCTCGAGCCGTCCGCGCGCGCCACCGCGGTGGGCGAGATGATCCGCGGCCTCCCGCGCGAGCTCGTCTGCGCGGCGCCCGTCTGGTCGCAGCACGCGTACGTCGGCGGCACCGATCCCGTGGCCGCCGTGACGGCGGCGCTGGCCGAGCGCGACTGCCCGCGCGAGCACGCGATCTGGATCACCGAGACCGGCGTCGGCCCCGCGCCCGGCGGCTTCTCGGCCGCCCGCGGCATCACGAGCGAGCGCCAGGGCTGCCGGCTCCTGCGGCGCCGGCTGCGCGAGTGGTACGACGACCCGCGCGTGACGCTCGCCGTCCAGTACACGATGCGCGAGGACGACCTCTTCCCGACCGGCCTCGTGACCACGGACCTGGCCCGCGCGCGGCCCGCGCTGCGCGAGTGGCAGGCGTGGGGCGCCCGCGAGAGCCCGGACGCGCCGCCGCCGCGGCGCGCCTGCTAGCGCCCGGCCTGGTACAGCAGCCAGAGCGCGAGCATCGTGAAGCCGACCATGATGGTCAGCATCCAGTACTGCGAGCGCACCGCCTGGCTGGCCTGGCCATAGGTGGCGAGGGCGCGGTCGTGCGCCAGCACGAGCGCCGCCACGTGGCCGACGATCACGAGCGCGACCTGGATGTACCAGGCGCCGTTCTGACTCAGCAACGAGAAGTTGATCGCCGCGTCGGCCGTGCCGAAGATGTCCCAGCCCTGGCCGAACGGGTCCGACGCGAGGTACTGGATCGCCTGCCCCTCGAAGAGGAAGTACGTGAGGTAGTGGGCGAGCGCGTAGACGGCCGCGATCGGCACCAGCGAGTGGATGAAGAGCCGCCGGAGCCGGGGCGCCGTCACGTCGCCGCCGACCGATCGCGCGCCCTCCATGCCCAGCCAGTAGAAGCCGGCGACGAGCCCGACGCAGGCCACGAGCCCGACGGTGTCGGCGAGCTTCGTGCCCGCCTCGTCGGTCGCTCCGATCGCCGTGAAGAAGTCCTGCAGCGCCGGGCCGACCGACTCCCAGAGCGCGCCCTGGCTCAGGCCGTCGAACGTGACCGTGCCGATCATCACCGCGACGAACGCGACGGTCCCGGTGACCGGGTCGAGGCGCGGCAGCCCGCCGAGCGGCGGGCGCAGGCCGACGACGCGATCGCGCGTCTCCCACACGCTGATGCGCGAGAAGAGGTTGTAGTAGACCGAGAACCCCTCGCCGCGCCGCGTCCACGTCTCGACGCCCCAGACCGCCTGGGCGATCAGCGTGACGACGGTGTAGCCGACGATCGCGGTGGTGAGCGTGCGCGGCGTGTCGGCCCAGCCGCCGACCAGCTCGATCCACGTGAAGAAGAGGATCACCAGCGCCCCGGGCCAGCGGCCGAGCGCCTCTGGGTACGGCCGCCGCGCGCCGGCCCGGCGGCCGACGACGGCCCCGGTCGCGCGGCCGATCGCCCGCCACGGGTTGAAGGCCCGGAAGACGTCGCCGAAGAGGATCGACGCGATCACCAGGCCGACCCAGAACGTGATCATGATGAAGGTCGGGACGAAGTTGTCGGCCGCCGAGGCCGGCCCCACGTAGCCGGCGACGATCAGCACGCCGAGCAGCGCCACGCCGACCGCGCCGCAGACGATCTCGACCGCCCGGCTCCCGAGCAGCCGCCCGAGGCCCGGGAGCGGCCGCCACGACGGCTGCTCGAGCCGCGGCTTGGGCCAGATCAGCGCCAGCGCGGCGAACGAGACCACCAGCACCGCCGCGGCGCCCCACGCGAAGATCACCGGGTCGAGCGGGAGCGGCGACCGCTGCACGAGCCCACCGTGCGCCGAGGCGTTCGCGGGCGCCGCCAGCAGGGCGAGCAGCGGCGCGATGTAGCTCAGGCGGCGCAACGGCCTACAGGGCGGTGTTCAGCGCGTCCTCGAACGCCCGGAGGCCGAACGAGCCCTCCAGCCGCGCGGTGATGTTGCCGTCGGCGCCCACCACGAACAGCCACGGCTCGGTGCGGAGCTTGAAGTCCTGCAGCGGCTGGCGCAGGCCCACCTGCGGGTCGTTCTCGGCGTAGACCTCCTGGTGGATGAACTCCACCTGGTCGCCGTACTTCGCCTTGAGCTGGAGCGCGACGTCGACCACCGGGCCGCAGACGCGCGACTGGCAGAGCTGCGGCGTGGCGAAGAGCAGCGCCACGGGCTTGGTGCCGACCACCTCGTCGAAGCTCTCGGCGTGCATGTCGCTGGGCGGGACGCGCGTGTCGAGCATGTCCTCGTTGCCCTTCACCGACGCCAGCGTGTCGGTCTGGACCTTGGGCGCGGGCTCCCCGACGTCGGGGATCTCGTCGGCCTTCTTGGTGTTGACCTGGACGCTCGCGGGCGCGGCGACGAAGGTGCTGCCGGTCTGGGTCACGGCGAGCACGGCGTACGGGCCCTTCTGGTCGAAGGGCACCTGGGCCTCGTAGACGGCGGCGAACGGATCGCCCTCCTCGGCGGCCTGGCGGGAGCGGTAGCGGCCCTGGGTGACCAGCACGTCGGCGGGCGCGACGAACGGGCCCTCCGCGGGGTCCTCGGGCGTCGGGGCCACGTAGACGACGGTCGGGCCGTACACGAACTGGCCCTGGTCGGAGATCATCCCGAACGCGAGACGGCTCTCGCCGACCGTGAAGACCGACGTCGCGAGCCCGACCTCGGTCGAGCCGCCGCCCTGGACCTCCTCGGCGATGTCCTGGAGCGTCTTGCCGTCGGCCGACGGGAACGCCGCCGCGTCGGGCGACGAGGCCGCGCGGACGTTCTCCTGCAGGCCGCCCTCCTCCGACACCCGGCTGACGGGATCCTCGGACGCGCCGTCGTCACCGCCGCATCCGGCCACGGCGAAAAGTGCGGCCAGCAGCGCCGCGAGCACGATCCTCCTCGTCACGGCAGATGAGGGTAGCCAGGTCGGCGCGTCACGCGACCGGCTCATTGTCCAGGGTCCGCCAGAGGTACAGGCACGCGCGCGTGCGATGCGGGCGCCAGGGCTCGGCGAGGGCCTCGAGCTCGGCCGGGGAGGGCGGTTTCTCGAGCCCGTACGCGCGCATCGTCGCGTTACGCACCCCGAGGTCACCCGAGGCGAGCACGTCGGGCCGGCGCAGGGTGAACATGAGGAACATGTGGGCCGTCCACTCGCCGATGCCCTTGATCGCGGTCAGCTCGCGCACGACCTCGCCGTCGGGCAGGTCGGGCAGCCGGTCGAGCTGCAGCTCGCCGTCGCGCACGTGCTCGGCGAGCGAGCGCAGGTAGGCGACCTTGGCGTGGCTGAAGCCGCAGGCGATCCGCAGCTCGTCGGGATCGTCGGCGAGGATCTGCTCCGGCGTCGGCGTGATGCCGCCGAAGCGCTCCAGCAGGCGGTTCCAGATCGCCGCCGCGGCCTTCACGGACAGCTGCTGGCCGGTGATGGCGCGGACGAGCGCGCCGTAGGGGTCCTCGGGGCGGCCGCGGCGGTCGTCGGCGGGCAGCGGCCCGCCGAAGTCGTCGATCAGGTGCGCCATGACCGGGTCGGCGCGGTGGAGGTGGGCGTCCGGGGCCAGCACGGCCCCGGACCCTAGCCCGTGCCTAGCCGTCCGCGTTGATGCGGCCGACGAGCTCGGCCAGCACGCGCGGGGCGTCCTCGTTGGCGATCTGGCAGGTGCCGGCCGCCTCGTGGCCGCCGCCGCCGTACTCGAGCATCAGCTCGCCGATGTTGGTGCGGCTGCCGCGGTCGATGATCGACTTGCCGGTGGCGAACACCGTGTTCTGCTGCTTGAGGCCCCACAGCACGTGGATCGAGACGTTGCACTGGGGGAACAGCGCGTAGATCGTGAAGCGGTTGGTGGGGTGGATGACCTCCTCGTCGCGGAGGTCGAGCACCACCAGGTTCCCGTGCACCGTCGAGCAGCGGCCGATCTGCTCGGCGGCCCGGTCGTTGTGCGCGAGGTAGAGCTCGACGCGCTCGGCGACGTCGGGCGTGGCGAGGATCTCCTCGACGCTCATGGTCGTGCAGGCGTCGATCAGCTGCATCATCAGCTGGTAGTTGGAGATCCGGAACTCGCGGAAGCGGCCGAGGCCGGTGCGCGGGTCCATGAGGAAGTTGAGCAGCGTCCAGCCGGTGGGGTGGAGGATGTCGTCCAGGCCGAACTGGGCTGCGTCGCCCTTGTCGACCGCGTCCATGAGCTCCTCGATGCCTCCGAACGTCGCCTCGGCGCCGAAGTGCTCGTAGACCACGCGCGCCGCGGACTCGGCGCCGGCCACGATGACGTGGTTGTCGGGGCGGCCATCGACGCGGAGCGTCTCCGAGTGGTGGTGGTCGAACGCGATGTGGACGTCCGGGTGATAGGGGAGATTGGTGGTGATGTCACCGGCGCCCAGCTCGACCTTGCCGTCCTGCACGTCCTTCGGGTGGACGAACTTGACGTCGTCGAGCATGCCGAGGTGCTTGAGAAGGGCGGCGCACACCAGCCCGTCGAAGTCGCTGCGCGTCACGAGTCGGAAGCGCTCTGCCTGAAGCTGCGTCATGGGAACAAGATCGGCAGGGTATGCGTCGGGCATGACCCGCTCCTTGATCCTCCTCGTGGCGTGCGTGCTGCTGGCCGGCTGTGGCGGCGGCGACGACGACGGCGGCTCGGACGGCGGCGGCGGGACGTCGAAGGAGGACTTCGTCGCGCAGGCGAACGAGATCTGCGCCGAGGGCGAGAAGAAGCTCCAGGAGTTCACGCCGGAGGCGCCGGCCGAGCAGGGGGCGTCGGCCGACGAGCTCCGCGACACCGTCGCGAGCGAGCTCGAGAAGGCCGCGGAGGCGTACGACCCCTACCTCGAGCGCCTGCGCGAGCTCGACCCGCCGGAAGACCTGGCCGACGGCTGGACGAGCTTCATGGAGGGGATCGAGGACGCGTTCGGCAAGATCGGCGAGCTCGCCGACGCGACGCGCGAGAACGACTCCGCGAAGCTGCAGGAGCTCTCGCAGCAGTTCACCGAGATCGCGCAGGACACGCGGCCGTTCGCCGAGCAGAACGGCCTCGACGACTGCCTCCCGGACGACAGCGCCCCCTAGGCCGAGCCCACCGCTCGCTCGACGAGCTCGGCGATCCGCGCCTCGTCGGCGGCGGTCAGCTCCGTCAGGGCGAAGGCGGTCGGCCACATCGTGCCCTCGTCGAGGCTCGCGTCGTCGCTGAAGCCGAGCGTCGCGTACCTCGACTTGAACTTCTGCGCGCCCTGGTAGAAGCACACGACCTTGCCGTCCTTGGCGTAGGCGGGCATCCCGTACCAGAGTCTCGGCACGAGGTCCGGCCCGCTGGCCTTGATCAGGGCGTGGAGGCGCTCGCCCATGGACCGATCCGGCTCCGGCATCTCGGCGAGCTTCGCGACCACGTCGCCCTCCCCGTCGGCCTTGGACGCGCGCGAGCCGCGGCGAGCGGCCGTCTTCAGCTCCTTGGCGCGCTCCTTCATCGCGCCCCGCTCCTCCTCCGTGAATCCCCCGGACTTCTTCGTGGCCATTGCGGATCGCCTCCCGTACGGGTCTTGATGGGGTCGACCGGATGCTACGGAGCGGTGTATCTCGCGCGGGCGCTGCGCGCTCCTCCCGACAGGTCGAACCACAAAGGAGCGCAGTGATGGCCGCACCCACGCAGAAGAAGAACGGCGCCGCGCCTGCCGGCGCCGCGCGGAGCCGTCAGGAGATGGCGTCCGCCGCCGTCAACGGCCTGCCGGAGGCCGAGAAGGCGGCCGTGACGGCCGCGGCCCTTCAAGGCCTGCCGGACGTCGCGAAGGTCAACATCGCCACGTCGGCCGTCGCCGCGATGCCCGACGCCGCGAGCGCGGAGGCCGCGCGGCGGATGCTGGAGGACCTGCCCGCGGAGCACAAGCGGCACGTCCTGACGAGCCTCTTCCCCGACCAGTCCGCGACGAACGACATCTGGCGCTGGAGCGTCCTCGCGTTCGTCTTCGTGCTCGCCGTGGTCACGCTCGGCGTGATCGCCGCCGTCATCGTGTCCTTCTGGCAGGACGTCGACGAGATGCTCGTCCAGGTGCTGCTCACGCTCTTCACGACCACCGCCGGCACGCTCGCCGGCTTCGTCTCCGGGCGCGCGAGCGCCCCCAGGCCGGCCGGCTAGGCCGTCAGCTCGACCGTCAGCGGCGTCCCGTCGAGCGCGTTGAGCGCGCGCTCGACGGAGCACGCCACGCACGTGAACGTCGGCGTGTCGCGCTTCGTGTAGGCCGACGCCTCGGTGGTGCGCAGGCGCTGCACGAGGTCGAGGAACGAGGCCGGCTCGTCGGTCTCGAAGGCGACCACGAACTCCTGGTCGTCGAGCCCGAACGAGTAGCTCGTGTTGAGGTCGATCGACGGGTACTCGCGGCCGACCCGGATGTGCTCCTGCATGATCTTCCAGCGCTCGTCGGGCGCCAGCCGGTACCACTCGCGCGTCTTCACGAACGGGTACACGAACAGGTACTTCCCGTGCGCCGGGCGGACCTCGAGGCGCGACTCGTCCGAGTACTCGGACGGCTTGGTCAGCGCCAGGAACGAGTACGGCGTCTCGCACCACTTCATCAGCCCGCTCTGCGCGAGCACCACGTGGAACTCGTGGATGCGCTCGAGGTTGGTGGCCTGGGAGAGCAGCATGAGGTCGGCGTCGCCGCGCGTGCCGACCAGCGAGAACGACCGCAGGAGCCGCTCGGCGGCGAAGTCCTCGCACGCGGCGAGGAACTCCTGCTTGTGGCGGTTGCGCTCGGAGTCGTCGAGCCGGCGCCAGGCCGGATCGACCTTCAGGAACGTGTACTTGACGAAATGGCGCTCGGGCATGGGCCAATGCACAGGATAGGCCCCGGGGGCTAACCGAACCCAGGCGGTCCACCGGGGTCCGTAGCATGCTCGTCTATGCGGGTCGCCCTTGTCTCCCCGTACTCGTGGACGTACCCAGGCGGTGTCACGCGGCACATCGAGGCGCTCGCCGGCGAGCTCGCGCGCGGCGGGCACGACGTGCGCGTCCTCGCCCCCTACGACCGCGACACCCGCGCCACCGCCCTCCGGCACCGCGGCGCGCGGCCGCAGACGCGTGCCCTGCCGGACTACCTGGTGCCGCTCGGCGGCACGATCGGCTGGCCGCTGAACGGCGCGGTCTCCAACCTCGCGCCGACGCCCGTCCGCCGTCTCGGCGCTGCGCCGCGAGGTGCGCGCCTTCGACCCTGACGTGGTGCACCTGCACGAGCCGGTCGCGCCCGTGATCGGCTGGGACGCGCTGACCAGCACCGACGCCCCGCTGCTGGGCACGTTCCACTGCTACTCGGAGTCACGGCTGCCGCACCACGTGGCCGCCCTGCTCGGCGCCCGCCGCAAGCTCAACCACCTCCAGGTGCGACTTGCCGTCTCCGAGGCCGCGGCCTGGACCGGACGCCGCTTCTACGGCGGCCACTACCGGGTCATCCCCAACGGCGTGCGGCTGCCGGACGGCGGCATCCAGGCCCCGCGCCCGCGTGCCGCGGGCGAGCCGCTGCGGATCGTCTTCGTCGGCCAGGCGGTCGAGCGCAAGGGGCTGCCGGTGCTGCTGCGCGCCTTCGAGGCGCTGCGCGGTCAGGTCCCCGCCGAGCTGACCATCGTCGGCTCCACGCAGGAGGAGATCGCGCCGCTGCTGGTCGACGGCGCGGGCGTGACCGCGCTCGGCCGCGTGGACGACGAGGCCCGGCAGGCCGCGCTCCTGAGCGCCGACGTGCTGTGCGCGCCGTCGCTGGGCGGGGAGTCGTTCGGGATGGTGCTGACCGAGGCGTTCGCCGCCGGCCGCCCGGTCGTCGCCTCCGACATCGCCGGCTACCGCGACGTGGTGGCCGACGGCGCCGACGGCCTGCTCTTCCCGCGCGGTGACGCGACGCGGCTGGCCGAGACGCTGCGCGACCTCGCGCTCGACCCGCAGCGCACCGCCGCGCTGGGCGTCGAGGCCGCCCGCAGCGCCGAGCGCTACGCCTGGCCGCGCGTGGCCGAGCAGGTCACGGAGGCGTACGAGGACGCACGCGCCGTGCCCGCCCCGGAGACCACCACGCGGAAGGCCGCGGTGCGCGTCGGCGCCCTGCCGGCCGACGGCCGCCCGCGCTCGCCCGCCCGCCGCCTTCCGTCGCTCGAGCCGGCCCCCGCGCTCGCGAGCCACCGCCTCATGCGGATCGCCCGCCGCGTCGCCGTCGGCACGGCGGTCGCCGGCGCCGCCGCGGGAACGCTGCTCGCGCTCGACCGCATCGGCATGCGCCCGATCGGGCACGCGCTCGTCCAGTCGCAGCCGGTCTGGGTGCTGGTCGGCCTCGCGCTGATGTGCGCGTCGATGCTCGCCCGCGCCGTCGCCTGGCACGCGATCCTGCGTGCGGCGCTGCCCGACGCGCTGCCGCGGCTGGTCGACGCCGTGCAGGGCACGACGATCGGCGTGCTCATGTCGGCCACGCTGCCGGCGCGCCTCGGCGAGCCTTCGCGCGCGCTGATCGTCGCCCGCCGCCTCGGGAGACCGCGCGAGCGGCTCCCCGCCGTGCTCGGCACGCTCGTCTCGCAGACCGTGCTCAACGTGATCGCCCTGATGATCCTCGGCGGGGTCATGTTCGCCACCATCGGGCTCTTCGCGGGCCGCCAGCAGGCGCTCGTCTGGTACGCGCTCGCGCCGTTCGCCGTGCTCTGCGCCGTGCTCGTGGCGCCCGCGCTGCTGCGGTCCGGCCTGCCGTCGCGCTCGGCGCGCGTGCACCGCTGGCTCGGCCAGGCGCGCGAATCGCTCGCCCGCGTGCGCTCCGGCCTGCGCGTGTTCAGCTCCCCGCGGCTCGGCTTCGAGGCCACGACGATGCAGCTCGGCGCCTGGGCCCTGCAGTGGGTGGCCTGCTACGTGCTGCTCGTCGCGCTCGGCCTCGACCTCGACATGGGCGCCGCCGCCGCCGTGCTCTTCGCGGTCAACGTGACCGCCGTGCTCCCGCTCACGCCCTCCAACCTCGGCGTCTTCCAGGCGGCGTGCCTCGCCGTGCTGACCGGCGCGTACGGGATCGACCCCGCGCAGGCGCTCGGCTACGGGATCATCCTGCAGGCCGTCGAGATCGCGACCGCGGTCATCATGGGCGCGCCGGCGCTGGTCAAGGAGGGCCTCTCGTGGCGCGAGGTGCGGCTGCGCGCGCTCCACACGTCGCCGGTCTCGCTCGGCCCGCTGCCGCGCGAAGCCGAAGCCTGAACCGCAAGATCCGGCGCGTGGCGGCGTTCACGTCCCCATGCGCCTCGTCCTCACGACCCTCCTCGCCGTCCTGGCCCTCGCCGCTCCGGCCGCCGCCCAGGACGCGCACAGCCCGAACCTGAGCCACGTCAAGACGCTGCCGTACGAGGCGCGCGACGGCGGCACGGCCAACGCCGGGACCGACATCGAGTTCGCGCGGATCGGCGGGCGCGAGTACGCGCTGGCCGGCTCCTACGACAACGGCCTCCAGATCGTCGACATCACCGATCCGGCGGCGGCGGAGATCGCCGCGGTGTACGACTGCGGCGTCACGCAGGGCGACCCGCAGGTCTTCACGCGCGGCGAGCGCACGTACGTCACCTACACGTCCGACACGACCGGCGACGGCACGTCCACGTGCTACCGGGAGGCGGCCGCGCTCGGCTTCGAGGTGCTCAAGGCGGACGGCAGCGGCCGCAACGGCACCTTCATCGCCGACCTCACCGATCCGCTGGCGCCGCGGACCGTCTCCTTCGTCGAGGTCGAGCAGGGCTCGCACAACCAGACCGTGCACCCGGGCGGCGACTACCTCTACAACTCGAACGCCGACCTCATCACGTCGCTCGCCCCGGCCATCGAGGTGTTCGACATCCGCGACCTGGCGGCTCCGCGGAAGGCCGGAGAGCTCGCGCTCCCCACGCGGCCCGGCCTCGGCACCGAGTCGCACGACATCACCTTCAACGAGGCCGGCGACCGCGCCTACTCGGCCGCGCTCTCCCAGGGCGTGATCATCGACACGTCCGATCCCGCCGCGCCCTCGATCGTCACGAGCTTCCTCGACCCCGCGATCAACGTGTGGCACCAGTCCGACCCGTTCACGCTCACCGACGCCACCGGCGCCGAGCGCGAGTTCCTCATCGTCGAGGACGAGGTCGCGGGCGCGATCGGCACCGCGCAGTGCCCGAACGGCGGCGTGCACGTCTACGACATCACCGGCGAGAACGAGAAGAGCCCGGTCAAGGTCGGCTACTGGAACATCGACGAGATCCGCCCGACGACCGACCCGACGCAGTCCTGCACGGCGCACGTCTTCGACATCCACGAGGACGCGAAGGTCATGACCATCGCCTACTACAACGGCGGCGTCCGCGTGGTCGACCTCTCCGGCCTCGCCGGCATCTCGCTCGGCGGGACGCAGCTCGTCGGCGCGGGCATGAAGGAGATCGGCTTCTACCGCTTCGAGAACGCGAACTCGTGGGCGGCGAAGACGCCGTCGATCGACCCGGTGACCGGCGACTTCCACCTCTACGGCAACGACATCGACCGCGGGCTCGACATCTACGCGTTCGACGGCCAGGCGGCGGAGTCGGCGACCGGCGGCCGCTGGCTCACTCCCGCCCAGGCGCTCGCGCGGGTGAAGCCGCGGGTGAAGCTGACGCCGAGCAGCGCGTTCTACTGCCTGCTCCCCGGGTAGCCTCGAAGGCGTGACAGGGGCCTTCGTCCGCCAGGACGCGGCGTTCCGGGGCTGGATCGAGCCGGGGACGCCGCCGTCGCGCTACCACCTCTACGTGGCGCTGGCGTGCCCGTGGTCGCACCGCGCCGTGCTCGTGCGGATGCTCGCGGGCGTCGACATCGGGATCTCCTACCTGCACCCGTTCCGCGACGATCGCGGCTGGCGCTTCGCGGGCGGCGAGTTCACCGACGACGTCAACGGCTTCGAGTTCCTCGGCCAGGCCTATCGCGCCACGGATCCCGACTACGACGGCCGCCTCACCGTGCCGGTCCTGTGGGACAAGGACGACGGCGTCGCCGTCTCCAACGAGTCGGCCGACATCGTGCGCATGCTCGACGCCTGGGGCGGCGGCGAGCTCTATCCCGAGCACCTGCGCGGGGAGATCGACGAGCTCGGGGAGTGGATCTACCGCGACCTCCAGAACGGCGTGTACCGCGCCGGCTTCTCGCGCTCCCAGGACGCGTACGACGAGGCGTTCGACGGCGTGTTCGAGGCGCTCTCGCGGCTGGAGTCGCTGCTCGGCGAGCGCCGCTACCTCACCGGGGACGAGCTCACGCTGGCCGACTGGAAGCTGTTCCCGACGCTCGTGCGCTTCGACGTCGTCTACCACACGCACTTCCGCTGCAACGGCCGCCGGATCGCCGACCACCCGAACCTCTGGGGCTACACCCGCGAGCTCTACCAGCGGCCGGGCGTCGCGGAGACGGTCGCCATGGACCAGATCCGCGAGCACTACTACACGACGCACGACTCGCTGAACCCCAAGCACATCATCCCGCGGGGCCCGCTGGACCTGGACTTCAGCGCGGCTCACGGTCGCGGGTGAGCTGCTCGCAGAGGCGGTCGAGCTGGGCGTCGCTCGCCGCGATCAGGCGCTCGGCCTCGCGCTGCAGCTTCGCGAGGTTCTCCGGCGAGGCGTCGTCGAGGTCGTCGCTGGCCTCGTCGAGCGGCGTCTGCAGCCGCACGTAGGCGTCG
The DNA here is from genome assembly GCA_963720415.1 of uncultured Solirubrobacteraceae bacterium. GTDB lineage: Bacteria > Actinomycetota > Thermoleophilia > Solirubrobacterales > Solirubrobacteraceae > DASSUW01. The sequence goes on along the minus strand of CAVRFQ010000001.1, from coordinate 228,142 downwards.
CCGACGAGCGCGGCGAGCTGGAGGTCGACCGCGTCGGCGGTGCCGTCGAAGACCACGTCGAGCACCGGCCGCACCCACTCGAGCTGGCCCCAGCCGCGGACCTCCTCGTACGGCAGCCGCCGCGTGTGCTCGCCGGTGCCGAGCGAGACCAGCAGGTCGATCTCCCCCGCCGCCTCCGCGTACGCGCACATCGACGGGTTGGTGGCGAAGACGCCGCCGTCCACCAGCGTCATGTCGCGCACGCGGACGGGCTCGAAGTAGCTCGGCGCCGCCGAGCTGGCGTGCGCGGCCTCGACCATCGTGAGGTCGTCGCCGCGGCGCAGGAGCAGCGCGCGGCGCAGCTCGAGGTCGTACGCCGTGAGCAGGATCGCCGGGCTCGCGTCGGCCAGCCGCACGCCGCCGAGGTGGCGGTCGAGCGACTTCAGCAGCCCGTCGGACTCGTAGCGCTCGTCGATGTAGCCGCCGACCGAGGTGATCTTCTTGAGCAGCGTCCGGCTGAAGATCTCCGGGCCCTCCTCGACGTAGATCCTCGCGATCCGCTCGGCGGTGAGCGGATCGGGGCGCGTGACGGCGCAGGCGATGATGGCGCCGGTCGACGTGCCGGCCACGAGGTCGAAGAGCTCGCTCGCGCGGCGCTTGCAGCGCCGCTCGATCTCCGCGAGCACGAGCGCCGGTATCAGGCCCCGGATGCCTCCGCCGTCGATGGCGAGGACCCTCATGGGGCCAACGCTACAGGGCGGCGGCCCCCGCGCGGCTCGGATCCTTGTCGGTGCCCTTGATCAGCTCGTCCGGGGCCTTCTCCTTGGGGATGAAGCCGGACTTCATCCCGAAGTAGACGGCCTGCGGATGGTGCGCGACGATCGCCACCGTCGACTGCTCCGGCTCGACCGCGTGGCCGTGGGAGAGCGAGAGGCCGATCCGCTCGGCGCCGAGGAGCCGGAACACCTTCGTGTGCTCGGACTGGTCCGGGCAGGCGGGGTAGCCCCAGGACCAGCGGCGGCCCTGGTCGGTCGGGATGCCGAGGTCGGACCGCACGCGGGCGTGCAGCCACTCCGCCATGCCCTCCGCGGTCTGGACGCCGAGGCCGTGCGTGTAGAGCTGCTCGGCGAACTCGCCCTGCTCCTCCAGCGCGGCCATCAGCTGCGTCACCTGCGGGCCGGCGGTCACGGCCTGGATGGCGACGACGTCGCGCTCGCCGCTCTCCTTCGGGCGGTAGAAGTCGGCCAGGCAGATCCGGTCGTGGCCGGGCTGGCGCGGGAAGACGAGCTTCTCGAGGACCTTCTCCGGGTCCTCCGGGTCGTAGAGCTCGAGGGCGTTGCCCACCGCGTTGCAGGGGAAGTAGCCGAGCACCGCTCGCGGGTGCAGGTAGTCCTGCTCGCGCCACATGCGCTCGAGCCGCGGCTGGAACTCCTCGTCGACGAGCTGGCGCCACTCCTCGCCCTTCTTGCCGCGCCCGCCCCAGTGCAGCTTGAACAGCACGTGGGTGTCGAGGTGGGGGAAGACCTCGTCGAGGTCGACGGGGATCTCCTGGACGCCCCAGAACGGCGGCTCGGGCACGGCGACGTCGGTGCGCGCGGCGGAGCGGACCGACTCGTCGTCGGTCGGGCCGAGCTCGGGCTCGGGGCCCTTCTCGCGCAGCTTGCGGGCCTCGTCGCGCATCTTGTCGACGAGCGCGGTGCGCTTCTCGGGCTCGACCAGCTGGTCCATCACGGCCAGGCCGGCGAACGCGTCCTTGCAGTAGAAGACGCCGGGGTCGTAGGTCTCGTCGGACTCCTGGCCCTTGGGGTAGAGGATGCGGCGCCCGAAGTCGCGGTTGATCGCGGCGCCGCCGACGAGCACGGGGTACTGGAGGCCGCGCTCGTGCAGCTCCTGGACGGCCAGCGGCATCTGCTTGGACGTCGAGACGAGCAGCGCCGAGAGGCCGATCGCGGTCGCCTTGTGCTCCTGCGCCGCGTCGAGGATCGTGCCGATCGGGACCTGCTTGCCGAGGTCGACGACGCTGTAGCCGTTGTTGGTGAGGATCGTGTTGACCAGCGACTTGCCGATGTCGTGCACGTCGCCGAACACGGTGGCGAGGACGACGGTGCCCTTCGTGTAGCCCTCGAGCTTGTCGAGGTACTTCTCGAGCTGCGCGACGGCCTTCTTCATGACCTCGGCGCTCTGGAGCACGAACGGGAGGATCAGCTCGCCGGCGCCGAACTTGTCGCCGACCTCCTTCATGGCGGGCAGCAGCACGTCGTTGAGCGTCGGGACGGCGCCGATCTTCTCGACCGACGCGTCGATCTGGGCCTCCACGCCCTCCTTCTTGCGGCGCAGGATGTGCCAGTGGAGCGCCTCCTCGGGCTCCATGCCGGCGGTCGGGTCGGCCGCCTCGGCCGCCTCCTCGGTCTTGCCCTCGAAGTGCGCGATGTAGTGCTCGAGCGCGTCCTCGCGGCGGTTGAAGACGAGGTCGTCGGCGAGCTCGCGCTCCTCCTCGGGGATCTCCGCGTACGGCGTGATGTGGTTCGGGTTGACCATCGCGAGGTCGAGCCCGGCCTCCACGCAGTGGTGCAGGAAGACGGAGTTCAGCACCGAGCGGGCCGGCAGGCCGATGCCGAAGCTCACGTTGGAGACGCCGAGGATCGTCTTGACGCCCGGCAGCTCCGCCTTGATCAGACGGATGCCCTCGATCGTCTCGACGGCCGACGGGCTTCCACTCCTCGTCGCCGGTCGTCAGCGTGAAGGTCAGCGCGTCGAAGATCAGCAGCTCGGGATCCATGCCGTGCTCGTCGCAGACGAGCTCGGTGATGCGCTGGGCGATCTCGAGCTTGCGCTCGCGCGTCTTCGCCATCCCGACCTCGTCGATGGTCAGCGCGATCAGCGCGGCGCCGTGGGCGAGCGCGATCGGGACGACCTTGTCGAGCTTGTCGCGGCCGGCCTCGAGGTTGACCGAGTTGACGATCGCGCGGCCGGGGATCTGGTCGAGCGCGCGCTCGATCACGTCGGGCTCGGTCGAGTCGACCTGGATCGGCGCGGGCTGGGTCAGCGAGATCTTCTTGACCACCTGGCGCATCTGCTCGTCCTCGTCCTGGCGCTCGGTGAGCGCGACGCAGACGTCGAGCACGTGGGCGCCGCCCTCGACCTGGTCCTCGGCGACCTGCAGCAGGCCGTCGTAGTCGTCGGCGAGCAGCAGCTCCTTGGCCTTGCGCGAGCCCTGCGAGTTCACGCGCTCGCCGACCAGCGTCGGGCGCGGCTCCTGCACGAGCGGCGCGGCGTCGATCATCGAGGAGACGTGCGGCGGGCCGCGGGGCCGGGCGGGCGGACGAGTCGCGGCCCTCGACGCGCTGGGCGAGCGCGTAGATGTGGTCGGGCGTCGTGCCGCAGCAGCCGCCGACGATGTTCACGCCGTAGCGCTCGACGAACTCGCCGAGCGCGTTGGAGACCTGGTCGGGCGTCTCCGGGAAGATCGTCTCGCCGTTCGGGCCCTGGTGGGGGATGCCCGCGTTGGGGATGCAGTGGATCGGCACCGGCGAGTACTCGCCGAGGAAGCGGATCGGCGTCGCGCATGTCCTCGGGGCCGGTGGAGCAGTTGAGGCCGATGACGTCGACGTTCAGCGCCTCGAGCGTGGTCAGCGCGGCCGAGATGTCGGTGCCGAGCAGCATCTTGCCGCCGTTGGGGAGCAGCGAGACCGAGGCCTGGATCGGCGTGCTGCGGCCGACGACCTTGAACGCCTCGCGCACGCCGAAGATCGGCGGCCTTGACCTCGAGGATGTCCTGCGCGGTCTCGATGATGATGAGGTCCGACGCCGCCCTCGAGCAGGCCCTGCGCCTGCTCGGTGAAGACGGCGACGAGCTCGCGGAAGGTGATCTTGCCCAGCGTCGGGTCGTCGGAGGCCGGGAGGTGCCCGGTCGGCCCGATCGAGCCGGCCACGAAGCGGTCCTCGCCGACCGCCTTGCGCGCGATCTCGGCGGCGCGGCGGTTGATCTCGAGCGTGTGGTCCTCGAGGCCCCACTCCTCGAGCTTGATCCGGCTCGCCTGGAAGGTGTCGGTCTCCACGACCTCGGCGCCGGCCTCGACCATCGACTCGTGCACGCCCTGGATGACGTCGGGGCGGTTGAGCACCAGCGCCTCGTGGCAGCGGCCGGGCAGCTGGTAGTCGCGCTCGAGCGAGAGGTCGAACTGCTCGAGCGTGGCGCCCATCCCGCCGTCGAAGACGACGACGTGATCGCGTACGGCGGCGAGGAAGTCACGCATCCTGGCGATGGTAGCGCAACCTTGACACAAGTTTGGCAAGGTTGGGATCGGACGCGCCTTTCCATGCCGCCATCCGGGGCCAAGGGACGATTGTCTAGCGAATCGATCGAAATAGTGGTGTAAGCTGGTGGACGTGCCCGCCACCGACGTCCACCAGCACCTCTGGCCCGAGGGCCTGCTGCAGCTCCTCGCGCGCGCGGACGGTGGCTCCGCGGCTGCGGCGCGAGGATCGCGACTGGATGCTCGAGCTGGCCGGCGAGCCGCCCGCCGTGCTCGACCTCGCGGCCCACGACCCCGCCGAGCGGGCGCGCCGCGCGGCGGCGGACGGGCTCGACCGCATCGTCGTCGCGCCGTCGACGCCGCTCGGCATCGAGGCGCTTCCCGCACGCGAGGCCCAGCCGCTGCTCGACGCCTTCCACGCCGGCGTGCTCGAGCTCGGCGCCCCGTACGCGCTGTGGGGGTCGGTCCCGCTCGCCGAGGCCGGCCCCGCCGAGGTCGACGCGCTGCTCGACGCGGGCGCCGCGGGCCTCTGCCTGCCGGCCGAGGCGCTCGGCGGCCCGGAGGCGCTGCGGCGCACGGCGCCGCTGCTCGAGCGGCTCGCCGAGCGCGACGCCCCGCTGCTCGTGCATCCCGGCTGCGCCGCCGGCGACACCGCGCTCCCGGCCTGGTGGCCGGCCATGACGGAGTACGTCGCGACGATGCAGGCCGCCTGGCTCGCCTGGGCCGAGTGGGGCCGCGCGGCGCATCCGGGGCTCAGGGTCGTGTGGGCGATGCTCGCCGGCGGTGCTCCCCTGCACGCCGAGCGGCTCGGCGCCCGCGGCGGCCCGGCGGCCGCCGTCCACGACGAGCGGTCCTGGTACGACGTCTCCTCCTACGGCCCGAAGGCCGTCGACGCGATGCTGCGCGTCGTCGGCGTCGACCGCCTCGTGCTCGGCTCCGACCGCCCGGTCGTCGAGCCGCCGTCGCTCGCGACGCTCGGCCCGGCCGTCCGCGAGGCCGTCGCCCGCACCAATCCCGCGGCCCTGCTGGGATCCCCCAGGGGTCTGACCCCTTGAGTGCCCTCGACTCAAGGGGTCAGACCCCTCTCGATCGTGACCTGGGGCGCGAAGAGCTCGAGGATCTGGTGCGCGAGCTGGCCGGCGCGCCCGAGGAGTGGGCGCACCTGGTCGAGCACCGGCCCGACGCCCGGACGTACGCCGAGCTGCGGCGCGACGAGCACGTCGGCATCTGGCTCGATCTGCTGGATGAACGACCACGACACCGGCTACCACGACCACGACCTCTCCTCCGGCGCGGTCGCGGTGACGGCCGGCGCGGTGCGGGAAGAGCGGCTGGTGCTCGGCGGAGCGCCGGCCGCTCGCACCGTCGCCGCCGGCGACTCGTTCACGTTCAGCGCCGCCGACATCCATCGCGTCAGCCACGCCGGAACCGAGCCGGCGGTGACCATCCACGCCTACTCGCCGCCGCTGTGGCGGATGGGCTCCTACGAGGTCCTGCCGACCGGCGAGCTGCGGCGCTGGTCGCTGTCCTACGCGGAGGAGCTGCGCCCCATCGGGGCGTGAGGGAAAAGCGGGCCCGCCCGCCAGAAGCTTCCACCTGGGAGGGGGAGGAGGGGCGAAAGCAAGTATGGGGCGGGCGGACCCAACACCGTTGTCGGCCGGTCCCCGGTCAATCTTTAGCGACTATCCGCCGACCACGGCTCGGATCCCGGCCTCGGCGCACGCGCGGTCCTCCTCCGGCTTGCCCCCGCTCACCCCGACGGCGCCGAGGACCGTGCCGCCGTCGCGGATCACCAACGACCCGTCGCCCGGGATCAGCGGCAGCCGCACCAGGGTGCTGACCGCGCCGAAGAACGCGCCGCGCGTCTCCTGCACCCCGGCGAGCTCGTCGCCGTCGCGATGCCAGACCGCGGCGCCGACCGCCTTGGCCTCGGCGACCTGCGCGCTGATCGGCGGCGAGCCGTCCATCCGCCCCAGGGCCTTCAGCAGGCCGCCCTCGTCGACGACGGCGACGGTGACGTTCCAGCCCGACGACTTGGCATGGGCGTGGGCGGCGGCGATGAGGTCCTGCGACTGCTCGAGCGTCAATGGCATGCCCGACAGCCTGCCAAAAACGCGCGAAGGCCCCGCCTGAGCGGGGCCTTCGCCGACCCAGGACCGTCTCGGGTCCTGCTACTTGATGAAGAGGATCTCCGCGTACTTCGGGAGCGGCCACAGGTCGTCCGGCACGACCTTCTCGAGCCGGTCGGCCACCTCGCGCGCGGCGTCCATCGCGGGGAGCACCGTGTTCTGGACGTACTTGGCCTCGCCCAGGATGTCGCCGTCCTCGGGGTGGTCGCGGTTCGCGGCCTCGAGCGCGAAGACCGTCTCGACGAAGTCGTCGATCAGCTCGCCGAGCTCGGCCTTCAGGCGCGCGGCCCCCTTGTTGTCGTCGGCCGCGTCGAGCGCGGCGAACCACTGGATGGCGGCCGGCAGGAGCATCGTGCGGGCGATCGAGGCCGCGGTCTCGCCCTCGATGTTCACCGTCGTCACGTACTGCTCGAGCAGCACCTCGTACCGCGACTCGAGCTCGCGCTCGGACAGCACGTCGTACTTGGCGAACACCTCGACCGTGCTGGGCTCGACCAGCCACGGCAGCGCGTCCGGCGACTGGCGCAGATTGGCCAGGCCCCGCTGCTCGGCCTCGGCGTGCCACTCGTCGGAGTAGTTGTCGCCGTCGAACACGATCCGCTTGTGGGCGGAGTAGGCCGCGCGCACGACCTCGAGCACGGCCTCCTCGAGCGACTTGCCGCCGGAGGTGAGCTCCTCCAGCGCGTCGGTCAGCTCGTCGATCGCCTCGGCGGCGATCGTGTTGAGCACCGTGTTCGGGAGCGCCAGCGACATCGACGACCCGAGCGCCCGGAACTCGAACTTGTTGCCGGTGAAGGCGAACGGCGAGGTCCGGTTGCGGTCGCCGCCGTGCATCGGCAGGTTCGGCAGCACGGACGCGCCCAGCTCGAGGTAGCTCTGCGGCGTCGCCGCGTCGCCCGACCCCGTCTCGATCGCGTTGAAGACCTTCTCCAGCTCGGCGCCGAGGAAGATCGAGATGATCGCCGGCGGCGCCTCGTTGGCCCCGAGCCGGTGGTCCTGCCCGGCGGCGGCGACCGACGCCCGCAGCAGCTGCTGGTGCTTGTCGACCGCCTGGATGACGGCCGCGCAGAAGAACAGGAACTGGAGGTTCTCGTGCGGGGTGGCGCCCGGCTCGAGCAGGTTGCTGCCCGTGTCGGTGCCCATCGACCAGTTGTTGTGCTTGCCGGAGCCGTTGACGCCGGCGAACGGCTTCTCGTGCAGGAGGCAGACGAGCCCGTAGCGGCGGGCCACGTTCTGCATCACCTGCATGGTCAGCTGCTGGTGGTCGGACCCGACGTTCGAGTTCTCGAAGATCGGCGCGACCTCGTACTGGGCCGGCGCGACCTCGTTGTGACGGGTCTTGATCGGCACGCCGAGCCGGGCGAGCTGCAGCTCGGTCTCGAGCATGCAGGCCAGCACGCGCTCGGGGATCGAGCCGAAGTAGTGGTCGTCGAGCTCGTGGCCCTTCGGCGGCTTGGCGCCGAACAGCGTGCGGCCGGTGGTGATGAGGTCCGGGCGCTCGAAGTAGTAGCGCTCGTCGATCAGGAAGTACTCCTGCTCGGGACCGACCGTCGTGAACACGCGCGAGGCGGCCGTGTCGCCGAACAGGTGCACGGCCCGCACGGCGGTCTTGGACAGGGCGTCCATCGAGCGCAGGAGCGGGATCTTCTGGTCGAGCGCCTCGCCCGTCCACGAGGCGAACGCCGTCGGGATGCAGAGGTACGCGCCGTTCGGGTTCTCGAGGATGAACGCCGGCGACGTGGGGTCCCACGCCGTGTAGCCGCGCGCCTCGAACGTGGCCCGGATGCCGCCCGTCGGGAACGACGAGGCGTCGGGCTCGCCCTGGATCAGCTCCTTGCCGGAGAACTCGGCGAGCGCGTTGCCGTCGCCCGTGGGCGCGTAGAACGAGTCGTGCTTCTCCGCCGTGGAGTTGGTGAGCGGCTGGAACCAATGCGTGAAGTGCGTCGCGCCGCGCTCCATCGCCCATTCCTTCATGGCGGCGGCGACGGCGTCGGCCAGGGCGGGCTCGAGCAGCTCGCCCGACTCCAGGGTCTCCTGGAGCTGCCTATAGACGGCCTTGGGCAGGCGCTGGCGCTGGACCGCGGTCGAGAACACGTTCTCGCCGAAGACGTTGGCGCCCGGCTGGGTCAGGTCGGCCTGGCCCATGGAGCCGCCGTTCGGGCTCCACTGGGCGGCGCTCACATTGGACGTACGGGTGCGTGATGCCATGGGGGTCGAGGATCCTCCTCATCAAAGACAGGTCCTGGGTCGGCCCGCAGCCTAGAACTCCCGGCGGTGCCGTTCCTTGTCCACGTGTCCAAAGATCGAGGTCCCGCGTTCGCCCCGGCCGCCGTTCTGCCGCATCGACCGGATGGAGAAACCCCGACGGGGAATCTTCGACATCGGGACAAGGACACCTCGTCGCCCACGACGGACTATCTCGGTCAGATGGAATCCCGACGAGGAGGACCGATGCTGAGAAGGACCGGCATGGCACTGCTGGGGGCAGTGCTGGCCTTTGTTGCGCTACCCGCGGTGGCGCTTGCGCAGGACGAGCCGTCGGTCACGACGGTGGCCGGAGAGCTGAACACGGTGTGGATCCTGGTCGCCGCTGTGCTCGTCATGTTCATGCAGGCGGGCTTCGCATTCCTGGAGATCGGCTTCTCGCGCGGGAAGAACGCCGGTATGGGGATCGCCAAGATCGTCGCCAATTTCTCGATCGCCTCGATCGCCTGGTGGGTCTGCGGCTTCGCGCTCGCGTTCGGCGGCGGCGGCTGGCTGTTCGGCGACTCCGGCTTCTTCTTCGCCCCGGGCGGCATGCTCGCCGGCGAGGAGATCGTCGGGTCGACGTCGGCCTTCATGCTGTTCCAGTTCATGTTCTGCGCCGTGTCGCTGGCGATCGTCTGGGGGACGACGCTCGAGCGCATCAAGTTCAGCGCCTACGTGATCTACGCCGTCGTCTTCGCGGGGGTCATCTACCCGCTCATCGCCCACTCCACGTGGGGCGGCGGCTTCCTCGGCACGATCGGGGACGGCGTGCAGGACTTCGCCGGCTCGACCGTCGTGCACCTCGTGGGCGCGACCGGCGCGCTGGCCGCGCTCCTGCTGCTCGGCCCGCGCAAGGGCAAGTACGGCCCTGACGGCAAGCCGCGGGCGATCCCGGGCCACTCGATGCCGCTCGTCGGCCTCGGCGTCCTGATCCTGTGGCTGGGCTGGTTCGGGTTCAACGGCGGCTCGACGCTCGGCACCTCGGGCGACCGCATGGCCGAGGTCATGCTCGTCACCCAGCTCGGGGCGGCCGGCGGCGTCATCGGCGCGTCGCTCCTCTCGTGGCTGAAGTTCAAGGCGCTCGACGTCGGCATGGCCGGCAACGGCGCGATCGCCGGCCTCGTGGGCATCACCGCCGGGTCCGGCTATGTCGAGCCGCTGCCCGCGGTCATCATCGGCCTCGTCGCCGGTGTGCTCGTCGTCGCCTGCGTGCTGGCGATCGAGAAGAAGCTCGACGACCCGGTGGGCGCCCTCTCCGCGCACGGCATCGCCGGCGTCTGGGGCACGCTCGCGTGCGGTCTGTTCACATCCGAGCGCCTCGCGGAGCTCAACGGCATCGGCCAGGCGGGCCTGTTCTACTCGGGCTCGTTCGAGCAGCTCGGCGTGCAGGCGGTCGCCGTCGGCGCCGCGTTCGGGATCGTGTTCGTGCTCTCGTACATCACGTTCCTCGGGATCAAGATGACCATCGGCATCCGGGTCTCCGAGGAGGCCGAGGACGCCGGTCTGGACATCTCCGAGCACGGCATGTACGGCTATCCCGAGCAGTTCATCCCGCAGCCGGAGTACTCGATCGGGCTCTACGAGCCGAAGGTCGCGGGCACGCCCCTGGCAAGCTCCACTCCGCCACGTCAGCCGGCCATGGCTGAGCCGGCGACGCAGAACTAGAGGAGCGCGCCGACATGAAGAAGATCGAGGCCTATATCAGGCACGAGTCGTTCGAGCCGATCCGCATGGAGCTGCTGGGACTGGGCTTCCCGTCCCTCACCATCTCCGAGGTCAAGGGCTCCGGGCGGCAGAAGGGCATCACCGAGCGCTATCGCGGCGCCGAGCTGACCAACTGGCTGCGGCCGAAGGTCAAGCTCGAGTGCGTGGTCGCGTCGTCGGATGTGCAGACGGTGGTCGACGCCATCCTCAAGCACGCCCGCACCGGCTCGATCGGCGACGGCAAGGTGTTCATCCTGCCGGTCGAGGAGGCCTACCGCATCCGCACCGGGGAGTCCGGCGAGGAGACGCTCCAGGCCCACCCCGAGGCCGCCGCCCAGGCCACGGCATAGGAGCCGGTCGACCGTTGGAATCCAGACGGGGCGGCCTCCGGGCCGCCCCGTCGCTCTTTGTGAAGACATGCCTGCCGAACCCGACTTCATCCCCGCCGCCACGTCGCTCGTCGAGCGGCTCCGCGCCGTGCACCTGCAGATGCTCGACGCCGTGCTGACCGGCGACGGGCTCGCGGCCGTCGCCGAGCTCGCCGCCGAGGCCGCGGGCGGGCCCGTCGCCGTCGTCGTGCCGCGCCTCGGCGTGGCCGTCGCCTCCACCGGCGGCGAGGCGACGCTGCCCGCCGTCCGCCGCTACGTCGGCGAGCAGGGCCGCGGCCGCGTGGCGCCCGTGCCGCCCGAGGTGGTGGCCGAGGTGCCGATCGCCTCCGGCGACGAGCGCATCGGCGGCGTCGTGCTGCTGGCCCCGGGCCGGCCTGAGCCAGAGGCGGTCGAGTTCCTGCACCTGGCCGCCGTCGCCGCGCTCACCGAGGTGGCCGTCGAGGAGGCGCGCGAGGAGGTCGAGGAGAACGTCCGCGGCTCCTTCCTGGAGGAGCTGCGCGAGCGGCCCGACGGCCTCGACCCGGCCGACATCGTGCGCCGCGCCGCGCGGCTGGGCTGCGACCTCGAGCGCGGCGCCGTGGTGCTGTGCGCCGAGCTCACGTCCGAGCGCCCGCGCCACGTGGTCGCGCTCATCTCCTCCGAGTACCAGGGTGCGCTCGCCCAGCACGTCGAGGGCGGCGCCGCCGGGCGCGTCTACGCGCTGCTGCCCGCCGCCGGCGACGGCGAGCAGAACACGACCGTGGTCGCCGCCCGGGCGCTCGCCGGCCGGCTCCAGCGCCACGGCGTCGTCGCCCTGTCGAGCTTCTACGCCGACCCGTCCGAGCTCGGACGGGCGATCCAGGAGGCCGAGCTGGTGCTCGAGGTGCTCCAGCGCGGCGACGGCCTGGGCGGGGCGGGCGGGATCAATTCGGAGGACATCGGCACCGGCACCTACCGCCTGCTCTTCCGCGTCCTCGCCTCCCACCCGGAGGAGGTCCGCTCGTTCTACGAGGACACGGTGGCCGCGATCGTCCGCTACGACGACCAGTACCGGACCGACCTCGTGCAGACGCTCGAGGCCTACCTCGAGCACAACTGCAACATGAACGCCACCGCCGCGGCGATCTACGCGCACCGGCACACCGTGGCCTACCGGCTCGAGCGGGTGAAGGAGCTGAGCGGCCTGGATCCGATGCAGACCGAGGACCGCGAGCGCCTCGGGCTCGGCCTGAAGGCCTACCGGATCATCGCGCCGGGCCTGCCCCGGTAGAACTCTGCCGTGTGAGCCGTCTGGATCCAGCCCGCCGCCCGGGTGAGTTCGTGTTCGTCGCCGGCGAAGAGCACGTGCCCGCCGAGGCGACCGTCCGCGAGGACGAGGGCCTGACCCTCGTGCTGGCCCGCGAACGCGCCGACGAGCTGGGGCTGGCCTACGACTTCGTCGCCGCCTGGATCACGCTGCGGCTGCACTCCGAGCTCGACGCCGTGGGGCTGACGGCCGCCTTCAGCCGCGCGCTGGCCGACGCGGGCATCGGCTGCAACGTGCTCGCCGGGCTCCGCCACGACCACCTGCTCGTGCCGGCCGACCGCGCCGAGGAGGCGATCGCCGTCCTGCGCACGGTGCGCTGGTGATCCTCGAGCTCCTGCATGCCGCCGCGCGCGGCGCCTTCCCGCCCGAGGACGGGCGGACCGAGGTGGTGGGCGCCGTGGCCGGAGCGCCCGCCGCCGTGCTCTCCTTCACCGCGCACCACGTCGTCGCGGCCGACGTTCCCGCCGCCGAGGTGCTCGAGCGCGTCGACCCGCAGGACCTCAAGGGCCCGATGGCGCCCGCCGCGCTGACCTGGCTGGCCGGGCGGACCGGCCTCGTGGCGGGCAGCCTCGACGTGCTGATGGCCTGGCTGCCCGACCGCGCCGCCGGCACCGGCCTCGACGTCCGCGAGATCGAGGCCGACGACCACCCGCGGGTGGTCCGCGCGCGGCGCTGGCGGCGCGACCTGCGGGTCTACGAGGAGGCCCGCGGACGCGGGATGGTGGTGCTCGGCCGCGGGGTGGCGGACCGGATGGAGCTCAGCATGGAGGTCGAGCCCGGCGAGCGCGACCGCGGCCTCGCGCGGGCGCTCGTGATCGGCGCCCTGCGCGCGGCGGCGCCGGACGAGCCCGTCTTCGCGCAGGCCGCGGCGGCGAACGCCGCCTCGCTGCGCGCGCTCGGCGCGGCCGGCTTCGCGCCGATCGGCGCCGAGGTGCTGTTCGGGCCGCAGGCGGACTTCCTGCGGCGGTCCGCCGAGGGGGTCGTCGCCCCCGGCGAACGCGCGAGGTCGCACGGGCCGGTCAGTGACGCGCGCCGGCGCCGCCGCGCACCACTTCGCCACGCCCGTTGACCCGCGCGGGCACGGGCTCGTCCGAGATCCGCACGCGGAACGAGCCGGTCGTGTTCTGCCCGCCGGCCGCGACGGCCTTGCCCTGCAGCCCCGGCGCCACGGTGTAGTTGACCGTGTAGTTGCCCGGCCGCACCGCGGTCAGGCGCCACTCGACCTCGCGCGTCTCGCCCGGGAACATCGGGCCGAGCGCCCAGGTGTCGGTGGCCGCGGTGTCGCCGCCGGCGGGCCCGCGGTCGAGGATCCACACCGGCTTGCTCGGGTCGGCCAGCCGCGGGTCCTCGCTCGCCACGGCGAACGACCCGGCGGGCTCGCCGCCGGGGCCCTCGGTGGCGATGCTCACGGCGAGGTTGGGGAGGTCGCGGTCGTCGGTGTTGCGCACCGAGATCCGCATCGTGGAGTGCTGGGCGGTCGTCTGGCGCTCAGGGAAGGTCGCCTCGACGACCTGGAGGGTGAACTCGCCCTCGGGCTCGTCGGCGTCCTGCCGCTCGCTGCCGCACCCGGCCAGGGCCAGTGCCGCGAGCGCGATCGCCACCCACGTCTCCCTCATAGCGCGGGCGAGCGTACCACCGGGTTCCGGGGCGGAGCGCAAGTTCTGCTCACGGTTCCCGTTTGTGCCAGATGCTGCACGTCGCATAACCTTCGGCGCCGTCGCCCAGAGAGGGGCGATCGCCGCAACCAGGGGAGAAGCGTGGTCCGTAGCGTCGCCGATCGAGCCTTCCTACCGGCAAAGGGCATGCTGGAGGAAGTTGGCGACATGATGATCCTGACGGGGAAGACGATCATGTCTGCCCTGCGTCCGCCGTACCCCTACGGCGGCGAGTTCGTCAACCAGTTCCTCTTCGCGCTCAAGCTCTGCTGGTTCCCGCTCGTGGTCTCGACCGTCGCGTTCGGCTACGGCGCGCCGGGCCTGCAGGCCGCGAACTTCCTCAACCTCTTCGGCTCGATCGACCGCCTCGGCGGCTTCTTCGTCCTGGCGAGCATCCGCGAGTTCGCGCCGTTCGTGACCGCGATCGTCCTCGCCGGCGTGGCCGGCACGGCCATCACCGCCGACCTCGGCGCGCGCAAGATCCGCGAGGAGCTCGACGCGCTGCAGGTGCTCGGCGTGGACCCGGTCAAGAACCTCGTGGTGCCGCGCTTCCTGGCCCTGATGCTGGTCACCGGCCTGTTCGACATCTACGCGCTGCTCTTCGGCATCTTCGGCGGCGTTCTGGCGACGCTCACCAACGGCGCCCCGCTCGGGCCGTTCTGGGCGACGTTCTTCAACAACTCGTCCGTCGTGGACCTCTGGGGCTCGCTCCTGAAGTGCACGATGTTCGGCGCGATCATCGCCATCGTCTGCTGTTACAAGGGGATGACCGCCTCGGGCGGCGCCGCCGGCGTGGGCCGCGCCGTCAACCAGGCCGTGGTCATCGCCACGCTCGGCGTCTTCGCGTTCAACTACGTGTTCACGCAGACGCTGCTCGCCACCCACCCCGAGATCATCAACATCAAGTAGCCATGGGCACCCAGTGGTTCGCCATCCCCCGCGAGTGGCTCTCCTCCTTCGGCGAGATCATCCGCTTCTGCGCGACCGTCGTCGCCGAGGTCTTCTCGCTGAAGGTCCTGCGCTTCTTCGGCGAGGCGCTGCGCCAGGCCGGGCTGCTGATCCTCTCCTCGACGCTCGTGATCTGGGGCCTGATCTTCATCACCGGCCTCCAGTGCGGCATCGAGGGCGCGTACTTCAACCGCGCCGTCGGCTCGCCGGCCTACGCGGGCGTGTTCGCCGCCTGGTGCGACCTGCGCGAGCTCGTCCCCTACGCCTTCGGCTACATGATGGCCGCCAAGGTGGGCACCGGCATCGTGGCCGAGCTCGGCTCGATGCGGATCTCCGACGAGATCGACGCGCTCGAGGTCATGGGCATCTCCTCGATGACCTTCCTGTGCGCGACGCGCCTGCTCGCCGCCTGGCTCGTGCTGCCCTTCATGTACCTGGCCGGGATCGGCGCCGGGTTCTTCGCGTCGTACCTGGCGGTGGTGCAGCAGATCGGGGAGGTCTCGAGCGGCGGCTACTCGCTGATCTTCTGGATGTTCCAGAATCCGCCGGACCTCTTGTACAGCGTGATCAAGGCCATGGCCATGGCGACGGTGATCGTGCTCGTCGGGTGCTACTACGGGTACACGGCGAGCGGTGGCCCGGTCGGTGTGGGCACCGCGACCGCGAAGTCGATGGTGCTCAACATCGTGCTGGTACACCTGATCGGCATGCTGGGAACGCAGATCTTCTGGGGCGCCAATCCGAGGGCCCCCATCGGAGGATGAGATGAGCAGCACGGAACGCGAACAGGACGAGTACCGCTGGCACACCGGCAAGCAGCGCCCCACCGGCGCGCCGGACGCCGTCGAGTTCATCGACGTCCACAAGTCCTTCGGCCGCAACCAGATCCTCCGCGGGCTCAACATGTCGATCCCCGAGGACAAGATCTCGATGATCCTCGGCCCGTCGGGCACCGGGAAGTCCGTGTGCATCAAGCACATGGTCGGCCTGCTCTACCCCGACGAGGGCGACGTCCTGGTCCACGGCGAGTCGGTCCCCGGCATGCGCGACGACGACCTCTTCGACATGCGCAAGCGCTTCGGCGTCCTCTTCCAGGACGGCGCGCTGTTCGGCTCGATGAACCTCTACGACAACGTCGCCTTCCCGCTCCGTCAGCACACGGACAAGGGCGAGGACGAGGTCGACGACATCGTCATGCGGCGCCTGCGCGAGGTCGGCCTCGAGGGGTCGCTCGACAAGATGCCGAACGAGCTCTCGGGCGGCATGCGCAAGCGCGCCGGCTTCGCGCGCGCCCTGGTGCTCGATCCCGACATCGTGCTCTTCGACGAGCCCGACTCCGGCCTGGACCCGGTCCGCACCGCGCTGCTGTGCGAACTGATCAAGGAGGTCCACGAGGAGAACGGCGGCGCCTACGTGGTGATCACGCACGACATCATGTCGGCCAAGCGCGTCGCCGAGTACATCGCCGTGCTCTGGCGGGGCCGGATCGTGGAGTCCGGTCCGGCCGAGGACCTGTTCAGCTCGGACAACCAGTTCGTGCGACAGTTCCTCTCCGGAGCGTCGCAGGGCCCGCTCGGCATGGAATAGCCGAGAAGCGGCACCTGCGTTCACAAAGGGGCGATAGGGTTCGCCCTTGTTTTCTGGGGGACGTAGCGGAGACGGAGTGCCGAGCGCAACCTGCCATCGGATGAGGGAGCACCGCCGGTGACGGTGGCGAGGGTCGCTGCGGCCGGGGCGCTCGTCCTGGCCCTGGCTCTCGCGGTGTGGCTTCTCCTGTTCCGCCCCTCAGGCGGGACCGAGTACACGCTGCTGTTCCAGAGCGCCGGCCAGCTCGTGAAGGACGACGACGTCCAGGTCGGCGGGCGCCGTGTCGGCTCGGTCGAGGACATCCGGCTGACCGACGACAACCAGGCGGCCATCAAGGTCCGCGTCGAGGAGCCGTATGCGCCGCTGCGCGAGGGAACGCAGGCCATCATCCGGCTCACCTCGCTGTCGGGCATCGCGAACCGCTACATCGCGATCACGCCGGCGCCCGGCGACGCCGAGGAGCTGTCCGAGGGCGCCACGATCACCGCGGAGTCGACCACCGACGTGGTCGACCTCGACCAGATCTTCAACACGCTCGACGAGCAGACGCGCGGCGACCTGGCGGGCGTCATCAAGGGCTTCGCGACCCAGTACGAGGGCCAGGGCGAGGCGGCGGGCGAGGCCACGAAGTACTTCAACCCCCTCCTCTCGAGCTCCCGGCAGCTCACGCAGCAGCTGACCGAGGACGAGGGCGCGCTGACCCGCTTCCTCGTCAACTCGAGCCGCGCGGTGGAGACGATCGCCGAGCGGCGCGACGAGCTGTCCTCGCTGGTCGGCAACGCCAACCAGACGGCGGCCGCGATCGGTGAGCAGAACGCCGCGCTGGCCGCGGCGCTCGGGCTGCTGCCCACCACCCTGCGCCGCGCGAACACGACGTTCGTGAACCTGCGCGCCACGCTCGACGACCTCGACGTGCTGGTCGCCGAGTCCAAGCCGGCGACCAAGGACCTCGCGCCGTTCCTGCGCGAGCTGCGCCCGCTCGTGTCCGCCGCCCGCCCGACGATCAAGGACCTCCGCACGCTCGTCCGCCAGCCCGGCAGCGACAACGACCTCACCGAGGCGCTGCGCCTGATGCCGTCGCTCCAGCGCGCCGCCACCCCGGCGTTCCGCAACGGGCGCCTGGCACTCCAGCGTGCGCAGCCGGTGCTCGAGTTCGCCCGGCCGTACACCCCGGACCTCGTCGGCTGGTTCCGCGACTTCGGCCAGGGCGCCGCCAACTACGACGCCAACGGCCACTACGCGCGCATCCAGCCGATCTTCAACGCCTTCCAGTTCGCCGACAACCCGGCCGGCGGCATCCTCACGCCGATCCCGCCCGCCAACCGCATGGACGGCGTGGAGACCGGCGTCATCCGCCGCTGCCCCGGCGCGGCGAGCCAGCCGCCCGCCGACGGCTCCGCCCCGTTCACCGACGGCGGCGGCCTCGACTGCGACCCGAGCCTCGCGCTCCCCGGCCCATGAGGCGCGTCGCAGCCGTCGTCCTCCTGATCGCCGCGGCCACCGCGTTCGCCGTCGTCGCCCTGGGCGCGGGCGACGAGGGCGGCGGCCAGTACAAGGTCCGCGCGATCTTCGACAACGCCGGGTTCGTGATCCCGGGCGAGGACGTCAAGGTCTCCGGCGTCAAGGTCGGCTCGATCGACTCGATCGACGTCACCGACGACTTCAAGGCCGCCGTGGTGCTCAACATCACGGACCCGGGCTACCAGGACTTCCGCGAGGACGCCGGGTGCATCGTGCGGCCGCAGTCGCTGATCGGCGAGCGCTTCGTGGAGTGCACGCTGACGGAGGTCCGCTCGCCCGGCGAGGAGGCGCCGCCGGAGCTCGAGCAGATCGAGGACGGTCCCGGCGAGGGC
The DNA here is from genome assembly GCA_963720415.1 of uncultured Solirubrobacteraceae bacterium. Lineage (GTDB taxonomy): Bacteria > Actinomycetota > Thermoleophilia > Solirubrobacterales > Solirubrobacteraceae > DASSUW01. The sequence continues at coordinate 210,110 of CAVRFQ010000001.1, read as the reverse complement.
CAGTACCTGCTGCCGGTCGAGCGCAACTCCAAGGCGGTCGACATCGACCAGCTCAACAACATCATGCGCCTGCCGGTCCGCCAGCGGCTCTCGATCATCCTCTCCGACCTCGGAATCGGCGTCGCCGGCCGCGGGCGCGACCTGGCGCAGGTCATCCGCCGCGCCGACCCGGCGCTGAAGGAGATCGACGAGGTCCTGAAGATCCTCGGCGATCAGAACAAGGTGATCGCCGACCTCGCCGTGAACTCGGACACGATCCTCGGCCCGCTGGCGCGCGAGCGCCGGCATGTCGGCGGCGCGATCGAGAACGCCGGCGAGGTCGCCCGGGCCACCGCCGAGCGGAGCGCGGACCTGGAGGCGAACCTCGAGCGGCTGCCGCCGTTCCTGCGCGAGCTGCGGCCGACCATGACCCGGCTCGGCGCGCTCAGCGAGGAGATGACGCCGGTCCTCACCGACCTCGGGGCCGTGGCGCCGGACATCAACCGGATGATCCTGCAGCTCGGCCCGTTCTCGCGCGCGGCGATCCCGTCCTTCGAGTCGCTCGGCGAGGCGGCCGAGACCGGCACGCCGGCGGTCCGCGCCGCGAAGCCGGTGATCACCGATCTCAAGCACCTCGCGAGCGCGGTCCGGCCGGTCGGGGCGAACGCGCGGAAGCTGCTCGAGTCGTTCCAGAAGAGCGACGGCATCGAGCGCTTCATGGACTACGTCTTCTACCAAGTGGCCGCGATCAACGGGTTCGACTCGCTCGGCCACTACCTGCGCGCAGGCCTGATCGTCAACCAGTGCGCGAACTACTCGATCGAGCCCACGTTCGGCTGCTCGGCGAACTTCACCCGCACGGCCTCGAGCTCGTCGGCCGGCGCCACGACGGCGTCCGCCGAGGGCCCGCGCGACGAGGTGCTCCAGCGCACCGCGATCGCCCTTGCCCGCGCGCTCGGGCTGCCGGTGCCCGAGGCCGCCGAGGCGGAGGAGCGCAGGCCCGAGAAGCGCAAGCGTGAGCAGCGCCGCACCACGGACCAGGCCGTCCGCGAGCAGCCCGCGCCGGCCGCGACCCCGGCGCCGGCGGCGACCCCCGCCCCGCAGGCCGCGCCGACCGAGGAGCAGCAGACCGAGACGCTGCTCGACTACCTGTTCGGGGGCGACGAGTGAGAGGCCGCGCCGGGATCGCCGGCAACCCCGTCCTCATCGGCGCCGCGACGGTGCTCGTGGTCCTCGTCGCCGTCTTCCTCGCCTACAACGCCAACCAGGGCCTGCCGTTCGTGCCGACGTACGAGCTCAAGGCCGAGGTCCCGAGCGCGGCGAACCTCGTGGTCGGCAACGACGTCCGCATCGGCGGCGCGCGGGTCGGCTTCGTCGACGGGATCACCGCCGAGCGCCGCGACGACGGCTCCACGATCGCCGTGCTCGACCTCACGCTCGAGCGCAGCGTCTCGCCGCTCCCGCGCGACTCGACGCTGATCGTCCGCCCACGCTCGGCGCTCGGCCTCAAGTACGTCGAGATCACCCGCGGCACCGAGTCCGGGGGCTACGACGACGGCGGGACGATCCCGATCACGGCCGCCACCCCGGAGCCCGTCGAGTTCGACGAGGTCCTCAACATGTTCGACGAGGAGACGCGGATCGCCGCGGGGGCGAACACGACCGGCTTCGGCGACGCCTTCGCGGGCCGCGGCGAGTCGATCAACACGGCGATCGGCGCCTTCCGGCCGCTGCTCGAGGACGTCGTGCCGGTGGCCCAGAACCTGAGCGCGCCGGAGACCGGCCTGCGCCGCTTCTTCCGCGAGCTGGGCGACGCGGCGGCGATCGTCGCCCCGGCGGCCGAGGCCCAGGCGCAGCTCTTCGCGGGACTCGACACGACCTTCAGCGCGCTGCGCGAGGTCGCCCGGCCGTACATCCAGGACTCGATCAGCGGCGGCCCCGAGGCGCTCGACACGGCGATCCGCACGCTGCCCGTCCAGCGGCCGTTCCTGCGCAACTCCGAGGGGCTGTTCCGCGAGCTGCAGCCGGGCGCCGCCGCGCTGCGCGTCTCGGCGCCGACGCTCGCCGACGCCCTCGTGGAGGGCACGAAGGTGCTGCCGCGCACGCCGCCCTTCAACCGCCGGCTCGCGTCGCTGCTCGACGAGCTGCAGACCTTCGCCGAGGACCCGATGGTCCCGCGCGGCCTGAAGGCCACGACGGCGGGCCTGAACGCGCTCAATCCCACGCTCGCGTTCGTGACGCCGGCCCAGACCGTCTGCAACTACGCGACGCTGTGGTTCCGCAACATCGCCTCGCTGCTCAGCGAGGGCGATCGCAACGGCACCTGGCAGCGCTTCATCATCGTCGCCACCCCGCAGGGCCCGAACAGCGAGGGCAGCCCGTCGTCGGCGCCCGCCAACGGGCCGACGGTGGACAACCACCTCCACACGAACCCGTACCCGAACACGGCGGCGCCGGGCCAGCCGCGCGAGTGCGAGGCGGGCAACGAGCCGTACCTGCGGGGCCAGACGGTGACCGGCAACGTGCCCGGGCGCCAGGCCGGGACGACCACGGCGGCGACCGACTGATGCGCCGCCGCCCGCGCAGCCCCGTCGCCATCGGCCTCGTCGCCCTGGTCGCGATCTGCATCCTCGTGTTCCTCGGCTGGACCAAGGACATCCCGTTCACCAGGCCGTACGAGGTCAACGCGGTCTTCAAGTCGGCCAACTCGATCCGGGCCGGCTCGCCCGTGCGGATCGCCGGCGTCGAGGTCGGCAAGGTCAAGGAGGTCAAGCCGGAGGAGGGGACCGACGCGGCGATCGTCGTCCTCCAGATCGACGACGACGGGCTGCCGCTGCACGCCGACGCGACGGCCAAGATCCGGCCGCGCATCTTCCTCGAGGGCAACTTCTTCGTCGACCTCAAGTCGGGCTCGCCGTCGGCGCCCGAGCTCGAGGACGGCGGCACGCTGAAGGTCACGCAGACTGCGACGCCGGTGCAGCTCGACGAGGTGCTCACCGCCCTGCAGTCCGACACGCGGCAGGACCTCAAGGTGCTCCTGAAGGAGCTCTCGATCGCCCTGAACTCGGAGCCGACCGCCGCCGAGGACGCCGACGCCGATCCCTCCGCGCGCGGGGAGACGGCCGCCGAGTCGTTCAACGACGCCTACGACGACATCCCCGCGGCCGAGAGGTCGACCGCCCAGGTCCTCGACGCGTTCCTCGGCGTCGAGCCGTCGCGGGACCTCGCGCGCCTGATCGACGGCACCGCCCGGACGACCGGCGCGCTGATCCGCGACGAGAACGCGCTGCGCGGGCTGATCACCAACTTCAACGCGACGATGGCGGCCTTCGCCTCCGAGTCGGGCAACCTGAGCAGCTCGATCCGGGAGCTGCCGGCCACGCTGGCCAGCGCCAACCGCGCGCTCGCGTCGCTCAACGAGGCGTTCCCGCCCACGCGCGCGTTCGCACGCGAGATCCTCCCGGGCGTCCGCGAGACGCCGGCCACCATCGACGCTGCGCTGCCGTGGATCGCCCAGGCGCGGCCGCTGATGGGCAAGAAGGAGCTCGGCGGCCTCGCGGCCGAGCTGTCGCCGGCCACCGAGGACCTGGCGAAGCTCACCAACGAGGCGCTGAAGCTGCTCCCGCAGACCAACCTCGCCTCCCGCTGCGCGAACGAGGTGATCCTGCCGACCGGCGACGTGGTGATCGAGGACGAGTTCACCACCGGCGTCGAGAACTACAAGGAGTTCTTCTACACGCTCGTCGGGCTCGCCGGCGAGGGCCAGAACTTCGACGGCAACGGCATGTACGTGCGCTTCCAGACCGGCGGCGGCTCGCAGTCGCTGACGCTCGGGTCGCAGAGCTCGAGCACCGGCCAGCTGTTCGGCAACGCGGTCGCGGTGCCGCTCGGCAACCGGCCGTACTATCCCGGCAAGCGCTCCGCCTACCGGCCCGACGTGGCCTGCCACACGCAGCGGCGGCCCGACCTCATGGGCCCGGCGAGCGCCAAGTCGCCGCCGACCGGCGCCGCCGCGCTGGCCGCCAAGAAGGCGCTGCCCGAGCTGCGCAAGAAGCTCCGCCCGTTCGGCGCGACCAAGGACGGCGCGCGCAAGTGATCGCCATCCGCAAGCACATGCGCGACTTCGTGGCGGTCATCGTCCTCCTGATCGTCTCGCTGATCGTCGCGGTCTACATCCTCGACAAGCAGCGGCTGTCGCTGCCGTCCGGCGTGCCCGTCCTCGGCGTCGACTACGTCGGCGTCGAGGCCGAGCTGACCAGCGCCCAGGCCGTCACGCCGGGCCAGGGCCAGACCGTGAACATCGCCGGCGTCGAGGTCGGCGAGATCTCGAGCGTCGAGCTCGAGAACGGCAAGGCCGTCGTCGGGATGCAGATCGAGCGCGAGCACGCGACGATCTACCGCGACGCCACGATCCTGCTGCGGCCGAAGACGGGCCTCAAGGACATGGTGGCCGAGCTGACGCCCGGCACGCCGGAGGCCGGCGAGCTCCCCGAGGGCGAGCGCATCCCGGCCTCCCAGACACTGCCCGACGTGAACCTCGACGAGATCCTCGCCGAGCTCGACGCCGACACGCGCGACTACCTCAAGCTGCTGCTCGGCGACGCGTCCACGGCGCTCGACGGCAACGGCCGCGAGCTGGCGCAGACGATCCGGCGCTTCGAGCCGACCGCCCGGTACGCGCGCAAGGTCAACGAGCAGCTCGCGCTGCGGCGCCGGAACCTCAAGCGCGTCATCCACAACTTCTCGCTCCTGACCGAGGAGCTCGGCAACCGCGACACGCAGCTCGCGCAGTTCGTGCAGAGCTCCAACGCGGTGTTCGCGTCGCTGGCCGACCAGGACGCCAACATCCGCGCGACGCTGCAGGAGCTGCCCTCGACGCTCGACGTCACGCAGGAGTCGCTGGCCAAGGTCGACGTCATGGCCTCGGTGCTCGGGCCGACGCTCGAGGACCTGCGGCCGGGGGCGCGCGCGCTCGGGCCGGCGCTGCGCGCGACGCGGCCGTTCCTCGCCAAGACCACGCCGATCCTCCGCGACGAGATCCGGCCGTTCACCCGCGCCGCGCTGCCCACGGTCAAGGAGCTGCGCCCGGCCATGCGCGACCTCGCGGCCGCCACGCCGGACCTCACCCGCTCGTTCCGCGTCGTCAACGCGCTCTTCAACACGCTGGCGTTCAACCCGTCCGGCTCCGGCGAGGAGGGCTACCTCTTCTGGCTGTCCTGGGCCAACCACCTCGGCGCGACCGTCTTCGCCACCCAGGACGCCCACGGCCCGATCCGGCACGGCATCGTCGTCTTCGGCTGCAACACCGCGACGCTGCTGAACACCGTGGCGGGGACCAACCCGGCGCTGGGCACGCTCGTCCAGCTCCTCAACGGCCCGACGGTCCAGCAGATCTGCCCGCAGTCCTCGGGAGCGCCGGATCGATGAACAAGGCCGCCCCCTCCTTCGGCCGGATCGCCGCGATGGTCATCTTCGCGCTGTCGTGCTTCGGCCTGCTGCTGTTCCTGTGGCTGGCCTTCGGCGGCCCGATCCCGCTCAAGCCGCAGGGCTACCGCGTCAACGTCTCGTTCGCCGAGGCCACGCAGCTCTCGACCGAGGCCGACGTGCGGATCTCCGGCGTGCCGGTCGGCCGCGTGAAGACGATCGAGCCCGACAGCGAGACGGGCCGCTCGATCGTGGTCATCGAGATGCAGTCCGAGTACGCGCCGCTGCCGTCGGACGCGCGGGCGATCCTGCGCCAGAAGACGCTGCTGGGCGAGACCTACGTCGAGCTGACGCCCGGCTCGCGCGACGCCGAGCCCGTGGCGGACGGCGGCGAGCTGGCCGAGTCGCAGGTGTCGCCGACGGTGCAGCTCGACGAGATCTACCGCACGTTCGACGCCGAGACCCGCGAGGCGTTCCAGATCTGGATGCAGGAGCAGGCCCGGGCGATCGGCCCGAACGGGCGCGACCTCAACGACGCGCTCGGCAACCTCGCCCCGTTCGCCGAGGACGCGGCCGAGCTGGTCGACATCCTCAACCGCCAGGAGGGCGCGGTCACCAGCCTGGTCTCGAACACCGGCGTGGTGTTCGAGGCGCTGACCGAGCGCGGCGGCCAGCTGCGCTCGCTGATCGAGAACTCCAACCGCGTGTTCGCCGCCACCGCGTCGCGCGACGAGGAGCTCAAGCAGGCGTTCATCGCGCTGCCGACGTTCGAGCGCGAGTCCTCGCAGACGCTCGAGCGCCTGGCCCAGTTCTCGCGCGACACCGACCCGCTGGTCACCCAGCTGCGGCCGGCTGCGCGCGAGCTCAGCCCGACGCTGCAGGACCTGGCCCTGCTCGCGCCCGACCTCGAGGCCTTCTTCCGCGAGCTCGGGCCGCTGATCGACGCTTCGAAGGCCGGCATCCCCGCCGCCGAGCAGGTGCTCGAGGACGCCCGCCCGCTGATCGCCCAGCTCGACCCGGCGTTCCGGCAGCTGACGCCGATCCTCGACTTCCTCGGGCTCTACAAGCGCGACATCACGGCGTTCTTCGCGAACACCGCGTCGGCGACCCAGGCCGGCGACAGCAAGGGCCACTACCTCCGCACCACCAACCCGCTCAACGCGGAGAACCTGGCCGTCTATCCGCGCCGGATCGGCCCCAACCGGCCGAACGCGTACGCCAAGCCCGGGAACTTCGACCAGCTCCGGAACGGGATGCCCGTGTTCGAGAGCCGCCACTGCGACCGCCTGCAGCCGACCATCACCAACGTGCCGGCGGTGCCGCTCCCGCCGCCGCTGGACGACCTGATCCCGGCCGACCTGCTCGCCGACATCATCACGTACGGCTTCAACGGCTCGCCCGGCGGCCCCGGCGTCGCCCCGCCATGCCGCAACCAGGGCCCGACGACGTTCCAAGGCGAGACCTCGCAGTACCCGCACGTGAACGAGCGGTAGGCGGTTCCGGCGGTGCGTCGAACCGCCGTGCCGGCGGGCGGTGACGACTACCCTCGCGTGCGATGACGGCGTTCGAGCGGATCGTCCGCGCCTCGGCCCGCCGGCCGGCGCGCGTGCTGGCGGTCGTCGCCGTGCTGGCCGTCGCGGGCACCGCGCTCGCCCTGCGGCTGGAGCCGAGCGCGGCGACCGACACGCTGGTCGGTCGCGGCGCCGACAGCTTCCAGGCGACCGAGACGTACCGCGAGCGGTTCGGCGACCACTCCGTGATCGTGCTCGCCCGCGGCGACCTGGCGAACCTCGTGCTCACCTCCAACCTCGGCCGGCTGGTCGGCCTCGAGGGCTGCCTTTCGGGCAACAAGCCCGACGGGGAGGAGGCGCCGGGCGGGCGCGGCTCGCCGTGCGACCGGCTGGCCGAGAGCAAGCCGGTCCAGGTCGTCTACGGGCCCGGCACCTTCATCAACGCCGCGGCCGGGGAGATCAACGACCAGATCTCGGCGCAGATGACGACCAAGGCGGCCGAGGCGGACCGCGCGGCGCGCGCCGCCCGCCGGGTCGCCAGGGCGCAGGGCCGGACGCCCGCCGAGCAGAAGCGGCTGGCCGAGTCCGCGCGCCAGCTCGTCTACGCGCAGTTCGTGCGCGACCTGCTGCAGGTCAACCTCCGCTACGGGCTCGGGCTGACCCAGCTCCCGAGCATCGACGACCCCGAGTTCGTCTCCGCGCTGGTCTTCGACCCCTCGCGCGGGGCGACGACGCCGAAGGCGCGCTTCGCCTACCTGTTCCCGTCCGCGGAGTCGGCCCTGATCCAGGTGCGGCTGAAGCCCGACCTCTCCGATGTCGAGCGCACCGAGGCGGTGGCGCTGGTGCGCGAGGCCGTCGCCATGCCCGAGTGGCAGCTCGAGGGCGACGCGTCGTTCACCGTGACCGGGGCGCCGGTGGTGGTCGAGGACCTCACCGACGCCCTGGCGGGCTCGACGCTGCGGCTGCTGATCGTCGGGCTCGTGGTGATGGCGATCGTGCTCGGCCTCGTCTTCCGCAGCCGGCTGCGGCTGCTGCCGCTGGCCGTCGCGCTCGCCGCCGTGGCGATCACGTTCGGCCTCACCTCGCTGCTGGGGCTGCCGCTCACGATGGCGTCGATCGCCGTGCTGCCGGTGCTGCTCGGGCTCGGGGTCGACTACGCGATCCAGTACCAGGCGCGGGTGGAAGAGGAGGGCTCGCCGGCGCGCGCCGCGCGCGTGGCGGTGCCGGTGATCGCCACCGCCGCCGTGGCGACCGGCGTGGGCTTCCTCGTGCTGCTGCTCTCGCCGGTGCCGATGGTGCGCGGGTTCGGCGCGCTGCTCGTCGTGGGCATCGCGATCGCGTTCGCGCTCGCGCTCACCGCCGGCACCGCCGCGCTGTCGCTGCGGCCCCGGGACGGGCGGCTGGCGAGCTCGATGCGCGGCGCGGGCGAGCTGGTCGAGAGCGCCGCGGGGACGCTCGGGCGGCCGCTGCGCGGGCCGGGGCGCCGGGTCGGCGAGGCGGCGGTGGCGGGCGCCCTGCGGCGGCCCGGCCGGGTGCTGGCGGTCGGCCTCGTGATCGCGGTCGCGGGCTGGGGGCTCGACTCCCGCACGGAGGTGGTCTCCGACCTCGAGCGGCTCGTGCCCCAGGACCTGCAGGCGGTGCAGGACCTGCAGGCGCTGCAGCGCTCGACCGGGGTCGCGGGGGAGATCGACGTCGTCATCGAGGGCGAGGACCTGACCGATCCCGCCGTGGTCAAGTGGATGCGCGACTACCAGGCCGGCGTGCTCGAGCGCCACGGCTACTCGGCCGAGCGCGGCTGCGGCCGGGCGGAGCTGTGCCCGGCGCTCTCGCTGCCCGACCTCTTCCGCTCCTCGCAGTCGGCGAGCGACCGGGAGCGGATCCGCGCGCTGCTGGACGCGGTGCCGCCGTACTTCTCCCGCGCGGTCATCACCGCGGACCGCAAGACGGCCAACCTGGCCTTCGGGATCCGGCTGGCGTCGCTCGAGCGCCAGCAGGAGATCATCGACGACCTGCGCGACCGGCTCGACCCGCCGGAGGGCGTGACGGCGCGGCTGGCCGGCCTGCCCGTGCTCGCGGCCGAGGCGAACGCCACGCTGTCCGATCCGCTGCGGCGGGCGGGGACGCTGCTCGTCGGCCTGCTGGCGGTGCTGCTCGTGCTGCTGCTCGCCCGGCGGCGGTCGGCCGGCTCCTGGCGCGCCGCCTGGGACCGCGCCTGGGTGCCGGTCGTGCCGATCGCGATGGCCACCGGCTGGTCGGCGCTCGTGCTGTGGCTGCTCGGCGTGCCGCTGAACCCGCTGTCGGCCACGCTGGGCGCCCTGGTGCTGGCCATCTCGACCGAGTTCGCGGTGTTGCTCTCGGCCCGCTTCGAGGCCGAGCGGACGGCCGGGCACGCCCCGGCCGAGGCCATCCACCGCACCTACCGCTCGACCGGCGCGGCGGTGCTCGCGTCCGGCGCCACCGCGATCGCCGGCTTCGCGGTGCTCGCGCTCTCGGACGTGCGGATGCTGCGCGACTTCGGCGTGGTGACGGTGGTGGACCTCACGGTCTCGCTGCTCGGGGTGCTCGCGGTGCTCCCGGCGGTGCTCGTGCTCGCGGAGCGTCGCGCGGCCGTCCGCCGCGCGCCCGAAGCCGCCGCAGCCCCGGCGTGAGGCGGCCGGGGCTCATCGTCGGGGTCCTGGCGGTGGCCGTGATCGGCTACATCTCCTACAACTCGCTGCGGACCGAGGGGCAGGGCTCGCGCGGGGTGGACCCCGGGCGCGAGCTGCCCGCGTTCGCCGTCCCGCTCGCCATGTCCGGCCTCGAGGGCGACGCCAACGTCTCCGACCGGGCCTGCGACGTCCGCGGGCCCGACGTGCTCAACGTGTGCGAGCTGGCCGACCGCGGGCCGCTGGTGCTGTCCTTCTTCGCCGAGCCGGTCGAGCGCTGCGACGCGCAGGTCGACCTCATCGACCGCCTGCGGCCGCGCTATCCCGGCGTGCAGTTCGCCGCCGTGGCGATCCGCGGCGACCGCGACGAGGTCCGGGAGCGGGTGCGCCGGCAGCGCTGGGAGCTGCCGGTCGGGCACGACGCGGACGGGGCGGTGGCCAACCTGTACGCCGTCGCGGTCTGCCCGCAGACGACGTTCGCGCTGCAGGGCGGCGAGGTGCTCGAGACCACGTTCGGCAGCATGGACGAGGCGGCGCTCGTGGAGGCGATCGAGGCGCTCGAGTGACCGCGGAGCCGGACGTGCGCTTCGGGCCGGTCGCGGATGGCGTGGCCGCCGAGCACCCTGGGCTGCGGCTCGCGTGGACCGAGGCCGACGCGACGCCCGGGCGCACGCCGGAGGCGCTGCGGGCGCGGCTGCGCACGATGGCCGACCGCATGCGCGGCGCCGACGCGGTCGCCATCCGCCAGCGCGAGGTCCCGCACCTCTACCGCGTCTTCTACCGGCACGTCGGGCTCGAGCCCGACGCCGTGCGCACGCCGGTCGAGGCGATCGTGCTGCGGCGCATGACCGAGGGCGGCCTCCGGCCCCGCGACCTGATCTCCGACGCGCTGACCGTCGCGGTGCTGGAGACCGGCGTCGGCGTGTGGGCGCTCGACGCGGCGGCGCTCGTGGGCGAGCTGCGCATCGACGAGGCCGACCGGCGGCTCGTGCTGGCCGACGAGCTCGGGGCGGTCGCGGGCCTGTTCGACGAGGCGGTGTCGCGCGCGCGGGTCACCGGCGCGACGCGCCGCGTGACCCTGGTGGCCGTCGCGGTGCCCGGCGTGCCCGACGTGTTCGTCCACGAGGCGCTGTGGACAGCCTGGGACATCCTCGGTGGCGCCGCGTAGGCTGTGGGCTCAATGGGTCGACTCCTGCTGGTCCTCGCGCTGTTCCTGCTGCTCGCTCCCGCCGCGCAGGCCGAGACGCTGAAGTACCGCTTCGGCCCGATCAAGGTGAGCCCCGGGCAGAACACGATCGAGTTCCAGGGCAACGAGCTCAAGCCTCAAGTGGACGGCTACATCACGAGCTTCAAGCCCAACCTGACGTACGAGGACGGGTCGGTCCCGCGGGTGGACGTCATCCACCTGCACCACGGCGTGTGGCTGTCGAACCTGGCGCCGCTGTTCGCCGCCGGGGAGGAGAAGACCACCGTCTCGACGCCGCCCGGCTACGGCTGGCGCTACCGGACGAGCGACCAGTGGGTGATGAACCACATGATCCACAACCTCACGCCGACGCCGGCCGAGGTCTACATCGACTACGAGCTGGAGTTCGTGCCCGAGGGGACGGCGCCGGTCCAGGAGGTCCGGACCGTCTGGATGGACGTCATGGGGCTCCAGCTGTACCCGGTGTTCGACGTGCACCGCGGCGACGGCGGGCGCGACGGCCGCTACACGTACCCGGACGAGTCGGGCCTGAAGGGCTACACGCGCAACCGCACGACGATCCAGGAGGACGGCGTGCTGGTCGGCACCGGCGGCCACCTGCACCCGGGCGGCCTGTGGACCGATCTCTACCTCGAGCGCGGCGGCAAGCGGGTGAAGCTGTTCCGCTCGAAGGCGAAGTACTTCGAGCCCGCGGGAGCCGTGTCGTGGGACGTGGCGATGAAGGTCACGCCGCAGGACTGGCGCGTGGGCGTCAAGGCCGGCGACGTGCTCTCGGTGTCGGCCACCTACGACGCCAGGCGGGCCTCCTGGTACGAGGCGATGGGGATCATGCAGGTCGCGCTGCACCCCGGCGGCACCGGGCCGGACCCGTTCGTCACGGACGTCACCGCGCCCGGCCGCGTCACGCACGGCCACCTGAGCGAGAACCGCAATCACGGCGGCGCCTTCGCCGGCCTCGCCGATCCGCGGCGGCTGCTCACCGGGCCGGTGCCGAGCGGGCGCACGGTGGCGATCAACGAGTTCGTCTACGGCCGCGGCGACCTGCTGCTGACCGGTAAGAAGCGGCGCCCGCCCGCCGTGCCGCGCGGGCGCTCGCTGAAGTTCGTCAACCAGGACGCGCAGCGCGGGATCATGCACTCGATCACGTCGTGCAAGGCGCCCTGCAACCGCGCGACGGGGATCGCCTACCCGCTGGCCAACGGGCCGGTCCGGTTCGACTCCGGCAACCTCGGCTTCGGCCCCGCCGGCGCCACGGCCGCCGCCAACCGCGACACGTGGAGCACCCCGAAGCGGATCAAGGCCGGCACCTACACCTACTTCTGCCGCGTCCATCCGTTCATGCGCGGCTCCTTCCGCGTCCGCGGCAGGTGACGGTGCCGCTGGTCTACGTCACCGGCCACCGGAACCCGGACACGGACTCGATCGCGTCGGCGATCGGCTACGCGGAGCTCATGCGCCGCGTGGACCCCGCCAACGACTACCTGCCCGTGCGGCTCGGCGAGCTCAACGCGCAGACCCGCTGGGTGCTCGAGCAGGCCGACGCGCCGCCGCCGGAGTTCCTGCCCCACGTCCTGCTCCGCGTCTCGGACGTGATGCGCACGCGCTTCCCGCTCGCCGTCCACACCGAGCCGGTGCGCGAGGTCGGCCTGCTGATGGGCCGCGACGGGATCGACCTCGTGCCGGTGGCCGGCGACGACGGCGCGCTGGCCGGCGTGGTCACCGAGCGCGCGCTGGCCCGGCGCTACGTGCGCGAGTCGCGCGAGGCCTCGCGGCTCGACGCGCCGACCGCCGTGGCCGCCATCACCGCCGTGCTCGAGGGCGAGCAGCTCGTCGGCGAGAGCGACGCCGAGGTGAGCGGCCGCGTGTGGGTGCTGGCCATGTCCTCCGAGTCGCTCCCCATGGGCTTCAGCGCGGGCGACGTCGTGGTGGTCGGCGACCGTCCGCGGGCCCAGCGGATCGCCATCGAGGTCGGTGTGGCGCTGCTGGTGGTCTCCAACGGACGCCGGCCGGGGGACGACGTGCTGGCGCTCGCCGCCGAGCACGGCACCGCCGTGGTGGTCTCGGCGCTCGACAGCTACGTCACGAGCCGCATGATCACGCTGTCGGCGCCCTGCCGCGCGCTGATGGACGCCGAGCCGCTGGTCGTGCGGCCCGACGACCTGCTGACCGACATCTCCGAGATGGTCAAGGACGTCGACTACCGCGCGGCCGTGGTGGTCGACGGCCGCCGCCACCCGGTCGGCCTCGTCACGCGGTCGGACCTCGTCGGCCCGCAGCCGCGCCGCGTGCTGCTCGTCGACCACGCCGAGCAGGCGCAGAGCGTGATCGGCATCGAGCACGCCGAGATCGTCGAGATCCTCGACCACCACCACATCGGCTCGATCGAGACGCGGGTGCCGGTGCGCGCGACGTTCGACCCGGTCGGCTCGACGGCGACGCTGGTCATCGAGCGCTTCCGCCAGGCCGGCATGGAGCCGTCGCGGCCGGCCGCCACGCTGCTGCTCGGCGCCGTCCTCTCCGACACGGTGCTCCTGAACTCCCCGACCACGACGGAGCGCGACCGCACCGTCGTCGCGTACCTGGAGCAGATCCTCGCCCTGGACGCGACGGCCTTCGGGCGCGAGATGTTCGAGCAGACCACCGACCTCACCCGGGTGGCGGCGGAGGAGATCGTCCGGCGCGACGCGAAGGCCTACGAGACGGGCGGCGGGCAGACGCTCAGCATCGCCCAGGTCGAGACGGTCGGCCGCGGGCTCCGCGACCGCCGCGACGAGCTGCTGGCGGCGCTCGACGAGGTCCGCGAGCGCGACGGCCACACGCTGACCGCGCTGATGGTCACCGACATCCTCGGCAAGGGCACCGAGCTCTACGTGTCCGGCGACCGGCACACGGCGGCGCGGGCGTTCGGGCACCAGGCCGACGGCATGCTCGAGCTGCCGGGCGTCATGAGCCGCAAGAAGCAGGTCGCGCCGAAGCTCCTCGGCGCCTTCGCGGGCTGAGTGTCACAAGCCGCGAGTTCGACGGAACCCGGCCCGCCCGCCCGCCGGCACGACCCGGCATCCACCGTGGTGCCGCCGACCCCGCGGCTCGCGGCACTAGAGCTCGCGGAGCGCGGCCAGCAGGCGGTCCGTGGCGGCGCCGTCGCGCAGGGCGACGCGCACGTGCAGGTCGTCGCCCCACGCCGTGCCGGGTGTGACGTAGATCCGCCGCGACGCGAGGTGGCGGGCGAGCTCGGAGCCGTCGTGCTCGGTCGAGCCGAGCCAGACGAGGTGCCCGTGGCCCTCGGGGAAGGAGAGCGTGGTGCCCTCGAGCGCCCCGGCGAGCCGCTCCCGCTCCCGCGCGGCGGCGGCGCGGCGGCGGCCGACCACCGCTTCGCCCTCCCGGATCGCCCACAGCATCGCGGCCTGGGCGGGCGCGGAGACCCCGCCGGCGGGGGTGAGGCGGTCGATCAGCTCGGTGTCGTTCGCGAGCGCGTAGCCGGCCCGGAAGCCCGCCATCGCGTGCGCCTTCGAGAACGACCGGACGACGAGCACCCGCTCCCGAGCTCCCAGGAGGGGGTCAGACCCCCCCGATTCTCCGCTCTGCGCCGTCGATCCGGGAGGGGTCTGACCCCCCTGGAACTCGGCGAGCGCGGCGTCCACGATGAGCCAGACGGGCTCCGGGAGGCCGGTCGCGAGGCGCGTGATGTCGTCGGGGGCGACGGCCGCCCCGGTCGGGTCGTTGGGCGTGCAGACGGCGACGGCGCCGGCGTCGCTCTCGAGCAGCGCGTCGACGTCGGCGGCCCCCGCGGCGTTCAGCGGGACGGGCATGGGCACGCCGCCCGCCTCGTGGACGAGCCGCGGCAGCGGCCCCCAGCCCGGCCACGCGATCGCGACGCGGCCGCCGCCGCCCTCGCCGATCGCGCGGAACGCGGCGTGGAGCAGCTCGCCCGCACCGTGCCCGGGGGCGACCTGATCGGGGCTCACGCCGTGCCGGGCGGCCAGCGCGTCGCGCAGCGGCCCGTCGTCCGGATAGGCGTTGACCGCGCGGCGCAGCGCGTAGGTCGCGGCGTTGACCGCCTCGGCGTCGGGCGGCTCGTGCCAGGCCGGCGTGGTGAGGTCGAGCGCGGGCACCTCGCTGAGCGCCTTCGCGCGCTCGGTGTCGCGGCGCTCGCGCAGCTCGGCCGAGATCTCCTCCGGGGAGAGCTCCTCGAACTGGCGGTAGTAGTCGCGCAGGCGCCGGATCACTGCGGCGCCATGCTCGGCGCGGGGCCTTCGAGCAGGACGAACCAGACGAGGAACGCCAGCCCGGCCACCACGGCGGTGACGGCGAAGATACGCACGAGCGCGCCCTCGCGCTGCTCGTGGCCGGCCGCGCGGCGCAGGATCCGCCAGGCGCGGTCGAGCCGCGTGGCGATCGCCAGGGTCAGCATCAGCGAGCCGATCATCCCCGCGAAGGCGACGAGGATGCCGAGGCTCACGGAGTCGGTGTGGTAGTCGACCTGCGAGCCGGCCCACAGCCACGCGACCGGCTGCGGCCCCCAAAGGCTCAGGCACAGCAGCACCTCGAGCGCGAGCAGCCCGGCGGCCAGCGCGCCGTCGGTCCGCCGCCGGCCGCCGCCGCCGCGCTCGGGCGCCCCGCGGTACTTGATGGGGCCGGTCCCGGGACGGCGCCCGATGAACAGGCCGCCGGTGTCGGTCGGGTCGTTGCGCGCCATGGCTGCAGGCGAGGATACGGCCACCGGGCCGGTGGTACGCTGGCTCGGGCCGGGCCGATGACCGCGATCCACGAGATCCTGGGGACGATCGAGCGGGGCGACGAGCGCGCCGCCCGCCGCGCGCTGCAGGCCCAGATCGCCCGGCTCGAGCGCGAGCATGCCGCCGTCGTCACCTCTGCATACCCGCCTCTCGCCCCCGGCCCGCCGCTCAGCGCGCTCGCCGGCCCGCGCCTGCTGGACCTGGGTGAGCTCGAGCGCGTCCGCGACGCCCTCGCCGCCCGCGTCGGCACGCTCCTGCAGCGGGCCGCGGAGCAGGAGGCCCGCCAGGCGGACGCGCGGCGCGAGCTCGAGCGCATGCTCGCCGACCCGCCCGCCCACCGCTGGGAGAAGCTGGCCAACGCCGACCTCGGCCTGCCCGGCTGCACGACCTACCACGTGCGCCCGCGCGCCGGCCTGCTCGGGATGCTCATGGGGTGGTGGGTCGTGAAGATCTCCGGGGGCTGTCCGTAACCGCCCCCGACGAGCGCCCGAAGGCGCCGTGGCATCCGTTCCCGCTGGTCGAGCTGAGCGTCCTGGCCGGGATCGTGCTGCTCGTGCTCGGGCTCATCAACTACGAGACGGACCGCGGCAAGGCGATGCTGGTGAGCGGCATGCTGCTCGGCTCGCTGGGCGGGCTCGACACGGCGCTGCGCGAGCACTTCGCCGGCTACCGCTCGCACACGATGATCCTGGCCGGCCTCCCGGCCGTGGGCGTGACGGCGATCCTCTACTTCGGCGGCGCCCCGTGGCCCGCCGTGATCGCGGGCGCGGTGATCGTGTTCGCGGGCCTGGTGCCGCTGCTGCTGCGCGCGTACCGGCGTCGCGAGCGCTAGTCCATATACGCTCCCGCGTCCTGTGAACGAGCCCAAGCGCATGCAGCTCCGAGGGCTGCACCACGTCACCGCCATCTCGGCCGACCTCGACCGCACGATCGCGTTCTACCGCGACCTGCTCGGCCTGGCGATCATCCACGACGGCCCGTCGGACGATGACGCCGGCACGCGCCACGTCTGGTTCGGCGCGCTGCACGGCGGCGCCGGGACCCTCCTGAGCTTCATGGAGTACCCCGAGCTGCCCAAGGGCACGGTCGGCGTCGGCTCGACGCACCACTTCGCCCTCATCGTCGACTCGGCGGGCGAGCAGGAGGCGTGGCGCGACTACCTGCGCGAACACGGCGTCGAGTGCACCGAGATCTTCGACCGCGGGTCGTTCCGGTCGATCTACATCCGCGACCCCGACAGCCACATCGTCGAGATCGCCACCCGCGGCCCGGGCTTCCCCGGCGCCGGCGGCGCAGCCGCGTAACGTCTGCTCCGCCGGCGCCTAAGCCTCCGGTCTTACGTCCTCTTACTGCCTCCAGGCCAATTCGGCGATCGAGTAGCTCGGGTCTCCCGCGAGCATGCCCGCCAGCGCGTTGCGCTGGCGCTCGGTCATCGTGCCGATGGTCTTGGTCTCCGACATGGGGATCGACGACAGAAAGCGGCGACAACGCGTCCGTCCCCAGCGGTGCTGGCTCATCAGCAGATCGCTGATCGTCATGCTCTCGGCCTCCCATGGGCACTCGAGCACGACGTCGCCTACCGTCGTCTCGCCCTCTGCCACCTGCCGCTTGAGCTCGGCGCGAGCCAGCCGAACCCGATTCGCCTGCGCAAGCGCCCGCATGTGCTGCGCGGCAGGAGCTGTCGCAGTTGCGTCCATGAAACCTCCCCGCATGGCGACGTGCACCTCCGTGGTGCAGTCCCCTCTTGACATTGGCATCTACCGGCCGAGGTCAGGCGTTACGGACGCACGACGAGAAGCCCGGTGGCCCGGCGGCTCACCGGAACACCCCTCCAGGCCTCGCGTCCATCCTCGATCCCTCTCTCAACGTCCGAGGCGCCGAGCCCACGGCCGAGGGCGCAGGCTAGACATCGTCCGGGGGGATGGTCAACCTGTTACCCACCTGAAAATTCGCAAGAAGCGCGTGATTTCTCAACCCTCACGAAATCACGCGGCACGGCCGAATCTGTGCTATATGCGCGCGCCGCCGGGGAGCGGTCCGTGCTCGGACTCGAAGGCCGCCTTGACGGTCCCGAAGGCCTCCAGGGCGCGGTCCAGGACCGCCCGCTCGTGGGTCGCCATCACGCTCGTCCGCAGCAGCGCGCCGGCCGGCGGGACCGCCGGGTGCAGGGCAACGTTGACGTAGACGCCCGCGTCGTAGAGCGCGCGCCACAGGAGCACGGCCTTCCAGTCGTCGCCCACCACCGCGGGCACGATCGGCGTGGTGATGCCGTGCGCGTCGTCGAGCACCTCGAAGCCCAGCGACCGCAGCCCGTCGCGCAGGTATCGCGCGTTGTCGAGCACGCGGGCGAACAGCTGCGGCCCCTCGTCGGAGCGGACGATGCGCAGGGCCGCCAGCGCCGCACCCACGGCCGCCGGGACGGCCGCCGCGGTGAAGAGGAAGGCGCGCGAGCTGATGCGCAGGAAGTCGATCACCTCGTGCGAGCCGGCGATGAAGCCGCCGCAGCTCGCGAGCGACTTCGAGAACGTGCCCATGCGCAGGTCGACCGCGGCCTCCACGCCCAGCAGCTCGGACGCCCCGGCGCCGCGGGCGCCGAGCACGCCGGCCGCGTGCGCCTCGTCGACCATCAGCCGCGCGCCGTGCGCCTGGCAGAGCTCGACGATGCGCGGCAGGTCGGCGACGTCGCCCTCCATCGAGAACACGCCGTCCACCACCACGAGCACCCCGCCGCCGTCGTCCGCGGAGCGCTCGAGCATCTTCTCGAGCTTGTCGAGCCGCCCGTGGCGGAACGGGCGCAGCTTGGCCCGGGAGAGCAGGCAGCCGTCGAGGATCGACGCGTGGTCGGCCGAGTCGGCGATCACCGTGTCGCCGGGCGCGAGGATCGTGCCGAGCGTCCCCAGGTTGGCCTGATGGCCGGTGGTGAAGACGATCGCGTCCTCGGTGCCCATCCACTCCGCCAGCTCGCGCTCGAGCTCGAGGTGCAGGTCGATGGTCCCGTTGAGCAGCCGCGAGCCGGTCAGCCCGGTCCCGTAGCGCTCGAGCGCGTCGCGGGCGCCCGCGATCACGCGCTCGTCCCCGGTCAGCCCGAGGTAGTTGTTCGAGCCGAGCATGATCCGCTCGGCGCCCTCCATCCGGACCACCGGAGCCGCCGGCGACTCCAGCCGGCGGAAGTAGGGGAGGAGGTCGGCCTCGCGGGCGGCGCGCAGCTGCTCGGCGCGCTCGTGCCCGCGGACCTTCGCGAAGACGTCGATGGCGGTGGGCATATAGGGTCCGTCTCGTGTCGCTCGTCGTGCGTCCCGTGCGGGGGCTACGGGACCTGCGGAAGTTCATCGATCTCCCGTTCCGGCTGCACTCTACTTCGCCGGTATGGGTGCCTCCGCTGCGTCTCGAGCGCTACGCGTTCCTCAGCCGCCGCCTCAACGCGTACTTCAAGCACGGCGACGCGCAGCTCTTCCTGGCCGAGCGCGACGGCGTCCCGGTGGGCCGCATCAGCGCGCAGTACGACGACGCGTTCAACGCCTACCACGACAACCGCTGGGGCATGTTCGGGTTCCTGGAGCTCGCCGACGAGCCCGACGTCCTGCCCGCCCTGCTGCAGGCCGCCGAGGCGTGGCTGCGGGCCCGCGGCCGCGATCACATGATCGGGCCCATGGACTTCTCGATCAACGACGAGTCCGGCGTGCTCACCGAGGGCTTCGAGCGCGAGCCGATGCTCAAGCAGCCCTGGCACCCGCCCTACTACGCGGCGCGCTGCGAGGAGGCCGGCCTCGGCAAGGCGATGGACCTGCTGATGTGGGAGCTGCACATCTCCGACCGCTCGAAGATCCTGCCGGTCATCTTCAAGCTCGCGGAGGAGGTCGAGCCGCGCCACGGGATCCGGATCCGCAAGATGTCGCGGCGGAGCCTGCGCCGCGACATCGACCGCTTCGCCGAGGTCTACAACTCGGCCTGGAGCGAGAACTGGGGCTTCGCGCCGTTCTCCAAGCCCGACCTCGACCAGTACGCCTCCGAGATGCAGCTCGTCTTCGACCACCACTGGTTCATGGTCGCCGAGACCGCCGAGGGCGAGACGGCCGCGGTCGCCATCACGGTGCCGGACATCAACCAGGTGCTCAAGCGCATGAAGGGCCGGCTGCTGCCGCTCGGCTGGTGGTACTTCCTGCGCCGCGCGAAGTACATGGACCGGGTGCGCGTCGGCTTCCTCGGCGTCAAGCCCGAGTACCAGCACACGGGCGTGGCGGCGGCCATGTACATCGAGCATTTCGACATGGCGAGCACGACCCCCCAGACGTGGGGCGAGATGGGCTGGATCCTCGAGACCAACCACAACATGAACCGCGCGATGGAGGCGATGGGCGGCCGGATCGTCCGCCGCTTCAGGGTCTACGAGCGGACCGTCGCTTCCAATTAGGGATCCCTAAGAGGTACGGTTTGAGAATGCAGCGCTCGGATCTCTTGAAGGCCTCCCCACCGATGTTCGAGTCGAGGTTCCTCGACCGCTTCACCCGCGTGCACCCCGTCGTGCCCGTCCTCATCTACGGTCCCGTCATCGTCCTCCTGCTCGTCCTGGCGGTCGGCAGCGACGGCTGGTGGGACACGATCGGGCTCGCCGCCGTCGGCTACTGCGTCTGGACCCTGTTCGAGTACTGGCTCCACCGGATCGTGTTCCACTTCGAGCCCGAGGACGGCGTCGGCGCCAAGCTCCACTGGATGATCCACGGCGTCCACCACGACCACCCGAACGACCCGTTGCGGCTCGTCATGCCGCCGGCCGCCAGCATCCCGCTGGCGATCATCGTCGTCGGGGCGATCTTCCTCGTGGCCGGCACAGTGCACGGGCTGGCGGTCGCCGCGGGCTTCCTCATCGGCTATCTCGTCTATGACGAGATCCACTACGCCCTCCACCACCACGTCCCGAAGTCGCGCCTGGGCAAGCGGCTGCGCGAGCTCCACATGCGCCACCACTTCCAGGACGACGAGAAGGGCTTCGGCATCAGCGCGCCCTACTGGGACGTCGTCTTCCGGACCTACTCGCAGCGCCGGGGAGAGGCAGGGTGACGCACCCGTCCGGGTGATTGGTCATGCTGTCGAGCCCGTGAGTGAGCCCGAGGAACTCGAGGACGAGGGAGAGGTCGTCGACGGCCTGCCCGTGGTGGCGGAGCCGCGCGCGGTCGAGGCCGCGCGCCCGCTCGTGCCGGCCCGGCAGGCCGCGGCCCTGGCCGCCACCGGCTTCGTGGCCGGCGCGGCCACCGTCGCGGTGGTCCACCGCCGCCGCTCGAGGGTGTCGCGCCGCCGCCGCCGCAAGGCCGGCGGGATCGGCGAGATCGTCGCGTCGAACTCCTTCCTCGTCGACGTCCATCTGATCAAGCGGGGCTGACCGCCGTGGAGCTCCGCGAGGAGGTCCGGCCCGCGTGGCCGTTCCGGCTCGGCGGCGGATCGATGGACGGGCTCCTGCGCCGCCGCGGAGCCGCCCTCCAGCGCCTGCTGCGGGTCGGGGGCGAGCCGGTGCTCGTCGGCATCGTCCAGCCCGCGCCCGACCGCGTGCTTTTCGCCGCCCGCGCGGAGACCGAGGCCGCCGCGCGCGCCGGGATCGCCCGGATGCGGTTCGCCACCGGCGTCGACGACGACCTGCGCCCGTTCTGGGACCTGTACCGCGACGACCCGGTCATCGGGCGCGGGGTGCGCAGCGCCCGGGAGCTGCGCGTGCGCCGGCAGCCCGACCCGTGGGAGGCGCTGCTCGCCGCCGTCACCGAGCAGCTCATCGAGCTCGAGCGCGCGAAGCGGATCCAGCGGCGGCTGATCGGCGCGTTCGGCTACCGCTGCCCGGCGACCGGGATGCGCGACGCGCCGGCCGCCGAGGCGATCGCCCGCCAGGCCCCGGCGCTGCTCACGTCGTTCGACCTCGCGCCCAAGCGCGCGATCGCCCTGCGCCGCTGCGCGGAGGAGGTCGCCCGCGGGCGGGTCGACCTGCGCGAGCACGACGTGCGGCGCCTGCTGGCGATCCGCGAGATCGGCCCGTGGACGGTCGAGATGCTCGGCCTGCACGGCCAGGGGCGGATGGACGTCGTGCCGGCCGGCGACCTCGGCTTCATCAAGATCGTCGGCCGCCTGGTGACGGGCAACCCGCGGGCGCGCGCCGACGAGGCCGAGGTCCGCGGCTTCTTCGAGCGCTACGGCGAGTGGAAGGGCATGGCCGGCGTGCACCTCATGCACGCCGCCGCCCGCGGCCTCATTCCAGACCGCTTGTCCCCGGGTCCAGCCCCTCGCCCGGCAGGAACTCGTTGGTCAGCGGCGCACGGTCGGCCGCTGGCTGCTTGAGCAGCCCGTTCTGGCGCATCCAGCGCTCGTAGGCGACCCACTCGGCCGGGTCCTGATAGCCGAACGGTCGGTCGCGGTCGCGCGGGAAGAAGACCGGGAGCGTCGCCTTGACCACGGCGGACTGCAGGTCGCGGTCGAGCCCGCCGTCGGCCTCGAGCAGGGCGTCGACGCCGGTCTGCGGCCGGCGCTCCAGCTCGGCGTGGCCCCGGGCGGTGGCCTGGAGGAAGCGGCGCAGCTTCGAGGCGCCCGCCTCGTCGAGGTCGTCGCCGCGCGCGACGAAGATCAGCTCGTTGTAGGTCGGCACGCCGAGGTCCTCCATGCGCAGGATCTCCGGGTTGCGGCCGCGCCGCTCGAGGTCGACGCCCTCGTAGTTCCAGAACGCGCCGAGCGTGGCGTCGACCTGCTTGGAGAGCATCGCCTGGGTGAGCTTGAAGCCGACGTTGGTCTCCTTCACCGAGCCGGGGTCGACGCCGGCCTTCTCGAGGATCGTGTGCAGGTAGGCGGATTGGTAGGCGAGGCCGGAGGTCCCCACGCGCTTGCCCTGCAGCTGCTTGGGGTCGGTGATCGCCTTCTCGCCGAGCGACATCAGCGACGTCAGCGGCTTCTGCACCAGCGCGCCCACCGCGACGAGGTCGGCGCCCTTGTCGCGGGCCAGGAGCAGCTCGGGCTCGTAGGAGATCGCGAGGTCGACGCGGCCGGCCTGGAGCAGCTTGAGCGGCGCCGCGGCGTCCGGCGGCGGCTGGATCTTCACGTCCAGCCCCGCGCGCTCGTACTCGCCGCTCGCCTGCGCGGCGTAGATGCCGGCGTGGTCGGCGTTCGGGAAGTAGTCGAGCATGACCGTGAACGGCTCGGCGGCGCCGGAGCTCCCGGACGGCTCCTCCTTCTCGCCGCAGCCGGCGAGGACGACGAGCAGGACGAGGGGCAGCAGCAGGCGGGTCATGGTCCTCCGGGAGTCGAGCGTGGCGTCCAGCCCGCGAAGCGCCGCTCGAGCAGAGCGAACGCGCCGTAGAGGGCGACGGCGAGCAGGAAGAGCAGGAAGGTCGCGGCGAAGGCCCGCGCGGTGGCGAGCTGGCCGTTGGCGATGAGCAGGGCGTGGCCGAGGCCCTCGCTGGAGCCCGACCACTCGGCGAAGACGGCGCCGATGACCGCCACCGCGGCGGCGATCTTCATGCCGGTGAACGCGCTCGGGAGCGCGCTGGGCAGCTCGAGCATGCGCAGGGTCTGCCAGCGCGTGGCATCGAGCGAGCGCAGGACCTTGCCGGCGTCGGGGTCGGCGTCGCGCAGGCCGTCGTAGAGGTTGATGGCGACGGGGAAGAAGCAGACGAGCGCGACGAGCAGCACCTTGGGCGCGAGCCCGAAGCCGAGGACGAGCACCACGAGCGGCGCGATGACGGGCACCGGCACGGCCTGCGACCCGATGACCAGCGGCCGCAGCGCCCGCCGCGCGGCGGGGGAGACGTGCATGGCGATGCCGAGCCCGGCGCCGGCCGCGATGGCGGCGGCGAGACCGAGCACGACCTCCCACGTGGTGACGGCGAGGTCGGGGGCGAGCAGGTCGCGGTCGGTCCACAGCGCCTCGAGCACCTGGGTCGGCGCGGGGAGCAGCAGCTCGTCGACGCCGCCGAGGCGCACGACCGCCTCCCAGGCGCCGAGCAGCACGAGGATGATCAGCGCCGCCGTCACGCGCCGAGCACCTCCATCGCGCGCTCGCGCAGCGCGACCACCGCTGGGTCCGTCCGCTGCCGCGGGCGGGGCAGCGGCACGTCCAGCGTGGCCACCACGCGCGCCGGGCGCGGCGAGAGCAGCACGATGCGGTCGGCGAGCAGGACCGCCTCCTCGACGTCGTGCGTCACCAGCAGCACCGTCCGCGGCTCGCGCTCCAGCGCGCCGGCCAGCCAGCGCTGCATCTGCGCCCGGGTCAGCGCGTCGAGGGCGCCGAACGGCTCGTCGAGGCACAGCAGCGGCCGCCCGGCGAGCAGCGTGCGCAGGAACGCCACCCGCTGGCGCATGCCGCCCGACAGCTCGGCGGGGCGGGAGCGCTCGAAGCCCTCGAGCCCGAAGGCGGCGAAGTGCTCGTGCGCGGTGCGGCGGGCCTCCGCACGCCCGGCGCCCGCCACGCGCTGCGCCAGCGCCGCGTTGTCGAGCGCCGAGAGCCACGGCAGCAGGCCGTCGCGCTGCGGCATCAGCGCGGCCGGCGGCGCCTGCACGGTGCCCGCGTCCGGCTGCGAGAGCCCGCACACCAGCTCGAGCAGCGTCGACTTGCCGCACCCGCTCGGGCCGGCCACGGCGACCACCTCACGCGGCGCCGCGCGCAGCGACACGCCATCGAGGGCCTTCACCGCCCCGAACGACTTCTCTGCTCCGGCGACCTCGACGCCGCCGGAGACGTCACGAGGCTCCACGCCGGGAGCCTCGACCTCGGTCTCCATCAACTCCCTCCGCGGGCATTACCCCACAGGTTCGAAGGGTCAGGTCCAGCGAGGACCTATCTCAGCCGGGCGATCTCCCCAGCCCCCCTGATTTTCGATCGCCTGTCAGGTTACACGGCGATGTTCGACGAGTCCGCCCTGGCCCTCCACCGCCGCGAGCTGCACATCCACTGCTATCGCATGGTCGGCTCGTTCGACGAGGCGGAGGACCTGGTGCAGGAGACGTTCCTGCGCGCATGGCGGGCGCGGGAGACCTTTCGCGGCGACGCCGGCCTGCGGGCCTGGCTCTACAGGATCGCCACCAACACGTGCCTCGACGCGCTGCGCGCCGGCAAGCGGCGCCCGCCCTCGGCGTCGTCGTTCGCGGAGATCCCGTGGATCCAGCCGTACCCGGACCGGCTGCTGGACGAGATCGCGCCGCGCGAGGACGAGCCGGACGCCGTGCTGGTCGCCCGCGAGACGATCGAGCTCGCCTATCTCGCCGTCATCCAGCTCCTGCCGCCGCGCCAGCGGGCCGTGCTGATCGTGCGCGACGTGCTCGGCTGGTCGGCCGCCGAGACCGCCGAGGCGCTCGAGATGTCGGTCGCGGCCGCCAACAGCGCGCTGCAGCGGGCACGGGCGACGCTGGACGAGCAGCTCCCCGCGCGCGACGCCGCTCCGGCCGATCCGACCGCCGAGGAGCGTGCACTGCTCGAGCGCTTCATCGACGCGCACGAGCGCGCCGATGCCGCCCTCGCCATGGAGCTCTCGCGCGAGGACATCCGCATCACGATGCCGCCGTACCCGATGGTCTACGTCGGCCGGGACGTGATCCGGCCGCTGATGGAGCGGGGCCTCACGGACGCCGGCACGTGGCGGCTCGTCGCCACCAGCGCCAACCGGATGCCGGCCGCGGCGTGCTACCTGCGCGAGCCGGGGGCCACCGGGTTCCGCGCGTTCAAGATCGACGTCCTGCGCATGGAGGGCGGCCGGATCGCGGAGATCACGACGTTCAACGCGGACCTGTTCGAGGCCTTCGGCCTACCGTTGACCCTGTGACGGACGGCGCACGGCTCGAGCAGCAGGCGGAGGCGGCCTATCTGAAGGGCCGCGAGGACGAGTACGTCGCGCTGCTGGAGCGCGCGCACCGGGCGCATCTGGACGCGGGCGATCCCGAGCGCGCCGTCCGCTGCGCCTTCTGGCTGAGCCTGCAGCTCCTGCTGCGCGACGACTTGGCCCAGTCGACGGGCTGGCTGGGCCGGGCGCAGCGGCTGCTCGACCGCTCCGGGCAGGACTGCGTCGAGCACGGCTACCTGCTGCTGCTGACCGCGCTCCCGCGCGGCGACGAGCGCGAGCTGGCGGCCGCCGCCGCGATCGGCGAGCGGTTCGGCGACGCCGACCTCGTCTCGCTCGCCGTGCACGAGCAGGGCTCGGCGCTGATCCGCCGCGGGCGGGTCGCGGAGGGGCTCGCGCTGCTCGACGAGGCGATGGTGGCGGTCACCGCCGGCGAGCTCTCGCCGATCGCCACCGGGCTCGTCTACTGCAGCGTCATCGACGGCTGCCACCAGGTCCAGGACCTGCGGCGCGCGCAGGAGTGGACGGCCGCGCTGACGCGCTGGTGCGAGCGCCGGCCCGATCTCGTGGCCTTCACCGGCCGCTGCCTCGTCCACCGCGCGGAGATCCTGCAGGTGCACGGCGCGTGGGCCGACGCGCTCGAGGAGGCGCGCCAGGCCGCGCGGCGGCTCGGCGGCGGGGCGCCCGAGTACCGCGTGGGCGAGCTGCTCCGGCTGCGCGGGGAGCTCGCCGCGGCGGAGCAGGCGTACCGGGACGCGAGCCAGGCCGGCGGCGACCTGCAGCCGGGGCTCGCGCTCCTCCGGCTGGCCCAGGGCAACGTCGACGCCGCCGTGGCGGCGATCCGCCGCGCGACCGGCGAGAGCCGCGACGCCCTGCGGCGCGCGGAGCTGCTCCCGGCGGCGGTCGAGATCCTGCTGGCCGCGGGCGAGACCGGGGAGGCCCGCGCGGCCTGCGAGGAGCTCGAGCAGCTCGCCGCCGTGCTCGGCACCACGATGCTCGGCGCCGCGGCCGGCCACGCCCGCGGCGCGGTGGAGCTCGCCGCAGGCGACGCCGGCGCCGCGCTCGGCCCGCTGCGGCGGGCGCTGGCGGCGTGGCAGGAGCTCGACGCGCCGTACGAGGGCGCCCGCGCCCGCGAGCTGATCGGGCGGGCGTGCCGCGCGCTCGGCGACGAGGACTCGGCCGCCTTCGAGCTGGACGCGGCGCGCGACGCGTTCGCCCGGCTCGGGGCGGCGCCCGAGCTCGAGCGGCTCGGCGCGCCGGACGCCGCCCACGGCCTCTCGCCGCGCGAGCTGCAGGTGCTGCGGCTCGTCGCGTCCGGCGAGACGAACCGGGCGATCGCCGCGCGGCTCGTGCTCAGCGAGCGGACCGTCGACCGCCACGTGAGCAACATCCTCGCCAAGCTGCGCGTCCCCTCCCGCGCGGCGGCGACGGCCTACGCGTACGAGCACCGCCTCGTGGGCTGAACCACCCACGCCGGGCCGCCGCGCGAATGGGTGGTCCTGCCGAAGTCGCCCGGGCGCGCGGCCCGTAGCTTCGGCCCATGACCAGCACCCAGCTCGACATCCGCGAGCGGCTGCTCGCCGGGATCCCCGCCGCCGAGCGGCGGATCGACGTCGCCGGCGTCTCCACCGCCGTCCTCGAGGGCGGCGACGGTCCGCCCGTGCTCCTGCTCCACGGCCCCGGCGCCAACGCCGGCCATTGGGGGCAGGTGATCTCGCTGCTCGTCGACCGCCACCGCGTGATCGCCCCCGACCTGCCGGGCCACGGCGCCACCGGCGCCTGCGAGCCGGAGCGCGTCCTGCGCTGGCTCGACGCGCTCGTCGACGCGACCTGCCCGGCGCCGCCCGTCCTCGTCGGCCACGCGCTCGGCGGGAGCATCGCGGCGCGCTTCGCCGCCCGCCGCGGCGAGCGGATCGCCCGTCTCGTCCTCGTCGACTCGCTCGGCCTCGCGCCGTTCGAGCCCGCGCCCGCGTTCGGCGAGGCGCTGCACGCGTTCCTCGGCGAGCCGAGCGCGGCCACGCACGAGCGCCTGTGGCGGCACTGCGCCCACGACCTCGACGGGCTGCGCGAGCGGATGGGCGAGCGCTGGCCGGTGTTCGAGGACTACAACCTCGACCGCGCGCGCACGCCCTCGGTCGTGACCGCTGTGGGCGCGCTGATGGAGGCCTTCGCCGCCCCGGCCGGGGACCTCGATCGGATCACGGCTCCCACCACGCTGATCTGGGGCCGCCACGACCTGGCGACGCCGCTCGCCGTCGCCGAGGCGGCCGGCGAGCTCCACGGCTGGCCCCTGCGGGTGATCGAGGACTGCGCCGACGACCCGCCCGTCGAGCAGCCGGAGGCGTTCGTGGACGCGCTGCTGAAGCCCTGGCTGTGGAACGGGACGATCGAGGCCGCGCCCGCCCACGTCTTCCGGCCGCGGGACACCGCCGGCGTCGTCCGCGCGCTGGCGCTGGCGGGCGAGCGCGGGCTGCGCGTCGCGGTTCGCGGCGGCGGCCACAACATCGCCGGCACGGCCGTGGCGGACCTCACGATCGACATGGCCGAGCTGCGCGAGGTGACCGTCGACCCCGTCGCGCGCACCGCGACGGCGCAGCCGGGCTGCCTGCTCGGCGACCTCGACCGCGCCGCGCAGCGCCACGGGCTGGCCACGCCGCTCGGGTTCGTCTCCGGCGTCGGGGTCGGCGGGCTCACGCTCGGCGGCGGGCTCGGCTACCTCACGCGGCGCTTCGGCTGGACGGTCGACAACCTGCTCGAGGTCGAGATGGTCACGGCCGACGGCGCGGTGCGGCGCGCGAGCCGCGACCGCAACCCCGACCTCTTCTGGGCGGTGCGCGGCGCCGGCGCCTTCGTCGGGGTGATCACCTCGTTCACGTTCCGCCTGCACGAGGTCGGCCCGGCCGTCGCCGGCGGCCTGATCGCGTGGCCGTTCGAGCGCGCCCCGGAGATCCTGCGCGCGTACCGGGAGATCACGGCGGGCGCGCCGCGCGAGCTCGCGGCCTGGCTGATGCTGTTCCGCGCCCCGCCGGCGCCGTTCGTGCCCGCGCCGATGCACGGCGAGCGCATCTGCGCGATGTCCGTCTGCTTCAGCGGCGACCTCGCGCGGGCGGGCGAGGTGCTCGCGCCGATCCGCGCGCTCGGCGACCCGGTGTTCGACCTGCTCGCCGAGCGGCCCTACACGGAGATGCAGTCGTACCTCGACGACACGGAGCCCGCCGGGCAGCACTACTACTGGAAGACCGAGTACCTCGCCGAGCTCACCGACGACTTCCTCGCGACCTGGCACGACCTCGCCGCCGGGTGCCCGATCCCCGAGGGCATGCTCGGCCTGCTGCACGTCGGCGGCGCGCTCGGCGAGCGCGCCGGCGACGACGGCGCGGTCGGCAACCGCGACGCCGCCTACGCGTGCGGCGCGCTCGGCCAGTGGCCGCCCGGCGATCCGCGGGCCGCCGCCCACCGCGAGTGGCTGCGCGACGCGTGGGAGCGCTTCCGGCCGTTCGGGACCGGCGGGAGCTACATCAACTTCCAGGCCGCGGACGAGGGCCAGGACCGCGTCCGGGCCGCCTACGGCGCGAACTACGAGCGGCTCGCGCGGATCAAGGAGGCCTACGACCGGCAGGGGAGGTTCCGCGCGCTCTAGAGGCGGCCCTGCGACCAGATCTCCGCGGCCAGCACCGCGGCGCCGCCCTCCGGGCTCAGCGGGCCGACCCGGTGCGCCTCGCCGATCCGCGGCTCGAGGATCAGGACCTCGTCCTCGAGCGTCGCGCTGCCGAGCTCGTCGTACGGCAGGCTGATCGGCTCCCGGATCCGGACGGCGCCGGCGGTGAGCAGCACCACGCGCGACGGCGTCACGGCGACGAGCGTCTTCGTCTCGGCGGCGTAGGCGAGGTCGAGGACCTCCTCGTCGCCCTCCAGCTCGGCGACGAGGGCGACCACGTGGTCCTGCGACGCGGTCCCGAACAGGCGGCCGAGGCGCTCGCGGGCGAGGTCGAGCAGCTCGGCCGACCCGGAGCCGCCGGCGAGCGCGGCGAGCTGGCGCGGCGGCTGCACGAGCGAGAGCTCCACGCGCTCGCCGGCCAGGACGAGATCGACCCGGCCCGGCGGCGTCACCACGATCTCCCGGATCGCGTCCCGCGGGATCTCGCGCGTCTTCTCGCGGCGGCTGAAGAAGCCCTTCTCGGTGAGCACGATCCGCCTCGGCGTGGCGACGATCAGCCGCTGCGAACCGACCGCCCCGCCTCCGCGCAGGCGCCCGAGCGCCATCGCCTCGATCGGCTCATCCTCGTCGAGGAGGCGCGCGAGGATGGTGCACTCGGCCCCGAGGGTGAGGGCGGTCCGGCCGATCCGCTCGCGCGCGATCCGCTTGATCTCCGCGGGATCGCGCATCAGCCCTCGCCGCGCTCGACCCGCGCCTCGTAGGCGGCCCGCTCGGCCGCCGTCGTCCGCGCGGTCGCGCGCTCGGCGCCGGCGAGGCGCAGCACCGCCTCGCGGGCCCGCCGCGGCAGCAGCTGCCCGACCGTGGCGATCGCGCCGTAGGCGCGCGGCACGTACACGTCGAACCGCGGGCGCTCGATCGCGGCGACGATCGCGTGCGCCACGTCGCCGGGCGACAGGACGAGCCCGCGCAGCGTGCCCGAGGCCAGCTCGGTGCGCACGAGCCCGGGCATGACCACCGACAGGTCGACCCCGGAGCCGCGCAGCTCCAGCCGCACCGACTCCGACACGCCCATCACGGCGTGCTTGCTCGCGGCGTAGACGGCCTCGCGCGGCACGCCGATCAGCGAGGCCGCGGAGGCCACGTTGACGACGTGGCCCGACCCGCGCGCGACCATCGGCGGCAGCGCGAGCTTCATGCCGAGGATCACGCCGTGCAGGTTCACGTCGACCTGGCGGCGCGTCCACTCGTCGCTCTCCTCGAGGAACGGGCCGACGTGCATGACCCCCGCGTTGTTGATCAGCACGTCGATCGGCCCGGCCGCGTCCAGGAACGCGGCGAACGACTCGCGCCGGGTGACGTCGAGCTCGGGCAGGTCGCCGGCCACCACCCGGGCGCCGCGCGCCTCGAGCGCGCGGACCGTGGCGAGGCCGATCCCGCGCGCCCCTCCGGTCACCGCGACGACACGTCCCTGGATCGGGCGACGCTCTGTCACGGCGCGGGACTGTACCTTCCGGACCCGCATGGACTGGGAAGCGGAAGGTCTGCTCGAGGGCTGCGCCGGCGATGCCGCCCGGGCGCGCCGCGCGCTGCTGGACAAGCTCCACGACGACGGCGTCGGGCTGGACGAGCTGCGCCGCGCCGTCGCCGAGGACCGGCTCGCGCTGCTCCCGGTCGAGCGGCTGCTCGCCGCCGACGTCCGCTACTCGGCCCGGGACATCGCGGAGGAGACCGGTCTGGACCTCGACTTCTTCCTCGCCCAGCGCCGCGCGCTCGGGCTCGCGATGCCGGGCGACGACGAGCCGGTGTACGGCGAGAAGGACCTCGAGTCGGCCCGCATGGGCAACCAGTACCGGCAGGCCGGGCTCCCGGACGAGGAGGCGCTCGAGGCCCAGCGGGTGCTCGGCCGCGGCATGGCCCGCTACGTCGAGGCGGTGACCGCGCTGGTCGGGCAGGCGGTGCTCGAGGACGGGATCGACGAGCTCGAGCTGGCCGGGCGCCTCGAGACCGTCTCCCGGATGCTGCTCCCGCTCGCCGGCCCGTGGCTCGAGCACGTCTTCGCCCTCCACCTGCGCGAGGCGCTGCGCCAGGAGGTCATCACCGCCGAGCAGATGGCCTCCGGGCGGTTCGACGCCGGCCGCGACACCGCCGTGGCCTTCGCCGACCTCGTCGGCTTCACCGAGCTGGGGGAGACGATCCCGGTCGAGGAGCTGGGCAGCGTCGCCGGGCGGCTCTCCCGGCTCGCCGAGGCGGTCATCGAGCCGCCCGTGAAGATCGTCAAGGAGATCGGCGACGCGGTGATGCTCGTCTCGCCCGAGCCGGGAGCGCTGATCGAGGCGGCGCTCGGGCTCGTGGAGGGCGACGGCGAGGACGGGCTGCCCGCGATCCGCGCCGGCGTCGCGTTCGGCCCGGCCGTCAACCGCTGGGGCGACTGGTACGGCTCGACGGTCAACGTGGCGAGCCGGCTGACCGGCCGCGCCCGGCCGGCGTCGGTCCTGGCCACCGAGGCGGTGCGTGACGCCGCGGGCGGCTACGAGTGGTCGTTCGCCGGAGAGAAGAAGCTCAAAGGCCTGTCGGCGCCGGTGCGGACCTTCCGGGCCCGCCGCGTCACTCCCAGGTCGGGCGGGTGAGCGCCTTGACGAAGTCCTCGAGCTGGCGCGTCGTCCAGCACTCGTAGGCCTCGCAGTAGCGCTCGTAGGTGGCGATCACCGAGTCGCCGTAGTTCCAGTAGAGCCGCGGCTCGGGGTTGAGCCAGAACGTGCGGCCGGCGCGGGCGGAGATGCGGGCGAAGACGTCCGCGCGGGGGTCGCGCCCGTTGGTGCGCGCGTCGCCGAGCACGATCACCGTCGCCCGCGGGTGCAGGTCGTCCTCGACCGAGGCGAGGAACTCGTTCCAGACGCGCCCGTAGTCGGTGTAGCCGGACACGTCGGCGACCCCCGCGTCCTTGGAGATCGCCTCCGACGCGGCGCGGAAGGAGCGCTCGCGCTCGAAGACGTCGGTGACCTCGGAGATCCGCTCGACGAAGACGAACGAGCGCATCTTGCGGAAGGCGTCGTGCAGCGCGTGCAGGACGCTGAGGAAGAACACCGAGGCGCTGGTGACCGAGGTGGAGACGTCGCACAGCACGTACAGCTCGGGGCGGCGCGGGCGCCGCGGGCGGTACTTGAGCACCACCGGGACGCCGCCGGTCTGCAGCGACGCGCGCATCGTGCGTCGGACGTCCACGTGCGCGTGGCGCTTGCGCCCGCGCGTCTCGTGGCCCTGGGTGGCGAGGCGGCGCTTGAGCTGCGCCACCACGCGGTGGACGGCGGCGAGGTCCTGCAGCGGGCCGGTGGGCAGCGCGCGGTCGAGCTCCGTGAGCGGGCGCGACGGCGGCAGCGACTGCGTGCGCTCGATCTGCGCGCGCTCGAGCTCGCGCCGCAGGTGCGCCTCGAAGCGCCGGATCTGCTCGCGCGTGAGCGGCGGCTCCTCGCGCTCGCCGTCCTGCACCGGTCCGCCGGGCTCGGAGCGCAGGCCGAGCGCGCGGCGGATGCGCTGCACGTCGACCCCGAGCACGCCGGAGCCCTCGCCGCGGCGGCCGAAGGCGGCGATGGCCAGCCGGGCGAGGTCGCGCATGGCGGCCTCGTCGCCGTCGCGGATCGCCTGCAGGAGCTGCTCGCGCAGGTTGTCGAGCTCGATCTGCTCGCCGCCGGTGATGCCGTCCTGCTCGTCGCCGGCCCGCATGCCGCCCTCGCGGACGCCCTGCTCGATCGCCTGCAGCTCGGAGGCGCGGAAGATGAAGCGCTCGAACACGAGGTCGAAGATGCGCCGGTCCTCGGGCGACTTGGCGAGCGTCGCCGCGAGCGTCTCGCGGAAGTCGTGCGCCGCGGTCCAGGGCACCGCGGCGAGCGCCGCGAAGGCGTCGTTGAGCTCGGACGTCCCGATCGCCACCCCCTCGGCGCGCAGCGCCTCGCCGAGCTGGACGACCTGGGCGTCGAAGGTCACGCCGCGGGCGTGCCGAGCCGGACGCCGACGCGCTCGGCGACCGTGTCGAGGTCCGTGCGGTGCTTGACGATGATCGACATCGTCTCGCGGAAGGTCTCCTGCGAGATGTCGTCCGCGCCGAGCAGGAGCAGCGCGCGCGCCCAGTCGATCGACTCGGCGATCGACGGCGGCTTCTTGAGGTCGAGCTCGCGCACCTGGTGGATCACGTCGACGAGCTTGCGCGCCACCGTCTCCGCGAGCTCCGGGGCGTGCAGGCGGACGATCTCCAGCTCGTGCTCGGTCCCCGGGTAGTCGAGCCACAGGTACAGGCAGCGGCGCTTGAGCGCCTCGGTCAGCTCGCGCGTGTTGTTCGACGTGAGGATCACGACGGGATGGGTGCGGGCCTCGATCCGGCCCAGCTCCGGGATCGTGATCTGGAAGTCCGAGAGCAGCTCGAGCAGCATCGCCTCGAACTCCTGGTCGGTCTTGTCGATCTCGTCGATCAGCAGCACGACCGGGTCCTCGCTGGCGATCGCCTGCATCAGCGGGCGGCTGAGCAGGAACTCCTCGCCGAAGATGTCGTCCTGCACGGCGTCCCAGCCGGTGCCGTCGGCCTCGGTCTGGATCCGCAGGAGCTGCTTGCGGTAGTTCCACTCGTACAGGGCCTTGGCCTCGTCGAGCCCCTCGTAGCACTGCAGGCGCACGAGCCGGCGGTCGAGATAGCGGCTCAGGGCCTTGGCCAGCTCGGTCTTGCCGACGCCCGCGGGGCCCTCGACCAGCACCGGCTTGCCGAGCCGCGTCGCCAGGTAGCTCACGAGCGCGGTCGAGTCGCCCGGCAGGTAGCCGGCGGCCCGCAGGCCGGCGGCGACGTCGGCGACGGAGTTCGGCAGGGCGGCGCTCATGCGCCCTTGAGTCTAGGCCCGAACCACCGATGACCCGTGGATGCCACGGCGGCGAGGCGCCGCGGGGATCGGTGGTTCGGGCCTCAGGTGGGCGCAATCACCGGGTTGCCGCCGAAGCGGGCCCGGACCTTGCCCTTGCCCTTCGGGAGGCGGACGGAGTAGGCGCACGCGCGGCTCAGCGTGGTCGTGCGCGTGACCTTGCCGCGGCGCACGGTCACCACGCCGCGGCAGCCGAGCGAGCGCTCGACGGCGGCCGGCAGCTTCAGCGTCCCGCTCACCCGCCGGCCCTTGCGCTTCTGCGTGAGCGTGGCCTTGAAGCGCGGAACGCTCACGCGCACGATCCCGAGCGTCGAGACGCCGTCGGAGTCGACGGCGCTGGCCAGCAGCGTCGCCCGGCCCACGTCCGCGCCGGTCGGGCGCCACGTGCACGTGTAGGGGGCGGCGGTGAGCGTGCAGATCGTCCCGTCGTCGTCGAACACGCTGACGGCGGGCGGGCCCGCGTCGTCGGCGACGTCCAGCTCGATCGTCTGCGCGGCGCCCACCGCACGGCCCATCAGCGGCGTCCTGAAGCGGACCGTGGGCGGCGTGTTCACGCGCGGCGGCGCGGGGCAGCCGTTCGCGGTGGCCGCGGCGACGCCGGGGCACACGTCGACGCCGTTCGCGACGCCGTCCCCGTCGCGGTCGGCGTCCGGGTCGCAGGCGTCGCCGAGCCCGTCCGCGTCCGTGTCCGCCTGGTCCGGGTTGGCGGTGCCGCCGCAGTTGTCCTGCGTCTCGTCGCCGTACACGTCGCCGTCGAGGTCCGGCTCGATGTCGGCGTTGACCCGCACCTCCTCGTCCGGGAGCGGCTCGGTCGGCGCCGTCGCCGTCCCGCCGACCGGGGGGTCCCAGCGCTGGGCGCCCGGACCCGTGATGGCGCTCGTCACGCGCACGTCGGCGCCGGCCGCGCAGCAGACGAGGCCGATCGCGTCGCCCGCCGCGATCGGCAGGCGCGTCGCATGGGTGCTGACGTCGGTGATCGGCGGCGTGACCGTCGCCGACCGGGCGACCTCGGTCGCGGGGTCCGCCGCGCCCAGGCCCGGCCGCCGCAGCACCTGGAACGCCATCGGCCCGGACGTGATGCCGGTGCGCACCCGCCACCGCACGACCACCCCGCCGGTCGGCGCCGTGACCGCGCCGCCGCCCGAGACGGACACGGGCGAGAGCGTGCACTCGGGCGTGCAGTTCCTCACAGGGCCGGCGTCGACCGGGAGCGAGCTGCCGATCGTGACCTCGGCCTGCGCGGCAGGGGCGGCTGCGAGCGCCAGCAGCGCGAGTCCGGCCACGACCATCCCCCTCATCCCGAGGGACCGTAGCCGAGCGGCACGGCCGTGGCTAGGCTGCGGCGGAGTGACCTCGGACCCGCTGCCCTTCATCGCCCTCATGGGCCTCGGCTTCGTCATCGGGGTGGCGGGCCACATCTACAAGTCCAACACGGCGATCGCGACCGGCATCGGGATGATCTTCGTGGCGACGATCCTGCTGCCGCTCGGGCTCTATCTCAATGACCGCTGAGCGCCTCACCGTCCCGGCCGGCGACGGCCGCGACCTCGAGGTGCTGCGCTACGCGGGGGACGGGCTGCCGCTGGTGTTCCACCACGGCACGCCGAACGCGGCGGTGGAGTTCCCGCAGCTCGCCGGGGCGGCCGCCGCTCGCGGGTGGGAGCTGATCCTCTACTCGCGGCCCGGCTACGGGAGCTCGAGCCGCAACGAGGGCCGCACGGTCGCCCACGCGGCGGAGGACGTGCAGGCGATCCTCGACCACCTCGGCCACGACCGCTTCGTCACGCTCGGCTGGTCCGGCGGCGGGCCGCACGCCCTCGCGTGCGCGGCGCACCTGCCGGAGCGCTGCCTCGGCGCGGCGAGCCTCGCCGGCGTGGCGCCCTTCGACGCCGACGGGCTCGACTTCCTCGACGGGATGGGGCCCGAGAACGTGGAGGAGTTCGGGGCCGCCGCGCGCTCGCGCGCCGAGCTGGAGACGTTCCTCGAGTCGTTCGCCGCCGAGCTCGCGACCGTCACGGCGGACGACCTCGCCGCCTCGCTCGGCGGGCTCGTCGACGAGGTCGACCGCGCCGCGCTCACCGGCGAGCTCGCCGACGTGCTGGCGCGGATGTTCCACCGCGCCGTGGCGAGCGGGACCGGCGGCTGGCTCGACGACGACCTGGCGTTCGTCCGCGACTGGGGCTTCGACCTGTCCGCCATCCGGGTGCCGGTGGCGATCTGGCAGGGCGCCCAGGACCGCATGGTGCCGATCGCCCACGGCCGCTGGCTGGCGCGCCGCCTCCCCGGCGCGGCGGTCCACCTGTACGAGGACGAGGGGCACATCTCGCTCGCGCAGCAGCTGCCGCGCATCCTCGAGGACCTTCAGCGGATCAGCTGAGCAGGCGGCGCACGAGGTCGGTCCAGCCCTCGGCCAGGCGCTCGTCGTCCAGCTGGCGCATCTCGCGCAGGTAGCGGACGTGGTCGGCCCGCAGGGAGGCCATCAGCGCGTCCGAGAGGTACTCCCAGTCGGCGTGGGGCGCGGCCTCGCGGACCAGCAGCTGCACGTGCGTGCGGTAGACGGAGAAGGGGGCCGAGCGGTAGCGGACGCCGACGCCCATCTCCGCCGCGGCGATCAGCTCGCCGTGCGTGAGGTAGTGCGAGAACAGGCGCTCGCCGAACGCGATCAGGCGCTCGACGGGCGGCGCGCCCGGCCCGAGCGGCGCGGGGCCGCGGATGATGTCCTCCTGGAGGCGGCGCTCGTGCTCGGTGAGCAGCGCCAGCACGAGGCCCGAGCGATCGCCGAAGCCGCGGAACAGCGTGCCCTTCCCGACGCCGGCCTCGGCCGCCACCGCGTCCATCGACACGCACGTGGGGCCGTGCTCGGCGAACAATCGCTCGGCCGCCGCGAGGACCTTGTCGCGGTTGCGGGCGGCGTCGGCGCGGAGCGGGACCTCCTCCTGGATCACCGGAAGCTCGTCCATGTGGGTGCTGAACGTAACGGACACGAGCTCCAGTATAGAACCGGACCGCAGTCCGTTTGACGTGCTACAGTGGCTCACGTCAAGTAAGCGGACCGCAGTCCGGTCCGAGTTTTATCACGGGGAGCACACCAAATGTCTGCAACCGCCACGGCCATCCCGGCCGGCACCTACAAGGACGACGGCGTTCATTCCACGGCCGGATTCGCCGTCAAGCACATGCTCGCGACGTTCCGCGGCAGCTTCGCCCGCTTCAACGCCGAGCTGACCGTCGACGAGAACGGCAAGGCGAAGCTCGTCGGCACCGTCCCGGTCGACACCGTCATCGTCAAGGACGAGAACCTCGTCGCCCACCTGCAGTCGCCCGAGTTCTTCGACAGCGAGCAGTACCCGGAGATCCGCTTCGAGTCCGAGGACATCGTCCTCGACGGCCCGAGCGCGACGCTCACCGGCGACCTGACGATCAAGGGCCACACCGAGCGCGTCACCGCGCAGGGCTCCGTCGTCGGCCCGGTCGAGGATCCGTTCGGCAACACGAAGCTCGGCCTGCAGTTCGAGACCGTCGTGGACCGCACGAAGTTCGGCCTCAACTGGAACGCGCCGCTGCCCAAGGGCGGGTTCATGCTCGCCAACGACGTCACCCTCACGGTCGACCTCGAGCTGCTCCAGGGCTGAGCGATGCGAGTCCTGGGCTTCTCCGGATCCCTGCGCCGGGACTCCTTCAACTCCGGGCTGCTCCGGGCGGCGGCAGGCGTGCTGCCGCCCGGGGCCGAGCTCGAGATCTTCGACGGCCTCAAGGCGATCCCGCCCTATGACGCGGACGACGATCTCGACGGCGGCCCGGAGCCGGTGCAGGAGCTGCGCGCGGCCATCGAGGCCGCGGACGCGGTGCTGATCGTCACCCCCGAGTACAACGCGTCGCTGCCGGGCGTGCTCAAGAACGCGCTCGACTGGGCGTCGCGCCCGCACGCGACCAACCCGCTGCGCGGCAAGCCGGCCGCCGTGGTCGGCGCCTCCACCGGCATGTTCGGCGCCGTCTGGGCGCAGGCCGAGGGCCGCAAGGTCCTCTCGACCATCGGCGCCCGCGTGCTCGACTCCGAGCTCCCGGTCGCCGAGGCCGACGAGCGCTTCGACGCCGAAGGCACGCTCACCGACCCCGAGGTCGAGGAGCGGCTCGCCGGGGTCATGGCCGAGCTGGTCGCCGCCGCCGAGGCGCGCGCCGCCGGCCTCGCCGCCCGCGCCGCGGCCTAGAACAGCCGATCGTCCTCGACCCGGGTCGGAGCCTCGTCGCTCCGCCGGGTCGGGGCCTCGTCCGACCGCTGCGTCGGCGCCTCGTCGGGCCGCGGCGCGCGGCCCGGCGCCTCGGGCGGCTCGCCCGCCCAGTCCGGCCGCTCGCCGAGCACCTCGGTGAGCGCGGACGGGTCGGCGCGGCGGCGCGGCGGCCGGGGCGAGCCCGGCTCCGGCGGGACCTCCTCGGCCACCGGGTTCGGGGGCTCGGGACGGTCGACCGCACGGACCCGCAGGCCCATGACCAGCAGCGCGCCTGCGGCGGCCAGCGCGGCGAACATGCCCCACTGGATGCCGACCGTGGCGGCCTCCTCCTCGATGTCGGGCTTGTCGAACAGGCGCCACACGAGCAGGATCAGCGCCCAGCCGCCGGCCAGGGCGATCGCGGTGCCGTCGCCGCCCGGCAGGTGGAAGCCCTTGCGTTCGCTGCGCGCCCAGACGAGGAACAGCACGCCCGCCGCGACGAGCAGCACCGCGGCCTCGACGAAGCTGAAGACGCCGAACGCCGAGAGGTTCGCCTCGGCGGCCCGCGGCTCGCCGCGCACCTGGACGAAGTAGCTCTTGGAGTACCAGGGCAGGATGAGCGAGAAGACGAGCGCGGCCGCCGCGATGCCCGCGTTGCGCAGCTCGGGCGGCAGCTCGCGCAGTCGCGCGATCATGCTCACACCGCGACGCCGGCCCGGCGGCGCTCCATCGCCTCCAGCAGCACGCGGGCGTCGTGCTCGGAGACCGTGCGCAGCTGCCCCTGGAACGCGAGCGTCCAGTGCTCGGCCGGCCACTTGGCGATGTGCTCGAGCCGGCCCACGAGCTCCTCGGCCGGCAGCCACTCGGCCTCGTCGAGCACGAGCTCGGGCGACGCCTCGAAGCGCCACGGATACGGATCCGGGTTGCCGGGCTTGCCCGGCCAGACCGGCGTGCGGTCCTCGAACAGCTCCGACGTCAGCGTCATCGAGCCCGCGAACGCCTTGATCCGCGTGAGGTAGAGCACGATCCGGTCGCCCGGCAGCATCTCCTCGGCCTGGCGCCGGCGGCGCTCCTTCATCCCGATCAGCGTGAAGCCGCGCTCGCGCGTGGCGACGTAGTTCTCGGGCGAGCCCGTGAGGATCCAGGTGCGCTGCGGCACAGGGTCCAAGTGTGTCATTCGACCGGGATGTCCTGTACGTCGGATTCCGGTGGGCTCGGGGGCTCGAGCCGGGCGATGTACCAGTCGAGCACGGCGCGGATGGCGAGGAGCAGCTCGCGCAGGGCGTCCGCGAGCGTGCGCGCCAGCTCGGGCGGCACCGCGCCGCGCATCGACTCGAGCAGCGCGGTGAGCTGCTGGAGGTCGATGGCGGGCGGCCGCGGCTCCTCGCCGGGCACGCTCCAGCCGCGCGGCGGGACCTCCCGCGACGCCGCCTCCTCGGCGGCGCGGTGCGCCTCGCGCACCAGCCGCTCGGCCTCCTCGTACTGCTCCCTGATGCGGTCGGCGTCAGCCATCCTCGAATCCCACCACGAGCGACCCCTCCGCGAGCTTTGCCGATGTCGGCTTGAAGCCGGCCAGCGCGCCCGGCAGGACGATCGTGCGCTTGTGGCCGTCGACCTTCACCACCAGCTCGAGGCCGATCTTCTTGAGCGCGATGTCCCCGCGGCTCACGAACGGGAGGTCGAGCCGCAGCTCGGCGCGCGAGCCGTCGAGCGCCAGCTCCTGCGTGAGGCGGTCGTGCAGGACGGCGCCGGCGTCGCGGTCCTCGAACAGGGCGCCGGAGAGCCGGTCGAGCATCTCCGCCCCGAGCACCTCCTGCTCGAAGTAGGGCGCGCGCAGCACCGGCACGGGCGCGAAGCCCGACTCCACGAGCTCGAGCTGCTCGGCCTGCACCTCGCGCCAGGCGCCGAAGTACTCGCCGACGTCCTCCGGGAAGACCCGGTTGACGACGACCGCGTCGCACAGGTAGCCGTACAGGTTGAGGTAGGTGAACGTGCGCATCGCCTCGGCCACCACCATGCGGTCGGGCGTCATCACGAGCCGGATCGTCACGCGCTCGGCGTCGCGCAGCAGCTCGTGCATCGCGATCAGGTTGGTCACGAGGCGCTGGACGTCCTCCATCACCCGCTCGTCCGGCAGCTGCAGGTCGAGGAACATGCGCGCGAGCGGGCGGGCCGCGTTGAGCAGCGTGCTCTCGCGCCCGAGCACGCGGTCGAGCCACCAGCGGGCGGCGTCCGGGAACGAGAGCAGCCGCAGCGTCTCACCGGTCGGCGCGCAGTCGACGACGATCGTGTCCCACTCGCCGGACTCCGCGTGGCGCTTGAGCTGGAGCAGGCTGAACAGCTCGTCGGCGCCGGGCGGGACGGTCAGCTCCTCGGCGGCGATCCGCTCCACGCCGCGCTCGGCGAGCACGCCGCCCAGCCAGCCCTGGACCGCGGACCAGTTCTGCTCGAGCTCGTCCTGCGCCTGGACCTGCTGCGCCCAGACGCCGCCGCCGGCCTCGACCGGCTCGTTCCCCAGCGGCAGCCCGAGCGACTCGGCCAGCGAGTGTGCCGGATCGGTGGACAGCACGAGCGTCCGCGAGCCCGCGGCGGCGCAGCGGCGGGCGGTGGCGGCGGCGACCGACGTCTTCCCGACGCCGCCCTTGCCCGTGTAGAGGATGATCCGAGGCGACAAGCCCCGGGAATCCTAGGGCCGCCGCTTGCGCTTGGGCTTGAGCACCTCGACCGTGCCGGTCGCGGCGCCCGCGTTTCCGGCGAGATCGCGAACGCTCAGCTCGACCGTGTAGTCGCCGCGCCGGCGCGGGACGTCCCACCCGAACGTGCGCTTGCCGTAGCCGACCACGCCGAACGGCCGCTCCTCGACGACCCTGGTCCCGCGCAGGATGCGCAGGTTGACGCTGGAGATCTTCGAGAGCGAGAACGTGACGCGCCCGGGCTCGCCGCCGCGCAGGCGCCGCCCCCTCACCTCGACCACAGGCGCGACGCTCTTGTACTGCACGAAGTGCGCCGCGGTCTCGCAGTAGACGGGGATGTCGGTGCGCGTGCACAGGCCCTCGAGGAAGCCCTCGAGCAGGTCGTGGTAGCCGAGGTCGGACTCACGGGAGCTGGTCCCGCGCGAGTACAGCGACCAGGCGCCCGTGTCGTACAGCGGCGTCTCCGCGCGCGCCTGCGGCTCGGCGGCCGCGAACAGCGCCGCGCCGCGCGGGTCGCCGGACAGCCGCGCGTAGTCGTGCAGGCCGACGAGCGACTGGATGAAGCCGTTGAGCACTCGCAGGCCGGGCGCGAACGAGTAGATCGCGTAGTGGCTGCCGTGCTTCTCCGCCACGCGGACGCCCTGCGGGGTCGGCGCCTCGAAGACGGCGAGCGCGAGCTGGGCGGCCGGCAGCACGTCGGCCTGGCGCTTGAGCCGGGTCGCGGCACGCGCGAGCGCCTGCACCGCGGTGCCCTGCGTCAGACCTGAGACCCATGGCGCCCGGCCGCCGCCGAACGGGAAGTAGTACTCCCAGGCGATGCCGCCGGCGCGCTCGGAGGCCAGCGCCAGCAGCTCGTCGAGCATGACGCCCAGGCGGGTGTTCGACCGCGAGCTCCAGAGCGCGTTGAGCTTGCCGAAGTTGCCGAGCATCTGGAGCTGCAGGCCCTGGCCGGGGTAGTACTGCCAGACCAGCTCGGATCCCTGGAACTC
This sequence comes from uncultured Solirubrobacteraceae bacterium, assembly GCA_963720415.1. Classification (GTDB taxonomy): domain Bacteria; phylum Actinomycetota; class Thermoleophilia; order Solirubrobacterales; family Solirubrobacteraceae; genus DASSUW01. The sequence goes on along the minus strand of CAVRFQ010000001.1, from coordinate 168,359 downwards.
GACGCGGCGGCCTGAGGGGAGCAGCGGGCCGGTGCGCCACCACTCGACGTTGCGCTGCAGGGTCAGCCACAGCGCCGGGATGCGGCTGGCGATGAGCTGGCGGCGCGCGGCGATGTCCTCGAGCGTCGAGATCACGCCCCGCATCTGCGTCGCGCGGATGCCCTTGAGCCGCTTGGCCTGCCGCTTGGCGTCGTCGTAGACGAGGCGCCGCGCGGCGTAGTCCTCGGGCGTGATCGCGCCCGCGTCGCGCAGCCGCTTGAGCTCCGCCGCCACCGTCCGGCGCTTCTTCTTCTTGGCTGCCACGTTGGCGACCGCCACGCCGCGCGGCCTGGGCATCAGCTTTGCGTTGGTCGCCTTGTCGTCGCGCTCACGCACCCGTCCGTCCTTGCCGAGAACCAACACGTCGTCCGCCGCGGCCGCCGGGGCGGCGCAGACGAGTGCGGCGAGCAGCACAAGACAGGCATAACGTCCAAATGGCATACGACCCATGACCCCGATGCTAGGCTCGAAGTTGCGGCGTGGCCTGCGCTGCAACACCGATTCCATGCTCCTGCGCACGCTCTTTCCCCTGCTGCTCGCCCTGGCCCTGATCGCCGGTTGCGGCGGCGGTGGCGGAGACGAGGCGGACTCGAGCACCGACGTCAACGAGCTGCTGGCGGACACGTTCTCCGGCAGCAAGGCGATCGACTCCGGGAAGCTCGACGCGAGCCTGGCCGTGACGACGGACACCGGTGAGCCGCTGAACGTCAAGGTCGCCGGGCCGTTCGTCAACGAGGGCGAGAACCGGCTCCCGAAGCTCGACATCGAGGCGTCGTTCGAGGGCGGCGGCCAGAGCATGTCCGGCGGCGTCACCTCCACCGGCGACCGCGGGTTCGTGAGCTTCGGCGGCGAGACCTACGAGGTCTCCGGCCCGATCTTCGAGCAGTTCAAGGCCGGCTACGAGCAGGCGGCCAAGCAGGGCACCGAGCAGAGCGGGGACAAGCAGTCGCTCGCCGCGCTCGGCATCGACCCGCGGCGCTGGCTCACCAACGCGAAGAACGCCGGTGAGGCGAAGGTCGGCGACACCGACACGATCAAGATCACCGGCGACGTCGACGTGAGCAAGCTGCTCGACGACGTCAACGGCGCGCTCGGCAAGATCCGCGCGCTCGGCCTCCAGGGCACGGGCGAGCTGCCCGAGAAGCTCACCGAGGAGGAGAAGGCGCAGACCGCCGAGGCGATCAAGGACCTCAGCGTCGAGATCTACACCGGCGCCGACGACCGGATCCTTCGCCGGCTCGTCGTCTCGCTCGGCCTGCAGGCCCCCGAGGGCACCACGCAGGCCGGCGCCTCCTCCGCCGACGTGAAGCTCGATCTCCAGCTGCTCGACGTGAACGAGGACCAGGAGATCACCGCCCCCGAGAACGCCAAGCCGTTCGAGGACCTCGTGTCGCAGCTCGAGGCGCTCGGCGTGGGTGGCCTGGGCGGGCTCGGCGCGGCGCTGGAGGGCGCGGGCGGCGGCGGCGAGAACCCGAGCGTCGAGGGCCTGCAGGAGTACTCCGAGTGCGTGCAGGAAGCCGGCGCCGACAGCGCCAAGGTCCGCAAGTGCGCGGACCTGCTGGCGACGCCGTAGCGGCGAACGCCGCATAATCCATTCAGTGAGCCAGGAGCGGGGTTCCTTCGACGTCCGGCGGTTCCTCTTCAGCGGCGAGGGATGGCCCTACCTTCTGGTGCCGTTCATCCTCGTCGCGATCGTGCTCGAGTTCGCGCACGCGAGCGCGACGCTCATCTTCGTGACCTCGGCGCTGGGCGTGATCCCGACCGCCGCGCTGATGGGCCGCGCGACCGAGGAGCTGGCCGCGCGCTCCGGGCCGGGCATCGGCGGCTTCCTCAACGTGACCTTCGGCAACGCGCCGGAGATCATCATCGCGTTCTTCGCGCTCAACGAGGGCCTGCAGGAGGTCGTCAAGGCCTCCCTGGTCGGCTCGATCCTCGGCAACATCCTGCTCGTGATGGGCGCGGCGATGTTCATCGGCGGCCGCAAGCGCGAGCGCCAGTACTTCGACCGGACCGCCGCCAACACGCAGTCGCTGATGCTCCTGCTGGCCGCCGTCGCGCTGGTCATGCCGGCGATCTACGAGCTGGTCATCGGCGGCTCGCTGCCGAGCCCGACCGACGAGTCCCAGCAGTTCCCCTCCGACCTCGAGCAGATGTCGGCGGCGGTGGCGGTCGTGCTGCTGCTCACCTACGTCGCCGGCCTGATCTTCTCGCTGCGCACCCACAGGGACCTCTTCAACCCGACGCATGACGCCGAGGACCACGGCGGCGAGCCGTGGTCGGTCCGGCGGGCGGTGCTCTCCCTGGCCGGCGCGGGCATCGCGGTCGGCGTGATGTCGGAGATCCTCGTCGGGTCGATCAGCGAGGCGTCGGAGTCGATCGGCCTCTCGCCGTTCTTCGTCGGTGTCATCGTTGTGGCCATCGTCGGCAACGCGGCCGAGCACTGGGTGGCGATCTACTTCGCGGCGCGCGACAAGATGGACCTGGCGGTCAACATCGCGATCGGCTCGAGCGCCCAGATCGCGCTCTTCGCCGCGCCGGTGCTGGTGCTCCTCTCCTTCTTCATCGGGCCGTTCCCGATGGCCCTGGTGTTCAACGGACTCGAGCTCGGGGCAATCTTCCTGGCGATCCTCATCGCCAATCAGGTGACGCAGGAAGGCGAATCCACCTGGTTCGAGGGCCTGCAGCTGCTAGCTGTGTACGTCGTTCTGGGACTCGTCTTCTTCTTCGTCTAGATGACATTCGGCTTCATCACCGGGCCCGGGCCCTGGCTCGTCCTGGCCTTCGTGACGATCGTCCTGCTGGCGGTCGACCTCAAGCTGTTCGCTCGCGGTCGCGAGCCGTCGTTCCGCGAGGGCGTCTACTGGTCGATCGGCTGGCTCGTGGTGGCGTTGCTCGTGGCCCCGCTCGTGTGGGTGCTCTCGAACGGCGAGGACGCGATCACCTACACGACGGTCTACTTCATCGAGCGCTCGCTGTCGCTCGACAACCTGTTCGTCTTCCTCCTGCTCTTCTCGTACTTCGGGGTGCCGGAGGAGCACCGGGCGAACCTGCTGTTCTGGGGCATCGTCGCGGCGCTCGTGCTGCGCGGCCTGGCGATCCTCGGCGGCGTCGCGCTGATCGAGCAGTTCCACTTCATCATCTACGTCCTCGGCGTCCTGCTGCTCGTGCTCGCGTGGCGGATCCTGCGAGGGGTCGAGGAGGGGGTGGACCCGGACAAGAACCTGATCGTGCGCGGCGTGCGCAAGGTCTTCCCGGTCTCCAGCGAGTTCCACGGCCACCACTGGTTCGCGCAGATCGACGGCAGGCGCTACGCCACGCCGATCTTCGTCTGCCTCGCGGCGATCGTCGCGGCCGACATCGCCTTCGCGATCGACTCGATCCCGGCCGCGTTCGCCATCACGCGCGACTCGGTCCTGATCTGGATGGCGAACATCTTCGCCCTGCTCGGCCTGCGCGCCCTGTTCGTGCTCGTCGAGGGCCTGATCCGGCGCTTCCGCTACCTCGACGAGACGATCGCCGTCGTGCTCGCCCTGGTGGCGGTCAAGCTGCTGATCGAGGACATCTACAAGATCGGCCCGGTCGGCTCGCTGGCCATCGTCGCCCTGGCGTTCACGGTCGGCATCACCGCCTCCCTGATCGCCGACGCGCGAGACCCGGACGCGGAGGCCAAGAAGGCCGAGCGCGCCGAGCGCACGACGGCGAGTGGCCCGGACGCCGACGCCGACGCCGACGCCGAGCCCGAGACGTCGGCGGCTTCGCGGGACTGACTGCGCTTGTAGGGAGGGTGAGTGGGGCTCCGCGGGCCGCGGTGTTCCACGATCGGGCGTCGTGGCGGAGTTTCGGCGTCGGGTGTGCTGACTGAGGCGCGCATAGCGACACCTACCCAGCACACCCCTCGCCGGCTCGCACCGCCCGGACCACCCCCTCAATGCCGCAGTTCGGGACTAGGCGGCGACGGCGCGCGGGCGCCCGACGCGGATGCCGACCACGGTGAGGCCTGCGGCGACGCCGAGGCCGATCAGCCCGGCGGCGAGCGTGATCCAGCCCGCGGTGCCGAGCACCGGGAGCTCGGCTCCGGCCCGGACGGTGACGTCGACGCCGCGCGTCGCGTCCGCGTTCATGGCCACGATCGACCAGGAGCCGTCCTCGACCTCCCACTCGACCGTCTGGGTCCCCTCGCCCTGGGACGTGGCGGCCCAGAACCGCTGGCCGCCGGGGCGCTCCGGGGCCTGGGCGCCGGAGATGCGGCGGTAGTTCGCGCGGAACGGGGCGAACTCGACGTCGGTGACCTCGTCGTGGTCGGCCTGGGCGAGGTAGCGCGAGACGTCCGACGTGCGCCCGATGCCCACGAAGACGGGCTTGCCGTTGCGCGGCTCGACCGCGAGGCGGACCTTGCCGTAGTTGTCGCGGTTGAGGATCCACTCGGCGCCGTCGATGTCGACGTCGAGCGTGTCGGTGGCGAGCGCGTTGCTGTTGGTGGCGAAGCGGTCGCCGTCGGTCGTGATGTAGCCCGAGCCGTCCTTCTGGCCGTCGGCCCAGAGCAGCACGCCGCCCGCGGCCAGGAGGCCGAGCGAGAGGAGCGTCACCAGCGCTGCGGCGACCATGGCGGCGATGCGGGCGGGCATGGCATCCAATGTGCCAGCGAGAGGGCGGCCCCGCGCGGGGGCAGACTGGTCAATCGAGGTGGGGTCTACCGCACGAGCGCGAGGCTCACCCGAGCTCGCGCAGCTGCCGGTCGACCTCGGCCTCGACGTCGAGCGGCTCCTCGCCGCGCGCCACCCGCCGCGCGTTGCGGGCCACGACCAGCTCCCGCACCTCCTCGCGCAGCCCCGGATCGGCCGCGGGGGCGTCCAGGGCGCGGAGCTCCGCCTCGACGTCGAGCGGCGCCTCTCCGCGGGCCTCGCGCCGCGCGTTGCGGGCCTCGAGCATCTGCCGGATCTCGGTCTCGCGCTCGGCCGGCGAGGCCGGCCGCTCCTCGAAGCCGCCGCTGCCGATCTGGTCGTAGGAGCTGCCGCTGGTGACCAGCGCCCACACCGCGGCCACGCCGGCCACGCCGACCACCACGAAGAGCACGATCGCGAACGCGCCTTCCATACCCCGCATTGTGCCGTCCATTCGGCCAGCCGTGACGGTTCGTTCTTGTCCGGACGGTTCGGGGCAAGTACCCTCTACGTAGTCGTTGACTGACCAGTCAATCTGGAGAGTTTGAACCGTGGTTGATTTCACGCTGACCGACGAGCAGATGGCGCTTCGCGAGATGGCGCATGACTTCGCGGAGAAGGAGATCCGGCCCGTCGCCTGGGAGTACGACCGCGACGGGACGTGGCCCGAGGAGATGCTCCGCAAGGCCTGGGAGCTGGGCCTGATGAACGGGCACACGCCGGAGGAGTACGGCGGGCCCGGGCTGAGCTACCTCGAGGGCGCGATCGTCGAGGAGGAGCTCTCCTGGGGCTGCTCCGGCATCGGGACCTCGATCGGGGCCAACGGCCTCGCGTCGGCGCCGCTCGCGCTGGCGGGCTCCGAAGAGCTCAAGAAGAAGTACCTCGGCATGATCTGCGAGGAGTACAAGCTCGCCTCGTTCTGCCTCACCGAGCCCGACGCCGGGTCGGACGTGTCCGGGCATGCGGACCACGGCCGTCCGCAAGGGCGACAAGTGGGTCATCAACGGCTCCAAGTGCTTCATCACCAACGGCGGCTACGCCGACTGGTTCACGGTCTACGCCAAGACCGACAAGGAGGCCGGGCACCGCGGCATCTCCTGCTTCATCGTCCCCCGTGACGAGACGGTCACGGTGGACAAGAAGGAGGACAAGATGGGCCAGCGGGCCTCCAACACCGCGACCATCACGTTCAACGAGACCGAGATCCCCGCCGACCACCTGATCGGCGAGGAGAACAAGGGCTTCAAGATCGCGATGATGACCCTGGACCGCACGCGCCCCGGCGTCGCGGCCATGGCCACCGGCATCGCCCGCGCCGCCTTCGAGTTCGCGACCAACTACTCGAAGGAGCGCGTCCAGTTCGGCGTGCCGATCGCGATGCACCAGGCGATCCAGTTCATGATCGCCGACATGGCGACCAAGGTGCACCTCTCGCGCCTGGCCACCTGGAACTCGGCCGTCCTGCTCGACCAGGGCCGCCGCAACACGCTCGAGTCGTCGCACGCGAAGCGCTTCGCCGCGGACTCCGCGATGGAGGTCGCCACCGACGCCGTGCAGGTCTACGGCGGCTACGGCTTCATCAAGGACTACCCCGTCGAGAAGCTCATGCGCGACGCCAAGATCATGCAGCTCTACGAGGGCACGTCGCAGATCCAGCGCCTCGTGATCGCCCGCGAGACGCTGCTGCCGCGGCGCATCGAGGAGCCGGCGACCGCCTGAGCCACCAATGGGGCGGCACTAAGGTGCCGCCCCAATGCGCACCGCCGCGGCGAGATATCACGCGCTGCTGTCGCTCCCCGGCGCCCGCGCGCCGGTGATCGCGTCGGCCCTCGGGTCGCTCGCGATCGGCATGGCGATCCTGTCGATCATCCTGCTCGCGCGGGAGGCGACGGGGTCGTTCGGCGCGGCTGGGCGCGTCGTGGGCGCCTTCGGGCTCGCCAACGCGGTCGGGGCGGTCTCGCAGGGCCGCCTCATGGACCGGCTCGGCCAGCCGCGCGTGCTGCGCGTGGCGGCGGTCGGGCACCTGGTCGCGCTCGTGGGCCTCGTCGTCGCCGCCGAGGAGCGCGCTCCGACGTGGGTGCTCGCCCTCTGCGCGGCGGCGGGCGGGCTGACCCTGCCGCAGTCCCCGGCCGCCATGCGCTCGCTGTGGAACGCCCTCGTCGACGACCCGGAGCGCCGCCAGACCGCCTACGCGCTGGTGACCATCGTCTTCGAGGTGTCGGTGATGACGGCGCCGGTGATCGTCGCCGGCTTCGTGGCGCTCGCCTCGCCGGCCGTCGCCGTGCTCGTGGGCGCCGCCTGCGCCGCGGGCGGGGCGCTCGCCTTCGCGGCGTCGCCCGCGTCCAAGCGGTGGCGGGGTGAGAAGCACGACGTGGGCTGGCTCGGGCCGCTCGTCGCACCGCCCATGCGCACCGTCTTCGTCGTCATCGGCGCGTTCGGGATCGCCCTCGGCGTCATCCAGGTCGCGGTGCCCGCCTTCGCCGAGGACCACGGCTCGGCGGCGCTCGGCGGCCTCCTGCTCGGCGCGCTCTCGGCGGGCAGCCTGGTCGGCGGCCTCGTCTACGGCGCCCGCCACTGGCCCGGACCGCCCGCGGGGCGGCTCCCGCTGCTCCTGCTGCTGCTCGGCATCGCGCTGGCGCTGCTCGCCCTGGCCGGCACCCCTCTCGCCCTCGCCCTGCTGCTCTTCCCGGCCGGCCTGCTGATCGCGCCGACGGCCACGGTCGGCTCCACCCTGCTCGACACGGCGGCGCCGGCGGGCACCGCCACAGAGGCGTTCGCGGTGATGATCATGGGCATCGTCGCCGGAAACGCGGCCGGCAACGCGCTCGGCGGCGCGCTGGTCGACGACGCGTCGTTCGCCGTCGCCGTCGTGGTCGCGGGCGGCGTCGCGGCGGCCGGCGCGGCGTGGGCGCTGGTCCGCCGCGGCCAGCTCAGCCGATAGCGCCGGCGGCGCGCCGGGTACCCGATCCCCATGACAGGGGACACCGAGGGAACCAACTGGGAGGCGATCGAGCGCTCACCCGAGTTCCGGGAGCTCGTCGCGAGCCGCGGCCGCTTCGTCCTGATCGCGGGGGGAGGGACGGTCGGCCTCTGTGCGGCCTACGTCGTCCTCGCGTACCTGGCGCCGGCCGGGCTGGGCACCGTTCTCGGCTGGGCGGCGGGGGTCGGGCTGATCGTGCTCACGTGGGTCGTGTCGTTCGTGTACCTGCGCCGCAGCGACAGCGAGTGGGACCCGATGGAGCAGCGCGTCGTCGCGGATGAACGTGAGGCGAGCGGGCGCTTCACCCGCTCCGAGGAGCGGGAGCAGGTGCGATGAACGGTCTCGCGCTCGCGGTCTTCGCCCTCGTCCTGGCCATCACGCTGGGCGTCACCTACTGGGCGTCCAAGCGCACCAGCACCGCCACCGAGTTCTGGGCCGCCGGGCGCGGCATCTCGGGCGGCCAGAACGGCTTCGCCATCGCCGGCGACTACATGTCGGCGTCCTCGTTCCTCGGCTTCGCCGGGCTGATCTTCTTCTTCGGGCTCGACGGCTTCATCGGGCTCGTGGCGGCGCTCGTCGCCTTCGTGCCGGTCCTGCTGCTGCTCGCCGCGCGCATGCGCAACGCGGGCAAGTTCACGATGGCCGACGTGCTGTCGTTCCGCCTCAAGGAGCGGCCCGCCCGCATGGCCGCCGCGCTCGGCACGCTGTCGGTCGCGTTCTTCTACCTGCTGGCGCAGATGGTGGGCGCCGGCGTGGTCATCCAGGCGCTGGCCGGGATCGACTTCGCGCTCGCCGTCGCGCTCACCGGCACGTTCATGGTCGTCTACGTGGTCTTCGGCGGCATGCTCGCCACCACGTGGGTGCAGATCATCAAGGCGGGCCTGCTGATGGTCTGCGGCGTCGTGATCACGGTGCTCGTGCTCGCGCGCACCGGCATCGACCTCTTCGACCGCGCCGCGGCGCAGCACGCCGAGGGCGACGCGTTCCTCTCGCCGGGCCTGCAGCACGCCGACGCGATCAACGGCATCTCCTTCGGCCTGGCCTTCCTGCTCGGCACCGCCGGGCTGCCGCACATCCTGATCCGCTTCTTCACGGTGCCCGACGCGCGCGCCGCGCGCCGCTCGGTGGGCTGGGCGGTGCTGCTGATCGGGCTCTTCTACATCATGATCATGATCATCGGCGTGGGCGCGCGGGCGATCCTCGGCGCGGGCGCCGAGGAGGCGAGCGCGGGCGGCAACCTCGCGATCCCGCTGCTCGTCGAGGAGCTGGGCGGCGGCGCCGGCACGGTCGGCGGCGACATCTTCCTCGCCGTGGTGAGCGCGATCGCCTTCGCGACCATCCTCGCCGTGGTCGCCGGGCTCGTGATCTCCGCCTCGGGCGCGATGGCGCACGACCTGTGGTCGAACGTCGTGCGCCGCGGCAAGGCGGACGAGCGCGAGGAGGTCCGGGTTGCGCGCGTCGCGGCGCTCGGGCTCGGCGTGCTCGCCATCGGCGTCTCGATCGCGGCGGGCGAGGGCTTCAACGTGTCGATCCTCGTCGGCCTCGCGTTCGCGGTGGCCGCGAGCGCGAACCTGCCCGCTCTGCTCTGCGCGCTGTTCTGGCCGCGCTTCAACACCACCGGCGCGGTGACCGGCGTGCTCGGCGGCCTCGCGGCGTCGCTGCTCCTCATCGCGCTTCGCCGGCCGTCTGGCCGGGACCGGACTCCGAGGGCTCGCCGATCCCGCTCGCCAACCCGGCGATCATCTCGTTCCCCGTCGGCTTCCTGTGCTGCTGGCTGGGCACGGTGCTGAGCCGCGAGGAGCGCGCCGAGCGCTCGTACCACGAGCTCCACGTGCGGGCGGAGACGGGCATCGGCGCCGTGTAGATTTGGCGGATGGCCGCGGCGTTCGGATGGGGAGCGCTCGCGGCCTCCTCGCTCGTCATCGGCGCGGTCCTCGGCCTCGCGCGCGACTGGTCGGACCGCGTCGTCGGGCTCGTGCTCGCGTTCGGCGCGGGCGCGCTGATCAGCGCGGTCAGCTTCGACCTCGCGCAGGAGGGCGGCCGGATCGGCGGGCCGGGCTCGCTCGCGATCGGCCTCGCGGCCGGAGCGCTCACGTACTACGTCGCCGACCGCGCGGTGGAGAAGGCGGGCTCGAGCGGCGGCCGCGGGCTCGCGCTCGGCGCGTTCCTCGACGGGATCCCGGAGCAGATGGTCCTCGGGCTCGGGCTGGCGGCCGGGGACGGCGTGGGCGTCGGGCTCCTGGCAGCGATCTTCGTCTCCAACCTGCCGGAGGCGATCGGCTCCGCGAGCGCCATGCGGGCCGCCGGCGGCCGCCCGGCGACGATCGCGCGCCTGTGGATCCTCATCGCGGTCGGCTGCATGCTCGCCACGCCCGCCGGGTTCGCGCTGGCCGACGTGACGGGCGGCAACCTCCAGGCCGGCATCGACGGCTTCGCCGCGGGGGCGCTCCTGGTCATGCTGATCGACTCGATGATCCCGGAGGCCGCGGGCAAGGCGGGCCGCGCCGGCGGGCTCGTCACGGTGCTCGGCTTCGCGGTCGCGGCGGGGCTCTCGGACGTCATCTAGGCCGATGAGTTCTACGGTCGGTGGCGGTCTAAGCGCCAGACACCGACTCCAGGAGCGACTACGTGGACGACGCGGTACACGCGGAAGGGCTGGTCAAGCACTACAAGAGCCGTAGCGGGACCATCGAGGCGGTCCGCGGCGTCGACCTGCAGGTGAAGGCCGGCGAGGTCTTCGGCTTCCTCGGGCCGAATGGCGCCGGCAAGTCCACGACCGTGCGCATGCTGACGACGCTGCTCACCATCACGGCGGGCACCGCGCGGGTGGCGGGCGTGGACGTCGCGCGCGAGCCCGACGCGGTGCGCCACCGGATCGGCGTCGCGCTGCAGGAGGCGGGCCTGGACCCGCGCCAGACCGGCCGCGAGCTGCTGATCCTCCAGGCCCGGCTCTTCGCGCTCTCGCCGGCGGACGCCGCCTCGCGGGCGGGCGAGCTGCTCGCGCTGGTCGAGCTCGAGGAGGCGGCCGACCGCCGCATCAAGGGCTACTCGGGCGGCATGAAGCGGCGGCTCGACCTCGCGTCGGCGCTCGTCCACCGGCCGGACGTCCTGTTCCTCGACGAGCCGACGACCGGCCTCGATCCCGCGAGCCGCCTCACCGTCTGGGACGAGGTGCGCCGGATCAACGAGCAGGGCACGACGGTCTTCCTCACCACCCAGTACCTCGAGGAGGCCGACCAGCTCTGCGACCGGCTGGCGATCATCGACGACGGCAGGATCGTGCGCGAGGGCACGCCGGCGCAGCTCAAGGCCGACCTCCGTGCGCGGCAGGGCCTGACCAGCGATCCGTCGCTCGACGACGTGTTCCTCGACGCGACCGGCCGCACCCGCAGCCGCGTCGCCGGCGACGTGCAGGAGGTGCGGGCATGAGCGGCGCCTGGGTGCTGGGGCAGCGCGCGCTGCGCGAGGGCTGGCGGACGCCCGACGCGCTGCTGCCGACGCTGTTCATCCCGCTCTTCTTCCTCGTCGTCAACGTCGGCCAGGCCGCGAAGATCTTCCCCGCGGCGACCACCGAGTTCCTCTACGGGCAGGGCTACGGCGCGTTCCAGCTCCCGAGCTCGCTGCTGCTCGCCGCCTCGTTCGGGACGGCGGCGCTGTTCCTCGTCGAGGACATCGAGGGCGGGTACTTCGACAAGCTCCGCGCCGCCCCGGTGTCGCGGACGGCGATCGTCATGGGCCGGCTGATCGCGGAGTCCGTGAAGGGCGTCCTCATCGCGTCGGCGATCGTCCTGCTCGGCGTGGCGTTCGGGATCTCGATCGCCAGCGGGCCGCTCGGGTTCGTGCTGCTCGTCGGCGCTGACCGCGCTGTGGTCGGTCGTCTTCGTCGGCTTCATGCAGCTGATCGCGCTCAAGACGCGCAGTGCCGCGGCGACGAACTCCGGCGGGCTGATCTTCTTCCCGCTCCTGTTCCTGACGCCCAACTTCGTCCCGCGCGACCTGCTCACGCGGCCGATGGAGATCGCGGCGACGCTGAACCCGGTGACCTACGTGATGGAGGCCATGCGGTCGCTGATCCTGCAGGACCTGGTGTGGGCCGAGATCTGGCCGGGATTCGCGGTCGTGGCCGTGCTGGGCACGCTCATGCTGTGGCTCAACGTGCGGGTGATCAAGAACTACGACTAGCCTTGATATATTCCGATATCGGAATATGATCCATGGCATGGCCCGAGCAGCGACGACCGCAGACGCGTTCAACGCGGTAGCCGAGCCCCGCCGCCGGGAGATCCTCGATCTCCTCGCGGCGGGCGAGCGCCCCGTCAACGACATCGTCGGCCGGCTCGGGCTCGCGCAACCGCAGGTGTCCAAGCACCTGAAGGTGCTTCGGGAGGTGAGCCTGGTGGACGTGCGAGACAACGGCCGCCAGCGGCTGTACCGGCTCAACGGGCATGCGCTGAAGCCCATCCACGACTGGGTCAAGACCTACGAGCAGACGTGGACCGAGCGGTTCGAGGCGCTGGACGACGTGCTGGACGAACTCAAGTCGAAGGAGCAACGAGGTGATGTCAGTGCCGACTAGCGGGACTGCGACGGTGACCCTGCCGTCCGACACGGAGATCCTGATCACGCGGGAGTTCGACGCGCCCAAGCACCTGGTCTACAGGGCCTACACGACACCCGAGCTGATCCGCCGCTGGTGGGCCGGCCGCCGGGGGCAGGTGACCTCCGTGGACGTCGACCTGCGCGTGGGCGGCGCGTGGCGCTACGTGATGACCGCCACCGCGGGGTTCGAGGTCGCGTTCCATGGCGAGTTCCGCGAGATCGTCCAGGACGAGCGGCTCGTCATGACCGAGGTCTACGAGGGCGCGCCGGAGGGCGTCGATCCCGCGGTCAACACCGTCACCTTCGCCGAGGAGGACGGCCGCACCACGCTCACGCTCCTGACCACCGTCACGTCCAAGGAGGTCCGGGACATGATCCTCGACTCCGGGATGGAGAGCGGCATGCAGGAGGGCATGGACATCCTCGAGGAGCTCGCGATCGAGCTCGCGGCCTGACCGCTCCGCGGCCGGCGGGCGAGCTCGCGCTCGTCCGCCGCCGCAAGGGGCGTAGAGTCGGCACGACCCCAGAGGAGGTGCTCGGCATGACCGAGGCCAAGCAGTCCAAGGGCCGGGTCCGCCAGTGGCTCGACCGGCGCCGCGAAGCGCAGCGGCGCGGCGCGGAGATCGCTCAGCGCGCCAGGACGACCCGCAAGGAGAGCGCGCAGCGCGCCGCTCGCGACGGACGCCCGGGGAACGGCGATCCGGGCGGCTTCGGCGGCTTCTAGACGCCGCACCAGCGCCGGGCGACCTCCGTGTACGCGTCGGCGGCGGCCTCGATCTTGGCCGTCTCGGCCCACTCGTCGGTCTGGTGCGCCTGGGCGGCCTCGCCCGGGCCCCAGATGACGGTCGGCGGCGTCCCGTAGGCGGGCGTGAGCGCCGCGGCGTCGGTGAAGTACGCCAGGCCTCCGCCGGACGAGCCGGCGACCGCGAAGACGGTCCGGACCCACGGATCGTCGGCCGAGGTGACCACAGGATCGAGGTCGACGACCGGCTCGATCGCCACCTCGTCGCCCGCCACCGAGCGCAGCGCGTCGAGCACGTCCGCGCCCGAGAGGCCGGGGACGGTGCGGACGTCGATCCGGGCCTCGGCCCGATCGGGGACGACGTTGATGCCCACGCCCCCGGAGATCGTGCCCACGTTGAGCGTCGGCGAGCCGAGGAGCTCGTGCGGCGCGACGTCGAAGGACAGCGACGACAGCGCCGTGACCGCCCGGGCCAGCGGATAGATCGCGTTGACCCCGAGCGACGGAGAAGACCCGTGGGCGATCTTCCCCTCGCACGTCGCCCGCGCCCACAGCACGCCCTTGTGCGCCACGTGCGGCACGCCGCCCGTCGGCTCCGCGACCAGCACCGCGCCGCACGAGCCGAGCGCGCCCGACGAGGCCAGGGAGCGGGCTCCCTCGCAGCCCGTCTCCTCACCCGCGCAGAGCACCAGCTCGAGCCCGCTCCCGCCGAGCGAGGCGATCCGCTCCGCCGCCACGACGATCGCGGCCACGCCGCCCTTCATGTCCGTCGAGCCGCGCCCGTAGAGGCGGCCGTCGCGCACCTCGCCGAACGGCTCGACCGACCACGGGGCGCCGCCCAGCGGCACGGTGTCGAGGTGACCGGTGAGGCAGAGGGCGGGCCCGGAGCCCGGCAGCCGGGCGACGAGGCTCGTCCGCCCGGGCGCGTGCTCGTGGCGCGAGACGTCCAGTCCGGCGGCGGCGAGCCGCGCCTCCAGCAGGCCCGCGGCCGCCTCCTCGCGGCCCGGCGGGTTGATGGTGTCGAGGCGGACGAGCTCGAGGGCAAGGTCGACGGCGGTCATGGCGCGCGATAATCGCAGCCGTGCCGGGTCGTGCTCGCGACACCTCCAAGGCGGCATCGGAGGCGGCGAGCCTCTCCGATGCCCGCGCCGCCGTGGCCAAGACCCCGGCCGGCAAGGGGGCAGGCAGCACCGATCCGCTCGTCGGCGACCTCCGCCGCGCCGGCCTGCTGCCGCTGCTGATCCTGCACTACACCGCCCGGGAGCCCTCGTACGGCAACCAGCTGATCGAGCGGATCGAGGAGCTCACCCAGGGCGCGCTCGCCGTCAACCCGAACACGATGTACCCCCTGCTGCGGTCGCTCGAGGAGCGCGGCCTCCTCCAGGGCGAGTGGGAGCACCCGGAGCGGCGGTCCAGGCGCTTCTACCGCATCACGGGCGAGGGCGAGGCGGAGCGCGACCGCCTGGCCGACGAGCTCGAGCCGCGCATGGAGCGGATCGAGGGCTCGATCCGGGCGATCCGCAAGGAGGTGCTCCGGTGACCCGGGTCCGGGCGAGCACCGTCGTCCCCGGCCGCATCATCGATGCCGAGGAGCTCTGGTACGACCAGTACCGCTGGGCCGCGTGGATCGACGGCTTCGGCCACGTCCTCTCGCTCGACGCCGAGTGGCCGAACGAGGGCGCCCGGCTCGTCTGGGAGTCGCCGCCCCGAGGCCGCGGCCGCGTGCAGGAGGTCGTGACCGCCTACGAGGCGCGCACCGGCCAGACCGTCTCGGTCGAGGACGCCCGGCTCACCGCCACCCAGACCGTGCGCTTCGAGGTCGCCGGCCCCGACGACGTGCAGGTCACGCTCGCGCTCGACTACAAGCTCAAGAACCTCACGCCGTTCAAGGCGGCGAGCGACCTCTTCCTCATCCGCCACGACATGACGGGATCGCTCAAGCGCACGCTCGATCGCTTCGGCCACGAGCGCCGCGCCGAAGTCACAGGATCGTGACCCGGCGGGGCCGGCGGTCCAACAGGCTGCCGCGCCATGCGACGACTTCTCGCTGCGGCCCTCGCTGCCGCCCTCCTCCCCGCCGCCACCGCGAGCGCAGCCGAGCCGAAGCTCGAGGCCCGCGCCATCCTCCCCGCCGACGCCACGTTCCCCGCCCCATGGCCCGGCGCGCCCAACACCGAGCCGGTCCCGGCGGCCAACGCCGGCCAGCCGATCGGCGGCTTCTCCGCGCTGCTCGACGCCGGCGACGGCCGGTTCTGGGCCATGCCCGACAACGGGTTCGGCAACAAGGCCAACTCGCGCTCCTTCATCTTGCGCCTGTACAAGGTGAATCCGCGTTGGGAGACCGAGTGGAGCGGGAACGGCCGCGTGAACGTCCAGAGCGCGATCACGCTGCGCGACCCGGACTACAAGGTCCCGTTCCCCATCGTCCGCGAGGGCACGG
Organism: uncultured Solirubrobacteraceae bacterium; assembly: GCA_963720415.1. GTDB lineage: Bacteria > Actinomycetota > Thermoleophilia > Solirubrobacterales > Solirubrobacteraceae > DASSUW01. The sequence continues at coordinate 152,898 of CAVRFQ010000001.1, read as the reverse complement.
AGGAGCGGATCCTCACCGGCGGCGACTTCGACATCGAGTCCGTCCGCATCGGCAAGGACGGCACGCTCTGGTTCGGCGAGGAGTTCGGCCCGTTCATCGTCCACACCGACGCGACCGGCAAGGTGCTCGACGCGCCGGTCCCGACCCCGGGCGTCATGTCGCCCGACAACCCGTTCCTGCTCGGCCGCACCCCCAACCTCGGCGGCTCGAGCGGCTTCGAGGCCATGGCGCTGTCCAAGGACGGCAGGACGCTCTACCCGATCCTCGAGGGCGCGCTCGTCGGCGCCGACCCGCTGGACCGCGTGGTCTTCGAGTTCGACGTCTCCGAGCGCCGCTACACCGGCAAGCGCTGGACCTACAAGATGAGCCGCGCCGGCACGCTGGTCTCCGACGCGACGGCGCTCGACGCCGACCGCATCATCGTCACCGAGCGTGACAACGACCAGGGCCCGGCGGCCCAGTGGAAGAAGGCGTTCCTGATCGACACGCCCGCGCGCAAGCCGGTCCTGCAGAAGAAGGAGATCGTCGACCTGCTCGACATCCGGGATCGCAACCTGATCTCGTTCCCCGCCCGGCCGGGCGACTTCGGCCTCGGGGACCCGTTCTCCTTCCCGTACGTGACGGTCGAGGCCGTCCTCCCGGTCGGCGGCAACGACCTGGCGTTCGTGAACGACACGAACTTCGGCTCCACCGGCCGCAACCCGAACCTCCCGGACTACAGCGACTTCATCATCGTGAAGGTCCCCGGGCTGCGCGGCTAGGCCCGCCGCCGGTTCACCGTCACGCGGACCTTCGCGCCGGCCGGTCGCACGGATCCCGCCTTCGGACTGAAGGCGCGGATCCGGCCCGGCCGGCCGCGGCCGCGCCGCGTGACCTTGCCGAGCTTGCAGTTGGCCGTCTTGAGCGCCGCGCGCGCCGCCTTGAGCGTCTTGCCCTTGAGCTTGGGCACGACGCACTGCGGCGCCGGCGGAGGCGAGCCGCCCGGCGACGGGGCGACCCCGGTGCCGCTCAGCGGCAGGACCATCGGGCGGGCGAGCACGCCGTCGCCGATCTGCAGCGTCCCCGTCCGCATGCCCGCCGCGACGGGCGCGAACCGCACCGTCACGACGCAGCCGGCGCCGCCGGCCAGGACGGCGCCGCACGTGTGACCGGCGAGGGTGAACGCCGGGTCGCCGCCCACGGCGAGGGCGAGCGGCAGCCCGGGCAGGCCGGGATTGGTCGCGTCGACGGCGAGCGTCGCCGACGAGCCGACGCCGTGCGAGCCGAAGTCGAGCGCGCCCGGCGCGGCGGTCGCCGCGGTCGCGGGCGCCTCGACGCCGCCGATGTCGCAGGCCGCGCCCTGCGGGCGCGCCGTGCCGGCGACGTCGACGGCGGGGCAGCTCGTCGCGGCGTCGATCGCCGGGCTGCCGGCCAGCGGGACGCCGGCGGCGGTCAGGAGCGGGTCGGCGATCGTCGCGCCGCAGCCGATGGCCGTGGCGAGGTTGCCGCCGCCGTTCGCCACGCCGCCGTCGCAGGACCCGCTGGTGATCGAGCGCACGAGGGTGATCGTCCCGAAGCTGTCGATCGCCGTCCCGAGCCCGGTGATCCCGGGGAAGACGGGCGGCGGCCCCGACCCGGCGGCGGCGCCGGCGCCGGTCGCGCCCCCGATCAGCGTCGAGCTCTCGAGGGTGGCGTTCACGGCGACCAGGCTTCCGCCGCCGCCGCCGCTCCCGCCGTTGCCCTCGTTCTGCGCGCCGTCGCCGCCCTGCGCGCCGTTGCCCGTGCCGTTGGAGGCGAGCAGCGTGCCGGTGACGGTGAGCGCGCCCGTGGCGAAGATGCCGCCGCCGCTCCCGCCGCCGCCGCCCGCCCCGCCGAACTGGCTCCCGGCGGCGCCACGGCCGCCCGCGCCCGTGGCGTTCCCGGAGATCGTCGAGCCCGTGATCGCCGTGAGGCCGGTGGCAAGGATGCCGCCGCCCCTGCCGCCGCCCGATCCGGCGGAGCCGTTCGTCCCGCCGCCCCCGTCGCCGCCCGCTCCCGCGCGGTTCGCCTCGATCGTCGAGTCGGTCACCGTCAGCGGTCCGGTGGCGGCGATGCCGCCGCCGTCGCCGCCCGCGGGCGACTGCGTCGAGGCGACGAGCCCGTCCCCGGCCGGCCCGGCGGCGCCCGCCCGGTTGTCGGCCACCAGCGTCCGGATCAGCGTCAGCTCCCCGGTGCTCTGGATCCCGCCGCCCTCTCCGCCGCGGCCGCCGGCGAGGCCGACGAAGAAGCCCATGCCGATGGCGTCGCCACCGGCGCCGCCGCGGCCGGCGCGGTTGCCGCGCACCGCGCCGTCCCGCAGCGTCAGGAAGCCCGAGTTGCGGACGCCGCCGCCTCCCTCGCCGTCGCCGCCCGCCACCGGACCGGTCGCGTCCGCTCCGTCGGGCGCCGCGCCGCCGACGATCGCGAGGTCCTCGACCGTCGCGACGGTCCCGGCCAGCACGTCGAGGACGCGGTCGATCCCGTCGCCCGACACGCTGGTCCGGTCGCGGCCGAGGCCGCTCAGTCGGATCGGCCCGGCCGCGAGCAGGTCGAGGTCGCCGGTCGCGTTGACGCCCTCACGCGCGCCTGCGCGCGACAAGACGTGCTGGCCGCCGCCGAGGAGGATCACGTCGATCGCGACCCCGCCCGCCGGGCACTCGCCGGCCGCCGCTCCGCTGGGCACGCCGAAGTTCGCCGCGTTGACGGCCTCGCGCAGCGAGCAGCGCCCGTCGTTGGCCACCGTGTCGGCGCGGGTCGTGACGGTGATGTCCGTCGCCGCGGCGGGCGCGGCGGCGACAAGGGCGAGGAGGCCCGCCAGCGGCAGGGCCGGCAGAGTACGCATGGAGCAACGCTACGCACTCCGGTGCATCGGGTGCAACCGACGGTTGGCTAGGGTGCTGGGCCATGTTCGTCTTCAAAGCAGGAGTCGTCGGAGCGGGGGTGATGGGAGGCGAGATCTCCCAGGTCATCGCCGCTGCGGGGATCCCGGTCGTGCTCAAGGACGTCGACGCGAAGTTCGTCGACGCGGGACTCACCAAGGCGCGCGAGGTCACCGAAGGCCAGGCCGCCAAGCTCGTCAAGAAGGGCAAGCTGAGCGAGGAGGACGCGGCCGCCCAGGCGGAGCTCACGCTCTCGCGCATCACCGGCACCACGTCGTATGACGAGTTCGGCGACGTCGACTTCGTGATCGAGGCCGTCCCGGAGAAGATGGAGATCAAGCACGCGGTGTTCGCGGAGCTCGATGCCTCGACCCCCGGCCACGCGATCCTCGCGTCCAACACGTCGGGCCTCTCGATCACCGAGATCGGCGACGCGACCAACCGCCCCGACAAGGTCGTCGGGTTCCACTTCTTCTGGCCGGCCTCCTACATGCGGCTGATCGAGGTCATCGAGGGCGAGGACACGTCGCCCGACACCGCCCAGGCGGCCGCCAACTTCGCGCAGGCCATCAAGAAGATGCCGGTCCGCTGCCACGAGTGCCCCGGCTTCGTGGTCAACCGCATCCTCGTCTCCACGGCCAGCGAGATCTGGCGCTACCAGGACGAGACGGGGATCGACGTCGCCGAGCTCGACGCGTTCATCACCCAGAAGGCGCAGGTGCCGATGGGCCCGTTCCGCGTGGCCGACATGTCGGGACTCGACACCGTGGTCAAGGTCGCCCGCGACATGCAGGAGGCCTACGGCGACCGCTTCTACGTCCACAAGGGCATGGAGGAGCGGCTCGATCGCGGCGAGCTCGGCGCCAAGACCGGGAAGGGGTTCTATGAGCACTCCTGAGACGTCGACGCAGATCGACGAGCGGATCGCCGACCGCTTCCAGCTCAAGGCGCTGGTGGAGGCCTGCCTGGTCCTCGAGGAGGGCATCGCGGGCGTCCGCGACATCGACCTCGGGATGATGATGGGCACGGGCATGATCCCGGGCCCGTTCGCGCGCGCGGACTTCCGCGGGCTCGACGACGTGCTCGCGGCGCTCGAGCGGGCCGAGGACGAGTGGGGCGAGGGCTTCGAGCCGCCGCTCGTGCTCCGCCGTCTGGTGGCCCAGGGCCGACTCGGCGCCAAGAGCGGCCAGGGCTTCTACCCCTACCCGCAGCCCGACGAGGGCTTCGAGGGCGCGCCCGTCAAGCTCGACACCCGCGGCGACGTCGCGATCCTCTGGCTCGACAACCCGCCGGCCAACTCGATCTCGCCGGCCGTCGTGGAGGCGCTCGAGAAGGCCTGGAAGTCGATCGAGGGCGGCGGCGTGAAGGCGATGATCGTCGCCTCCCCGAACCCCGCGCTGTTCTGCGCGGGCGCCGACATCAAGGCGTTCACGAAGATGGACGAGGCCGGCGGCAAGGACCTGCTCGACCGCGCGCACGCGCTGTTCCGCGCCTGGGAGCGGTCGCGGATCATGACCATCGCCGCGGTCAACGGGCTCGCCCTCGGCGGCGGCTGCGAGCTCGCCATGGCGTGCGACGTCCGCCTGGCCGCCTACTCGGCCTCCTTCGGGCAGCCGGAGATCAGCCTGGGCATCATCCCCGGCTTCGGCGGCACCCAGCGGCTGCCGCGGCTCGTCGGGCCGGCCAAGGCGCTGGAGATGAACACCGTCGGCGAGCCGATCTCGGCCGAGGAGGCCTTCGAGTACGGCCTCGCCGGTCGCCTCGTGGCCGACCACGAGCTGTTCGACGCCGCGCTCGCGTGGGCCCGCAAGTTCGCCGGCCAGGCGCCGCTCGCGCTCGAGCACATCAAGCAGGTCTCCCACGCGGGCGACCTCGACGAGGGCATCGAGGCCGAGAAGCGCGCGTTCGGCGCCGTGTTCGCGTCCGAGGACGCCCGCGAGGGCATCGGCGCGTTCCTGGCCAAGCGCAGCCCGGAGTTCAAGGGCCGTTGAGAGGAACGGTGCCGCGATGTTCGCGAAGCGAACTCGCAATGGAATCGGCGCCAGCCGATTCCACCTCGCCGAGCTGATCCGCTCGGCGGGGTCGGTCGTCGCCCTCACCGGGGCCGGGATCTCGGTCCCGTCCGGCATCCCCGACTTCCGCTCGCCGGGCACCGGCCTGTGGGAGAACGTCGACCCGATGGAGGTGGCTCACATCTCCGTCTGGCGACGCGACCCGGAGCGTTTCTGGGGCTTCTACGGGCAGCGCTTCGCGGCGCTGGAGGGCAAGGAGCCCAACGGCGCGCACCGCGCGCTCGCCGAGCTCGGCATCCCGGTCATCACCCAGAACATCGACGGCCTGCACGCGGCGGCCGGCTCGCGCGACGTGATCGAGGTGCACGGCTCGATCGCGTCCGCCTCGTGCCTGGCCTGCGGCGCGACCTATCCGCTGGCCGAGACGCGCCGGCGCCTGGAGGAGGGGGGCGTGCCGCGGTGCGACTGCGGCGAGGTCCTCAAGCCCGACGTGGTGCTGTTCGGCGAGATGCTCGACGAGACCGCCATGAACCGCGCGGGCGCGCTGGCCGCGGGGGCGGACCTGATGCTCTGCATCGGCTCGTCGCTCGAGGTCTGGCCGGTCGCCGAGCTGCCCCAGCACACGCTCGGCGCCGGCGGCCGGATCGCGATCGTGACGCGCAGCGCGACGCCGTACGACCGCGACGCCGCGGTGCGGCTGAACGGCGACGTGGTCGAGGACCTCGAAGCCGTGATGGCGCTACTCGCCTGACACGAGCTGGCGCTCGCGCAGCGCGGCCTCCAGCCGCGCCAGCGCGGTGCTGACGTCGGCGGCGTGGGCGGCGTCGAGCCCGCCCTGGAGCGCCGCCCGGGCCGCCCGGGCGACGGCCTCGCGCCAGCCGTCGAGCTCCTCCAGCCGCCCGGCCATGTCGCCCTGCTCGCGCCAGACCTCCAGCTCGGCCAGCGCCGCGTCGAGCGCGATGGCGAGCTGCAGCGATGCCTCGCGCGGGCGCCCGTGCTCGAGGTCGCCGCGCGCCCGCAGGGTCAGCTCCTCGCAGGCCAGCGCGGCGTCGCGGCCGCTGAGCAGCGCCGCGAGGCGCTCCTGCGGGCGAGAGAACGCGCGAGCGGCCGCCGCGCGGTCCCTTCGTGGGCAGCTCGCGGGCCGACTCCCAGTCGCCGTCGGCCACCTGCTCGCCGCTGCCGTAGCCGACGCGGCAGACCAGGGCGTGGGCGGGATCGGCGTCGGGCGACCCACGGGTCGGCGCTGGCCACCCGGTGGCCGGCGACCGCGCGGTTGAGCAGCTCGAGCGCCTCGCCGAGCACCCGGTCGCGCTCGTCGCCGAGCGCGCGCGTCGAGCCACGCGTCGGCCGCGTCGAGCTCGCCGAGCGGCGTCGCGTCGATCACCGTCGCGCGGGTCAGCTCCACGGCGGCCGGCCCCGGGTCGGCCGTCTGGCGCGCGCCGGCGCCGCGGCATGCCGGCGCGGCCCGTCGAAGCCGCCGATCACCAGGACCTGGCGGACGTCGTCGCCGGCGTAGCGGCGCACGACGTAGCGCCCTGGGTCAGGACCGATGCGGCCGGGGAACTCCCACTGGACGAAGCCGAACCGAGGCAGAGCGGCGAGGCTACTCGCCCTTGTGGGCGTGCGAGGCGCAGCGCTTGGTCGGCACCGCGTACTTCGAAGGCTTGCGGCTGACCGTCGGGTTGTCGATCTCGCCGAGGCGGTCGATCAGCTTGATCCACTGCTTGGGCTTGAGGATCGCGTTGACCTGCTTGGCGAGCTTCGAGTTGGTGCCGTAGAGCGGGCGCCAGCCGACGTGGATGTGGTCGTGATGGTCGCCCATCGCGAACGTGTTGTCGGTCCCCTCGAACTTCATCAGGGAGATGATCTGGTCCGGCTTCATCGTGCCCTGGAGCGTGAGCAGGCGCTGGATCGTCAGCTCGGTGATCGAGCCGGCTGCCCTGCGTCGAGGGCGAGATGGTGATCCCGTTGATGGCCGCGATGTCGACCGCGTTGCCGGACGAGTGGTGCGACACGTTGCCCGACGCGGTGAGGTAGCCGTGGCCGCAGCGCAGCGAGGTGACCGTCGGCCGCAGGCCGGAGGCCGCGAGGAACTCGAGCGTGGCCAGCACGCGGCGGTCGATCTGCCCGGTGAGCACGTCCTGCTCGCCGCAGTCGTAGAGGTCGATCCGCGGGTTGGCGAGGACGCGCCGGATCAGCGCCTCCTTGCTCATCAGCAGGATCTGGCCGATCGACGGGTTGGCGGCGTCGCGGCCGAAGAACGGGTTCTTGCCGGCCGCGCGGTAGATGGCGGTCGACTCGAGCAGCTTCCAGCCGTCGAGGATCGGCTTCGGGTCGATCCGCGGGGCGCCGTGGCCGGCCGGCCGGATCTCGAAGCAGCAGGTGCGGCGCGCTTGCGGCCGGACTTCTCGCCGAGGCGGCCGAGGATGGTGCCGGCCACGACGCGCGGCGCCGGGCTTGAGCTTCTTGAGCTGGATGTCCTTGCGGCCGAGGCCGAAGACGCGGCGGAAGTAGCCCTCGAAGGTCTCCTCGCCGTCGATCTCGCCGGTGCGCTCGAACTCCTGCTGGGCGCCGCCCGCGGCCGAGGCGTTCGGCCGGGCCGGGTTGGCGAACAGGCGCTGCTTGTCGGCGGCCGGGCCGCGGCCTCCTTGGCCGGCTCGGGCGCGGCCTTCTCGGCGAGCTTGCGCTTCGGCGCGCTTGCGCGCGCGGGCGCGTCGGTCGCCGAGGCGGGCGCGGCGGGCTGCGGCGTCGCGCGTCGGGAGCTCGAGCTCCTCGGGGTCGACCGGTCCTGCGGCTTCGGCGACGGGTAGCGCCGGTTGACCTGGCCGAGGTGCCCGTACGTGTACGTGTTGCCGTAGACGTCCTGCAGCATCACGTAGTTGCCGAGCCGCTCGGTTGTGGCCGACGCGGACGATCCTGCCGTCGTTGACGGCGACCACGGGCGGCGCTTCTCGCGCGAGAAGATGCGGATGCCCGCGCGGCCCGTCGACTCGACGACGAGGGCGGCGTTGCCCTCGCGCACGCGCTTGCCCTGCGTGGCGCAGCTCGCCGGCGTAGGTGGCCTTGGCCTGGACCGGGAAGCGGCCCTGGGTGAGGCCGGTGAGCGAGCCGACGAGGTTCGACGGCAGGCCGCCGATGACCTGGGCGCGCAGCAGCACGGAGTCCACGTACCAGTCGGCGTGGTTGTAGGCGAAGACGGCGCGCGCGGATGTCCGGTGTCGGCGCCGGCGGCGCGCAGGTAGCGGGCGGCGGCGAAGATCGCGTCGACCGGGTTGTACGGGTCCTTGACCTTGTCGCCGTTGGCGTCGACCCCGTAGGCGCGCCACGACGACGGGCATGAACTGCATCCACCCGAGCGCGCCCGCGGAGCTCACGTTGAGGTTGCGGCCGTAGTCGGTCTCGATCTCGTTGATCGCCGCGAGGATCTCCCAGCGGACGCCGTACTGGATGCCGGCGGCCTGGTAGATCGGGAGCAGGAACGGCGGGATGCGGAACTTGTCGATGAAGAAGTTCGGGACGCCGATGCGGGCGGCGCCGGGCGTCGGACACCGAGTACGTCGGGTTGGCCGGGGTGGGCGAGCCGTCGGGGTTCTCGCCGGGCGTGACGTTCTCGACCGTCTCCTGCACCTTGTCGCGCGCGCGGCCGACGCCGGACTTGACGTTGCCCTCGGCGCGGTTGACCGGGCTCTCGTCCCCGCCCGGGCGCGCGGGCGCGTGCGTGGAGCCGTTGCCGCCGCCGGTGTTCCCGCCGCCCGAGCCGTTGTTGCCGCCGCCGCCCTGCTGGTTGCCGGGCGTGGCGTCCGGGGTCGGGACCTTGGGGACGTCGGGGAGGTCCGGGGTCTGGACGGGCGGGACCGTCGGAACCGGGGTCGGAACCTCGACCGGGCCGAGGTCGACGATGTTCTGCACCGGGGCCGGGAGACCGGGGATCTGCACCTGCTGCACGGGCGTCCCGGGCGGGACGTCGACCGTGACCGTGATGGTCTGGCCCGTGATGAGCGTGACCTGGACGCGGTGCAGCGCGGCGTTCGCGGACGCGACGAGGACCACCGCGTACAAGGCGGCAGCGGCGATCGCGATCAGCAGCTTACGGCTCGTCATCCCCGGGACGGGTCCCCTCCCGCGGCGCCGGCGACGTCTCGACATCCTTCGAGTGCCGGGCGCGGGACCCTTTGATGCTGGTTCTGAGGCTATCGGTCTCATGGTGCTTGATGCAATCTCGAACGCTTAACCCTGGCGATGTCTTGCGGTATTCCGTCGCAGTTGCATGAATTCTGGCTAAACCTCACCCTCGACTCGAGGCTTGAGGTTCAATTCGGACCCATGCCGGACGCGGCACTGCGCTAGCTTCCCCGCGGCGTCGAATCGCGAACCCCCGCCCCGAGAGGAACACCGATGGCAGACGAACCAGAGCGGCCTGCGCGACCGTATCGCCCGCCAGGGCGAGGACGCGCTGGGCAAGCTCGCGCAGGAGCTGCTCGAGAACCCGCTCGTGAACTCCGCCATCGCCAAGGCGTTCGAGGCGCGCGAGCGCGCCGTGCAGGCGCAGGAGGCGGCGATGGGGGCGCTCAACATCCCGTCGGCCGCCGACGTCGAGCGCCTCACGCGCCGGCTGCGCTCGGTCTCGCAGCGGATGGAGGGCATCGAGGAGGCCGTCGACCGGCTCGACCAGCGGCTCGCCGCGCATGGGCCAGTCCGGGATCGACGAGCGGCTCGACGGCGTCGAGGGCCAGCTCAGCAAGCTCGCGCTCGAGATCTCGCACCTCGCCAGCGCGCTCGACGCCGCGCCGCCGCCGCCTCCGCGCGAGCAGGAGCGGCTGAAGGTCGACGACGCCGCCGCCGGCGCCGCCGAAGAAGGCCAAGGCGAAGAAGCCCGCGAAGGCCAAGCCCGCGAAGCGGCTAGACGAGGGCGGCCGCGGCGACGCGGCCGAGCTCGACCTCCGCGGCCTCGAGGCCTCGGGCTCGATCCGCTCGCCGCCGGCCTCGGCCGACGGCGAGCACCGCCGCGGCGCGGACGCCGTGCCGGGCGGCGACGGCGAACACCGCCGCCGTCGTGAGGTCGAGGGCGATCGCGCCGTCCTCGGCGCACGTCGCGCCGTAGAAGAGGTCGGTCGAGACGACCGGGCCGCTCGCCGCGCCGTTGCCGGCGGCCCGCAGGGCGGCGAGCAGCACCGGGTCGGCGGCCAGCGCGCCGCCGGCGCCGAGCGCGCGGCTCGGCGCCGTCGCGCGGCAGCACCGCCTCGGCGATGACCAGCGAGCCCAGCGCGGCGCGGTCGAGCGCGGCGCAGGTCCCCGCGCGCACCAGCCGCCGCGCGCCGAGGCCGATCAGCTCCTCGACCACGATCGCCGTGCTCGGGCCGCCGAGGCCGGTGCTCTGGATCGTCATCGGCGCGCCGTCGGCGGCGGCGCCCGTGTAGCCCCACAGCCCGCGGTGGTGGTTGAGCATCTTCGGCGCCTCGAGCAGCTGCTGGGCGAGCCGCAGCGCGCGGCCCGGGATCGCCGGGCAGCAGCACGCGCTCGGCGACCTGCTCGTGGGGACGGAGGACAGACCAGCAACGGTGAGACTAGAGTTGCGCGCCATGGCCGAAGAAGGACAAGAAGAAGAAGGACAAGAAGGGCTCCGACGCAGCCGACGCCGTGGAGGCCGTCCGCAGCGCCGTCGAGCGCACGTTCCAGGCCAGCGCCGAGGGCGCGGCCGGCGACGCCAGAAGCGCACGCAAGCAGCTCGTCGACGAGGTGGCCAACGCCGCCGCGCGCGTGCGCGAGACGATCGAGGACCTCAAGGTGCTCGAGGACGTCCGCGGCCTGCGCCGTGAGATCGAGTCGCTGGCGCGCCGCGTCGGCGCCCTCGAGGTCCGCGGCGCGAAGGTCGCCCCGGCGGCCGCCAACGCCGTCGCGCCCGGCTCGTGCCAAGACCGCGGCGAAGCGCAAGCCTGCCGCCAGGCGCAAGCCGGCCGCCAAGCGCGCCGCTCGAGCCCGACGACGATCGACGACCGCCAAGGCCAAGGCGAAGGCGCCGGCCAAGCGGCGGGCGACGACGTCGCGCGCGAAGGCCAAGGCGAAGCCCGCCGCGTCGCGGGCGAAGCGCGCCCCGGCCAAGCGCACCGCGGCGAAGCGGGCCCCGGCCAAGCGCACCGACCAGCGACCCGCAAGCGCTCCCCCGCGAAGGCCGCTCCGGCCAAGCCCGCAGCCACGAGCTGACCATGGGCGCCGAGTTCCGCTCGGAGAAGGAGTTCCGGACCGTCATGGACCGGATCTTCTCGATGATGAGCGAGGACCCGGAGATGGGGCCGAAGCTGCGCGACGCGGACGTGCCGCAGCGCTTCGAGTTCACGGACCTCGACCTCGTGGTCAACATCCGCGCCGCCCGCGAGGGCGAGGACGGCAACCTGCACTGGGAGTGGTCCGACGACGTCGACTGGGACCCGAAGGTCAAGATGGCGATGTCGTCGGAGACCGCGAACCAGTACTTCCAGGGCAAGGAGAACGTCGCGATGGCGCTCGCCCGCGCGGCGGATCAAGTCGGGCGGCGACGTGAAGGCCGCCCTCAGCCTGATCCCGATCACGAAGCCGATCTACGCCCGTTACAGGGAGTTCGTGGAGAGCGAGTATCCGCACCTGGCCGTCTGATCGTCAGCGCTCGGTCACGACGGTTGACACGCCAGGATTCCCGCGCTAGACCTTGCCGCACCCGAACCAGGCAATAGGCCGGGAAGTGAGGGGCCGCGGGTCACTCGCAAGGCGTCGCCTAACAGACGAACGCCGCCGGCCGAGGCAGCGGGCCGCATTGCCCGCAGGCGGCGGGACCACGACCGCGGTCCCGCCGCTTTCATGTCCGGGCCCATGTCCGATCTGACGCTCAGCGAGGTCGCGCAGCAGGTCGACGTCTCGCCGGCCACGCTGCGGCGCTGGGTCAAGGACGGGATCGTCCCGCTCGGCGACGGGCGCTGGACGCCGCCGGCCGTCGCCCACGCGCGGATCGTCGCGCGCCTGCGCGAGCGCGGCTACTCGCTCGACCGCGCTGCGCGAGGCCGCGCACGCCGGCCGGCTCGCCTACGGCTACCTGGAGGACCTCTTCCCGTCACCCGCGCGCACGCGCACGCTCGCGGAGGCGGCCGAGGACACCGGGCTCGAGCCGGCGCTGATCGAGCGGATCTGGACGTCGGCGGGCTTCTCGTCCGAGTCGCTCGAGCAGATCGGCGAGGAGGACCTCCAGCTCCTGCGCCACATGGCCGCGGTGCTCGACGCGGGCTTCCCGCTCGTCGCCTTCCTGCAGCTCGTGCGCGTGTACGGGCAGGCGCTGGCGCAGATCGCCGACGCCGAGGTCAAGCTCTTCCACCTCTACGTGCACGAGCCGCTGATGCGCGACGGCGTGCCGGGGCTCGAGATCGCCGAGGAGATGGAGGGCATGGCCTCGGACCTGCTCCCGCTGGCCTCGCCGATCATGGACCGCGTGCACCAGCGCATGCTGCAGCACTTCGTCGGCCAGGACGTGGTCGGGCACCTCGAGCTCGACGGCGCGGGCGACGAGCTCGGCCGCCTGCGCGTGGCGATCGCCTTCGCCGACCTCGCGGGCTACACGCGGCTGACCGAGGAGGCGGGCGAGGAGGAGGCGCTCGACGTGGTCGAGCGCTTCGTCGAGTCGGTCGAGGAGACGCTGCCCGACGAGGCGCGCGTGGTGAAGACGATCGGCGACGAGGTGATGGTGGTCGGCGCCGACCCGGCCGGCGCTGGTGGACTGGGCCGTCGGCTTCCAGGAGCTCAACGGCGGCCGCCGGCCGCTGCCGCGGATCGGCATCCACGCGGGCGAGACGCTCTACCGCGACGGCGACTACTACGGCCGGGCGGTCAACCTCGCCTCGCGGGTCGGCGCGCGGGCGGCCGGGCGGCGAGGTGCTGGTCACGCAGCCGGTGGTGGAGGCGGCGGGCCGCAACCTCGAGTTCGAGCCGATCGGCGAGGTCAAGCTCAAGGGCTTCAGCGAGGCGACCGAGCTCTACCTCGCGCGGGTGCGGCCGTGATCGTCGTCCTCCTCTCGGGCGGCCGCGACTCCGTCTGCCTGCTCGACCTCCTGGTGCAGCGGGGGGAGGCGGTCACGGCGCTGCACGTCAACTACGGGCTGCGCGCGGACGCCGACGGGGACGAGGCGTTCTGCCGGAGCTGTGCGAGCGGCTCGGCGTGCCGCTCGTCGTGCACCGCGCCGGGCCGCCGGAGGGGAACCTGCAGGCGTGGGCGCGCGAGGTCCGGTACGCCGAGGCGGCCAGGCTCGGGCCGGTCGCCGCCACCGGCCACACGGCGACCGACCAGGTCGAGACCGTCCTGTACCGGCTCGCCGCGTCGCCGGGCCGGCGCGCGCTGCTCGGCATCCGCGAGCGCCCGGGCGTGATCCGGCCGCTGCTCGGCTGGACGCGCGAGGAGACGGCGGCGTACTGCCGCCGAGCGCGGCCTGCCGTGGCGCGAGGACCCGACCAACGAGTGCGACGCCTTCGCCCGCAACCGGGTGCGCAACGAGCTGCTGCCCGCGCTGCGGTCGCTGCACCCGGCGGCCGAGGCCAACGTCCTGCGCACGCTGGAGATCCTCCGCGACGAGGCCGAGGTGCTCGACTCGCTCATCGACCTCGACCCGTCGGTGGAGCGGATCGCCGCGCTGCCGCCGGCGCTGCGGCGGCTCACCGTCCAGGCGATCGCCGGGGCGCCTTCGGTCAGCGCCCGCACGGACGAGATCCTCGCCCTGGCGCCGCGCGGCGGCAGCGCCTCGCTCGACCTCGGCGGCGGCCTGCGCGCCGTGGTCGAGTACGGGCGCCTGCGCTTCGACCACGGCCCGGCGCCCGAGCCCGCCGCGGCGGTGCTGCCCGTGCCCGGGGCCGTGGCCTTCGGCGCGGGCCTCCTGACGTGCGAGGCCGCGGCCGACGGCACGCTCGACGCCGCCGCGCTCGGGCGCGGAGCTCGAGGTGCGCCCCTGGCGCCCGGGGGATCGCGCTGGGCGGCCGCACGCTGCAGGACCTCTTCACCGACCGCAAGGTCCCGCGCGAGCGCCGCCACCAGATGCCCGTCGTGGTGTCGGGCGGCGAGATCGCCTGGGTCGCGGGCGTGGCGACGGGCGAGCGGTTCCGCGCCGGGCAGGCCACGCGCGAGCGCGTGCGTCTGACCTGGGGCCCTTAGACTGCGCGGCCCATGCTGCGTGACGATCACATCGGGGAGATCATCGTCCAGCCGGACGAGCTCCAGCACCGCATCACGGAGATGGCGGCCGAGGTCTCGCGCGACTACGCGGGCAAGGACCTGCTGCTGATCGGCGTCCTCAAGGGCGCCGTCTTCTTCCTGGCGGACCTCATGCGCCAGCTCGACATGCACTGCGAGGTCGACTTCATGGCCGTGGCCTCCTACGGCTCGTCGACCGAGTCCTCGGGCGTCGTCCGGATCCTCAAGGACCTCGACGCCCCGCTGGAGGGCCGCCACGTCCTGATCGTCGAGGACATCGTCGATTCGGGGCTCACGCTGCAATACCTCATGCGCACGCTCGAGGCCCGCGGACCGGCCTCGCTCGAGGTCTGCGCGCTGCTCACGAAGCCGGATCGGCGCCAGGTCGAGACCCCCGCGCGCTACGTTGGGTTCGAGATTCCTGACAAGTTCGCGATCGGGTACGGCCTCGACTACGCCGAGCGCTACCGGAACCTCCCATATGTCGCGGCTTTGACCGGAATTGCCGATTAGGAGATCCATAGGTAGCCATCCCACACTGGCTTCCCGGATCTGCCACCCGACCACTGGTAGCCTTGATCGACTTGTCCAGCAGTTTCTTCCCCGCTCCTTCACGGGTGCGCCCATGAGCCGCTTCTTCAAGAGCGCAGCGTTTCCGATCATCATCGTGATCGTCCTCGCGTTCTTCGCCTCGAGGCTGATCTCGAACTCCGATCGCGCGGAACCGACCACCTTCGGGCAGTTCCTGACGCAGATCGAGCGCCCGAACGAGATCAAGTCCGTAACGCTCGATACGAAGGACAACTCGGTCGACGTCGTCCTGCCGGACGACAAGAAGTACGAGGTCGGCTTCCCCGACGCCTACGGGGACATCCTCGTGAACCGCCTCCAGGCCTCCGAGGAGGCCCGGAACATCCAGTCCTTCGACGTCAAGCCGGCGCGGTCGAACGTGATCCTGTCGCTGCTGACGTACGTGCTGCCGTTCCTGATCTTCATCGGGTTCTGGATCTTCCTCATGAACCAGGTCCAGGGCGGCGGCTCGAAGGTGATGTCGTTCGGCAAGTCGCGCGCCAAGCGCCTGTCGGTCGACTCGCCCAAGATCACCTTCCGCGACGTCGCGGGCGCGGACGAGGCGGTCGAGGAGCTGCACGAGATCAAGGAGTTCCTCGAGAACCCCAAGAAGTTCCAGGCGCTCGGCGCGCGGATCCCGAAGGGCGTCCTGCTCTACGGCCCTCCGGGCACCGGCAAGACGCTGCTCGCCCGCGCGGTCGCGGGTGAGGCCGGCGTGCCGTTCTTCTCGATCTCCGGCTCGGACTTCGTCGAGATGTTCGTCGGCGTCGGCGCGTCACGTGTGCGCGACCTGTTCGAGCAGGCCAAGCAGAACTCGCCGTGCATCATCTTCATGGACGAGATCGACGCGGTCGGCCGCCATCGCGGCGCCGGCCTCGGCGGCGGCCACGACGAGCGCGAGCAGACGCTGAATCAGCTGCTCGTCGAGATGGACGGCTTCGAGGCCAAGGACAACATCATCATGATCGCGGCCACCAACCGGCCCGACATCCTCGATCCCGCCCTGCTCCGTCCCGGCCGCTTCGACCGCCAGATCACCGTCGACCGCCCGGATCGCCGCGGCCGCCGCAAGATCCTCGAGGTCCACACGCGCGGGAAGCCGCTCGCGAAGATCATCGAGCTCGACGCGCTGGCCGGCCAGACGCCGGGCTTCACCGGCGCCGACCTGGCCAACCTGGTCAATGAGGCCGCGCTCCTCGCCGCCCGTACGGGCAAGAAGGAGATCACGCAGGTCGAGCTCGAAGAGGGCATCATGCGGGTCGTCGCCGGCCCGGAGAAGAAGACCCGGGTCATGGGCGAGAAGGAGCGCCTGATCACGGCGTACCACGAGATGGGTCACGCGATCGTCGGCCACTATCTCGAGCACTCCGACCCGGTCCACAAGATCTCGATCATCTCCCGCGGCCAGGCGCTGGGGTACACGATCTCGCTGCCGGCCGAGGACAAGTTCCTCACCACGCGCGCGGAGCTGACCGACACGATGGCGATGACGCTGGGCGGCCGCGCCGCCGAGGAGATCGTCTTCGGCGAGATCACCACCGGCGCGTCGAACGACATCGAGAAGGTCACGGCGACGGCCAAGCAGATGGTCATGCGCTTCGGCATGAGCGAGAAGCTCGGCCCGCGCGTGTTCGGCCACGATCACGGCCAGCCGTTCCTGGGCCGCGAGTTCTCCTCCGAGCCGGACTACTCCGACGAGATCGCGCGCGAGATCGACGACGAGATCCGCCGCATCGTCGAGGGCGCGCACCAGCAGGCCAAGGACATCCTCGCGGAGCACCGCGAGCAGCTCACGACGATCTCCGAGCTGCTGCTCAAGCGCGAGACGATCGAGCGCCAGGAGTTCGAGGCGCTGCTCGAGGGCAAGCCCGCGGAAGAGGTCTTCGGCGCCGAGGCGCCGCCCTCGCCCGGGACGCCTGAGCGTCCCGAGCTGCCGGGAGCTGCGGCCCCGGCGCCGCCGCGACCGCTGCCGCGTCCCGGCCTGGCCGGCGGCGCCGCCGAGGCCCGCGGCCTCGACCTGCCCGAGAAGCCCGACTTCGCCTAGCGCGAGAGCTGCGGGTCCAGTCGGTACGCCGCGCGCGTCAGCACGCGCGCGGCGACACGGCGTGGCCGGGGGACCTTCACGGTCTTCGGCTCGTTCAGGTGACGGTGGGTCGACTCGCGGGCCATGATCGCGTGGATGGGGAGATCCTGCATGGGGAGGTCCTTTCGCTACCGGGGAGCGGGAGAGGTCGAAGCCCGGACGACGAGCTCCGAGGGGAGGTGGACGGCTTCGCCTTCTTCGGCGTCGGCGTCGAGCAGGAGCCGCACGGCCTCGGCGCCCTTGCGGGCGTGGGGCTGGCGGACCGTGGTCAGCGGTGGGGAGGAGTGCCCGGCCTCGGCGACGTCGTCGAAGCCGGTCACGGAGAGCTGTGAGGGGACGCCGATGCCGCGCTCGGCGGCGGCCTCGAGCGCGCCGAACGCGAGCTCGTCGGAGAGCGCGACGATCGCGGTCGGGCGGTCGGCGCGATCGAGCAGCCCGGCGGCGGCCAGGCGGCCTGCCGCGCGGCTCGAGCCGACGGCCGAGCCGACCGGGACCGCGCGCGCGTCGATCCCCGCGGCCTCGAGCGCGAGGCGCCAGCCGGCGAGGCGCTCGGCGCCGACGTACCGCGTCGCCGAGTCCTCGGCCTCGCGCAGGTTCTCCGCGGGCTGGTCGTAGGGGATCGTGACGCCGAAGCGGCGGTGGCCAAGGGCCAGGAGGTGCTCCGCGGTGGCCTTCGCGGCCCCGCGGTCGTCGATGTTGACGCTGAGGCGGCCGGCGCCGGCCTCGTAGTCGACGAGCACGTACGGGAGGTTGCGGTCGTAGACGGCCTGGAAGCGCTCGTCGTTCTCCGGCGTGCAGTAGAGGACGAAGCCGTCGACCAGCGCGGACCGCACGAGCGCGGTGTCGCGGCCGGTGATCTGCGGCACGAGCGTCAGGCCGAGCGCCCGCTCCTCGCACATCGCGGCGACCCCGTGGAGGAAGCCGACGGTCGCGCCGTCGGTGAACGCGCGGGTGAGCGGGTAGTCGAGCACCAGCCCGACGGACCCGGTCTCGCCGCGCGACAGCGTCCGCGCCACCGGGTGCGGGCCCGAGTACCCGAGCTCCCGCGCGGTCTCCATCACGCGCTCCCGCAGCTCGGGGGAGAGCTGATCGGGGCGGTTGTAGGCGTTCGACACGGTCATCCGCGACACGCCGACGGCCTCGGCGACGGTGGCGAGGGTCACTGCGCGGTCGTTTCTCGGGCGAGGGCTCATCTGTACGCGTAAAGACTGTACTGGTAAAGACCGATCTGTCAACCCTCAACCAACCCTGCGAAAGGGGTCAGACCCCTCGGTGTCAGAAAAGGGTCAGACCCCGCTCGGTGTCAGCGGGTGGGCTGGAGCGGCAGTGGCGAGGAGGGCTTGAGCTCCTCGAGGCGCAGCAGGGTGACCAGGCGCGAGGTGCCGCGGGTCGAGAGGCGCAGGAGCACCTGCTGGAGCTCGGTGACGTCGCGCGCCACGACCATCAGCACGGCGTCGACCTCCCCGGTGACCCAGTCGGCGGCGATCACCTGCGGCAGCGCGGCGACGGCCTCCTCGAAGCGCCGGTTGGCGACCTCGTCGTGCCGGCCGAGCGTGACCAGCAGGTAGACCTGCAGCGGGAAGCCCGCCGCGGTGCTGTCGAGCCGCGCGGTGATGCGCCGCAGCACTCCCGACTCCTTGAGCCGCCGCACGCGGTGCAGCGTCGCGGCCGGCGAGAGCCCGACCAGGCGCGCGAGCTCGACGTTGGGGCGGTCGGCGTCGGTCTGCAGCTCGGCCAGCAGCCGGACGTCAATCGGATCAAGCGAGACGGCCATTTGACGAAATATTGTTTCGTCAAACAGCCCAACCGTCAAATCGTGATTGATATCCGCGCTGGATCGCCGATGATCATTGGCATGGAGCAGCTGCGCGACATCACGAAGCACGGAGACCGCCGGACGGCGATCGTCGCGCTCGCCGTCGCGGGCACGCTGTGGGGCCTCACCGTCCCCCTGTCCAAGCTCGGCCTCGAGTGGCTGGGCCCGGGCTGGCTGGCGGTCGCGCGCTTCGCCGTCGCCGCGCCGCTGCTCGCCCTGCTCGCGCGCCGCACGCTGCGCTCGGCCATCACCCCCGGCATCGTCGCCGCGGGCGCGATCGGCTACGGCGGCGTGATCGTGCTCCAGAACGTCGGCATCGAGCGCACGAGCGTCAGCCACGCCGCGCTGATCGTCGGCGCCATCCCCGTTCTCGTGGCGATCATCGGCGCGGCCACGCGCCGCAGCGCCGCGGGCCCGCTCGCCTGGGCGGGCTCGCTGGTCGCCCTCGCGGGCGTCGCGCTGGTCGCGGGCGGCGGCGGGGAGGGGACCTCGGTCGCCGGCGACCTGCTGGTGCTGGCCTCGGTGACCGGCTCGGCCGCGTTCATCGTCATCCAGCCGAGCCTGCTCGCCGGGCGCGACGCGGCCGCGGTCACCGCGGTCCAGCTCGGCGCGGGCGGTCTCGCCGCGCTGCCCGTGGCGCTCGTCCTCGAGGGGGCGCCGCCGGCGCCCGCGAGCCTGCAGCCGGTGCTCGTCGTGCTCGCCCTCGCGCTCACCGGGACGGCGCTCGCCTTCTGGCTGTTCGCCTGGGCCCAGGCGCGCGTGCCGGCCGCGCTGGCCGGCGCCTTCGTCAACCTCGAGCCGCTCGTGGGCGCGCTGACCGGCGCGGTCGTCTTCCACGACGCGTTCGGGCCGGCGCAGCTGCTCGGCGGCACGGCGATCCTCGCCGGGATCGCGCTCGGCGCGCTACCACGGGATCGGAAGGCCGTCGCGGAAGAACCCGCCGCTGGGCCCGCCGTCGGGGAGCGTCGCCGCCCAGACGATGCCCGCCGCGCCCTCCGCCACCGGCCGCCCGCCCGGACCGCCCATGTCCGTGGCCACCCAGCCCGGGCATACAGCGTTGACCAGCACGCCGGAGCCCGCGAACGCATCGGCGAGCATCAGCGTCAGCGCGTTGAGAGCGGCCTTCGAGACTGAGTAGGCCGGGGTGCCGTCGCGCATCCCGGCCAGCGCCCCTCCGCCGGAGGACACGTTCACGAGCCGCCCGGCAGGGCTCGCGCGCAGCAGATCGGCGAACGCGATCGCCATCCGCCACGGCCCGAGCGTGTTCGTCTCGAGCGCCTCGCGCACGATCCCCAGGTCGGCGGTCAGCGCGCGCTCCTGCGTGTCGTAGTGGATCGCCGCGTTGTTGACGAGCACGTCCAGCGACCCGACCGACCCGCGCAGCGCCGCGACGGACGCCACGTCGGTCACGTCGAGGCGCACCGCGCGCAGCCCGTCGGGGACCGAGGACGGATCCCGAGCCCCGGCGAGCACGTCATAGCCGCGCGCGGCGAGCTGGCGCGCGACCTCGAGCCCGAGGCCGCGGTTGGCGCCGGTGACGAGCGCGACGGGCACTACAGGGGATTGTGCACTTCGGGACGCGCGCCCCGCTCACGGCCACGCGCGTCCCGAAATGCACCCTGGAGCGCTACGAGCCGACGAGCGCCTGCGCGGCGGACGACAGCTCGAGGATGACGTCGGCCTGGGCGGCCGGCGACGCGTCAGGCGCGGTCTCGGCCTTCACGTTCGCCCGCGCCATCGCGTCGTGGGCGCCCTGGACGGTCATCGAGAGGATGCTCATTGCGGCTGCTGCCTGGACTTCCATGGGTGACGGATCGGCCGGGAACGCCCCGCAGACGAGCCCTTTCCGCGCGATCTGGACGGATTGGCTACCGTCGCTCTCGTGCCGCCGTTCACGATCATGGGCATCGTCAACGTCACGCCCGACTCGTTCTCCGACGGCGGGGCGTTCGAGGACGAGCTCGCCGCGATCGGCCATGCGCGCAGGCTGGTGTCCGAGGGAGCGGCGATCGTCGACGTCGGCGGCGAGTCCACGCGGCCCGGCGCCGCGCCCGTCCCGGTCGCGGAGGAGCTCGACCGCGTCATCGGAGTCGTCGAGGGCATCGCCGGCCTCGGGCTGCCGGCCCAGATCTCGATCGACACGATGAAGCTCGACGTCGCGGCCAAGGCGATCGACGCGGGCGCGAGCTACGTCAACGACGTCACCGCCTTCCGCCACGAGCCCGACCTCGCCGGCCTGGTGGCCGACCGCAAGGTCGACTGCTGCCTGATGCACATGCTCGGCGAGCCGCGGACCATGCAGGAGGACCCCCGCTACGACGACGTGGTCAGCGACGTGAAGGCGTTCCTCGAGGAGCGCATGGCCGTGGCGATCGCCGCCGGCGTCGCCGAGGAGCGCATCTCGCTCGATCCCGGCATCGGCTTCGGCAAGACGCTCGAGCACAACCTCGAGCTGCTTCGGCGGATGGACGAGCTCGCCGCTCTCGGCCGGCCGGTGGTCGTCGGCACCAGCCGCAAGAGCTTCCTCGGCCGGCTCACGGGCCGCGACGTCACCGAGCGCGTCCACGCCACCGTCGCCACGAGCGTGATCGCGTTCGAGCGCGGCGCCCGGGTCTTCCGCGTCCACGACGTGGCGGCCACGGCCGACGCGCTCGCGGTGGCGGCTGCTACGTTCGCGCCATGGCCTCAGATCCCGACGAGGACTTCGACGACGACGACCTGACCGGCGACGACGACGACGAGGAGGGCCCCGAGGTAGGGGTCACCGTCGAGATCGTCGGGCTCTCGCTGTACACGCATCACGGCGTGACCGCGGCGGAGCGCGAGGTCGGCCAGCGGCTGGTGCTCGACGTGCGCTTCGACGTCGGCGAGCCGGACGCGCTGATCACCGATCGCGTCGAGGACACGGTCGACTACGGCGAGGTCTGCCAGGTGATCGCGCTGATCGCCCAGCAGCGCTCGTACAAGACGCTCGAGCGCCTGTGCGCGGTGATCGCCGACCGCCTGGCCTCGCAGTTCGGCGCCGAGAGCGTCACGGTGAAGGCCTCGAAGCCCGAGCCGCCCATCCCGCTGCCGGTCGAGGAGGTCTCGGTCGAGGTGTGGCGGGAAGAGCGTTGACAAGCAAGTAAGCAATCACTAACCTCGAACGCCGATGCGCAAGTCGGCAGAGGAACGGCGCGAGGAGATCCTCGCCGTCGCGATGCGGCACTTCGCCGAGGGCGGCTACCACGGCACCTCCACCGAGGTGATCGCGCGCGAGTCCGGCATCTCGCAGCCGTACCTGTTCCGCCTCTTCCGCACCAAGAAGGAGCTCTTCCTCGCCTGCGGCGACCGCGCGTGCGACCACGTGCTCGACGCGTTCCGCCGCGCCGCCGCCGGCGCCGAGCCGGGCGAGCGGCTGCACGCGATGGGCAAGGCCTACGTCCACGAGCTGCTCCCCGACCGCCACGCGATCCTCATGCTCATGCAGAGCTACGCCGCGGTCGCGGATCCCGAGATCCAGGAGCACGTGCGGAGCAAGTACGCCGAGATCGTGATCGCGGTCACCGAGCTGTCCGGCGCCGGGCCGGACCAGACCTGGTCCTTCTTCGGCGAGGGCATGCTGCTGAACATCGTCGCGGCGCTCGACCTCCAGCAGAGCGACCACCCGATCTTCCGCGCATGGGCCGCCTTGCACGGCTGATCGAGCGCCGCAGGCGCTTCGTCCTCGGCTTCACCGTCGTCTTCGTCCTCTTCGCGGCGGCCTTCGGCGGGCCCGTCGTCACGCTGCTCGACAGCGACGACGACTTCGAGGACCACGGCTCGGAGTCGATCCTCGCCCGCGACGCGATCGAGCGCGCGACGGGACGGTCGGCCGCGCCCGACTTCGTCGCGCTCGTGCAGGACCGGTCCGAGGAGAAGGTCGCGCGCGTCGAGGCCGCGATGCAAGACCCGGACGTGGCCGCGGTGCAGCAGGCCGCCACCGCGTCGCGCGACGGCCGCAGCACGTACCTCCTCGCGACCTTCGCCGCGGGCGCCGACGGCGACGCTGCGGCGGAGCGGCTCAAGGAGCGCGTCGAGCGCGAGCCCGGCGTCACGGCCGGCGGCGGGCAGCTCGCCTTCACCCAGGTCGGCGAGCAGATCGAGCAGGACCTCGCGCGGGCCGAGCTGCTCGCCTTCCCGCTGCTCTTCCTGCTCTCGCTCGTCGTGTTCCGCAGCGTCGTCGCGGCGCTGCTGCCGGTGGCGGTCGGCGGCACGACCATCCTCACGACCTTCGTGCTGATGCGGCTCGTCAACGAGGTCGAGCCGATGTCCGTCTTCGCCATCAACCTGGTCACCGGCGCCGGCCTGGGCCTGGCCATCGACTACTCGCTGTTCGTCGTCTCCCGCTTCCGCGAGGAGCTCCACCGGGGGACCGGCGCGGCGCTCGTCGTGACGATGAAGACGGCCGGGCGGACCGTGCTCTTCAGCGCCGTGACCGTCGCCGCCGCCATGGCCGCCCTGCTCGTCTTCAAGCAGCGCTTCCTGTTCTCGATGGGCGTCGGCGGCGTGCTCGTGGCGCTCACCGCCGCCGTGGTCTCGCTCACGGTGCTCCCGGCCCTGCTCGCCGTGCTCGGCCCGCGGGTGAACGCGCTCAGCCTCAAGCGCTGGCAGGTCGCCATGAACCGCGACGCCGAGCACGTCCGCGCCGGGCCGTGGTACCGCTTCAGCCAGTCCGTGATGCGCCGTCCGGGGCCGATCGCCGCCGCGACCGCGGCCCTGCTGATCGTCATGGGCCTTCCGTTCCTGCGGATCGAGTTCACCGGCGTCGACGCGAGCGTGCTGCCCCAGGACCGCTCCGCCCGGGTGGTCGACGACGTGCTGACCGCCGAGTTCCCGCCAGGGCCCACGTCGCCGATCTACGTCGCGGCGCGGACCGAGGACGAGGCTGCGGTCGAGACCTACGCCCGCGACCTCGAGGAGCTGCCCGGCGTGGAGGCGGTCCAGCCGCCGCAGCAGGCCGACGGGCTCTGGCGGATCGACGTGGTGACCGGCGCCGAGGGCCTGTCGGACGAGGCGCAGCGGCTCGTGCGCGACATCCGCGCCGAGGATCCGCCCTTCCCCGTCCAGGTCGGCGGCGGCACGGCGCAGTTCATCGACCAGCAGGCGTCGCTCGCCGACTCGCTGCCGCTGGCCCTCGCGCTGCTGTGCGGCACCACGCTGGTGATCCTGTTCGTGATGACCGGCTCCGTCGTGCTGCCGGTCAAGGCGCTGCTCATGAACCTGCTGACCCTGAGCGCGGCGTTCGGCCTGCTCGTGCTGATCTTCCAGGATGGGAGGTTCGAGTCGATCCTCGGCTTCGAGGCGCAGGGCGCCCTCGAGTCGACGCAGCCGATCCTGCTGTTCTGCGTGGCGTTCGGGCTCTCAACCGACTATGGCGTCTTCCTGCTCACCCGCATCAAGGAGGCCCGCGACGGCGGGCTGCCGGACCGCGAGGCGGTGGCGGAGGGGCTGGAGCGGACGGGCCGGATCGTGACCTACGCGGCACTGCTGTTCTGCATCGCCATCGGCGCGTTCGCGACCTCCGAGGTCGTGTTCATCAAGGAGCTGGGCGTCGGCACCGCGCTCGCCGTGCTGATCGACGCGTTCCTCGTGCGGGCCCTGCTCGTCCCGTCGCTGATGGCGCTGCTCGGCCGCTGGAACTGGTGGGCGCCGAAGCCGCTCGCCCGGCTGCACGCGCGGCTCGCGCTGGGGGAGTCATGACCCATCCGCTCGACGCCGGCACCGCGCTCGAGGCGATCACGCCGACGCGCTGGCGCGTCGAGGTCGACGAGCGCTGGTGGGTCGTGCGCGGCCCGTTCGGCGGCTACGTGGCCGCCATCCTGCTGCGCGCGATGGGCGCCGCCGTCGCCGATCCTGCGCGCCGCCCGCGGTCGCTGACCGTCCACTACCCGGCGGCCCCGGCGGCCGGGCCGGCGGAGGTGACGGCGACGGTGGAGCGCACGGGCCGGGCGGCCACGACGGTGAGCCTGCGGATGGAGCAGGACGGCGTGCCGGTCGCGCTCGCGCTCGGCCAGTGCGCGACCTGGCGCGACGGCGAGCCGGAGTGGGAGGAGGCGGCCATGCCCGAGGCGCCGCCGCCGGAGGAGTGCGTGCGGATCGAGCGCCGCGACCCGATGCCGCGCTTCCACGAGCAGCTCGAGATCCGCTGGGTCGGCGCGGAGGACGGCGTCGCGCGCAACCTCGCGTGGCTGCGCCTGGACCCGCCGCGGCCGCTCGACCACCTGGCGCTGACCGCGCTCTCGGACGGCTGGATGCCGGCGGCCTTCTCCAAGCTCGGCCGCTTCGTCGGCGCCCCGACCATCGACCTCACGATCCATTTCCGCTCGCCGGTGACCACGAGCCACGAGTGGGTGCTCGCCGACTACCGCTCGCGCTTCTCGTCCGGCGGGGCGTGGGAGGAGGACGGCGAGCTGTGGGCGCCCGACGGCTCGCTGCTCGCCCAGTCGCGCCAGCTGGCGCTGATCCGGTCATGAGGCTCGGCTACCTCGGCCTGGGCTCCAACGTCGGCGACCGCCGCGTGAACCTGGAGGCCGCGGTCGAGGACCTGTGGGCGCACGACGTGACGGTCCTGGCCTCCTCCTCGGTGTACGAGACCGAGCCGGTCGGCGAGGTGCTCGACCAGCGCGACTTCTACAACGCCTGCGTGCGGATCGAGACCGGGCTCGGGCCGGAGGAGCTGCTCGACGCGTGCAAGGCGGTCGAGCGCGCGCTGGGGCGCGAGCCGGGCGGCGTCCGGCACGGGCCACGGCCGATCGACGTCGATCTCCTGCTGCTCGAGGACGTCGAGTACGAGTCCGAGCGCTTACGGCTCCCGCACCGCGAGGTCACCACGAGGCGCTTCGTGCTGGTGCCGCTGCTCGAGCTCGATCCGGCGCTGGTCGTGCCGGGTCGCGGTCCCGCGGCCGACGCGCTCGCCGCGCTGGAGCCGGGGCAGGACGTCCGCGTCGCCGGGCCGCCGCTCGACGTCCGCGGTTAGCCTGGGTCGGTGGCGAGGCTCCTCGCGCCGTTGATCGCGCTCCTGCTCATGGCCGCCCCGGCCGAGGCGGCGACCTTCTGCGTGGGGACGACGGCGCCGGGCTGCGTCTCGTCGCCGAGCCTGTCCGCCGCGCTGTCCGCCGCGGCCGGCTCCCCGGGGGTGGACACGATCCGGCTCGGCCGCCTGCGCGAGACGGGGACGGTGTCGGACGCCGCCGGGCAGGCGGTGCGGATCGTCGGCTCCGGCTCGCGGGCGACCGAGCTCGACGGCCGCGTCGACCTCGGCGAGGACGACTCCTCGATCTCCGGCGTGACGGTGCGCGCGACCGGCACCGCGCTGGCGCTGCGCGGCGTCGGGTCCGGCGTGCAGGTCTCCGGCGCCGTGCGGTTGCGCGACGGGGCGAGCCTGCGCTCGTCGTCGATCGCCGGCTCGATGGTGACGGCCGGGCGGGTGCGGGCGCACAGCGTCTCGCTCGCCGGCGTCGTCGACGTCGAGTCGGGAGCGCTGACCGCCCAGCACCTGACCGTGGTCGGCTCGGGCGCGAGCGGGCTGCGGGTCGCGGCGGGCGCGACCGCCACGCTGGCGAGCTCGGTCGTATGGGGTTTCGCGCGCGGCATCGCCGGGCCGGGCACGGCGACGGCGTCGCTGCTGCCGGAGGGCGGGATCGACCCGCTGCTGGCCGACCTGCGGCCGGGGCCGGGCTCGCCGCTCGTGGACGCGGGCGACCCGCGGCCGCTCGACGCCGACGAGCCGGAGGCCGACGCGGCCGGCGACGTGCGCGTGATGGACGGCGACGGGGACGGCGTCGCGCGGCGCGACATCGGCGCGTACGAGCGCCGCCCGCCGGCCGCGCCCTCGACGGCGGGCAACCTGCTGGCCAACGCGGGCGCCGAGCAGGGCGATCCGGCGACCGACGACCGCGCGTCGCCCGCGCCGCCGCGCTGGCGGCGCAGCGGCGGGTTCACGAGCGTCGCCTACGGGACGACCGTCGGGCTCGTCGCGTTCCCGACGCTCGAGGCGGCGTCGGCGCTCGGCGCCGGATCGGCGTTCTTCGCGGCCGGCCCGTCGGGACCGGCGAGCGCCACCCAGGTCGTGGACGTGTCGGGCTGGGCGCCGGAGATCGACGGCCGCGCCGGCGTCACGGTGCGGCTCTCGGCGCTGCTCGGCGGCTATCGGTTGAGCGAGGATCGCGCGACCGTGTCGGCGGTGCTCCGAGGCCCCGCGGGGATCCGCCTGGGGGCCATCAGCCTGCGGCCGGTCTCGGCCGCCGACCGAGGCAACGCGACGATGCTGCTGCTGCGGTCGGCGAGCGGGCCGGTCCCGCGGCTCACGCGCAGCATCGCCGTGACCGTGTCCGCCGGCACGCACGGCGGGACCTACAACGACGCCTACGCGGACGAAGTCGCGCTCGTGCCGCGCGTGCCCGCGCTGGAGGGCGTGCCGCGCCGCTCGGCGCGCGGGCGGCGGCCGTTCGGCGGCGTGGCGGTGCTGTCCCGGCGCGTGCGCGTGCGCGACGGCCGCGCCCGCGTGCGGATCGGGTGTCCCTCCGCCACGCGGCGCCGCTGCGCGGGGACGGTCACGCTCGCGCGGCGCCGGGCGGTGATCCTCGGCACGCGGATCGTCTCGCTCCGGCCCGGCGAGGAGCAGCGCGTGCGCATCCCGCTGTCGCGCCGCGAGCGGCGCACGCTGCGGCGGCCGCAGCGCGGCCACGTGTACGCGGCGGCCCGCGACGCCCAGGGGCTGACGCGCTCGGCGGTCGCTCCGGTGCGTATCGTGCGGCGCTGAGTGCACGTGTCCGAGGTATCCGCGCATAACCCGGTTCAGCACGGGTCGTCCCTGCCCGCGCGCGGCAGGCGCGTGCATGCTGGTGGCACGTGTGCGCCTGCCGGGTGCGGGCAGGGGCGGGCCGGGCGCGCCGGAATGCGTGGAGACCTTGGGCGCGTGCACTGATGCTGCTGGTCGTCGACGTCGGGAACACGCAGACCCACCTCGGGATGTTCCGGGAAGGGGAGCTGGTCGAGCACTGGCGGTTCGCCACCGTCCGCCAGTCGACGGCCGACGAGCTGGGCGCGGCGCTGAACAACCTGCTCATGCTGCGCGGCTTCACGTTCGCGGACATCGACGCGTCGATCGTCTCGTCGACGGTGCCGCAGCTGCGGCCGGAGTGGACGGAGATGGCCGGCCGCTACCTCGGCCACGAGATGCCCGTGGTCGGGCCGGGCCTGCGCACCGGCATGCCGATCCGCTACGACAACCCGCGCGAGATCGGGCCGGACCGGCTGGTCAACGCCGTGGCCGGCTTCGAGAAGCTCGGCGGGCCGTGCGTGATCGTCGACTTCGGCACGGCCGTCACGCACGACATCGTGTCGGCCGAGGGCGAGTACCTCGGCGGCGTGATCTTCCCGGGCGTGGAGATCTCGCTGGAGGCGCTGAGCGACCGCGCCGCGGCGCTGCCGAAGATCGATCTCGTCGAGCCGCGGTCGCTGATCGGCAAGTCGACGGTCGACGCGATCCGCTCGGGGATGATCTTCGGCTACGCGGCGATGGTCGACGGGATCGTCGGCCGGCTGCGCGAGCAGCTCGGGGCCGCGACCAAGGCGATCGCCACCGGCGGGCTCGCGAACATCGTGGTGCCGTTCTGCGACTCGCTCGACGACGTCGACGATCTGCTGACCCTGCAGGGGTTGCGGATCATCTGGGAGCGGAACCGGCCTACCCTCTGAGCGTGCGCTCTCTGCACGACTCATGGACGCTCGGCGGCGTCACGATCCCGAACCGGGTCGTGCTCGCGCCCCTGGCCGGGATCGGGAACTGGTTCGTGCGCCTGCAGGCCAAGCGCTACGGCGCGGGCCTCGCGGTCAGCGAGATGGTCTCGTCGTTCGCCATCCACTACGGCAACCGCAAGACGCACGACGAGCTGCTGACCATCGACCCGCGCGAGCGCGAGGGCGGGCCGGTCTCCATCCAGCTCTTCGGCCACGACCCCGAGATCATGCGGTCGGCCGCCGCGCACGTGGCGAGCCTCGGCGCGGACCTGATCGACCTCAACATGGGCTGCCCGGTGCCCAAGGTGATGAAGACGGGCGCGGGCGCCGCGCTGCTCGGCAACCCCGACGCCGCGGTCGCGGTGGCGCGCGCGGCTGTCGAGGGGTCGGGGCTGCCCGTGACCGTGAAGCTGCGCAGTGAGGGAGTGGAGCTGGCTCGACGGTTGGTGGCGGACGCGGGCGTCGCCGGGATCACCTTCCACCCGCGGACGATCAAGGTGCGCCACGCGGGCACGCCGGACTACGACCTGGCGGCCTCGCTGGTCTCGGATCTGTCCGTCCCCGTGATCGTCACGGGCGGCATGGACGACGCGGATCACATCCGCTGGGTCTTCGATTACACCGGCTGCGAGGCGGTCATGCTCGCCCGCGGATCGCTCGGCAATCCGTGGCTGTTCGAGCAGGTCCTCGGCGCACGGGATTCCGGTCCTGCGCGTGAGGAGGTGCTTGCCGAGTGGGAATGGGTGCTCGACCGCGCCGAGGAGCATCTCGGCGCCGACCGGGCCGCGCGCTACCTGCGCAAGTTCCACCCGTGGTACGTGGACCGCCTGGGCGCGCCGCGCGCCGCGCAGGCGGCTCTCCAGCAGGCCGAGACGCTCGCCGAGCAGCGCCTGGTCATTGCCGGGATCGGTGCTACCATGCTGCGCCGCGCCGCCGTCTGAGCGCACTCTTCCGTCCGCCATCGTGCGGGCGTTTTCTTTCTCCGGACCCCAGCCCCAAGGACGACGAAATGCAGAAGGACGTCCTCCTCACCCCCGAAGGCCTCGAGAAGCTCAAGCAGGAGATCGAGTACCTCTCGACGGAGAAGCGCCGCGAGGTTGCCGAGCGCATCAAGGAAGCACGCGAGTTCGGGGACATCTCCGAGAACTCCGAGTACGACGACGCGAAGAACGAGCAGGCCATGCTCGAGGCCCGCATCGCGTCGCTCGAGGACAAGCTGCGCTCCGCGTCGGTGATCGACGCGAAGGAGCTCACCAACGACGTCGTGCGCGTCGGCTCCGTGGTCAACGTCAAGGACGAGGGCTCCGGCAAGTCGCTGCAGTACACGATCGTCGGCTCGACCGAGGCGAACCCGGGCGAGAACAAGCTCTCGAACGAGTCGCCGGTGGGCAAGGCCCTGCTCGGCAACAAGCGGGGGGACGTGGTCAACGTGACGCTGCCCAGCGGCAAGGCCCGCGAGCTCAAGATCACCAAGATCGACGTCGCCAAGGTGTGAGCGACGAGCTTGTCGAGCAGCGTCGGCGCAAGCTCGCCGCGCTGCGCGACGAGGGGGTCGAGCCGTTCCCGCACGCCTTCCCGGGCGTGGCGTCGATCGCTTCCGTTCGTGAGGCGTGGGACGAGCTTCAGGCAGGTGAGGAGAGCGGGGTGCGTGCGCGGGTGGCCGGCCGGTTGGCCGCTCGTCGCGGCCAGGGCAAGGCGGCATTCCTCGACCTCGTCGATCGCTCCGGGCGGCTGCAGCTGCACGCTCGGGCCGACGTCCTCGGGCAGGAGTCGCTGGACCGGTTGGTCTCCCTGGACCTCGGGGATCTCCTCGGCGCCGACGGGACCGTCTTCCGTACCCGGCGGGGTGAGCTCTCGCTCGCTCTCGATTCGTGGACGCTGCTCGCCAAGTCGCTGCGGCCGCCGCCGGAGAAGCACCACGGGCTCTCGGACGTCGAGACCCGTTACCGCCAGCGCGAGCTCGACCTGATCGCCAACGACGAGTCGCGCGAGCTGTTCATGACGCGCGCGCGGGTGGTCACCGAGATCCGGCGGTACCTCGACAACGAGGGGTTCGTCGAGGTCGAGACGCCGATCCTGCAGCCGATCTACGGCGGCGGGATGGGCCGGCCGTTCACGACCCACCACAACGAGCTCGACCGCACGCTCTACATGCGGATCGCCACCGAGCTCTACCTGAAGCGCCTGATCGTCGGCGGCCTGGAGCGCGTCTACGAGATCGGCAAGGACTTCCGCAACGAGGGCGTGTCGTTCAAGCACAACCCCGAGTTCACGGTGCTCGAGTGGTACGAGGCGTACGCGGACTACGAGGGCGTCGCGGCGCGCTGCGAGGCGCTCGTCTCGGGCGTCGCCGCCGCGGTCGGCGCAACCGGGTTCGAACCCCCCTGGAAGCGCGAGACCCTCGGCGGCTCGATCCTCTCGCGCACCGGCGTCGACATCTACGCGAACCGCGAGACCGAGGCGCTGCGCGCGGCCATGGTCGCCGCCGGCCTCGATCCGGCGACGCACGAGAAGACCTGGGCGCGGCTGGTCGACCACCTGCTCTCCAAGTACGTCGAGCCCGAGCTGATCGAGCCGACGTTCCTCTTCGACTACCCGGTCGAGCTCTCGCCGCTGGCCAAGGTCCACCGGTCCGAGCCCGGGCTCGTCGAGCGCTTCGAGGCCTTCGCCGCCGGGATGGAGTTCGCGAACGGCTACTCGGAGCTCAACGATCCCGACGACCAGCGCGCGCGGTTCGAGTCCCAGCGCCTGGACGCGGCGGCCGGCGACGAGGAGGCGATGCCGTACGACGAGGCCTACGTGCGCGCGCTCGAGCACGGGATGCCGCCGACCGGCGGAATCGGCATCGGCATCGACCGCCTCGTCATGCTCCTGACCGGGAAGGACACGATCCGTGAGGTCGTGTTGTTCCCCGCGATGCGCGACTAGGGACAACGTCAACCCCCGCATGTAGGGAGGCACGAAGGGGGCGATTTTCTACGTTCTTCCTCTATGGGGGAACAACGTGGAAAACGTCGACCTCATCCGGCTGGCGCGAGCGCAACATGGTGCGGTCACCTTCGCGCAGCTCCTCGATGCGGGGTTGCGCCCGAACGTCGTGGCGGCCCGGGTCGAACAGGGGCTGTTACGGCGCCTGCACCGCGGCGTGTACCTCGTCGGCGCGCTCGAGACCGACCTGACCCGCCCGTCGGCGGCGCTGCTCGCCTGCGGTCCCAACGCGGCGCTGAGCCACCGCACCGCGGCGGCGATCTGGGACCTCCTGCCCCACCGGCAGCCGACCCCGTCCAGGTCACCCTCCTCAATGCCAAACGCCGGTCCCGCCAGGGCGTCGAGATCCACCACGCAGCGGAGGCGCCGACGCGGTACGTACAGCGGCTGCGCGTGACGTCCCCCGCGCGAACGCTCGAAGGCCTGCGGGGCGCGGACTTCGAGACCGCGCTCAACGAGGCCCAGATCCGCAGGCTGCTGACGCACCGCGAGGTCCGTGAGAGCCCTCGCCTGACAGCCGCGTTGCACGACGGCGCCGGCTTCACCCGCTCGGAGGCGGAGCGCCGGCTGCTCCGGCTGATCGAGCGGGCGGGGCTCCCGGCGCCCGAGACCAACATCCGGCTCCACGGCCACGAGGTGGATATGTACTGGCGGTCCCAACATCTGGTCGTCGAGTTCGACGGCTGGGCGTATCACTCCACAAGATCGGCGTTCGAACGCGACCGCCTCAGGGACGCCGATCTCCTGCTGCACGGCGAACGCGTGATGCGGATCACCCACCGCCAGATCGAAACCGGTCTGCTCGACCTAAAGGCGCGGTTCGAGGCGGCCCTCTCAACCGTCCGGCCACCCCCGGGGCCATTGGTAAACTGACCCATGGCCGCAAGTCGAACCCCGAATCGCTCAGCCCCCTCGGCGTGGTTGCCGACTACGGGAGTGAGGGATCGGGGTATTTTCGTCTTCCGACCCCAAAGTCCGGACCGTCGAAGCGACCAAGCGCTAGCCATCACGTAGCAGGAAGGACTGCGCACCACCATGTTCGAGCGATTCACAGAGCGAGCACGCCAGGTGGTCGTCCTCGCGCAAGAGGAAGCCCGAACCCTCAAGCACAATTACATCGGCACCGAGCACATCCTTCTCGGCCTCCTCCGTGAGGAGGAGGGTCTCGCCGCCCGCGTCCTCGAGAGCCTGGACATCACCGTGGAGCGCGTGCGCGCCCAGGTCGTCCGCATCGTGGGCTCGGGCGAGGAGGTCACGTCCGGCCAGATCCCCTTCACTCCCCGGGCCAAGAAGGTGCTCGAGCTGGCGCTTCGCGAAGCGCTCAGCCTCGGGCACAACTACATCGGTACCGAGCACATCCTCCTCGGCCTCGTGCGCGAGAACGAGGGTGTCGCCGCCCGCATCCTCCTCGACTTCGACGCCGACTCCGAGAAGATCCGCAACGAGGTCATCCGGATGCTCTCCGGCCCGGGCGGCCGTCGCCAGTCCGGCTCCGGCGCGAGCGCCGGCGCGGGTGCCGGCGCCGGTGCCCAGGGCGAGGGCAAGAAGTCGTCGAAGCTGCTGGACCAGTTCGGTCGCAACCTGACCAAGCTGGCGGCCGAGGGGAAGCTGGATCCGGTCGTCGGTCGCGAGACCGAGATCGAGCGGATCATGCAGATCCTCTCGCGGCGCACGAAGAACAACCCCGTGCTCGTCGGTGAGCCAGGCGTCGGCAAGACCGCCGTCGTCGAGGGCCTCGCCCAGCGCATCACGAACGGCGACGTGCCGGAGCTGCTGAAGAACAAGCAGATCTACACGCTCGACCTCGCAGCGCTGGTCGCGGGCTCGAAGTACCGCGGCGAGTTCGAGGAGCGCCTGAAGAAGGTGATGAAGGAGATCACCCAGCGCGGCGACATCATCCTGTTCATCGACGAGCTCCACAACCTCGTCGGCGCAGGCGCCGCCGAGGGCGCGATCGATGCCGCGAGCATCCTCAAGCCCGCGCTGGCCCGAGGCGAGCTGCAGACCGTCGGCGCCACCACGCTCGACGAGTACCGCAAGTACCTCGAGCGCGACAGCGCGCTGGAGCGCCGCTTCCAGAAGATCACGGTCGACCAGCCGTCGATCGAGGAGACGGTCCAGATCCTCAAGGGGCTCAAGGACCGCTACGAGGCGCACCACAAGATCACCATCACGGACGAGGCGCT
Organism: uncultured Solirubrobacteraceae bacterium; assembly: GCA_963720415.1. Lineage (GTDB taxonomy): Bacteria > Actinomycetota > Thermoleophilia > Solirubrobacterales > Solirubrobacteraceae > DASSUW01. The sequence goes on along the minus strand of CAVRFQ010000001.1, from coordinate 119,406 downwards.
GGAGGCGGCGGCCGAGCTGGCCGACCGCTACATCTCCGACCGCTTCCTCCCCGACAAGGCGATCGACCTCATCGACGAGGCCGCCTCGCGCATGCGCATCAAGTCGATGTCCTCCCCGCCCGTGTACCGGGAGCTCGAGGAGGAGATCGAGACGACGCGTCGCGACAAGGAAGCCGCGATCGAGAACCAGGAGTTCGAGAAGGCCGCGCAGCTCCGCGACAAGGAGCGGCGTCTCACGAACAAGAAGCGTGAGCTCGAGGACGCCTGGGAGTCCGGCGAGGGCGGCGAGCGGCCGGCCATCGGCGAGGAGGAGATCGCGGACATCGTCTCGATGTGGACGGGCATCCCGGTCTTCAAGCTCACCGAGGCCGAGACCCAGAAGCTGATGCGGATGGAGGACGAGCTGCACAAGCGCGTCATCGGTCAGCACCAGGCGATCGAGGTCGTCTCGAAGGCGATCCGGCGCTCCCGTGCCGGGCTCAAGGACCCGAAGCGGCCGACCGGCTCCTTCGTCTTCCTCGGCCCGTCCGGCGTCGGCAAGACCGAGCTCGCCCGCACGCTCGCCGAGTTCCTGTTCGGCGACGAGGACGCGATGGTCCGCATCGACATGTCGGAGTACATGGAGAAGCACGCCGTGTCCCGGCTGGTCGGCTCGCCTCCGGGCTACGTCGGCTACGACGAGGGCGGCCAGCTCACCGAGGCCGTGCGCCGGAAGCCGTACAGCGTGCTCCTGCTCGACGAGATCGAGAAGGCGCACCCTGACGTCTTCAACATCCTCCTGCAGATCCTGGAGGACGGCCGGCTCACGGACTCGCAGGGCCGCACCGTGGACTTCCGCCACGCGATCGTGATCATGACCTCGAACATCGGGGCGGGCGAGATCGCGCGGAACACGCCGCTCGGCTTCACGGTCGGCGACGAGGACCACGGCATGACCTACGACGACATGAAGAACCGGGTCACGGGCGAGCTGAAGAAGGTCTTCCGCCCCGAGTTCCTCAACCGCATCGACGAGGTCATCGTCTTCCACAAGCTGACCAAGGAAGAGATCAAGACGATCGTCGACCTGCTGCTGCGCCGCATCCGCAGCCAGCTCGCCGAGCGCGAGCTGCAGCTGGACCTGTCCGAGCCGGCCGAGGACTTCCTCGTCGAGAAGGGCTGGGATCCGGCGATGGGCGCCCGGCCGTTGCGCCGGGCGATCCAGCGCTACATCGAGGACCCGCTGGCCGACTTCGTGCTCCGCTCGGAGCTCGACGCCGGTGCGACGGTGCTCGTCGAGAAGGCGCCGGACGACGACGACCGCGACCTCGTGCTGACCGTCGTCAAGCCCGAGAAGAAGCCGACGCCGGTGACCGTCGGCGGCGGCAAGGCCGAGGAGCCGGGTGAGGGCGTCGACGACGGCGGCGCGCTCGACCAGCCGGCCGTCGAGCCACCGCCGGCCGACGAGTAGATCCGTTTCAGAGGGCGCCCCACGGGGCGCCCTCTCTCGTTCAGCGGATCGCGGCCTCGGGTGTGCCGGCCGTGCCGGTGCGGACGCGGCCGAGCCCGCGCATCAGCCGGCGCGACACGCCCGCGAGCGTCGCCTTGCCGTACGCGTGCGACGGGCTGCCCGTGGTGAGGATCGCGATCGCGACGCGCTTGTCGCCGCGGCGCAGCAGGCCGACCTGGTGGTCGACCGCGCCGCTGCCCGACCCCCAGCCGCCCTTGAAGTGCAGCCGCCAGCCCTCGGGGATCGTCCGGCCCATGCCCCAGCGCTGCGACGGCACGATCGTGCGCAGCAGCCGCAGCGCGTAGGCGCGGTGGCGCTCCGGCAGCGAGCCGCTCGAGGTCGCAGGAAGAACCGCGTCTGGTCGCGCGCGGTGATCCGCGAGAGGCCCCAGACCGGGTCGACGGCGAAGCGCGTCATGCCCGCGCGCTCCGCCGAGCGCGGTGATGGCGGCGTTGCCGACGATGTCGCGGATCTGCGTCGCGGTCGTGTTGTCCGAGCGGCGGATCATCGGGCGCAGCAGGCCGCGATCGGCCGCGGTGAGCGCGCGGTCGCGCCGCCTGGCGCAGGTAGGTGGCCATCAGCATCGCCTTGAACACGCTGGCCGCGGGGACCTGGCGGTCGAGCCCGCGGCCCAGGAGGCGCTCGGGCGTGCGCACGGCGAAGGTCACCGTGCCGCTGCGGCCGGCCGCCCAGGCGGCCGCGCCGTCCACGTCCGGCTCCCAGCGCTGCGCCCCCGCGCCCTCCGCGAGGACCAGCGTGGCGAGCACCGCCGCCACCACGAGGCGTCGCATGGCGGCGAACGTTACCGTCGTGCGATGGACCTCGGACCCAGCACGCGCGCCGTGCACGCCGGCCTTCCGGAGGCCGCCCAGGGCGAGCCGCTGCTCCCCGGGCCGGTCCTCGCCGCCCCCTACCACCTGCGCGGCGACCCGGAGAGCACGCCCTACGGCTACGGGCGCGACGCCAACCCCACGTGGACGCACCTCGAGCGGGCTATCGGCGAGCTCGACGGCGGCCGCACGGTGGTCTTCGCCTCCGGCATGGCCGCGGTCACCGCCGTCGTGCTGCCGCGGCTGCACTCCGGCGACGTGCTCGTCGCGTGCGGCGACGGCTACCCGGGCATCCGCAAGCTCGCCGAGCTCGACCTCGAGCCGAACGGCATCGAGGTCCGCCTCGTGCGCACCGACACGGAGGCGATCGTGCGCGCGGCGGAGGGCGCGACGCTCGTGTGGGTCGAGACGCCCTCGAACCCGCGGCTGGACACCTGCGACCTCGACGCGGTGGCGGCCGCGACCCATGCCGCCGGCGGGCTGCTCGCGGTCGACAACACGGTCGCGACGCCGCTCGGGCTGCGGCCGCTCGAGCACGGCGCCGACTTCGCGATGGTCTCCGGCACCAAGTCGCTCACCGGGCACGCCGACGTGCTGCTCGGCGCGGTCAGCGTGCGCGACGAGGCGCTGGCGGACGAGCTGGTCGCGTGGCGGATCCGCAGCGGCAGCATCCTCGGCCCGTTCGAGGCCTGGATCGCCCACCGCTCGCTGGCGACGCTCGGGCTGCGGCTGGAGCGCTCGCAGGCCAACGCCCGCGCCCTGGTCGAGGCGCTGGAGGGCCGCGACGACGTCACGCACGTGCGCTGGCCGGGTGTCGGCGCCGTGATCTCGCTCGCGCTGGCGACCGCCGGTCAGGCCCAGGACTTCCTCGACGCCTGCGAGTTGGTCAGCGAGGCGACAAGCTTCGGCGGGGTCCACTCCACCGCCGAGCGGCGCGCGCGGTGGGGGACCGACGACGTCCCGGAGGGCTTCATCCGCTTCTCCGCCGGGTGCGAGGACACGCGCGACCTGGTGGCCGACGTGCTCCGCGCGCTCGACGCGATAGGTAGCTGAACGACGAAGGGCCCGCCTCGCGGCGGGCCCTTCGCACGTTGTAAATGGCGGAAGGCCGCGGGTCAGACGGCGTCCGCCGAGCAGCGTCGCCCTAGGGGTGAGGGGCGGGCGACGCCAGGAACCGGGGATCGGGGGTCAGTCGATCCCGTCGGAGGGGTGATGTATCTCGCAACGTCCATGTCGCATCAGCGGCGGCGAAGTACTTCCCGTCGCCGCGAGATGGAGCATGCGGCACCCCGGTTGGCGAAACCTTGGAGAAACCTTGGCGGCGCGGTAGCTTGGCCTTGATGGGGTGGACGATACGGCTGTGCGGGCCGGTTGGATTGGACCATGAGGGGCGTTCCCTGGCGGCGGCCCTGCCCGGAAGGCAGGGCCGGTTGCTCTTCGCGTACCTCGTCCTCAACCGCGATCGCGACTGCGGCCGTTCCGAGCTGACCGACCTCCTGTGGCCCGAGCGCCCGCCCGCGGCCGCGGACAGCGCGCTCAGCGCGCTGCTCTCCAAGCTGCGCCGCGCGCTCGGCGACGGCGCGCTGGTCGGGCGCTCGGAGCTGCGGCTCGCGCCGCCGGGGCCGATCGACGTCGACGTGGAGGTCGCGGCGTCCGCCGCCATGCGGGCCGAGACGGCGATCGACGCGCGGGACTGGGCCGGCGCCTCCGAGGCGGCGCGCATGGTGCTGGCGGTCGACCTCCAGACCTTCCTGCCCGACTGCGAGGGCCCGTGGGTCAACGAGTGCCGGCGCGAGCTCGACGTCGTGCGCGTGCGCGCGCTCGAGGTGCTCGCCGAGTCCGGCCTGCGCCAGGGCGGCCGCGAGCTGGGCAGCGCCGAGCAGGCCGCCCGCGCCGCCGTCGCGGCCGCGCCGTTCCGCGAGTCCGCCCACCGGCTGCTGATGGAGGTGCACGAGGCGGCCGGCAACCCGGCCGAGGCGCTGCGCGCGTTCGAGGAGCTGCGCGTGCTGCTGCGCGACGAGCTCGGCACGGCGCCGGGCTCGGCCGCGATGGCCGTGCACGAGCGGGTGCTGCGCGGCGAGACGCCGGCGCCGCACCCCGCGCCCGCGCCCGAGCCGGTGCCCGTCGTGCCCTGGCCGGCGCCGCTCGCGGCCGCGCTCGACCGCCACGCGCTCGTCGGCCGCGCAGAGGAGCTCGAGGTGCTCGAGGGCCACTGGGCCGAGGCCGTGGACGGCGCGCGCCAGCTCGTGCTGCTCTCGGGCGACGCCGGGATCGGCAAGACGCGCCTGGCCGCGGAGCTCGGGCGGCTGGCGCTCGCCGACGGCGCGCTCGTGCTCTACGGCCGCTTCGACGAGGAGGCGCTCGCCCCGTACCAGCCGGTCGTGGAGATGGTGCGCGGGTGGTCGTCGGGCAGCTCGCTCGAGCCCCTGCGCGAGCGGCTCGGCGTCCGTGCCTCTGAGCTCTCGATCCTGTTCGGCGAGCTCGGCCCGCCGCCGGCCGACCACGCGGCGCCCGACGGCGACGCCGACGCGCGGCGCCTGCGGTTCTTCGACGCCATGGCCGCGCTGCTCGGCGAGGCCGGCGCGCGTGCGCCGCTCGTGCTGGTGTTCGACGACCTGCACTGGGCGGACCGGCCGACGCTGCAGCTCCTGCGGCACATCGTCCGCTCGCCGACGCCGCGCCGCGCGCTGCTGCTCGGCACCTACCGCGAGGCGGAGCTCGAGCCGGGCCACGCGCTGCTCGAGCTGATCGGCGACATCCGCCGCGAGGGCCTGCTCCGGCACGTCGCGCTCGCCGGGCTCGACGAGTCCGAGGTGGCGGAGCTCGTGCGCGCGCTCGGCGTGCCGGACGCCGACCCGGCGTTCGTGCGCGCCCTGCACGGCGAGACCGAGGGGAACCCGTTCTTCATCGAGGAGGTCGTCCGGCACCTGCGCGAGAGCAAGCGCGACCTGGGCGCCGACGTGTCGCTGACCGAGGCCGGCGTGCCCGACGGGGTGCGCGAGGTGACCGCGAGGCGCCTGCGCCGGCTCGGCACCGACTCGCGCAAGGCGCTGCAGGTCGCGGCCGTGGTCGGGCGCGAGTTCGACTACGACGTGCTGGCCGCGGTGGCGCCGCTCGATGACGACGACCTGATCGGGGCGCTCGAGGACGGCGTGGAGGCGCGCGTGCTGCGCGAGGCGGGTCGCGTCGGCCGCTACTCGTTCACCCACGCGCTGGTGCGGGCGACGCTCTACGACGGCATGTCGCAGCTGCGGCGGGCGCGGCTGCACGGCCGCGTCGGCGAGACGATCGCCCAGCTGCGCAGCGCGGACCTCGACACGCACCTGCCCCAGCTCGCCTACCACTTCGCGCAGGCGGCGCCCGTCGAGCAGCCCGAGCGGGCGATCGACTTCGCGCTGGCCGCCGCCCGCCGCGCCGACCGGCTGCTCGCGTGGGAGGAGGCCGCCGAGCACTACCGCTCCGCCCTGCGCGCCCGCGAGCTGACGGGGGCGTTCGGCGACGCGATGCACGCCCAGCTGCTGCTCTCGCTCGGCGCCTCCGAGGACCGGGCGGGGATGGAGGCCGAGGCGCGCGCCACCTTCCAGACCGCCGTCGCGACGAGCCGTGGGCTCGCCGACCCGGGGCTGCTCGGGCAGGCCGCCCTCGGCTACGCCGGGCAGTGGTCGGTGCTCGGGCGGGTCGACGAGGCCCGCCAGGCGCTGCTCGAGGAGGCGCTGGAGGGGCTCGGCGACGAGCACGACATCCTGCGCGCGCGGCTGACGGCCCGGCTGGCGCTCGAGCTCTACTACTCGGGCGAGCCGGAGCGGCGGCTGGCGCTGTCGGAGGAGGCCGTCGAGCTGGCGCGGGCGATCGGCGACCCGCGGACGCTGGCGATGTGCCTCGACGCCCGCCACTACGCGCTGTGGCGGCCCGAGAACGTCGAGGAGCGGCTCGAGGTGGCGGCCGAGCTGCGGCGCGTCGCCGAGCAGACCGGCGACCCCGAGCTGGAGCTCGAGGGCGCGGGCTGGACGGTGGTCGACCTGCTCGAGCTCGGCGACGTCCAGGGCGCCGACGTGCAGATCGCGGCCGCCTCCAAGCTCGCCGAGGCGCTGCACCGGCCGATCTGGCGCTGGTGGACGTCGCAGCTGCGCTGCACGCGGGCGCAGCTCGCGGGCCACTTCGACGAGGCCGAGAAGCTCGCCGACGAGACCCTGGCGATCGGCCGCCACGGGCAGGCCGAGAACGCCCTGAACGCCTACTCGCAGGCGCTGTTCAACATCCGCCGCGAGCAGGGCCGGCTGGACGAGGTCGAGCCGGCCGTGCGGCGGTTCATCGAGCTCTACCCCGCCCTGGTCGCGTGGCGGGCCGCGCTCGCGATGCTGCTGGTCGAGGTGGGGCGGCGCGACGAGGCGCGGGCCGAGTTCGAGCGCCTCGCCGAGGGCGGGTTCGACGACCTGCCGCGCGACGCCAACTGGCTGATCGGCGTGACGCTGCTGGCCGAGGTCTGCGGCGCGCTCGGCGACGGCGCGCGCGCGGAGGCGCTCTACGCGCAGCTCGAGCCGTACGCCGGCCGCAACGTGGTCGTCGGCCGCGCGGCGACGTGCAACGGCTCCGCGTCGCGGCTGCTCGGCATCCTCGCCGCGGCGATGGGCTCGTGGGAGCTGGCCGAGGGGCACTTCATCAGCGCGCTCGCGATGCACGACCGGATGGGCGCGCGGCCGTGGACGGCCCGCACCCAGCTCGCCTACGCGGAGATGCTGCTCACGCGGCGGCGCCAGGGCGACAAGGCGCGCGCGCTCGAGCTGCTCGGCGACGCGGTCGCGATCGCCGACGAGCTCGGCATGCCCGTCGTCGCCCAGCGCACGCGCGAGCTGGCCGCGGTCGGAACCCGCTAGGGGGGCGAGACCGTCCGGTCGCGGACCTAGTGTCAGTGGACCATGGCCAAGCCGACCACCGTGTTCGTCTGCTCCGCCTGCGGCAGCGAGTCCGCCAAGTGGCACGGGCAGTGCCCGGGCTGCGGGCGTGGAACACGCTGGCCGAGGAGGCGCGCGGCGCGCGCTCCGCGTCGCCGGGCTCGCCGCGCGGCCGCGGGGCGGTCAAGCCGGTCCGGCTGGCCGACGTCGAGGCCGCGCGCCACGTGCGGCTGCAGACGGGGATCGGCGAGCTCGACCGGATCCTCGGCGGCGGGCTCGTCCCCGGCTCGCTCGTGCTCATCGGCGGGTCGCCCGGCATCGGCAAGTCCACGCTCACCTCGATGGCGCTCGGCAACCTCCAGGGCGCCGGCAAGCGCACGCTCTACGTGTCGGGCGAGGAGTCCGCGGCCCAGATCCGGCTCCGCGCCGAGCGGCTGCCGGGAGCGGCGCTCGACGTCCCGGTGCTGGCGGAGACCGACCTCGACACCGTGCTCGCCACGCTCGAGGCGGAGCGGCCCGAGGTCTGCGTGATCGACTCGGTGCAGACGCTCCACGCGGCGGACCTCACGGGCGCGTCCGGCTCGGTCGGCCAGGTCCGCGAGGTCGCCGACCGCATCACCCGGCTCGCCAAGGCCCGCGCGATCGCGGTGCTGCTCGTCGGCCACGTCACCAAGGAGGGCGCGCTGGCCGGCCCGCGGGTGCTCGAGCACCTGGTCGACTGCGTGCTGCAGTTCGAGGGCGAGCGCGAGCGCACCTACCGCACGCTGCGGGCGCTCAAGAACCGCTTCGGCTCGACCAACGACGTCGGCGTGTTCGAGATGCGCCAGGGCGGGCTGGTCGAGGTCGCCGACGCGTCGGCGCGCTTCGTCGGCGAGGCCACGAAGGCCCCGGGCAGCGCCGTGCTCGCCGCGATGGAGGGCTCGCGGCCGCTGCTCGTCGAGGTCCAGGCGCTCGTCTCGCCGTCCGAGCTCGTGCCGCCGCGCCGGATCGCCAACGGGATCGACCGCAACCGCCTCGCGCTCGTGCTCGCCGTGCTCGCCCGCCACGGCGGCGTGGGCGTCGGATCGGCCGACGTCTTCGTCAACGTGGCCGGCGGCGTGCGGGTCGACGAGCCGGGCGCCGACCTCGCGGTCGCGCTGGCCGTGGCGAGCGCCCAGCGCGGCGTCGCCCTCGGCGACGGCGAGCGGCCGGTCGCGTGCTTCGGCGAGGTCGGCCTGACGGGCGAGCTGCGGTCGGTCGGCCACCCCGATCGCCGCCTCGCGGAGGCGGCCAAGTTCGGGCTCCGGCCGGTCATCGGGCCGCCCGAGAGCGGCGGGACCGAGGTGGCCACTCTGCGCGCCGCTCTGCGCGCCGTGCTGCCCTCCGCGCCGCGGGCCGCGGCCCGGGCCGCCTGAACGTCAACCCCGGCTGGGTAGGGCGGCGAGGGAGCCGGCCGCGTTCGCGGTCCGTGGCGCCTTTTGGACGCATAGCGACCAGAAGTCGCCACGAACCGAAGCCAAGGACCGGCGGCGCGGCCGGCTCCCCTGCCCAGCCGCAGTTCCCGACCCTCTGCAAACCTTTGTGTTGATCCCGCCAACCACCCGACTTAATCGATACAGTCGGCACCACGCAAGGGTTTAGCATTCGTTAAACCGACTGCTAGAATTAAGAGGTGATGACGCCGCGATCAGGGGAGGAGCTCGCTGAGCTCGAGGCGCGGCAGGAGCCCCGGTTGGTCAAGGCGCTGGAGATGGTCGCGCCGGGCACCGCGGTCCGTGAGGGCATCGACAACATCGTCCATGCTCGCACCGGCGGCCTGATCGTCATCGGCGACCCCGACGAGCTCGCCTTCCTCTTCTCCGGCGGCATCAAGCTGGACATCGATTACACGCCGGCGATGGTCTACCAGCTGGCCAAGATGGACGGCGCGATCGCGCTCAACGCCAGCGCGACGAAGATCGCCTACTGCAACGTCCAGCTGATGCCGGATCCGACGATCCTGAGCTCGGAGACCGGCACGCGCCACCGCACCGCCGAGCGCGTCTCGAAGCAGACCGACGCGCTGGTGATCGCCGTCTCGCAGCGCCGCGACGTGGTCTCGCTGTACGTCGACGGCGCGAAGTACATCCTCGAGGAGATCCCCGCGGTCCTGGCCAAGGCCAACCAGGCGCTCGCGACCCTCGACAAGTACCGCTCCCGCCTCGACCAGGTGAGCACGCGGCTCACCGCGCTCGAGTTCGAGGGCGGCGTCACGCTGCACGACGTCCTGACCGTCCTCCAGCGCGCCGAGCTCGTCACGCGCATGGCGGTCGAGATCGAGCGCTACATCGTCGAGCTCGGCTCCGAGGGCCGGCTCATCGAGATGCAGCTCGAGGAGACCATGGTCGGCGTCGCCGGCGACAAGGCGGCGCTCCTCCACGACTACCTGGCCGAGCCGCGCGACGACGCCTTCGCCGTCGCCCTCGACGGCATCGCGCGCCTGGCCCATCAGGACCTACTCGACTTCGGGCGGCTGGCGGAGCTGCTCGGTTACGACCGCAAGGTCAACACGCTCGACTATCCCGTCTCGCCACGTGGCTACCGCATCCTCGGCCGCATTCCGCGGCTGCCGAAGCTGGTGGTACAGAACATCGTGCGCGAGTTCCGCGGGCTGGACGAGATCCTCGCCGCCACCGACCCCGAGCTGGAGTCGGTCGACGGCGTCGGAGAGATCCGGGCGAAGGACATCCGCGAGGGCCTTCGCCGTCTTCAGGAGATCAACCTCGTGGACCGCTACCTGCAGACATGAATCGCACGGTCGTCCGGCAGCCGGACGAACCCTGATGAAGGAGGACACCATCCCCACCGATACAGCGACTCCCGAGCAGCTCGAGGACCTGGAGATCACCCGCGAAGCGGAGTGCATCGACTTCGAGATCGGCGACAACGTCGTCTATCCCCACCATGGCGCCGGTCAGGTCATCAAGAAGGAGCAGAAGGAGATCCTCGGCGAGGTGCGCCAGTACCTCACGATCAAGATCCTTCATAACGACATGACCGTCATGGTCCCGTGTGAGAACGCCGGCAAGGCCGGTCTTCGCCGCGTGATCGACGAGGACACCGTCAAGAAGGTTCTTGCGGTCCTCACCGACGACGTGTCGGAGATGCCCAAGAACTGGAACCGCCGCTTCAAGCACAACCGCGACAAGATCAAGACCGGCGACATCTACGAGCTGGCCGAGGTCGTGCGCAACCTGGCGGTCCGCGAGCAGGACAAGGGCCTCTCGACCGGCGAGAAGCAGATGTACACGCGGGCCAAGAAGATCCTGGCCTCGGAGATGATGTACGCCCTGGAGAAGACCGAGGACGAGGCGGAGGCCTACCTCGACGACCTTCTCTCGCGCTCGGACAAGCTGGCCGCCGCCTCCTAGGCGCGGTATCGGTAGATGGCGGTCGCGCTGCTCGTGGCCGCCGGAAGTGGGGAACGCCTTGGCGCCGGACCGGCCCAAGGCGTTCGTCGTTCTGGCGGGCCGCCCGATGCTCGAGTGGTCGCTCGACGCGCTGCGCGCGGCCGGCATCGACGACGTCGTCGTGGCGCTGCCGCCGGGCCACGAGGTCGAGGGCTGCACGAGCGTCGCGGGCGGCGCCACGCGCTCGGCGAGCGTCCGCGCGGCCCTCGCCGCGGCGCCGCCCGGTGACGTCGTGGTGCACGACGCGGCGCGCCCGCTGGTCACGCCCGGGCACTTCACCGAGGCGCTGGCGGCGCTCGCCGACGCCGACTGCGCCGTGGCGGCCTCCCCCGTCACCGACACGGTGAAGGAGGCCGACGGCGGCCGCTGGGTCGAGCGCACGCTCGACCGGTCGCGGCTGTGGGCGATCCAGACCCCGCAGGCGTTCCGGCGGGCGGTGCTCGAGCGCGCCCTCGACGTCGGCGACGACGTGCTCGCCGAGGCCACGGACGACGCCTGGCTCGTCGAGCGCATGGGCGGGACCGTGCGCGTCGTAGAGTCAACGCCCGCCAACCTCAAGGTGACGACCCCCCACGACCTCGCGATCGCCGAGCACCTCCTTGCTGACCGACTACCACCTCCACCTCCGGCCTGACAGCCGCAGCAGCACCGCCGAGCAGTTCTTCACCCCCGCCAACGCCGAGCGCTACCGCGAGCGGGCGACGGAGCTCGGCATCGCCGAGCTCGGCGTCTCCGAGCACGTCTACCGCTTCAGCGCCGCGCTCGAGATCTGGGACCACCCGTTCTGGCGCCGCTACGCGCACGACGACCTCGACGCCTACATCGAGTTCGTGCGCGAGGAGACCGACCTCAAGCTGGGCATCGAGATGGACTTCGTGCCCGGCCGCGAGGACCGCATCGCCAATGTGCTCGACGGCCGCCCCTGGGACTACGTGGTCGGCTCGATCCACTTCCTGCGCGACGTCTCGCTCGACGACGAGGACTTCTCGATCTGGAGCACCGGCGAGTCGGCCGACAAGGTCTGGCGCCGGTACTTCGAGACGCTGGCCGAGTCGGCCCGCTCCGGGCTCTACGACATCATCGGCCACCCCGACCTCGTGAAGGTGTGGGGCAAGGGCGCCCCGGTCCCCGACGGCGACCTGCGCCGCTACTACGACATCGCGGTCGAGGCGTTCGCCGACAGCGGCGTGGCCGTCGAGTTCTCGACGGCCGGCTGGCGCAAGCCGGTCGGCGAGCAGTACCCGGCCGTGCCCTACCTGGAGATGCTCGTCGACGCGGGCTGCCCGATGGCGCTCTCCAGCGACGCCCACACGATCGACCAGATCGGCTTCCAGTACGAGCGCGCGCTGGAGGTGCTCGAGGCGGCGGGCATCGGCGAGATCGCCGTCTTCACGGGCCGCGAGCGGCGGATGGAGCCCGTCGGTTGAGGACCGGCATCGGGATCGACTCGCATCGCTTCGAGGCGGGCCGCCGGCTCGTCCTCGGCGGCGTCGAGATCCCGCACGACCGCGGCCTGGCCGGCCACTCCGACGCCGACGTCCTCGCCCACGCGATCACCGACGCGCTGCTCGGCGCCGCCGGGCTCGGGGACATCGGCCAGCACTTCCCGGACACCGACGAGGCCTGGAAGGACGCGGACTCGATCGAGCTGCTGCGCACGGTGGTCGAGCGCGTGCGCGAGGCGGGCTTCGAGCCCGAGCACGTCGACGCCACCGTGATGCTCGAGCGCCCCAAGATCGCCCCGCACCGCGAGGCGATCCACGCCTCCCTGGCGGCCGTCCTCGGCTCGGTCAACGTGAAGGCGACCACGGGCGAGGGCATGGGGTTCGTCGGCCGCGGCGAGGGCGCCGCGGCGATGGCCGTGGCTACGCTGCGGAAGCGGCCGTAAGGGCCGGCGCGTCGTCGAGCGTGCAGGCGCGCAGGACGATCGCCAGCAGGGCGACGGCGCCGGCGGCGCCCGCCAGGGCGAACGACGCGCCCGGGCCGAACCGCTCGACCAGCGCGCCCGAGACGGCGGCGCCCGCCGCGGTGCCGACCGCGACGGCGGTGGTCAGCCAGGCGAACGCCTCCGTCACGGTGCCGGCCTCGGCGACGCGGTCGACCATCGCGTACACGCTCGCGAACGTCGGGGCGATCCCCATGCCGGCGACGAAGAGCAGGACGGCGAGCACGGCGATGCTGCCGGTCGCGGCGACGAGGGCGAGGTGGCCGGCGGCGAGGAAGAGCAGGACGAGCGCGAGCCCGGCCGGGGAGCCGGCGCCGCCGCCGCGGCGCGTGGTGACGATGCCGCCGACCAGCGAGCCGAGCCCCCAGAGGCCCATCAGCGGGCCGGACAGCGCCTCGCTCGTCGCCGGCACGGCGACCTCGACGGACCCGAACAGCGTGCCGACCGCCAGCAGGACGAGCACGAGCGTGCGCAGGCCCGGCGAGCCGAGCGAGCCGCCGCGCGGGCGCGTGGTCACGGCGGCGGGTCGCCAGGCCCTCGAGGCCGGCTGTACCGCGAACGCGAGGGTGCCCACCAGCATCACGGCGCCGGCGACGACGAGCGCGCCGCCCGTCGACCACACGGTGCCGGCGACCAGGGCGAGCGGCGGGCCGGCGACCCACGTGAACTCGACGGCGGTCGCATCGATCGAGTAGGCGACCCGCGTGTCGCCAGCGACCCCGGGGATCAGCGCGCGCACGCACGCGCCGAGCGGCGGCGTCGCGAGCCCGACGCCCGCGGCCAGCGCGACGACCAGCCCGAGTGCCGCGCCCTGGGGGAGCGCCGCGGCCACGCCGAGCAGCGCCGCGGTCGCGGTCACGCTCGGCACCAGCACGCGGGTCTGGCCGATGCGGTCCACGAGGCGGCCGAGCACCGGGCCGCCCGCGCCGGTGGCGACCGCGAAGGCGCCGGCCACGAGCCCGGCCGCGGCGAACGACCCCGTGAGGTGCTTCGCGTGGAGGAGCAGCGCGATGCCGAGCATGGCGAGCGGCAGGCGGGCGATGACCGAGGTGCCGAGGATCGTGGACATGCCCCCGATGGTACGTTTCACTGGTGCATAGTCCAGATCCAGTTTCCGGGCCCTGAATGAGTCCAGTTGAACTGCTCCTCGAGGTCAGCCGCGACGCCGGCGGCACGCTCGGCTCGCAGATCGAGGACCAGCTCCGGCGGGCCATCCGCGACGGCGTGCTGCACCAGGACATGGCGATGCCCTCGACGCGCGACCTCGCGCGCCAGCTCGGCGTCTCGCGGCGGATCGTGGTCGACGCCTACGCCCAGCTCTCGGCCGAGGGCTACCTGCTGCTCCGCCAGGGCGCGCGCCCACGCGTGTCCGAGGCCGCGGCGGCCGGCGAGCCGCCCGCCGCCGAGAGCGTCGCGGCCCCCGTGCGCTACGACCTCCGGCCCGCGGTGCCCGACGTCTCGGGCTTCCCCCGTCAGGCGTGGCTGCGCTCCGTCAAGGAGGCGCTGGCCACGATGACCGACACCGACCTCGGCTACGGCGACCCGCGCGGCGCCGAGATCCTGCGCGCGGCGCTCGCGAGCTACCTCGGCCGCGTGCGCGGCGTCGTGGCCGACGCCGGCCGCATCATCGTCACCTGCGGCTACTCGCAGGGCCTCGACCTCCTGTGCCGCACGCTGGTGGAGCGCGGGGCCCGCCGCATCGCCTTCGAGGACCCGAGCTACCCCGAGCAGCGCGAGCTGGCCGCCCGCGCCGGGCTGGAGTGCGTCGCCGTCCCGGTGGACGGCGACGGCGTCCGGGTCGACGCGCTCGCGCGCTCCGGCGCGGACGCGGTGGTGCTCACTCCGGCCCACCAGCATCCGACCGGCGTCGTGCTCAGCGGCGAGCGGCGCACCGCGCTGCTCGCCTGGCTGCGCGAGACCGGGGCGTTCGCCGTGGACGACGACTACGACGCCGAGTACCGCTACGACCGCGCGGCGGTCGGCGCGCTCCAGGGGCTGGACCCCGACCGCGTCGTCTACGCCGGCTCGGCGAGCAAGACGCTGGCGCCCGCCTTGCGGCTCGGCTGGCTGGTGCTCCCGTCGGCGCTGCTCGAGCCGGTCACGGCCGCGAAGCGCCTCGCCGACGGGCAGACCGACCGCATCGAGCAGCACGCCTTCGCCGACTTCCTCGTCCGCGGCGAGCTCGACCGCCACCTGCGCCGGATGCGCACCCGCTACCGCGGGCGGCGCGACGCGCTGCTCGCCGCCCTCGCCGAGGCGCTCCCGGGCGCCACGATCACCGGGATCGCCGCCGGGCTGCACGCCGCGGTGGCGCTGCGCGAGGACGACGACGAGGAGGCGATCCTCGAGGAGGCCGGCCGGCGCCGCATCGCGCTCGAGACGATGACCGGGCACTGGATGGGCGAGCCGGGCGGCCCGCCCACCCTGCTGCTCGGCTACGGCAACATGCCCGACGCGGCGATCGGTCCCGCCGTGCGCGAGCTGGCAGACGCGATCGCTATGGTCCGCGCTCGTTGAGGCCCATCCACCTGCATGACACGCGGACGCGGCAGCTGCGCCCGCTCGAGCCGCGCGACGAGGGCGCCGTCGGCATCTACGCCTGCGGGCCGACCGTCTACTCGCGCGTCCACGTCGGCAACGCCCGGCCGTACGTCGTCTTCTCGCAGCTCAAGCGCTTCCTCGAGCACGAGGGCTACGAGGTCACGTTCGTCGCGAACATCACGGACATCAACGACAAGATCTACGACGCCGCGCGGGCGGCGGGGCGCGACTCGGCAGATCTCGCGCGCGAGATGACCGCGCACTACGTCGAGGACACGGAGCGGCTCGGCCTCGGCCGGCCCGACCACGAGCCGCTGGCCTCCGAGTTCGTGGACCAGATCGTGGAGCTGATCGAGGCCCTGATCGAGCGCGACCACGCCTACGCGTGCGACGGCGACGTGTACTTCCGCGTCCGCACGCTGCCCGACTACGGGGCGCTCTCGCGCCGCGACGTCGAGCAGATGGACCAGGGCGAGGGCGTCGAAGGCGCCGACCGCAAGGACGACCCGCTCGACTTCGCGCTCTGGAAGGGGCAGAAGGAGGGCGAGGACACCGCGTGGGACGCGCCCTGGGGCCGCGGGCGCCCCGGCTGGCACATCGAGTGCTCGGCCATGGCGGAGGCGCTCCTCGGCCTCGAGTTCGACATCCACGGCGGCGGCATCGACCTCGTCTTCCCCCACCACGAGAACGAGGTGGCGCAGACCGCCGCCGCGCGCGGGAGGCCGCTGGCGAAGCTCTGGATGCACAACGGCATGCTCGAGGCGGCCGAGGGCGAGAAGATGGCCAAGTCGGTCGGCAACATCCGCGGCCTGGCCGAGGTGATCGACGACGTCGGCCCCGAGGCCCTGCTGCTCTACTTCTCCACCGGGCACTACCGGCAGCCGATCGCGTTCTCGCCCGAGCGGCTCGAGGCGGCGGGCAACGCCGTGCGGCGCATCCGCGAGGCCGGGCGGCGGCTCGCGCCCGGCGACTCCCCGGCGGAGCTCGAGACGCAGCGCGACGCCTTCTTCGACGCTCTGGCCGACGACTTCAACACGGCCAAGGCGCTCGCCGCGCTCTACGAGTGGGTCGGCGAGGCCAACAAGCTGCCCGAGGGCGCCGGCGACGCGCACCTGCGCGAGATGCTCGGCGTGCTCGGCCTCGAGGGCCTGCTGGAGCGCGAGGAGGGACCGCCGCCGGCGGCGGAGGACCTCGCGCGCCGGCGCGCAGAGGCGCGCGACGCGAAGGACTGGGCGGAGGCCGACCGGCTGCGCGACGAGCTGCGCGAGCAGGGCTGGGAGGTGCGCGATGGCCCGCAAGGACCGGAGCTCGTCAAGGCGCCCTGAGCGCCGCCCGCCCGGCGGGAAGGACCCGCGCGGGCAGGGCGACCGCGACCGCGCCCGCCCGCCGCGCCGCGACGAGCCGCCCCGGCGCCACGAGAACGTCACGGCGCGGCGCGACGGCGGCGCGCCGATCGTCTACGGCCGCAACCCGGTCCGCGAGGCCCTGCGGGGCCGCCGCCGGGTCCACCGGATCTGGACGTCGGACGACGGCTGGAGCGGGGCGGGGCGGGCGGGGATCCCAATCACGCGTGCGACGAACGAGGAGATCGAGTCGCGGTGCGGCTCTGACGCCCACCAGGGCGTCTGCGCGGAGGTCGACCCGTACCCGTACGCGGACGCCGACGGGTTCCTCGCCGTCGAGAGCCCGCTGATCGTCGCCCTCGACGAGGTCACCGACCCGCAGAACCTCGGCGCCGTCGCCCGCACCGCCGAGGCGGTCGGCGCGACGGGGATCGTGATCCCCGAGCGGCGGACGGCGGAGGTCACCGGAGCCGTCTGCAAGGCGTCGGCGGGGGCGGTCGAGCACCTGCAGGTCGCCCGCGTCCGCAACCTCGCCGACTTCCTGGCCCAGGCGAAGGAGGCCGGCGCCTGGTGCTACGGCGCCGCCGCCGGAGCGGCCACGCCGTACACCGCGCCCGACTACCGCGGGGGCGTCGTCCTCGTGCTCGGAGCGGAGGGGAAGGGCCTGCGGCCGCGCGTCGCGGCCGCGTGCGACGACCTCGTCGGCCTGCCGCTCCTCGGACGCGTCGAATCGCTCAATGTGAGCGCCACGGCGGCCGTCCTGCTGTACGCGATCTTGCAGTTCCGGCTTGACACGTCCACATAAGCGTGCAACCCTCGCCTGCATAACGTTGAGCTTGAGGGTTATTGATGGGCCCTCGGCATGACGAATTAGGGCGCCGGGGGAGGTGTGCGCCACGACGAATGGGCCCGAATAGGGCCCAGGGAAGGACGTGCTCGTGGCCAGATTGTCTCCAACGAGGGCTCAGGCTCAAGTTCACCTTGAGGATGGGTACCTCATCGCGCTCGCGAAGCAGGGCAGCGCGGACGCGTACGACCGCCTGGTACGGCGCTACTACTCCTTCGTCCGCTTGAAGGCCTCGTCGTACTTCCTGGTCGGCGGAGACTCCGAGGACCTCATCCAGGAGGGCCTGGTCGGCCTCTACAAGGCGATCCGCGACTTCCGCACCGACCGCGAGTCGTCGTTCCGCAACTTCGCCGAGCTCTGCATCACCCGCCAGATCATCACGGCGGTGAAGACGGCCACCCGCAACAAGCACACGCCGCTCAACGGCTACGTGTCCTTCTCCTCCGCTCCCGCCGGCGCCTCCGATTCAGAGCCGACGCTCGACGAGGTGCTCCCGGGCTCGACGGTCCACGACCCGGTCAACCAGGTGATCTCCTCCGAGGAGCTGCGCTCGCTGGTCGCCTGCCTGTCGACCGTGCTCTCCGAGCTGGAGTCGCGCGTGCTGTCCCTCTACCTCGACGGCCACTCGTACACGGCCATCGGCGAGAAGCTCGGTTGCGACTGCAAGACGGTCGACAACGCGCTCCAGCGGGTCAAGCGCAAGGTGGGGGCGCACCTGCTGTCCCGCAATGTCGTGCTGTAATCCCGCGTCGTGCCGACCTGGTTGATCATCCTCATCGTCGCCCTGGCCGTGCTGGCCATCGGCGGCGCCATCGCGCGCTCGCAGCAGCTCAAGCGCTCACGCCCCGCGTTCGAGCGCTCGCTCGAGCACGTCAACCGCGACCTCGCGGCCGCCGCGGCGGCCGATCGCGGCTGGGACCGCGACACGCTCGAGGCCGCGGCGCGTCGCTTCTACGCCTCCGAGCGGGGCGGCGAGCCCGTCGAGCTCACGCTCATCGAGGTGCTCGACCGCCCCGGGACCGACGAGGACCAGGCGATCTTCCGCTGCGGCGACGCGCAGCTCACCCTGGGCCGCCGCGACGGCGTCTGGGTCCTCGAGTCGCTCAGCTGAGGCCTACGCGGTGACCTCGAGCGGCTGCATCATCCGCAGGTGGTTGCCGGACGGGTCGCGGAACGAGGAGTCGATGCCGTACGGCCGCTCCTCGGGCTTGTCGACGAACTCGACGCCGCGGCCGCTGAGCTCCTCGTAGGACGCGCGGACGTCGTCCGTCGTGAGGAACACGGTGCCGGCGGCGCCCTTGGCCATCAGCGTCTTGACCTGATCGGCGGTCTCGGCGTCGAACACCGGCGGGCCGGGGATGGCCATCAGCGCGACCGCGAAGTCGTCCTGGCCGGCGGGCCCGACGGCCAGCCAGCGGAAGTTGCCGAGCTCGGGGAGCGTCACGTCGGAGCGGACCTCCCAGCCGAGCTTCTGGGTGTAGAAGGCGAGCGCCTCGTCCTGGTCGTGCACCCACAGCTGGGCGGTGGAAACCTTGATCATCGGGGTCCTCCTGGGGAGTCGTGCGGGACTCCCGTCAAGCTAATCCACGACCTCGGCCCTGTCTTCTCGAAACGTGCGGTTTGCCGGGCGGCCGTAGAACCGGACGACGCAGGCCGGCACGCGCGCCTGGTGTGATGCGGGCGGGAACCTCCCCCGGTAGGCGGTCGGGGGAGAGCCGAAGGTGCGCGTGAAGCTCGTGGTGAACGAGCCGACGCTCTGCAGGCCGACGGAGAAGCAGATGTCGGCCACCGAGCGGTCGGTCGTGCGGAGCATCGCCGCGGCCCGCTCGAGCCGGCGCGTGAGCAGGTACGCGTGCGGCGACTCGCCGAAGGCGCGGCGGAACTCGCGGCTGAAGTGCGCGCGCGAGAGCCCGGCCGCCGCGGCCAGGTCGCCGACGTCGAGCGGCTCGAAGAAGCGTGAGTCGGCGAGGTCCTTCGCGCGCAGCAGGTGGCGGGCGGGCGGGACGAACGCCATCAGGCCGCGCGGGGCCGGCGGTGGCGGACGTCCTCGAGGATCTCGACCACCGTGTTCTCGTCGTCGCAGACGTGCAGCGCCTCGACGTCGGACGGCGAGATGTAGCCGTCGGCCAGCACCGTGTCGCGCAGCCAGTCGGTGAGCCCGCTCCAGAAGCCGCTGTCCACGAGGACGATCGGGAAGTAGCGGATCTTCTGCGTCTGCCGGAGCGTGGCGGCCTCGAACAGCTCGTCCATCGTGCCGAAGCCGCCGGGGTAGACGACGAAGCCGCTCGCGTAGCGCACGAACATGACCTTGCGCGCGAAGAAGTAGTGGAAGTCCAGCTCGACGTCGACGTACGGGTTGACGCCCTGCTCGTTCGGCAGGTCGATCCCGAGGCCGACCGACGGCACTCCGGCGTCGCGCGCGCCGCGGTTGGCGGCCTCCATGATCCCCGGGCCGCCGCCGGTGATGATCGCGTAGCCGGCATGGCCGAGCGTGCGGGCCATCTCGCGCGCCGCCTGGTAGCGCGGGTGGTCGGGCGGCGTGCGCGCCGAGCCGAAGATCGAGACCGCCTTGCCGATGTGGCTCAGCGTCCGGAAGCCGGCCCGCAGCTCGTCCTGGATCCGCAGCACGCGCTGGGCGTCGGTGAGCTCGGAGTGGATCGCCGTGGTCTCGGCCTCGAGGAGCTCCTCGTCCGGGGTGGTGGGATGCCGGGGCGGATGCGGCTCGCTCGCCATGCAGACAAGCGTAGTCGCGTCAGCGAAGCGCTCCCGGAACCGTCCGCAGGTCCGGCCGCGGCTGCGGGCGGATGCGCTGCCAGGCGAACGCGCCGCCGAGCAGGAGCGCGCCGAACGCGACGAACGAGGCCGCGCGGTAGAGCGAGGTGAGCGACGCGAGGTCGAAGAGGAAGACCTTGGCGGCGGTCACGGCGAGCAGGGCGAGCGCGGCGCGGCGCAGCGGCCCGTCGTCGCGCACGAGGCCGGCGACCAGCACGCCGACGCCGGTGACGCCCCACAGCGCGCTGAGCAGCGCCTGGCCCTGCTCGCGCTCGAACGGGGTGACGAGCTCGACCGACAGGGCGTAGAGGACCACGACCGCGGCCACGCCGCGCGCGGCGACCGGCCGGCGCGGCAGCGCGGCGATCGCCGTGGCGGCCGCCGCGAGCCCGAGCGCCGCGGCGCCCGGGTCCCCGAGGCCGGCGACGAGCGCCGCCGGCGGCGCGAGCACGGCGAGCGCGTGGAGCAGCGCGGCGCCGGCGAAGGCGAGCGCGCCGTCGGCCGCGAGCTCCTCCTCGGGCATGCGGCGGGCGATCGCGGCCAGCGCGACCGCCTCCGCCGCTAGGGCGACCGTCAGCGCCACGCCGTCGAGCGCGATCGCCGTCTGGTAGCCGAGGACGGCGAGCGCGGCGACCTCGAGCGGGACGCGCACGCCCCTCCGCGACGAGGCGCCCGGCGGCCAGGGAGGTCGCGGCCACGATCGCGAGCCCGATCAGCCCGGCGCGCCCGCCGGACCGGCGCCGAGCGTCTCCGGGGGCGCGAGCGCGACGGCGCTCACGAGCGCGAACAGCAGGTGCGAGCCGAGCCCCGCGACGGCGAAGCCCCGGTCGAGGCCCTTGGCGCCGCGGGTCAGCGCGGCGAACACCAGCCCGGAGGCCGCCCAGCCGGCGAGCAGCGGCAGGCCGTCGAGCAGCCGGGCGGCGGCCACGTCGGCCAGCACGACGCCGAGCGTGAGGGCGATCAGCCCGAGCTCGGCCGACACGCGGCGGGTGGCGATGCCGGCGCCGATGTGGGCGAGCGCGAGCGCGACGAGCCAGCCGTCGGCGACCGCCGGGTCGAGGACGGCGATGCCGGCGAGGGCGAGGACGAGCGCGTTGAGCGCGAGCAGCACGATCGCGCCGATCCGGATCTCGGCGGCGGACGAGCGCACCTCGAAGCCGACGGCCGCCGCGGCGGTGAGGACGCCGAACGCGGCGAGGACGGCGATCGACACCGCGGGCGAAGGCGTGTCGGCCAGCAGGTAGGCCAGCCACTGCGGCGTGGCGATCGCGAAGGCGGCGAAGCCGAGCCAGGTCCAGCGCTGCCAGATGAGCACGGCGGTCGCCGCGGCCGTGGCGGCGAGCAGCAGCGCGACGGCCGAGCCGCTCCCGAGCGCGCCGACGAGCGCGGGCGAGAGGAGCGCGCCGAGGATGCCGAGCCCGGCGATGCCGCGGGCCTCCCAGCGGAGGGCGAGCACGGTGGCCACGGCGCCGACCGCGAGCGCGGCGAGCAGCGCCACGAGGGCTGGAACGAGCTCGTACACGCCGCCGGCGACGGTGGCGGTCGCGAAGAGGCCGGCGATGCCGGCCGCGGCGGCGGCGCGCGCCGCGTCCGTGCGGCCCCGGCGCTCCTGCGCCCAGGCGCCGACGGCCAGGAGGGCGAGCGACGCGGAGCCGGCGAGCAGCGTCCGCTCGACCTCGCCGATCCAGCCGCGCGAGACCGCGATGGCGAGCAGGAAGCAGAGCCCGAGCGCGACGGCCGCGCCGCCGACCCAGGCGAGCAGGCGCCCGCCGACGGCGTCCTCGAGCGCGGCGGCGCGCCGCGCGGCGGGCGCCGCGACGCGCGGCGGAGCGGCGGGCGGCGCAAAGCGCCGGGCCACGGCGGGCGGCGCGACGCGCTCGGGCGCCGGCGCGGCCGGGCGGCTCGCCGCCAGGCCCGCGCGCAGCTCCAGCGCGGCGGTGCGGGCCTCGAGCGCAGTGATTCGTTCCTCGACCGTCGTCACGTCGTCGCCTCGTCCTTGTTGACCATCGGTCGGCAAGGTAGCGTGCTATCGACCATCGGTCAACTAGTACGCTCGTCCAACCATGGCCACGTCCGCAGGCGACCTCACGACACGGCCGGCCGGCGTCGCCGACGTCCCGCGGCTGGCGACGCTCGTCGCCGAGGGCTTCCGCACGTACCAGGACTTCGCGCCCGCGGGCTGGGCCCCGCCCGCGGAGGAGGAGCACACGGGGTACCTCGAGGCGGCGCTCGAGGACCCGGAGACGTGGTCGCTGGTCGCGGAGCACGGCTCCGTGCTCGCCGGGCACGTCATCGTCATCCCCGCCGCGCACTCGCGCGCCCCGGTCGCCGACGCCGGGCTTGCGCACTTCTTCCAGCTCTTCGTCACCCGCGCGTGGTGGGGCACCGGGCTGGCGACGGCGCTCCACGGCGCGGCCGTGTCCGCCGCGCGCGAGGACGGCTACGGGGCGATGCGGCTGTTCACGCCGGCGCTCCAGGCGCGCGCCCGCCGCTTCTACGAGCGCGAGGGATGGGCGCTGGAGACGCCGCCGCACGCCGTCGAGCACCTGCCCTTCGAGATGACGGAGTACCGCCTTGCGCTCTAAGGGGCCCGCCTACACGCGCCTGGACGTCGACGAGCGCCGCCGCCAGCTGCTCGAGCTGGGGACCGAGCTGTTCGAGCGCCACGGCTACGAGGAGGTGTCGATGTCGCGGATCGCGCGCGAGGCGGGGATCTCCAAGGCGCTGCTCTACCACTACTTCCCGTCCAAGCAGGCGTACTTCGCGGCGGCGCTGGAGCAGGCTGCGGCCGAGCTGGCCGAGGTCACGCGACCCGACCCGGAGCGCCCGCCGGTCGAGCAGCTGTCGGCCAGCCTCGACGCCTTCCTCGGCTGGGTCGAGCGCCACATGGGCGCCTACGACAAGCTGATCCGCAGCGTCGGCGCCGTGCCCGAGGTGCGCGACATGGTCGAGCGCGTCCGCGACGAGACCGCCGCGCTGATCCTGGCCGGGATCGCCGAGGGCGAGCCGGGCCCGCCGCTGCGCGCCGCCGTGCGCGGCTGGCTGTGGTTCATGGACGGCGTCGTCCTGGACTGGATCGAGCACCGCGACCAGGACCGCGCGCGCCTGCACGGCCTCCTGCTCGGCTCGCTCCTCGGCGCGGTGACCGCGAGCGGCGAGCCCCTCAGGGGCTTACCCTGAGCACGAGGATCGCCCGGTCGTCGCGCGTGCGCTCGGGCTCGAACGCCGCGACCGCCCCGTCGATCGCGGCCGCGACCGCCTCGGCCGAGCCGCCCGCCGCGGAGTCGACCGCGTCCCGCAGGCGGTCCTCGCCGAAGTGCTCGCCGGACGCGTCGCGCGCGTCGCCGACGCCGTCGGTGTAGAGCACGAGCGTGTCGCCGGCCGCCAGGTCCAGGGCGACCTGCTCGAGCACCGGCTCGGCCTCCACGCCGAGCAGCGTGCCGCGGACGACGACCTCCTGGGCGCGGCCGCCCGCGCGCACCAGCAGCGGATACGGATGGCCGCCGAAGGCCAGGCACGCGCTGAACCCGCCCCCCTCCACGCTGTCGAGCCGCACGCAGCCCACGGTGCAGAACGCCGCCTCGCGCGACTGCCGCCGCAATGCCTCGTTGAGGAAGCGCAGCATGTCCTCCGGCCGCTCGTCGCGCAGCGCGATCGCCCGCAGCGTGTGCCGTGCGAGGCCGGTCAGGACCGCGGCCGCCGTGCCCTTCCCGGCGACGTCCCCGACCGCGACGAGCCAGCGCCCCGGCGAGATGTCGAAGCAGTCGTAGAAGTCGCCGCCGACGGTGCCGCCGTCGGCGATCGAGTGGTAGCGGACGGCGACCTCGAGGCCCGGGATGTCCGCCAGCCGGTCGGGCAGCAGGCCGTCCTGCAACGTCCGGGCGATGTAGGCGCGCTCCTCGTAGAGCCGCGCGCGCTCGAGCGCCTGCGCCGCCTGGTCGGCGAGCTGGGAGAGGAACGCGCGGTCGGCGGCCATGAAGCGCCGCGCCTCGGTGTTGCAGAGCACGAGCGCGGAGAACACGTTGCCGCCGAAGGCGATCGGGATCACGACCATGGCCTGGAAGGCGCCGGTGACGAGGTCGCGGATCTGCGGGTAGCGCTCCCAGTCGTCGAGCGTCTCCAGGTAGACGGGCTCGCCGGTGCGCAGCGCGTCGCAGACCGGCGCGTCGATGTGGATCGGGTACCGCCGCCAGGCCGCCATCGCGGTCTCCGCGAACCCGCGGTCGTGCCGCATGTGGACCTCGTCGCCGACCCGGAAGGCGAGCGCGCCCGCGGCGGCGTAGAAGTCGGTCACGGCCTGGCCGACCACGACCTCGCCGACCTCGTCGCCCGAGCTGGCCGCCGAGAGCGCCGCCGTCGCGCGCTGGAGCCGGGCGCTGCGGTCCGCGGCGAGCTCGGCCTCGCGGCGCGCCTCGCGCTCGCGTGAGAGCAGCAGCTCGCGCTCGCGGTCGGCCGCCCGGCGCTCGGTGAGGTCGATGACGACGGCGACCACGCGCAGCGGGTTGCGGTCGAGGGTCACGCCGCTCAGCAGCACCGGGGCGCGCGTGCCGTCGGGCCGGATGTACTCCTTCTCGTACGGCGCGACCCAGCCCTCGGCGTCGAGCTTGCGGGTGACCTGGTCGTCCTGCGCGGCCCACTCGGGCGCGGTGATCGAGCGCCAGCTGATCTCGCCCGCCTCGAGCTCCTCGCGGGTGCGGCCGACGATCGCCAGCCAGGCGTCGTTGGACTCGAGCACGCGCTCGTCGTCCGAGATCGTCACTCCGACCACATTCGCGTCGACGAGCCGGCGGAACCGGCTCTCGTCGTCAGCGGTCGGTCCCGAAGATCCGGTCGCCGGCATCTCCCAAGCCCGGCCGGATGTAGCCGTTGCCGTCGAGCTCGCGATCGAGCGCGGCGGTCAGGATCGGTACCTCGGGGTGCGCGGCGTGCAGGGCCTCGACGCCCTCGGGGGCGGCGACCAGGCACACGAAGTTGATCCGCTGCGCGCCCGCGCGCTTCATGCGGGCGATGGCCTGGACGGAGCTGCCGCCCGTGGCGAGCATCGGGTCGACCACGAAGACCTCGGCCTCGGCCACCCCGGAGGGGATGTTCTCGTAGTACCCGACGGGCCGGAGTGCCTCCTCGTCGCGGTACATGCCGAGGTGGCCGACGCGGGCGTCGGGCACCAGCCGCAGGAAGCCGTCCACCAGCCCGAGGCCGGCGCGCAGGATCGCCACGAGCACCACCTCGTCGGCCAGCCGCGTCGCCTGCGTGCCCTCGAGCGGCGTCTGCACCTCGTACTCCTCGTGGCGCAGGCCGCGCATCGCCTCGTAGGCCAGGATCATCGCCGCGTCGTCGAGCGTCTGCCGGAACACGCCGTGCGGCGTGTTGCGGTCGCGCAGGATCGACACCAGGCGGCGCAGCAGCACGTGGTCGACGACCGTGACCCCCTCCATCTCCGCGCAACCTACACGCACGCGTCGGGAGAGTCACCGGCCGTCTCGCCGGATCGCTAGGCTCGCCCGCGTGTCCGCCACACGGCGCAACGTCGAGCTGAAGGCGTTCGATCCGGACCCCGCGCGCTCGCTGGCCGTCTGCCGCGAGCTGGGCGCCGAGGATCGCGGCGTGCTCCGCCAGCGCGACACCTACTTCCGCGCGCGGGCGGGCCGGCTGAAGCTGCGCGAGGAGGAGCCCGGAGGGGCCGTGCTGATCCAGTACGACCGCCCGGATGCCGCCGAGGCGCGCGAGAGCCGGTACCGGCTGACCCGCGTCGAGGACCCCGTCGACCTGCGCGAGTCGCTCCACGACGCGCTCGGGACGCTCGTCGTGGTCGACAAGGAGCGCCACCTGCTCCTGTGGGACGGCGTGCGGATCCATCTCGACGAGGTGGCCGGCCTCGGGAGCTTCGTCGAGCTCGAGGGCGTCGCGCCCCCGGGGTCCGACCTCGGACCCGAGCGCGAGAAGGTCGCGCGCCTGCAGGCCGCGCTCGGCATCGAGGAGGTGCTCACCGACTCCTACTCGGACCGGCTGCTCGGCGCCGACGCGCTGGTCGCCGCCGCCCGCGAGGTGATGGAGCGCGCGCACGCCCCGTATTCGCGCTTCCTCGTCGGCGCCGCGCTGCGCGCCGAGGACGGCTCGATCCACGCGGGAGCGAACGTGGAGAACTCGGCGTACCCGCAGGGGCAGTGCGCCGAGGCGTCGGCCATCGGCGTGCTCGTCGCCGCGGGCCGCACGCGCGTGCTCGAGGCGGCGGTCATCGCCAGCGGCGACGACCTCTGCGTCCCGTGCGGCGGCTGCCGCCAGCGGCTGCGGGAGTTCATGCCGCTCGACGGCCTCGTGCACCTCTGCTCGCCGGGCGGCGCTCGCTCGACCGTCACGCTCGAGGAGCTGCTGCCCCGTTCCTTCGGCCCGGAGCACCTCCCAGGATGAACGTCATCGCCGAACGCGCCCCGCGGCTGGGCATCATCCTCGGGTCCGGCCTCGGCGCCGTGGCCGACGCGCTCGAGGACGCGGTCTCGATCCCGTACACGGAGCTGCCCGACTTCCCGGCGCCGAGCGTCCACGGCCACGCCGGCACGCTGGGCCTCGGCACGCTCAGCGGGCTGCCGGTCGCGGTCCTGCAGGGCCGCCGGCACGTCTACGAGGGCGGCGACCCCGGCGCCATGCGCGGCCCGGTGCGGGCGCTGAAGGCGGCCGGGGCGGAGGCGATCTTCGTCACCAACGCCGCCGGCTCGCTGCGCCCCGACGTCGGCCCGGGCTCGCTGATGGCCATCGGCGACCACATCAACATGCTCGGCGTCAACCCGCTCACCGGCCCGAACGACGACGCGGTCGGCCCGCGCTTCCCGAGCCTGCGCGACGCCTACGACCCGCAGCTGCGCGAGGTGCTGCACGCCGCCGCAGGGGACCTCGGCATCACGCTCGCCGAGGGCGTCTACCTCGCCACCGCGGGACCGAGCTTCGAGACCCCGGCCGAGATCCGCGCGTTCCGCACGCTCGGCGCCGACGCGGTCGGCATGTCGACCATCCCCGAGGTGATCCTCGCCCGCCACGCCGGCCTGCGCGTGGCCGCGGTCTCCGCGATCACCAACCTCGCCGAGGGCATGGGCGGCGAGGCGCTCTCGCACGAGCAGACGCTGCGCTACGCCAACGAGGCCGCCGGGGACCTGACCCGGCTGATCATCGAGTTCTGTGCTCGCTTCTGAGGTCATCCGCCGCAAGCGCGACGGCCGCGCGCTGAGCAGCGAGGAGATCGTCTTCCTCGTGACGGGCATCACCGACGGCTCGCTGTCCGACGCCCAGGTCGGCGCGCTGGCGATGGCCATGTTCCTGCGCGGGATGGAGGGCGAGGAGCGGGTCGCGCTCACGTCCGCCATGACCCGCTCGGGCACGGTGCTCGAGTGGGACCTCGACCGCCCGGTCATCGACAAGCACTCGACCGGCGGCGTCGGCGACAAGGTCTCGCTCATGCTCGCCCCGATCCTCGCCGCGTGCGGGGGAGCCGTGCCGATGATCTCCGGCCGCGGCCTCGGGCACACCGGCGGCACGCTGGACAAGCTCGACAGCATCCCCGGTTACGTGAGCACGCCGGACCTCGACCGGCTGCGGAAGGTCGTCGACGAGGCGGGCTGCGCGATCGTCGGCCAGACGGCCGACCTGGCGCCCGCGGACCGCCGGCTCTACGCGACGCGCGACGCCACCGGGACGGTCGAGTCGATCCCGCTGATCGTCGCCTCGATCCTCTCGAAGAAGCTCGCCGCGGGGCTCGACGCGCTCGTGATGGACGTCAAGTTCGGCTCCGGCGCGTTCATGGCCGCCCGCGAGGACGCCGACGAGCTGGCGCTGGCGCTGGTGGAGGTCGCGCGCGGCGCCGGCCTGCCGACCGTGGCGCTGCTGACCGACATGAACGAGGTCCTCGGCACGACGGCGGGCAACGCCCTCGAGGTGCGCGAGGCGATCGAGTACCTCACCGGCGCGCGCGAGCCGCGCCTGCACGAGGTCACCGTCGCCCTCGCGGCGGCGCTGCTCGAGCAGGCCGGCCTGGCCGAGGACGGCCGCGCGGCCGCCGAGGACGCCCTCGGCTCCGGCGCGGCCGCCGAGCGCTTCGCGTCGATGGTCGCCGCCCTCGGCGGTCCCCACGACTTCCTCGAGGCCTGGGAGCGGCACCTGCCGCAGGCGCCCGTGACCCGGGAGGCGGCCCCCGAGCGGCCCGGAATCGTCACGGCCATGGACTGCCGCTCCGTGGGACTCGCGGTCACCGGCCTGGGCGGCAACCGCCGCCGCGAGGACGACGTGATCGACCCGGCGGTCGGGCTCACCGAGGTCGCCGCGATCGGCACCGAGGTCGGGCCGGACCGGCCGCTGGCCGTCGTCCACGCGGCGTCCGAGGCGGACGCCGACGAGGCCGTCGCCGCCCTGCGCGCGGCGATCGAGGTCGGCGAGGCGGCGCCGCCGGCGCGCCCCGTGATCGGCGGGAGGATCTCGTGATCGTCCCCGCGCCCGACACGGCGGTCCCCAAGGCCGAGCTGCACGTGCACCTCGAGGGCACGGCGCCGCCGTCGCTCGTCCGCCGGCTCGCCGAGCGCAACGGCCTCGCGGTCCCGCCCGGGGTGTTCGCGAGCGACGACGAGTTCGAGTGGACCGACTTCCTGCACTTCCTCAAGACCTACGACCTCGCCGCGAGCGTCATGCGCACGCCGCAGGACTACCGCGACGTCACCTTCGAGTACCTCTCCTCCTGCGCCCGCGAGGGGGCGATCTACGTCGAGGTGATCGCCTCGCCCGACCACGCCGCCGCGGTCGGACTCTCCGACGAGGACCACTACGGCGGCATCGCCCAGGGCATCGACGACGCCCGCGACGCCCACGGGATCGAGGCCCGGATCCTCCTCGCCGCCGTCCGCAACTTCGGGGTCGAGGCGGCGGAGGCGATCGCCCGCCGCCACGCCGAGGACCGCCATCCCTACGTGGTGGGCTTCAACCTCGTCGGCGACGAGGCGGCGTGGCCGGCGTCGCAGTTCGCACGCGCGTACGAGATCGCCTCCGGCTCGGGCCTGGGCTGCTCCGTCCACGCCGGCGAGCACGACGGCCCGGCCTCGATCCGGGCGGCGCTCGAGCTGCCGATCACGCGGATGTCGCACGGCGTGCGGGCGATCGAGGATCCCTCGCTCGTGGCCGAGCTGGCGGAGCGCGGGATCGTGCTGGAGGTGTGTCCGAGCTCGAACGTGGCGCTCGGACTGTTCCCCACCTACGAGGACCATCCACTTGGTGCGCTCCGGGGGGCCGGAGTGCGGGTGACGCTCGGCTCCGACGACCCGCCCTATTTCGGCTGTAGTATCGGCACCGAGTACGCCGTGGCGCGTGAGTGGCACGGCTTTGAGGAGGAACAGCTGGTGCAGGTCACACGGCTCGCCGTGCAGGCCGGTTTCGCGGAAGATGCGGTTAAGGAGGGGCTGCTCGCACGACTGATTTCCCCGGCGGCCGACTGACCGACTAGGCTGCCGCCGCCTCAGGACCCTTTACTTCTGGAGGACGTGAGTGCCAAAGCGCAGCCTCGCCGCCATTCTCATGGCGGCTTTCGTGCTCATACTCGGGATCGTGGCCGCGGGGTGCGGCGAGGACGATGCCGAGGAGCCGGCCGGCGGCGGGTCCGGCTCGTCGCAGTCGGAGGAGAAGCCCGCGATCAAGGTCGGTCTCGTGACCGACATCGGCGGCCTCAACGACCGCTCCTTCAACCAGCTCGCCAACGAGGGCCTCGAGCGGGCCAAGTCGGAGCTGGGTGTCGAGGGGCAGGCCGTGACGTCGAAGTCCAACGCCGATTACGTCCCCAACCTCTCGCGCCTGGCCCAGCAGAAGTACGACCTGGTCGTCGGCGTCGGCTTCCTGATGGCGGACGCCGTCAACACCGTCGCCACGAAGTTCCCCGACACGAACTTCGCGATCATCGACTTCCCGCAGGCCGGCCTGAAGGACAAGCCCGCCAACGTGCGCGGCCTGCTCTTCAAGGAGAACGAGGCCGGCTACCTGGCCGGCTACCTCGCGGCGCTGGTCGTCAAGGAGAAGGGCGGCGACCAGGTGATCTCCTCGGTCGGCGGCCAGAAGATCCCGCCGGTCGACGCCTACATCGCCGGCTACCAGGCCGGCGCCAAGGAGGTCACGGCCGACATCAAGACGCTCAACGGCTACTCGCAGGACTTCGTCGACCAGGCGAAGTGCAAGGAGATCGCGCTGAACCAGATCGCGGAGGGCTCGCAGGTCGTCTTCCAGGTCGCCGGCCAGTGCGGCCTCGGCGCGCTCGACGCGGCGAAGGAGAAGGGCGTGCTCGGCATCGGCGTCGACGCCGACCAGGGCTACCTGGGCGAGCACATCCTCACCTCGGCCCAGAAGAAGGTCGACGTGGCCGTGTTCGAGACGGCCAAGGCCGTCCAGGACGGCGCCTTCGCGGGCGGCGAGGACCAGCTCTTCGACCTCAAGAACGACGGTGTCGGCCTGGGCGAGATCAACGCCGACGGCCAGCCGTTCGCCGATCAGATCGAGGAGATCAAGCAGCAGATCATCGACGGCGAGATCACCGACATCCCGGCGGAGGTCAAGTAGCCGCCGCAGCGAGATACCACGCCGATGCCCGGCGACGCGCCTCGCCCTCGAGCTGCGCGGGATCACGAAGCGGTTCGGCTCGCTGGTCGCGAACGACGCGATCGACTTCGAGCTCCGCCGCGGCGAGATCCATGCGCTGCTCGGGGAGAACGGGGCCGGCAAGTCGACCCTGATGAACGTCCTCTACGGGCTCCACCAGCCCGACGAGGGTGAGATCAGGCTCGGCGGCGAGCCCGTGAAGATCGACTCCGCGAGGCGGGCGATCGGGCTGGGCATCGGCATGGTCCACCAGCACTTCATGCTCGTCCCGGTCATGACCGTGGCCGAGAACCTGGTGCTGGGGACCGAGCCCTCGCGCGGGCCGCTGCTCGACTACAAGCAGGCGGTCAGGCGCACCCGC
Source organism: uncultured Solirubrobacteraceae bacterium (assembly GCA_963720415.1). Lineage (GTDB taxonomy): Bacteria > Actinomycetota > Thermoleophilia > Solirubrobacterales > Solirubrobacteraceae > DASSUW01. Next base: position 88,344 of record CAVRFQ010000001.1, on the reverse strand, counting down.
GAGCTGTCGGAGCAGTACGGGCTCGCGGTACGGCCGGAGGCGAAGGTCGAGGACCTCGGCGTCGGCGCCCAGCAGCGCGTGGAGATCCTCCGCGCGCTGTTCCGGGGCGCCAAGGTCCTGGTCCTCGACGAGCCGACGGCCGTCCTCACCGCGCAGGAGTCGCAGGACCTGTTCAAGGTGCTGCGGACCCTGACGGCGGAGGGCACGTCGGTCGTCTTCATCTCGCACAAGCTCAACGAGGTGCTCGACATCGCGGACCGGGTGACCGTCCTGCGGCGGGGCAAGAAGATCGACACCGTGCCCACCGAGGGCGCCACCGAGCGCAGCCTGGCCACGCTGATGGTCGGCCGCGACGTGCTGCTGCGGGTGGAGAAGCCCGAGCACACGCCCGGCGAGCCCGTGCTCGAGGTGCGCGACCTGGAGGCCGTGGACGACCGCGAGCTGCCGGCCGTGCGCGGCGTGAGCTTCGAGGTGCGGGCCGGCGAGATCGTCGGCCTCGCCGGCGTCGACGCCAACGGCCAGAGCGAGCTGATCGAGGTCATCACCGGCCTCCGCCCGGCCCTGAGCCGGCCAGGTGCTCGTGGACGGCCAGGACGTCACCGGCGACAGCCCGCGCGAGATGATCGACGCGGGCGTCGGGCACATCGCCGAGGACCGCCACCGGCGCGGCCTCGTGCTCCAGTTCGACCTCGCCGAGAACATCTCCCTGCACGGCTACCGCAAGCCCGACATGGCGCGCTGGGGCCTGGCTCTCCCCGAAGCGGATGGCCGCCCGTGCGCGCGGCCTGCTGAAGGAGTACGACGTGCGCGGCGGCGAGACCGACACGCTCGCCTCGTCGCTGTCGGGCGGCAACCAGCAGAAGTGTCGTGATCGCCCGCGAGATCTCGTCGGACCCGAAGGTGCTCGTCGCGGCGCAGCCGACGCGCGGGCTCGACGTCGGCGCCATCGAGTTCGTGCACCGCAGGCTGGTCGAGGAGCGCGACAAGGGCCGCGCGATCCTGCTCGTCTCGCTCGAGCTGGAGGAGATCCGGTCGCTCAGCGACCGCGCGCTCGTGATCTACGAGGGCGAGATCGTCGCCGAGCTCGACCCGTCGTCCTCCGAGGAGGAGTTCGGCGTCGCCATGACCGGCGGCGGCCGCAAGAAGGCCGCGGCTTGAGCGCCGAGCCGCCAGACACCGCGGTACCCGTCACCGTCGCCGGTCGCCTGTCGACCTACCTCCGCGGCGGCGGGATCATCACGCCGATCATCACGGTCATCTTCGCGTTCTTCGTCGGCGGGCTCGTGGTGCTCGCGACGGGCGGGAACCCGATCGAGACCTACAAGGCGATCTTCGACGGCACCGGCCTCAACTGGTTCTTCCCGTGGATCAGCGGCGACGACCGGGTCATCGCCGAGCTGAACCTCCAGCAGACGCTGATCTCGACGACGCCCCTGATCCTCACGGGCCTCGCCGTCGCCTTCGCGTTCCGCTGCGGCCTCTTCAACATCGGCGGCCAGGGCCAGTACCTCGTCGGCACCTACTTCGCGGTCTGGGTCGGCTCCTCGTTCCAGGACATGGCCGCCGTGCCGCACATCGTGCTCGCGATCGTCGCGGCCTGCCTGGGGGGCGCGGCGTGGGGCGCGATCGCCGGCGCGCTGAAGGCGTTCGCCGGCGCCCACGAGGTGATCTCGACGATCATGCTCAACTGGATCGCGCTCTGGACCGGCATGTTCCTCTTCGGCCTCGGCGGGCCGCTGCAGAGCGACACCGACACGTCGGTCCCGGTGTCCAACGACATCGCCGAGAACGCGAAGCTGCCGGTCTTCTGGGGCGATCCGGAGCTGCAGGGCCTGCACGTCGGCCTGTTCATCGCGCTGGCGATGCTGCTCGTGTTCTGGGTGCTGCTCAACCGCACGCGGCTCGGCTACGAGGTGCGCGCCGTCGGCTTCAACCCGGAGGCGGCGCGCTCGGCCGGCATCTCGGTGAGCCGCAACTACGTGCTCGTGATGGCCATCTGCGGCCTGTTCGCGGGCCTGGCCGGCTCGCTCGACGTGCTCGGCTGGCAGTTCCGGGTGGCGACGAACGACGTCCAGATCAGCACCGATCGGCTTCCTCGGCATCGCGGTCGCGCTGCTCGGCCGCAACACGGCGGTCGGCATCGCTGTTCTCGGCGCTGTTCTTCGGCGCGCTGGTCACCGGCACGTCGGTGCGCAACCTCGACCCGACGGTGTTCGAGCCCGCCCTGGCCGTCAACCTCACCTGCATCATCCAGGGCCTGGTGATCCTGCTGGTCAGCGCCGACATCCTCGTCGTCTACCTGTGGCGGCTGCGCGGCAAGCTGCGCCGGCGCGGCGGCGCCCCCCGCCGGAGGTGCCGGTATGAGCACCACCGTCGCCACGCCCGCCCCCGCTGTCGAGCCGGACGCCGAGCGCGGAGGGCTCGTCACGGCCCGCGCGGATCGGCTGGCTCGGCGTCGCGCTGGCCTTCCTGGCGCTCTTCGTCGCGCTGCCGCCGCTCACGATCCGCTCGCCGGTCCCGACCGTGCTGCTCGGCATCGCCGCGGTGGCCTGCGGCGTCTGGGCGATGCGCGGCGGCGAGAAGCGGATCGGCTGGGGCGCGGTCGCCGCGGCCGTGATCGCGCGTCGCCGCTCGGCATCGCGGCGACGAAGTCGGGCGCCGAGAACCTCGAGCGCGTGTTCGTCTGGTCGGCGCTGCTGGCCGCGATGCTCCGTTACGCCACGCCGCTGCTCTTCGCCGCGCTCGGCGGGCTGTTCTCCGAGCGCAGCGGGGTCATCAACATCGGCCTCGAGGGCATGATGCTGATGGGCGCGTTCTGGGGCCTGTGGGGCGCCGTCGAGACCGGCTCGTGGGTCATCGGCCTGTTCATCGGGATGCTCGTCCGGCATCGCCCTGGCGCTGCTCCACGCGCTCTTCTCGGTGACCCTGCGGGCCGACCAGATCGTCTCGGGCTTCGCGATGAACTTCCTCGCGCGTCGGCATCACCGGCTTCTTCTTCGTGAGCATCTACGGCACCGAGGGCACGCCGGACAACATCCCGCGCGCGCCCGACGTGACGATCCCGCTGCTCGAGGACATCCCGTTCGTCGGGGACGTGATCGGGCCGGATGAGCATCCTCATCTGGCTCGGCCTGCTGACCGTGCTGCTCACGTGGATCGTCGTCTTCCGCACGCCGATGGGCCTGCGGCTGCGCAGCGTGGGCGAGAACCCGCTGGCGGCGCAGACGGCCGGCGTGTCGCCGGTCCGCGTGCGCTACGTGGCCGTGGCGATCTCCGGGCATGCTCGCCGCCATCGGCGGCGCCTACCTCTCGATCGGCTTCGTCGGGTCGTTCGGCGAGAACATGACCGCGGGCCGCGGCTACATCGCGCTGGCGGTGCTCATCTGCGGCCGCTGGATGCCGACCGGCGCGCTCGTCTTCGCGTGCCTGTTCGGGTTCTTCAGCGCGCTCGCGCAGCGGCTGCCGGTGTTCTCCGAGTCGGCGGCGACGCTCTTCCAGGCGCTGCCGTACGTGATCACGCTGATCGCCGTGGCGGGCGTGGTCGGACGGTCGATCCCGCCGGCGGCGGTCGGCCGCCCGCTGGACCGCTGAGCCTCTGCCGAAGATCGCGCCATGCGTCGCCTCGCGTGGATCGCGCCGCTGCTCGCACTCGGGCCTGGCCGCGTGCGGCGTCGATGAGCGACGAGGAGCGCTTCAGCCTGACCACGCCGGGCACCGACGACCTGATCGTCGCGCGAGGTCGAGGCGGCGACGAGAAGGAGCCCGAGCGGCGTCGGCAAGCCGACCCGCGGCGAGGTCAAGGTGATCCGGGGCTGGGCCGACGCGCTCCGCGCCGGCCACGTCGAACAGGCGGCGGCTTCTTCGCCGTGCCCACCACCGTGCTCGACGGGACCAACCCGCAGCGCACGCTGCCGAGCCTCGGCGCGGTCCGCGACTTCAACCGCGGCCTGCCGTGCGGGGCGCAGCTGGTCGCGGCCGTGCGCGGCAGCGGCTCCTACGTGGTGGCGACCTTCCGGCTCACCGAGCGCCGCGGGCCGCGGCTCGGCCGCTCGGGACGGGAGTCGGCGCAGCTGGCCGACACCGCCTTCCTGATCGAGAAGCACCACATCGTGCAGTGGCTGCGCGCAGCCCGACCCGGCCCAGCCCGACAACGACTCCTCGTAGAGCCGGAGAGGGGACTCGAACCCCTGGCCTACGACTTACAAGGTCGTTGCTCTACCAGCTGAGCTACTCCGGCGCGGAAGGTCGGAGTCTAGGAGGAGCGCGGGTCGTGGCGCGCGACCGGCAGCCGCCCGCGCAGCCTGGCGGCGCGGTGGGCGCCGACGCCGTCGCCGTCGCGCACCAGGCGCGCGTAGACGCCGGTGAGCGCCGCGAACGCGACCTCGTGGCCGCAGTGGCTGCGGACCGGGCCCTCGGGCGTCGGGCCCGGGATCGGTGGCGGGGTCGATCAGCCACAGCCGCTCCGGCTCGCCGATGCCGGCGTACCAGCCCCAGGCGGTCGAGCAGACGCCGACCGGGATGCCCGCCCGGCGGCCGATCTCCGCCGCGATCACGGCGAGCGCGAGCGGGTGGCCGGCGCGGCGCTGCAGCGCCGAGTCGAGCCACAGGCCCTCGAGCGACGTCTCGTCGCTGCGCAGGCCGCAGCTCGTCGGTCAGCAGCGTGGCGAGGCAGTGCGCCGCCGTGCCGCGGCTCGCGCGCCGGCGGCGCGTCGAACAGCGCTGCGCGCGAGCTCGTCGAGCCGGAAGCTCACGCGCGCGGCGTCGACGGTGCGGAACTCCGCCCGCGATCGCCAGCAGGATCTCGCCGGGCGCCGGGCAGCACGCGCCCTCGAGCAGTCGTTCGAACCCTCCCTGCCTGTCGTCGTGTCCCATCGCGGTCGGTCATGGCAATTCCGACCGAAGGTATCAGAATTCTTAGGGTGCCCTAACAGTGACGTCGGTGAGGGTCCGAAACTGCGGCATCAGGGAGGCGGGATCGGAGGGTGTGCTGACTCAGCGGCCGCATAGCGACCCCTACCCAGCACGCCCGCCGAGATCGAGGCCGCGGCCCGCTCACCAGCTCCCCACCCAGCGGGGTTGACGTTGGGACTGCACACGACTGCAACGAGCGGTCAAGAACCCACCCCAACGGGTCGATATCCCTGGTGTGATCGCCCAGCAGACCCCGGCGCAGAGGGGCGGCACTGCGCTGGACGCCCTCATCGATGCCGCAGCCGGGATCCTGGCCGCCGACTCGCTCGAGGACACGCTCGGGCGCATCGCGCACCACCTGCAGGCGCTGCTGCCCTACGACGACCTCACGGTCTACGAGGTCGACGCGGACGGCACGAGCCTGCGGCCCGTGTTCGCGCTCGGCGCCTGGGTGCGAGGAGATCATGTCCGAGTCGCTCTCGGTCGACCACGGCACGACGGGCTGGGTGGTCCGCAACCGCCGCACGCGCAACGTGCCCAACACGCGCTTCGACACCATCAGCACGGTCGTGCCCGGCACCGACGACGACGACGAGGCGTTCGTCTGCGTGCCGCTGCTCGCCCACGACCGCGTCGTCGGCACGCTCAACGTCTACCGCACCGGCGACGACCGGGCGTTCACCGACGCCGAGGTCGCGCTCGTCGAGCGCTTCGCCACCATGGCCGCGCTCGCCTACGAGGCCGCCCGCCAGCGCGAGCACCTGCGCCGCCAGGCCGCCACCGACGGCCTCACCGGGCTGCTCAACCACCGCGGCTCGCAGGAGCTCCTGCGGCGCGAGATCGAGGCCGCCGCGCGCACCGGCGCCCCGCTCAGCGTCGCCGTCGTCGACCTCGACCACTTCAAGCGCATCAACGACTCGCACGGCCACGCCGAGGGCGACAAGGCGCTGGCCGCCGCCGCGGCCAAGCTGCGCTCCGTCGTCCGCGCCGGCGACGCCGTCGGCCGCCTCGGCGGCGAGGAGTTCGTGCTCGTCCTCCCCGGCGTCGGCGGCGAGGCCGCGGCCGAGGCCGCCGAGCGCGCCCGCGCCGCGCTCGCCGAGGTGCTGGTCGGCCGCCGCCGGCTCGAGTCGCTCGGCCGGCGTCGCGACCTTCCCGCACGACGCGCAGGAGGCCGCCGAGCTGCTCGAGCGCGCCGACGCCGCCCTGTACGCCGCCAAGCACGCCGGCCGCCGCCAGACCCGCCGCTACGCGCGCCAACCTCGCCGCCCGCCCGTCGCGCGCCGACGAGCGCAGCGAGGTCGAGGCGCTGCTGCGCCGCGGCGACGGCGCGATCCGCCCCGTCTTCCAGCCCGTGCTCGAGCTGGCCACCGGCCGCGTCTGCGGCTACGAGGCGCTCAGCCCGCATCGACGGCGACCCCGTCCGCCGTCCCGACCAGTGGTTCGCCCAGGCCCACCGCTGCGGCCTCGGCGCCGAGCTCGAGGCGCTCGCGCTGCGCGCCGCGCTCGCCGTCCCGCGACCGCCCGGCCGGCACGTTCCTGGCCCTCAACGTCAGCCCCGTCGCGCTGCTCGCGCCGCCGGTCGCCGACGTCCTGCCCGACGACCTCTCGGACATCGTCATCGAGCTCACCGAGCACGAGCTGTTCACCGCCGACGACGCGCTCGAGGGCTGCCTGGCCGAGCTGCGCGCGCCGCGGCGCCCGCGTGGCGCTCGACGACGCCGGCGCCGGCTACGCCGGCCTCCAGCAGCTCATCCGCGTCGCCCCCGACATCCTCAAGGTCGACCGCTCGCTCGTGCACGGCGCGCACAACGACCCCTCCCGCTACGCGCTGCTCGAGGCGCTCGTCTCGTTCGCCGGCACCACCGGCGCCGCGGTCTGCGGCGAGGGCGTCGAGGACCTCGCCGACCTGCGCGCGCTCGCCGACCTCGACGCCACCTACGCGCAGGGCTACGCGCTCGCGCGGCCGCGCCGGTGCCTGGGCCGGGCCTGAGCCCGGAGATCGCCGCCACCGCCGACGTCCGCGAGGGCGTGCGCGTCGCCGCCGCCGCCGTCCGCGGCGGCGCCGCCTGGGCGCGCACGCTCGCCGAGCTGGGCGACGACCTCGCCGACGTCACCGACACGGCCGAGCTGGCCACCGCCGGCCGCCGCGCCGCCGAGCCTGCTGGGCGCCGAGGACGTCTCGCTGATGTGGGTCGTCGACGGCGCGCTGGAGCTGCTCTCCGACAACAACGACGCGCCGGGCGAGCGCTGGGACCTGGCCGACTTCCCCGCCACCGAGCGCCTGCTCGACGAGTTCACATCGCCGGGCCAGGTCGTGGTCGGCGACCCGGAGAGCGACCCGACCGAGATCGCCGAGCTCGAGCGGCTCGGCTACGGCGCAGTGCTCATGGTCCCGGTGCGCGTCGCCCGCGGCCAGCGCGCGCTGGTCGAGGTCTACCGCATCCACCCGCAGGCGTTCACGAGCGCCGAGGTGGACCGGGCGCGCGTCGTCGCGCAGCAGTTCGGGCCGGTGCTGGCCCGCCTCGCTGTCGCGCGCTGAGCCCGCCGCGGCGGCACGAACTTCGGCATTGAGGGAGGGCCCAGAGGGGTGGCGCGATCCCGCATCGCGGAAGGCGACGCGGCCGGCGCAAAGTCCGTGGCGAGTTGTGGTCGCTATGCGACCAGAAGTCGCCACGAATCGGCGCCGCGGCCCGCTGGGAGCCCAAATCGGCGCCGGTCGTCGCGCATCGCGGAACACGACCGCCCGCGGAGCCCCGCTCACCCTCCCTACAAGCGGAAGTTCGTCCCGGCGCTACCCGGCGACCAGGTGCGCGGCCGAGCCGTGGCCGTTGGAGGCCACCGCCGCCTCGTCCACGGGGACTCAGCTCCACCGCCGGCGGGTTGAGCCGCCGCTCCAGCTCGCCGAGCACGAGGCCGAACAGCGCGTGCCGCCACGCCGACTGCGCGAAGGCGCGCGGCCGTCGCGGAACAGCGTCGGGTCGATCAGCGCCATCGCCGGCCAAGTCGCGGCGTGCTCGAGCAGGCCGGCGAGCGGGCCGCGCAGCCAGGCGGGCACGGGCAGGCTGGGCGCGACCTGCGCGTACAGGGCGCCGAACGCCGCGCCGTTCTGCAGGTGGAGCGCCACGCCGACCGCCTGCGCCTCGGGGCGGCCGCGGGCCACGAGGCGGCCGAGCAGCTCCGCGTCGTCGTGGTCGACGCCGAACACGCGCCGGTCGAGCGGCTGCTGGGCGAGCCACACGGCGGCGCCGATGCCGCCGGCGAGCGCGCCGCGCAGAGTGCGTGTCGCATCCAAGGCCATGGGGGCACTGTAACGAGCCCCGTCGACCCGGGTACCGCTCTATGTGAGGGAGAAAACCTCGGCACGCGCCGACCACAGCCGCCTGCACGCCCGCGCCCGCGAACACGGCGTGAACCCGATCGTCTACTGGCTCACCCGCGCGGTGTTCCAGCCGTTCGCCCACCTCTACTGGCGGATGTCGCGGATCGGCCGCGAGCACATCCCGACGACCGGCCCGGTGATCTTCGCGTCCAACCACCGCTCGTTCCTCGACCCGTTCGTGATCGGGACGATCGCGCGCCGCCCGCTCTACTACGTGGCCAAGGAGGAGCTGTTCCGGCACCGGCTAGTCGGCTGGTTCCTCAACTCGCTCGGCGCCTTCCCGGTCAGCCGCGGCGCGGCCGACGGCGACATGCTCGAGACCGCCCGCGCGATCCTCGAACGTGGCGACTGCGTCCTCATCTTCCCCGAGGGCACGCGCATCCGGCCGGGCGCGCTCGGGCGTCCCAAGCGCGGCCTCGGCCGCCTCGCGCTCGAGACCGGCGCCCCGATCGTGCCCGCTCGCCGTGTTCGGGACCGAGGCGGTCCGCAAGGGCTGGCGCATCCGCCCGCACAAGGTGCGGATCCGCATCGGCCGCCCGCTCACCTTCCCCAAGGTCGAGAACCCCTCGCCGCAGCTCGCCGCCGCCGTGACCGACCGCGTGTGGCCGAACGTGATGCTCCAGTGGGAGTGGCTCGGCGGCCTGCCGCCGCTGCGCCGCGCCGCCGTCATCGGCGCCGGCTCGTGGGGCACCAGCGTCGCCGTCATGCTCGCCCGCGCGGGCCTCGAGGTCGACCTCGGCACGCGCACGCAGGAGCAGGCGCTCGAGCTCGCCGAGGCGCGCGCCAACGAGCGCTACCTGCCGGGCGTGCCGCTGCCGAAGGCGGTCACGCCTGTCCGCGCCGCCGACCTCGAGCTCTCGCGCCACGACCTCGTCTGCTTCGCCGTGCCGGCCGCCGCGCTGCCCGCCACGGTGGCCGCCCACGCCGGCGGCATCGCGCCCCGGACCGGCGTGCTGGTGATGTCCAAGGGCCTGGTCCCGCCGCTCGGCACGCTGCCGTCCGCCTTCGTCAGCGAGCGCGTCCAGTCCTGGGCCGTCGGCGCCCTCGGCGGCCCCGCGCACGCCAAGGCAGCGCTGGACGCCGGCGCCTCGCTCGTCCTCGCCACCCACGAGGAGGCGTTCTCGCGCCAGGTCGGCGACGCCCTCGCCGCCGCCGGGTTCGACGTCGTCTCCACGACCGACCTCATCGGGGTCGAGCTCGCGGGCTGCGCGAAGAACGCCGCCGCCCTCGCCGCCGCCGCGGCCGGCGGCGCCGGCCCCAACGCCGCCGGCGCCGCGGCCGGCAAGGTCTTCGCCGAGATCGACGCCTACGCCCGCCGGTCGGGCTCCCAGCCCGAGACGTTCGCCGGCCTCGCCGGCACCGGCGACCTCGTCGCCACGATGCTGTCGAGCGGCTCGCGCAACCGCCGCGCGGGCGAGCTGCTCGCCCAGGGCATGGCCGGCGACGAGATCATGCGGCGCGCTCGGGCAGACGGCCGAGGCGGTCGACTCCGTCCCGCTGCTCGCCGCCCGCGTGCGCGATGCCGGGGTCGACGCTCCGGTGCTCGGCTCGCTGGCCGGGCTGATCGAGGGGCGGGTGGAGCCGGCGCGGTTCACCTCGTCGCTCACGGCGCCCAAGAAGAAGAAGGCCAAGGCGGCCCGCGCCGCCTAGGGATAGTGTCCGTGCGCGATGGAGCCCGCAACCGACAAGGCTCGCCTCGACGCGGCCTTCACGGAGCTGTACCGAGCCCATCTGCGGGACGTCTACTCGTACTCGTACTACCGGGTGGGCAACCACCACGACGCCGAGGACCTCACCGAGCAGACGTTCCTGCAGGCGTACCGGCACTTCGAGCGCGCGCAGCGCGAGTCGCAGGGCCGTCCGCTGCGGCCGTGGCTGATCCGCATCGCGCACAACCTGGCCGCCAACTACTACCGCGACCGGTCGCGCCGTCCGCAGACGACGATCGACGACGCGGGAGCGCTGCCCGAGCTGCACACGACCGAGGACCTGGTGGAGGATCGCGAGGACCTCAATCGAATCCTCGAATGCGTGCAACGGCTGCCCGGACGATCGCCGCGAGGCGCTGATCATGCGCTTCGCGCTGGGGATGGACAATCGCGAGATCGCGCGGGCGCTCGGCCGTACCGACGGCGCCACGAAGGTGCTGATCCATCGCGCCATCCGGCAGCTCGAGGAGCTGGTACAGGCCGAGGCGGGTACTGAGGCGATATGAGCGAGACCTGGGACTTCGAGGTGCGGCTGCGCCAGGCGCTCGCGCCCGTCGAGCCGCCTGAGGACCTGGACATGCGGCTGCAGACCACGCTCGGCTCGCTGGTCGAGCTGGCGGCCGACGAGCTCGAGGCCTGGGAGCTGAGCGCGATGCGCGATCCGCGCAACTGGCCGCGGGCCGCGCTCGGCCCCGCAGCCGCGGTCGTCATCGGCACCGGCGCCGCGGCCGGCCTCGTGCTGCTCCGCACCCGCAACAAGCGCCACAAGCGCCGCGCCGTCTCGCGCAACACGTTCGAGCTGGCCGCGGGCACGCTGCGAGACGCCGGGCGCGAGGCGCTCCGCGTCTTCAATGACGTGTCGCGGTGATCCGGCTTCCATCCTGATACGAAGTACCGGGCATGGGCGTCGACCTGCGATCCCTCGCCGACGAAGACGTCATGCAGTTCGTGCGTCGCGGTGACGCGCGGGCGTTCGAGGTGATCTACGAGCGCCACTCCTCCGCCGCGTTCTCGCTGGCGTACCGGATGATGGGCACGCGCTCCGGCGCCGAGGACGTCACGCAGGACGCCTTCCTGTCGCTGTGGCGCTCCGGCGCCCGCTACGACCGCGCGCGCGGCTCGGTCCGCACGTGGGTCCTGGGCATCGTCCACCACCGCGCGATCGACGCGCTGCGCCGCGCCACGGTGCACGAACAAGCGCCGGGCCGGCGACGAGGGCATCGAGGAGCGCTTCGAGGCGCGCGAGCGGACCGACGTGGAGGCCGCCCGCCGCGAGGAGGCCGGGACCGTGCGGGGCGCGCTGTCCTCGCTGCCGGCCGACCAGTCGCAGGTGATCGAGCTCGCGTACTTCGGCGGGTTCACGCACACGGAGATCGCCGACATGCTCGACGCGCCGGTCGGCACGGTCAAGGGACGCATGCGGCTCGGATTGAAGAAGATGCGCGGAGCGCTCGGAGAGGGCCAGGTCGCCGTATGAGCAACGATCACGCACGCTGGGAGGACTTCGCCGGCGCCTACGTGCTGGACGCGATGGCGGCCGACGAGCGCCAGGCCTTCGAGGCGCACCTCGAGACCTGCGCCGGAGTGCCGCGAGGAGGTCGACGAGCTGCGGCCGGCCGCCGAGGCGCTGCCGATGGCGTCGCCGCCGATGCTCGCGCCGCCGGCGCTCAAGGACCGGATCATGGCCGAGGTGGAGCGCGAGGCCGCGCTGCTCGCCCAGACCGGGCGCCGAGGCCGACCGCCCGGAGCCCGCCCGCCGCGCGCGAGAAGCGCTCGTGGCTGAGCGGCTGGCGGCTCGCGCCCGTCGCGGCCGCGCTGCTGATCGCCGGCGTGCTCGCGGGCGCCCTGCTCGACGCGGCAGCGGCACGCAGACCTACGAGTTCGACCGCGCGGGAGCGCATGCTCGAGGTCGACGGCGACAAGGCGACGCTCGTCGCCGAGAACCTGCCGGCGCCGCCGGAGGGCCGTGTCTACGAGGTCTGGCTCATGCCCAAGGGCGGCGCCACGCCGCAGCCCACGGACGTCCTGTTCATGCCCCGCAGCGACGGCTCGGCCATGGCCGCCATCCCCGGCTCGGTCGACGACGTGGACCAGGTGCTGATCACGGACGAGCCGCACGGGCGGCTCCGACGCGCCCACCGGCGACCTCCTGATGGCCGCTGAGCTTTCCTAAAGACGCCGCGCTATCTTCACCGGCCGAGATGGCCGTCTGCTACCGCCACCCCGGCCGCGAGACGGGCGTCTCCTGCTCGAACTGCGGCAACCCGATCTGCCCCGACTGCATGACCGCGACGCCGGTCGGCATGCGCTGCCCGGAGTGCTCGCGGCAGAAGACGCCCGTGCGCACGGTGCGCAACATCTACGCGCAGCCGACCGTCACGTACGTGCTGATCGCGATCAACGTCGCGCTCTACATCGGCCTGATCGCGTCGGGCGGCAGCGGCGGACCGGTCTACGTCGACTTCGCCCTCGTGGCCATCAGCGCGTCCGACCAGGGCCAGCTGATCGGCGTCTCCCAGGGCGACTGGTGGCGGCTGATCACCGGCGGCTTCCTGCACAGCGTCAGCCCGCTCCACATCCTGCCTCAACATGTACGCCCTGTACTGGCTGGGCACGATGCTCGAGCCCCTGCTCGGCAACAAGCGGTTCGTGGCGCTGTACTTCGCCTCGCTGCTCGCCGGCTCGCTCGGCGCGCTCATCTTCGCCGAGCCCAACCGGTCGACGGTCGGCGCCTCGGGAGCCGTGTTCGGCCTGATGGCCGCCGCGTTCGTGTTCCAGCGGTCGCGCGGCGTCGATCCCTGGCGCTCCGGCCTGGGCCCGATCATCCTCATCAACCTCGCGTTCCCCTTCTTCGCGCCGGGCCTGCACATCTCGATCGGCGGCCACGTCGGCGGACTGGTCGGCGGCGCGCTCGCGGCGCTCGCGATCGAGCGCATCGGGGCGAGGAGCCGCGGCGACCTGCTGCCCATCCTCGCCTGCGTCGCGATCGGCGTGGTCTCGGTGATCGGCGCGTTCATCGTCGCCGACTCCAAGGCCGCCAGCCTCGGGTTCTAGAGCACGACCTCGAGCACCCGCGCCGGCGCCTCGGGCACCCGGTCGGGGTGGAGGATGTGGGCGAGCAGCTCGAGCCCGTCGACCAGCCGGGGACCCGGTCGGGAGAAGTACGCCGCGGCGTCGACGGCCACGACCCGGCGGGCGCCGATCGACTCGAGCTCGTCGCCGTAGTCGTAGGCCTCCTCGAGCGCGCGCTCGGCGTCGTAGCCGCAGGGCATGACGATCACGACCTCCGGCCGCGCCGCGCGGACGTCGTCCCAGCTGCGCCGCTCCGAGGGCTCTCCGGGCAACCCCAGCAGGTCCTGCCCGCCCGCGTACTCGATCAGCTGCGGGGTCCAGTGGCCGGCCACGAACACCGGGTCGAGCCATTCGAGCGCGGCGACGGTCACCGGTCGGGCGGCGCGGGTGGCCAGCCGCGCGCGGTCGATCCGCGAGGCGGCGTCCTGCACGAGGTCGACGCCGGCGTCCTTGCGATCGGTGGCCTGGGCGAGCGTGCGGACGTCGCCGAGCATCTCGCCGAGCGTGTGCGGGTCCAGCGAGACGACCGCGGGCCGCGAGTCCAGGCGATCGGCCACCGCCCGCACGTCGTCGTACGAGACGGCGCAGACCGTGCAGAGGGCCTGGGTGACGATCAGGTCCGGCTGCAGGCGCCGCAGGGCATCCTCGTCGAGCTCGTAGATGCTCAGCCCCTGCTCGGTGAGGGTGCGGACGGCGCGGTCGATCTCGTCCGGCGGCAGGCCGGGGCCGATCACGTCGCGCGTGACCTTGGGCAGGTCGAGCGCCTCGACGGGGTGGTCGCACTCGTGGGTCACGGCGGCAACCTCGTCGCCGACCCCGAGGGCGAACAGCATCTCGGTGGCAGAGGGAACGAGCGAGACGATCCGCATCGGGCACAGGATATGGACGGACTTCCAGGCGGCCCCGGAGATCGACGGAATTTAACGGAAGATCGCTCAGTAATCGCGGTGACAGTACGGTAGAAACCTCCCCTTCCGCACACCCCGAGATGTTCGTAGTGTCGAAGCCTCATGCGGTCGAGCGACGAGGTCCGGCTGGTCATCGCGCAACCGCACGAGCTGTTGTGCGGGGCGCTGGAGAACCGGCCACGGGTCCGGGCTCCAACCCCCCGAGCCCGGCCCAGGTCGTCCAGACCGTCGGCCCGGACCAGCGTGTCCTGGGCGCGACGAGGGACGCCAACTCGGCCGCCAGGAAGGCGCGCCTCTCGAAGGCCCGGGTGATCCGGGTCGGCACGATGCGCTATCTGCAGGTGAAGGTGCGGTCCTCCGCGAGCAGGGCGAAGCTGGCCATCCGGCTGCGCCTCACGAGCGGCAAGGTCCTCAAGGCCACCCGCAGCGTGCGGACCAACAGGACGGTCCGCGTGATGCGCCTGTCCTCGGCGGTGAAGTCGGTCAAGGTCTCCTTGGTCCGATGAGCCGGGGCTTCTGCCGCGCCTGAACGGCAGAAAGGGGCCCGCCGCACCCGCGGCGGGCCCCACGCCGTTCTCCCGCTACCATTCGCCGCGTCGCCTTGATGAACGACGACGACGACGAATCCCGAAGTAGCGGCGCGCTCCGCGCGCCACCGGCGGACCGCCGATGACCGTCCTGCTCCTGCTGGCGGTCTTCGTGCTGGTGCTGCTCAACGGCTTCTTCGTCGCGGCGGAGTTCGCGCTCGTGCGCGTCCGGCGCTCGCGGATGGAGGAGGAGGCCGAGGCCGGGACCCGCGGCGCGAAGCTCGTGCTGCGCCAGCTCGAGGAGCTGTCACGCTACCTGGCAGCCTGCCAGCTCGGGATCACCTTCACCTCGCTGGGCATCGGCTTCCTCGGCGAGCCGGCGGTCGCCGACCTGATCGAGGACCTGCTCGGTGAGGGGGTCCCGCACGGCGTGTCGCTGGCGATCTCCTTCGGCCTGGCCTACCTGATCACGACCTCGCTGCACATCACGATCGGCGAGCAGGTCCCGAAGATCTTCGCGATCAACCGGGCCGAGGCGACGGCGCGCCGGATCGCCCGCCCGCTGCACCTCTTCACCCAGGCGTTCAGCCCGTTCATCCACGTCCTCAACGCGGCCTCGAACGCGATGCTGCGGGTGGTCGGCATCAGGGCCACCAACGAGTACGAGGAGGGCGGCTCGCCCCAGGAGCTCAAGGTGCTGATCGCCCAATCGCTGACCGGCGGCCAGCTCGACCCGGGCGAGGCGAGCATGCTGACCGGCGTCTTCCACCTGCACGAGCAGCAGGCGCGCCAGGTCATGACGCCCGCGCCGGCGGTGGTGACCGTCGACCTCTCGGAGAACGTGGAGACCGCGCTGCGGCGCTGCGTGTCGTCCGGCCACACGCGCCTGGTGGTCACCGAGGACGAGAACCACGACCGGGTGAAGGGCATCGTGCACTCCAACGCGCTCGCCCAGCTGCTCCTGACCGAGGGTCCCGAGGGCCGGATCGACGATCTCGTGCGCGAGGCGCCGATCGTCCCCGAGACGAAGCCGCTGGACGACCTGCTGGCCGATCTCCAGCGCCAGCGCAGCTCGCTCGCCGTGGTGATCGACGAGTACGGCCGCACCGCGGGGATCGTCACGGTGGAGGACATCATCGAGGAGGTCGTCGGCGAGATCGACGACGAGACCGACCCGCTCGGCGGCGCCGTGCGGCGGCTCGCCAACGGCGACTGGTTCGTGCGCGGCCACGTGGCCATCACCGACCTCGTGGACTACGGGCTCGAGCTGCCCGTCGACTCGGACGCCTACAACTCGGTCGGCGGCTTCGTGTTCGGCGAGCTCGGCCGGCTGCCCAAGCGCGGCGACACGATCACGCACAACGGCTACTCGATCCGCGTGGAGTCGGTCCGCGAGAACCGGATCGAGGCCGTGCGGATCCGCGAGCGCCGCGCCGCGGCCTAGGTACTAGAGCCGCAGCCGCGCGCCGCCGAGGCGCACGACGTCGCCGGGGCGGACCTCGGCCTCGACGACCCTGCGGCCGTTGACCAGCGTGCCGTTGGCCGAGCCGAGGTCGCGCAGCAGCCAGCGGCCGCCCTCCAGGCGCAGCTCGGCGTGACGGCGGGACACCGTGTCGTCGCCGAGCACGAGGTGGCAGCCGCTCGAGCGCCCGATCACGACATGGGCGTGCACGAGGTCGGCGGGCAGGGCGAGCGTCGGCGGCGAGAAGAGCGCCCGCAGGCGCGTCCAGCGGGCGGGCGGCGCGGCCGGCAGGTCCGCCGTCAGCCCGCGCAGCTCGGCGCTGCTGTCACAGCGCATGGCGCCCTCGATGCGGCGCGAGAACGTGTCCGTCCCGAGCCGCCCCGAGACGTAGCCGCGGCGCAGCCGGGCGACGGTCTCCTCGCGGGTGTCCTGCGACGGGCGCAAGATGACCGGGACCCTACTCCGTCGACCAGGTTGCGAATCGAAACTTAGAGCGGAATTGCACAAAGGTCCCGGACGCGCTACCTTGCCCCGCAACCGACTTGCCGCCAACGGCGGTTGAGGAGGAGAGAGGGAGATCCTGGGGAGGATCGACCGAGAGAACACAAGAGCCCGGCTCAGGGGAGCGAGCCGGGCTCAAGTGTTTCTGGAGGAGGGGTGCGATGAGGGTACGTTCGTCGCACTGGGCATAATCCCAACCTTCTCTCAATATGAACTAAACATTCGCGAGGATCTCTTCGCGAACGGAGGCGACCGTGCGGGCCGCGAGATCGCCGGGGTCCCAGCCCCGGTCGACGACCAGGTGGCGCCAGGTCGCGGGCTGCACCCGCGCCCACACCCAGTCGGCCGCGGAGTCGACCGTCCAGCCGGGCCGCAGGGCGCCCTCGCGCTCGATCGCGTCGAGGAACGTCTCGCGCAGCGCGCCCATGCGGTCCCGCCACGCCTCGGCGCCGTCCTCGCCGGTCAGGACCGCCGCCTCGAGCGCCTGGGCCACCGGGAGGATCTCCGGGAGGTACGCCAGCCAGGCGCGGATCGGCGCCTCGAGGCCCGCCGCCTCGCGCGCGCTCGGCGAACCCGCTGCGGACGTCGTGGTGCCGCGCCATGGCCACGAGGAGGCCGGCGCGGTTCTCGAAGTGGAAGTAGACGAGCTGACGCGACACGCCGGCCGCGCTCGCGATCTCGCCGATCTTTCACGCCCGGGCCGCGGTCGGCCACGAGTGGCCACGCGGCGTCGAGGATGCGGGAGGGCGTCGCGGCCACGCTCGCCGCCCGCGGCTTCGGCCCCGGCGACGTGCTCGCGCTCCAGCTGCCGAACTCGGCGCCGTGGGCCGGCATCGCGCTCGGCGCCATGCGGCTCGGCGGCGCCGTGACGGGCGTCCCCGTGACCGCCACGCCCTCCGAGGTCGAGCGCCAGGTCGCCGGCTCGGGCGCCTCGCTGCTGCTCACCGCCGCCGACGTCGGGCCCGGGCTCGTCGCGCGCGGGGACGCGCCGCCGGTGGCCGTGTCGCCCGACGACCTGGCGCTGCTGCCGTACTCCAGCGGCACGAGTGGCCTGCCCAAGGGCGTGATGCTCACGCACGCGAGCCTCGTCACCGCCGTGCGCCAGGTCTCGCGCGGCCTGCGGCTGACGCCCGACGACGTCGTGGTCGCCCTCGCGCCGTTCTCGCACGTGATTGGCTTCGTCGTCACGCTCGGCAGCGCGCTGGCGGCCGGCGCGACGCTCGTGGTCATCCGGCGCTTCGAGCCGGCCGGCTTCCTCGAGACGCTCCGGCGGCATCGCGTGACGGTCGTCATCGTGCCGCCGCCGGTCATGCGGATCCTGGCCCGTGCCGAGATCGAGCTGCCCGACGTCGAGCTGATCGTGAGCGGCGGCGCGCCGCTCGGCGCCGCGCTGCAGGAGGCCGTGGCCGAGCGCTTCCCGCGCGCCGCCGTCGGCCAGGGCTGGGGCCTGACCGAGACCGCGGGCATGGGCACGATGCCCGACCGCGAGCTCGGCACCGTGCCGGGCTCGGCGGGGCGGCTGATGCCCAACGTCGAGCTGCGCGTCGCGGAGGGCGGCGAGCTGCTGCTGCGCGGCCCGACCACGATGGCGGGCTACCTGGGACGGCCGGAGGCGACGGCCGAGACGGTCGGCCCCGGCGGCTGGGTCCGCACCGGCGACCTCGGCCGCGTCGACGCCGCCGGCAACGTCTTCGTCGTCGATCGCCTCAAGGAGCTGATCAAGGTCGACGCGCTGCAGGTCGCGCCGGCCGAGCTCGAGGCGGTGCTGGGCGAGCACCCGGCGGTCGCCGAGTGCGCCGTGCTGGGGCGCCCGGACGAGCGCCACGGCGAGGTCCCCGTGGCCGTGGTGGTGGCGCGCGGCGAGGCCGACGCCGGCGAGCTGATCGCCTTCGTCGCCGCGCGCGTGGCGCCGCACAAGCGCATCCGCGCCGTGCGGTTCGCCACCTCGCTGCCGCGGACGCCGGCGGGGAAGCTCCTCCGCCGGCTCCTGCGGGATCAGCCGTCGTACGTGTAGAAGCCGCGCTTGGCCTTCCGGCCGAGCGCGCCCTCCTCGATCATCGCCTCGATCCGCTCCGGCACCTCGGCGCCGATCGTGCGGCCGATCGCCGCCGAGACGTCGAGGCCCACGAGGTCGAGCAGGGCCAGCGGGCCGAGCGGATGCCCGGCGCCGAGGCGCATGCAGGTGTCGATCGCCTCGGCCTCGAGCCCGGTCCGCTCCATCAGGCGCACGGCCTCGAACAGGAACGGGAAGAGCAGGCGGTTGACCACGAAGCCGGCCGTGTCGGGCACCTCGACGGCGGTCTTGCCGAGCGCCTCGCACAGCGCGCGCGCGCGCTCGCGCGTGCGCTCGCTCGCCGCCTGCGGGAACGCCAGCTCGACCAGCTCCATCTTCGGCACGGGGTTGAAGACGTGCAGGCCGACGAAGCGGTCGGGCCGGCCGGAGGCCGCCGCGAGCTGCTCGATCGAGAGCGACGACGTCGTGGTGGCGAGGATGGCGTCCTCGCCCAGGCGGGCGTCGAGCTCGGTCATCAGGTCGGCCTTGGCGAGCGGGTCCTCCACGATCGCCTCGACCACGAAGCTGACCCCGTTGAGGTCGGCGCTGTCGCACGTGACGCGCACGTTGCCGTTGACGCTCACGCCGGCCCGCTCGCAGAGCGCCCTGACGCGCCGGTCGGCCTTCTCCGCCGAGCCGTCGGACCGGGCGAGCACCACTACGTCGCCGCGCTGGGCGGCTACGGCCGCCAGGCCGCACGCAATGGCTCCGCTTCCGGCGATCCCGACTTGCTCGGACAAGGCTTTCTCCTCGTTGGCTGACTGGTCAGTCAATGGGCCTACACTACGGGAACAGCCCCCGGGTTGCGCTGATACCGAACAAAGGGTTTCCCATGCACGCCAGCGGTCGTGAGGTGGTCATCGTCGAGGCGGTCCGCACCCCCATCGGGCGTGGTCACGCGGAGAAGGGCTACTACAAGGACACCCACCCGAACGAGCTGCTCGGCAAGACGTACACCGAGCTCATCGAGCGGGCCGGCATCCCCGCCGATGCCGTCGAGGACGTGATCTGCGGCTGCGTGCAGCAGTACGGGGAGCAGATGTTCAACGTCGGCCGCAACGCCTGGCTGCAGGCCGGGCTCCCGGTCGAGACGCCGGCCACCACGGTCGATCGCCAGTGCGGCTCGGCCCAGCAGGCCGTGAACTTCGGCGCCGCGCTGATCGCCGCCGGCGTGCACGACGTCGTGATCGGCGGCGGCGTGGAGCACATGGGCCACATCCCGATGGGCGTGGGCTTCAAGTGGATCGACGACGTCGGGTCGCCGTGGCCGCCGGAGCTGCTCGAGCGCTACAACCTCGTGCCGCAGGGCATCTCGGCCGAGATGATCGCCGACAAGTGGGAGATCCCGCGCTCGGAGATCGACGAGCTCGCCGTGCGGTCGCACCAGCTCGCCGCGCGGGCCACCGAGGAGGGGCGCTTCGAGCGCGAGACGATCCCGTTCCAGGTCAACGGCTCGACCTACGTGACCGACCAGGGCATCCGGCCCGACACGAGCCTCGAGGCGCTCGCCGCGCTCAAGCCGGCCTTCAAGCCGGACGGCAAGATCACGGCCGGCAACTCGTCGCAGATCTCCGACGGCGCGGCCGCCCTGCTGCTCATGAGCGCCGAGAAGGCCGCCGAGCTGGGCGTGACGCCGCGGGCGCGGATCATCGACCAGACGACCGTCGGCGTGGACCCGGTGATGATGCTCACCGGCCCGATCCCGGCCACCCGCAAGCTGCTCGAGCGCAACGGCATGAAGATCGACGACATCGACCTCGTGGAGGTCAACGAGGCGTTCGCCCCGGTCGTGCTCGCCTGGAAGCGCGAGCTGCAGCCCGACATGGACCGCGTGAACGTGAACGGCGGCGCGATGGCGCTCGGCCACCCGCTCGGCTCGACCGGCGCGCGGCTGCTCACGACGCTGCTCCACGAGATGGAGCGCGCGGACAAGGAGATCGGCCTGGTGACGATGTGCTGCGGCGGCGGCCTTGGCACCGGGACACTCGTCCAGAAGGTGTGATGCGCTGCGCCTTCGCGGGGTAGATTCCCGGCCATGAGCGAGCAGAGCACCGCCTACTACCGCGAGGAAGCCGCCCCGCGGGCCATCTCGACCGCGCAGCTGATGGGCCAGGTCCTCTTCCTGGTCGCCGTGGCCCTCGGCTTCTGCGCCGTGGGCACGCTGATCGGTAGAGACCTGGCGGTCGGGACGGCGAGGATCTGCTCGTTCGCCGGCTTCGGGATGCTGCTCGTGTCCTCGTTCGGCGGCGCGCGCTTCCGCACCGGCCCGTTCGCCATGGCGTGGCTGTTCGCGACCGCGCTGCTGATCGGCCTCGGCCTCGGCCCCGTGATCGCCTACTTCTCGAGCGTCGAGCCCGACGCGCTGACCCAGGCGTTCGCCGGCACGGCGGCCACGGTGGCCGGCACCGCCGCCCTCGGCTTCTTCCTGTCGAAGGACCTCGCGCCGCTGATGCGGCCGCTCTCGCTGATCGTGTTCGCCGCCTGCGTGGGGACGATCGTGTGGTCGCTGGCCGCCGGAGCGATCAGCCCGTGGGTCAGCCTCGGCATCTATCTGCTGTCGGCGGCGCTGATCGTGGTCGACTTCAACTACCTGCGCAAGCACGGCACCGAGAACGACACGATCTGGCTCGCGACGGGCATCTTCGTGTCGATCGTGAACATCTTCGTCTCGCTCCTGAACATCTTCTCTTCGCGCTAGGTCGTGAGGTAGGCTCGCCGAGTGGAGTCTCCGCTCACACTCGGCCAGCCGACCCAGGAGGAGCTCGAGGCGCGCCGCGCCGCCGAGCGGATCGGCGACCCCTTCCTCGTGTACCGCGACGACGAGGGGCGCCAGCACATCCACTCGCTCGCCGAGCGCGTGCCGAGCGTGACGCTCGGCCGGCGCGAGGAGGCGGACATCTCGATCCCGTGGGACCCCGAGATGTCCCGTCTGCACGCCGAGCTCGAGCTGCGCGCCGGCGAGTGGACGGTGTGCGACGACGGCTTCTCGCAGAACGGCACCTGGGTGAACGGGCTGCGCCTCGTGGGGCGCCGCCGGCTCGCCGACGGCGACCTGCTGCGGGTGGGGCGGACGACGTTCGCGTTCTGCGCCGGGAGCACCGAGGGCGTCGGCCCGACGCTCGTGCCCGGCGAGCTGAGCACGACGCCGCGCTTCTCCGAGCAGCAGCAGCGCGTGCTGCGCGAGCTGTGCCGGCCGCTCTTCAGCGACGGCGAGGGCATCAACCCGGCGACCGACCAGGAGATCGCCGACGTGACGGGCATCGCGCTGTCGGCCGTGGAGGTCGAGCTCGACCATCTGGGCCGGGCGCTCGGGCTCGACGACATGCCGCACGACGACCAGCGCGCGGAGATCGCGCTGCTGGCCATGCGCAGCGGCCTCGTGAGCGCCGACGAGAGCTGAAGCGCCGGTGTGGCGGCTCGTCCGGCCGCTGGTCTTCCGCGTCGACCCCGAGCGCGCGCACGACGCGGCGGTCCGCGCCGCCGAGCTGCTGAGCCGCGCGCCCGCGGCGCGCCCGGGCCCGCCGTCCGACCCGCGCCTGGCCGTCTCGGTCGCCGGGATGCGGCTCACGTCCCCGCTCGGCCTGGCGGCCGGGTTCGACAAGAGCGCCCGCGCGGTCCCGCTGCTCGGGTCGCTCGGCTTCGGGCACGTGGAGATCGGGTCGGTGTCGCGGGACCCGGCCGCGGGCAACCCGAAGCCGCGGCTCTGGCGGCTGCCCGACGAGCGGGCGATCGTCGTGCACTACGGGGTGCCCAACGACGGCTCGGCGGTGGTCGCGGCGCGGCTCGGGGCGGCGCGCCGGCCGGCGCCCGTGGGGGTGAACCTCGTGTCGACGAGCGAGGACGTGCTCGACGACTACGTCACCTCGTTCCGGCGGCTCCAGGGGCTCGCCGACTACGTCTGCCTGAACCTCTCGTGCCCGAACACGGTCGACGGGCGGGGCTACTTCGCCGACCGCTCGCGGCTGCGCGAGCTGCTCGACCGGCTGGGCGACGCGGGCGTCTTCCGGCCGCTGTTCATCAAGGTCGCGCCGTTCGGCTCGGCCTCGGAGCTCGACAGCCTCCTCGAGGCGGCCGACGCGCCGTTCGTCTCGGGGTTCTCGGTCAACCTGCCGCCGGGCGGGCGGCCGGGCATGCCGGGAGCGGTCTCGGGGCCGCCGTGCGCGGCGCGGGCGGAGCGCACCGTCAGCGAGCTGCACCGCGCCTCGTCGCGGCCGGTCATCGGGTCGGGCGGCGTCTCGACGGCCGAGGACGCGTACCGGATGATCCGGGCGGGCGCCTCGCTGGTGCAGGTGTACACGGTGCTGGTGTACGAGGGCCCGCGCGTGGTGTCGCGCATCACTTCCGACCTCGCTTCGCTCGTCGCCCGGGACGGCTTCGCGTCTGTGGGCGAGGCGGTTGGCTCTGACGCTAGAACTGCGGCTGGGTAGGGAAGCTGGGGTGCATTTCTGCAGCCGAATCCGGTCGGGCAGGTCGCGGCTGCAGTTGCGCACCTATACGGTGCGTTTCTGCAGCCTCTCCCGGCGAACTGCCGCGAGGCTGCACTTATGCACCGCCTCCCTCAATGCCGGGTTGCAGTTCTAAGCGGCGGCAGGCCGCGACTCGAGCCGGGCCACCAGCTCGTCGAGCCGCAGCTCCTCGAGCCCTCGGCCCACCGCGTCGAGCTCCGCGGCGCAGAACTCGACGAGCCTCCGGCCCTCCTGGCACAGCTCGAGCGTCTCGCGCAGGCCGGCCTCGCCGGAGTCCAGCCGGGCGATGATCGACTCGATCCGCTCGCAGGCGGCCTCGTACGTGAGGGTGTCTGCTTCGGCCATCGGGCACCTACCGTACGGGCGGCTCCGGACGCACCGGGACGCGGCCGTCGTGGAGGCGGAGGGTGAGCGCGGGCGCGGTGCGCGCGGCGGCGGCGGAGACCACGGGCTCGCCCGCGGCGTCCTCGACGAGGGCGTAGCCGCGCTCGAGCGTGCGCTGCGGATCGTGGGCCGCCAGGGCCATCAGCAGGCGATCGAGGTCGCGGCGGCGGCGGTCGAGGGCCGCGGCGGACGTGCGGTCGAGCGCGGCGCCGTCGGCCCGGGCGCGCTGCTCGCCGCGCGCGGCGGCCGCCGAGGCCGCCGCCGCCTTGCGGGCCAGCGTCGTGCCGCGCGCGAGGCCTTCGCGCTCGCCGCGCGCGACGCCGCGGCGGGCGCTCGCCCGCAGCTCGCGCAGGTGCTGGTGGAGCCGCGCCCGGTGGCGCTCGACGTGCGCGGCGGGCGCCCGCGACAGCCGCGCCAGGGTCCGCGCGCGCTCGACGATCGCCCGCCGGCCCTGCCGCTCGAGCCGCGCGGCCGAGGCCGCGAGCGACCGCCGCGCCGCCACGCAGTCGACCGGCACGGCCGCCTCGGCCGCGTGCGTCGGCGTCGAGCAGGCGATCGCGGCGACGTCGTCGAGCAGCGTGCGGTCCGTGTGGTGGCCGACCGAGGAGATGACCGGCACGCGCAGCAGGGCGACGGTCCGGCACAGCGTCTCGTCGCAGAACGCGAAGAGGTCGGCGAGCGACCCGCCGCCGCGGGCGACGATGATCGCCTCGACCTCCTCGCACGCCGCCAGGTCCTGCAGCGCGCGGGTGATCAGCGGCGCCGCGTGCCGGTCCTGCACCGGCGCGAACGCCCACACGATCCGCCCGCCCCAGCCACGGCGCCGCAGGCCGGCCACGATGTCGTCGCGCGCCTTTCCGCCCTCGCCGCAGACCACGCCGAGCGTCCGCGGCAGCGCCGAGAGCCGCAGCCGCTTCTGGGGCAGGAACAGGCCCTCGGCGTCCAGCGCCCGGCGCAGGCGCTCGAGCTGGGCCAGCAGGTCGCCCTCGCCGGCCACCCGCAGGTCGGCCACCGAGAAGGAGAAGGAGGGCGACGCGGTGCGGGAGCCGGCGTAGTAGTCGCAGCCGCCGGCCGCGACCACCTGCAGCCCGTCCGCCAGCTCGCCCAGGCCGAGGGCGTCGAACTCCTTTCGCCACATCGAGCACGGCAGCGCGCCCGAGCCGTCGCGCAGCTCGAACCACACCTTGGCCCGCCCGGCCTTGAACGAGAACACCTCGCCGAAGACCTGCACGTGCCGGAACCCCCGCAGCTGCTCGCGCAGCGCGGCCGCGTACCGGCCGACCGGCCACGGGCCGGTGAGGCTGGAGCCGGGGATGCCGGCCGGACGGTCTGGCAGAGGTGCCATCGGCTTGCGTAGGCTAGGGGGCGTTGCGGCGCGAATTCGCCCCCCTCCTCGTCATCGCCGTGAGGGCGAGCGGTGGCGCGGGCGCGCAGGCACGCGCCGCGCAACAGGTCGTCCTGCTCGTCCTGCTCGCGCAGCTGATGGCCGCCGCCGGACACGAGGGCCCGCCGCATGCGCAGCGTCCGCTGCCGCCCCGGCACCGCGGCCGGCGAGGGCGCCTGACGCATCGCGAGGCGCTGTCGGGACGCCGCCCGCGCGGGTGAGGTCGTTTGACCACCGGCACGGGCGGGGTACGGGCGAGCCACCGGCCGGGGGGAGCCGGGACCCTTCACCGCATGTGGGCCGATCCCGAGCACCGCGACGCCGCGCGACCGCATACCTACGACCTGTTCGAGGACGGGCGGCAGATCGGTCGGCTGACCTGGCGCTCCCGCCCGAGAGCGTCCGCCGGCTGGTACGTGACCGTGCCGCCCAAGCCGGCGCAGCGGATCCACGTCGACCCCGCGATCGAGGGCCTGGCGCGCGACGTCACCGTCGTCCGACCACGACTGGGAGCTCAACGCCGAGCTCTCGGCGATCCTCAGCACCGCGCTCGCCGTCGACGCCGCCGAGCGCTTCCTGCACCCGCGCTCGTCGTACCCGCGCCGCCGCTTCAACCGCCTCGCGAGCCGGCCCGTACGAGATCCACGTGATCGACATCGAGCCCTACGTGCTCGCCCACGCGGTGCCCGAGCTGCCGCTCACCGCGGTCTCCGACGTGCGCATCCTGGAGGGCGAGTTGCACGAGGATGCGCTCGCCGCGGCGCTGCGCAGGATCGCCCTTCTGGGCGGTCGTGTCGTCGCGGTCTTCCGCAGCGACCCCGAATCCGGCTAGCGTCCGCGTCTCTGAGCCTCTCCCTGAGATACGCGGCGGGCACCGACGCCGGCCCTGTGCGACCCAACAACGAGGACGCGTTCTTCGCCGGCCCGCGGCTGCTCGCGGTGGCCGACGGCGTCGGGCGGCCACGCGGCCGGCGAGGTGGCGAGCGCGACGATCATCGAGTCGCTCACGCCGCTCGGGCGACTGCGAGCCCGGCTACGACCTCGTCGGCCGTGCTGCTCGAGGCGGTGGTCGCGCGGCAACGCGGCGATCGCGGAGCGCGTCAAGGAGGACCCGCGGCTCGGCGGCATGAGCACGACGCTCACCGCGATCCTCTTCGGCGGCGCCCGCTACTGCCTGCTCAACATCGGCGACTCGCGCACCTACCGCGTCCGCGACGGCACGCTGACCCAGCTCACGCGCGACGACAGCTACGTCCAGCTGCTGGTCGACGAGGGCCACATCACCCAGGAGGCGGCCGACAGTCCACCCGCAGCGCAACCTCGTGCTCCAGGCGCTGACCGGCGAGGAGGTCATGGAGCCCGCCATGACCGTGCACGAGGCGCTCGCCGGCGACCGCTTCATGCTCTGCTCGGACGGGCTGACCGACGTCGTCGACCACGCCACGCTGGCCGGCGGCGCTGGCCGACGGCGAGCCGCAGGAGTGCGTCGACCGCCTGATCGAGCTCGCGCTAGCGAACCGGACGCGCGACAACGTGACCGTGATCGTCGCCGACGTCGTCGACGGCTAAGCCGCGGGCTTCGGCTCCTCCGGCTCGGCGGTCGCGTCCGCCGCGGCGAGCCGGTCGTGGAGCTTCGACGCGCAGCTCGTCGGGGTCGTAGTCCTCTTGCTGGCGCCGGTTGCGGGCCACGACCGCGCCGGTGGCGGCGACGCCGGCGAGCCCGGCGAGGCCGACGACCTTCCAGGGAACCTTCATCGGTCGCGTAGGTTACGCGCCGTGCGACACTCCTCGCTCGACGAGGCCGTCGCCACCGCCGCGACCGGCGACATCTGGCTGTTCCGCGGACGCTCGATCGCCGACCGGGCGATCCAGACCGTCACCAACAGCCCGGTCAACCACGTCGGCATGGTCGTCGCGCTCGATGACCTGCCGCCGCTCATGTGGCACGCCGAGCTCGGCCGCTCGCTGCCCGACGTGTGGACCGGCGAGCGCCAGCGCGGCGTGCAGCTGCACAAGCTCCGCGACGCGGTGACGACCTGGGAGGAGAAGCTACGGCCAGCGGGCCTGGATGCGCCAGCTCCAGGGGCCGCCGCTCGAGCGCGCGCACGAGGACCTCCTGATGGAGGTCATCGAGCGCTTCGACGGGCGCGCGTTCCCGACCACGCCCGGGCTCGCCCGCTCGTGGGCGCTGGGACGCCTGCGCCGCCAGGAGACCTCGCTCGAGACGATCTACTGCGCCGAGCTCGTCGCCACCACGTATCAGCACATGGAGCTGCTGCCCAAGAAGCGTCCGGCGAGCTGGTACGACCCCGGCAAGTTCTGGAGCGGCGACCGCATCGACCTCGTCGAGCCGTACGAGCTCGGCGCCGAGATCGCGGTGAGGTAGCCGTACTGCGCGGCCCGTGCGCGTGGCGTACGGTTCCTCGCGGATGTTCTCCCAGCTCTCTCACGCAGACCGCTGCTGAAGCGGTCCGGCCCTCGCGGCCGGGCCACCACAGCCGTGTCCCTTTCCGTGAAGGAGCTTCTCCGTTGTCCGAACATCCCCTCGCGCGCCTCGGTTGGCGCGCAGAGCTGCAGAACGAGATCGTGATCCCGAGCTCGTGCCCGCGCGGGTCATCGCCGTCGACCGCGGCAGCGTGGTCGTCGACGCCGGCGACCGGTCGTGGCGCGCGCCGCTGGCCGGCCGCCTGAGAGCCATGCCGGCCACCGGCGACTTCGTCGCCGCGCTCCCGGACGGCCCGGTCCGGGCCATCCTGCCGCGGCGCGGCGTGATCGCGCGGCGCGTCGACGGCCGGCGGGCGCAGGTGCTCGCCGCGAACGTCGACCTCGCGCTGCTCGCCACGTCGCTGAACCGCGACCTCAACCCGCGCCGCATCGCGCGCTTCCTCGCCGTCAGCGCCCGCGGCGAGGTGGAGCCCGTGGTGCTGCTCACCAAGTCCGACCTCGCCGAGGACGCGGCCGAGGTCGCCGCCGGCCTGGAGGCCGGCCTCGGCGGCCCGCCCGTGGTGCCGGTCAGCTCCCTGAGCGGCGTCGGGCGTGGACGCGGTCCGCGACCTGCTCGCGCCGCGCCGGACGGCGGTCCTGCTCGGCACGTCGGGCGTCGGCAAGTCGACGCTGCTCAACGCGCTGCTCGGCGAGGAGCGCCAGGCGACCAACGCGATCCGCGCGGGCGACGACCGCGGCCGCCACACGACGGTGCGCCGCGAGCTGGTCCCGCTCCCGGGCGGCGCCCTGCTCGTCGACACCCCCGGGCTGCGGCTGGTGGCGCCGCTCGAGGACACCGACGAGGAGGTGCCGATGCTCGACAAGGCCGAGGTCAAGCGCCAGCGGCGGGCGCGCGAGCGCGAGTTCCACCGCGGCGTCTACCGCGAGATGCGGGAGAAGAAGCGCAGCCGCGAGCGCCGCGACAACCGCCGGGGCTAGACAGTCGCCACGATCACGAGCCGGGTGTCGGTGCCGAAGGGACCGCCCTCGAGGTCCCCGAGGCACCGCGCCGCGGCGAACCCGGCCCGGTCCACCATCGCCAGCAGCTCGGTGGCGGTGTAGACGCGCAGCGACCACGTGCGCGACTCGCGCCCGCCGCCGCCGTCGATCACCGTCTGCGTCGTCTGCGCCACGCCCGACGCGGGGTCGAAGGTGCGCTGCTGGAGCAGGAGCCGGCCCTCGCCGAGCAGCTGCCAGTCCTGCTCGGCGAACGCGCGGACCAGGCGGTCGCGGTGCATCGTCTCGACCAGGAGCCGGCCGCCCGGCCGCAGGACGCGGCGGAACTCGCCGAGCGCGCGGACGTCCTCCTCGTCGCCGAGGTAGCCCAGCGACGTGAAGAGGTTGAGCACGGTGTCGAAGCTCGCGTCGGCGAACGGGAGGTCGCGGTAGTCGGCCTGCACGAAGCCGGCCGGCGAGGCGGGCGCGCGCCGCCGCGCCTCGTCGAGCAGCGCCTGCGAGCGGTCGACGCCGGTGATCCGGTACCCGGCCGCCGCGAGCGGGACCGAGTGGCGGCCGAAGCCGCACGGGACGTCGAGCACGTCGCCGCCGTCAGGCGTGCCGGTGAGGCGCGCGGCGGCGAGCGCCTGCGCCCCGGCCTCGGCGTCGCGCTCCTCGGCGGCGTAGGCGCGCAGGTAGAACTCGCTGAAGAACTCGTCCCAGGCCGCCTGCGAGGTCACGTCCACGCTCGCGGAGTCTGCCAGGCTGCGCCGCATGGATCTCACGCTGATCAGCTACGACGAGCCGACCGAGGTACGCACCTTCCACAAGGGCCGGTTCGAGACCTACGCGGTCGGGCCGATGACGCTGGGCCGGGCGACCTACGAGCCGGGCTGGAAGTGGTCCGAGCACGTCGGCAAGCCCGCGGGCCAGGCGTCGTGCCCGGTCGAGCACGTCGGGCTCGTGCTCAGCGGCCAGGCCGCCGTGAAGATGGACGACGGCACCGAGAAGATCATGGAGCCCGGCGAGTTCTTCTACGTCCCGCCCGGCCACGACAGCTGGGTGGTGGGGGACGAGCCCTACGTCTCCCTGCACATCATGGGCAGCGAGCAGTACGCGACCTAGGCCGCGTCGTAGAACGCGGCGATCGTCCCGCCGGGCGCGAGCCACGGCTCGACCAGCGAGCGGGCGCGCGCAGGCTCGCGGTGGAAGAGCCCGACGCGGACCGCGAAGACGGTGTCGAACCGCCGGTCGCCGAGCTCGAGGGCCTCGAGCCGCATGACGAGGAACTCGGCCGTGCCGGACTCCACGTAGGCGGCGTTGCGCCTCGCCGCGGCCTCGATCATCTTCGCCGAGCGGTCGACGGCGACCAGCGAGGCGCCGCGCTCGAGCACCATGGTCGCCGCGACGCCGTGGCCGCAGCCGATCTCCAGCACGCGGTCGCCGGGCCGGATGCCGAGCCCGTCGACGATCGCCCGCAGCCGCTCGCTCACGGCGGGTTAGTGTGCCGGAGATGATCCTCGCCCAGCTCAGCGACCCGCACATGCGCGTCGGGCCGGCGGACGAGGGCGCGGGAGCCGCGCTCGAGGCCGCCGTCGCCTCGGTGCTCGCGCTCGACCCGCAGCCCGACGCGGTGATCGTCACCGGCGACCTCGCGGACACGCCCACCGCCGAGGAGTACGCGCGCGTGCGCGCGCTGCTGGCGCCGCTCCCGATGCCCGTCCACGTCCTGCCGGGCAACCACGACGACCGCGGGCTGATGGGCGGCGAGACGCAGTACGTGACGCAGGTCGCCGGGGTGCGCCTCGTGGTCTGCGACAGCACGATCCCCGGGCGGCCGGACGGGCGGCTCGACCTCGAATGGCTCGAGGCGCAGCTCGCCGCCGGCGGGCCGGCGATCGTGGCCATGCACCACGCGCCGCTCCTCACCGGCATCCGGGAGCTCGACGAGATCGGCCTGCCCGCGGAGACGCGCGCGGCCCTCGGCGGGCTGCTCGCCCGCCACCCGCACGTCCTGCGCGTGATCGCCGGCCACGTGCACCGCGGAGCGTTCGACGTCCTCGGCGGCTGCGGCGTCGTCGCCTGCCCGAGCACCAACCTGCAGACGAAGCTCGACCTCTCGTCGCCCGAGTTCACCGTGGTGCGCGAGCCGCCGGCGTTCGTGGTCCACGCGCTGCTCGACGGCGCGCTGACCTCCCACCTACAGCCCGTGACCTAGAGCTGCACGCTGGGCAGCGGGCGCTGCCCGTCCTGCAGGCCCTCGCCGCGGTTCTCGCCCGCGTAGGCCAGCCGCTCGAGCCGCGCGATCTCGTGCTCGCCGAGCTGCCGGGCGGGGTCGTCGGCCGGCAGGTCCTTGATCAGCCGCGTGATCCGCTGGCGGATCTGGAGCGCGAAGTGGGGCGTGGAGCTGCCCATCAGCTGGCGCACGTCGTCGACCGTCACTGGGCGGAGCAGGCGCTCGGGCTGTTCGGCTTGGGCCATTCGGTTCAGTCGCCTTCGGTGTCGACGGGCTGGATCTCCAGGAGGGCGTCGATGCGCGACTGGACGTCCGCCGAGATCGCGGACTCGTCACCCATGAGCCAGCCGTGATTGTAAACGCCGCGCACGGGGTCCTCGTCGTAGCCGGGCTGGATGTCGAGCAGGTACTCCTGGAGCTCGGTGGGCAGCGTTCCGGCCTCGCTCATCAGCAGCAGCGGGCCGAACTGCCCGGCGCCCGAGAAGTGCGCGCCGGCCACGGCGTCGAGCGTCCGCGCGACGTTGGCGAACACGAGCCCGTGCCCCGGATCGACGACGTTCCAGCCGAACCGGCCGCCGTCGTTGTACCGGGCGAAGGTGATCGCGTTGGTCACCGGGTCCGGGCCGGAGATGCGCTTGGTCGGCCCGAGCTTCTCGAGCTCGCCCACCACGGAGGCGCCGATCGCCTCCTCCGGGCCGAGCACGTAGATCCGCGGCTTCTTGTGGGCCTGGATCGCGGCCTTGGTCTCCGGCGGCAGCGAGTCCTTCAGCGTCCACAGCACCGGCTGGCCGGAGCGGGCGGCCCAGCCGGCGGCGGGCATCGCGAACTCCGGGTTGTCGGCGGGCGCGACGAGCACCGCGCCGGTCGGATCGCCGGAGGCCTCGATCTGCAGCTCGTCGATCGCCTTGGCCAGCGACGTCGAGCTCGAGCCCTCGACCTTCGTGACCTTGCGGCTCTCCGGCTCGGGCGCCTCGCCGATGCTGATGACCTGCGCGTCGCCCGCCTCCTCGGCGCCCGACGGCGCCAGCTCCTCGAGCGCCTCGGCCGAGGCGGCCGGCAGCTCGCCGCCGTCGGAGAGGAGGACCGGCGCCTTCAGCGGCCGGGCCATGAGCTGGGCGGCGGAGATCGCCGCGCGCCAGTCGCCCTGCTCGACGATCACGACCACGCGCGGGCTGCTCTCGTCGGTGCGCGCGGGGTAGATCGCGCGCGCGGCCGCGGCCGCGTTGGCGATCCCGTCGGCGCCCGCCACGCGCGTGGTGTTCTTCGTGGCGAAGATCGGGAAGCCGAGCGAGGGGGCGTCCTCGGCCTGCTCCTCGTCCCCGCCCGCGCCGAGGATCGGCTCGTCGCCGCCGCTCTGCTCGCCCGGGTTCGAGTCGTCCGCCGCCGCCGCATCCGGCGATCAGGACGAGCAGGAGAACCGCCACCAGCCGTCGAAGCACGCCCGAAACGCTAGCGATCCTCTCGTCACGCGCTAACCTGGCGCGCCGGTCGGGTAAAGGTCGAGCTCAAGCCGTTGGGGGTTTGAGCCGAATACCCACTGGACATAAAACAGCGGCATGCACTAGTGTGCCGCGCCAAGCCGAACCTCTTGGCCGGAAGCCAAGGGGACGGGGGACCCAAATAGAAGTTGGGGCGAGTCACATCCAGAGCGATGTGAGGCGCAGGCTCTTTCCGCGCCAGCCCGTCAGCTAACCCCGTAGGCCGACGAAAGAGGTTGGTCAACCCTTGTCATCGCTACGGGCGTTCGCCCTATTGATCTTCGCATTTCTAGTAGTGCCCGCTTCCGCTCAGGCGCAATCCACCGGTGGCGCCGAATACGTGCCCCCGCCGCCGGAGAACATGAGTCGTTCCGGGCGCCAAGGCCACGCTCCTGCCCGACGGCAGCGCGGCGGCCCCGGCCGACGCTCCTGAGCCCGTCAAGCAGGCCATCTGGGCCGCCAACCGCCTGCAGGACATGCCGTACAAGTACGGCGGCGGCCACGCGAAGATCGAGGACAACGGCTACGACTGCTCCGGCACCGTCTCCTACGCGCTCATCCACGCCGGCCTGCTCAAGTCCCCGCTCCCGTCCGGCCCGTTCATGCGCTGGGGCGAGAAGGGCAAGGGCGCGTGGATCACCGTCTTCGCGCACTGCGGCCACGCCTACGCGGTGATCGCCGGCCTCCGCCTCGACACCAGCGCCTACGCCTCCCGCACCGGCCCGCAACAAGAAGGTCGCCAGGTCGGCCTTCGAGCGCGGTCCGCGCTGGCGGCCCGACGTCGCGCCCGTCGCGCGGCTTCCGCGCGCGCCATCCCGCTCGGCCTCTAGCGCCGATCCAGACCGGCGACGGCGCGGCTCGCCAACACGAGCCGCGCCACCGCCGGACGGTACGCTTGCTCTCGGCTCCGGATCCGAAGAACCAGGAGGAAGCCGTGCCCGGCATGGGCGGACGGATGTCCGTAGTCATCAAGGCGAAGATCAACAAGCTCCTCGACCGGGCGGAGGATCCCTCGGAGACGCTGGAGTACAGCTACCAGAAGCAGATGGAGCTGCTCCAGAACGTCAAGAAGGGCATCGCCGACGTCGTCACGTCGAAGAAGCGTCTCCAGCTGCAGCAGCAGAAGCTCGAGCAGCAGGTCGTCAAGCTCGACACGCAGGCGCGCCAGGCGCTCTCGCAGGGCCGCGAGGATCTCGCCCGCACCGCGCTCGAGCGCAAGCAGTTCGCGCAGGGCGAGCTCCAGTCGCTCGACCAGCAGGTCGCCGAGCTGGAGTCCCAGCAGGCGTCGCTGATCGAGAAGGAGCAGAAGCTGCGCTCCAAGATCGACCAGTTCCGCACCAAGAAGGAGGTCATCAAGGCGCAGTACTCGGCCGCCGAGGCCTCCGTGAAGATCTCCGAGGCCGCGAGCGGCGTCGGCGAGGAGATGGCCGACGTCGGGATGGCCATGCAGCGCGCGCTCGACAAGACCGAGGACATGCGCGCCCGCGCGGGCGCGATGGACGAGCTCGAGGCCGCCGGCGCGTTCGACGACAACCTCGCGCTCGGCTCGGGCAGCACCGACGACATCGACCGCGAGCTGCACCAGCTCACGTCGCAGAGCGCCGTCGACGACGACCTCGAGCGCCTGAAGGCCGAGCTCGGCAGCGGCGCGCCGCCGCAGCAGTCGCTGGAGTCCGGCGAGAAGGAGCGCGAGGCGTGATCGTCCGCATCTCGACCGAGAGCCAGTACCGGCTGCCGGAGGACGACGCTGCGGCGCTCAACGAGCTCGACAACGAGGTCGTCGCCGCCGTCGAGGCGGGCGACGAGGATCGCTTCCACGAGGTGTTCGAGCAGATGCTCGACCTCGTCCGCCGCGACGGCTCGCCGCTCGGCGAGGACGAGATCGAGGAGTCCGACGTGATCCTGCCGCCGCCCGACACCTCGTTCGTCGAGGCGTCGGCGGAGTTCACCGGCGACGGGCTGATCCCGGACTAGCCGCATGGATCGACGACCACGTTGGGCCCGGTCAGCTCGGCACGCAGCGTGCTGTCCGGGTCGATGGTGTCGAGCGAGACGTCGTCGCCCGGGTTGGGATCGCCGAGCGTGAAGATGCCGGTGACCTGGTCCGGGCGGTCCTTGGACAGGTGGAGCGCGGTCGCGCCGAGCACGAACTTGCTCGGGCTCCCGGCGCAGCTCGACTTCCAGGTGCCCCGGATGACGCCGGCCTGCGGCGGCCACGCCGAGGGCGAGCGGGATCGAACCCGCCGCGACGAGCGACAGCCATGACGGGCCGATGTTGGCGATCATCCCGATGCCGAGCGTGATGCCGAAGACGGGCCAGGTAGCGCCACGACGGGCATCCGCGTCACGCCGTAGCCGCGCAGCCGCTCGGCGGCCCGGCCCTTCACCTCGGCCCGCTACCAGGCGGTTCGTACCTGCAGCGCGCGTGTGCTCGCGCGAGGAGCGTCTTCATGGCGCGACCGCCTCCCCAAGGGTGAGGCGCGCCACACCGGTTCGCGCCGCGTCTAAGCAGGTACCGCGGCGCGCTCCAGGACGGCGATGAACGCCCGCGACCACTCCGGCATGTCGGGCCAGCCGCGGCAGGAGACCATGTTGCCGTCGACGACGTCCGGCGCGTCGACGAACGTCGCGCCGGCGTTCTCGACGTCGCCCTGGAGCGGCGGGAAGGCGGCCGTGCGGCGGCCCTGGAGCAGCCCGTAGACGGCCGGCACCTGCGGGCCGTGGCAGATCGTGCCGACGGGCAGGTCGCCGGCGAAGAAGTGCTCGGTGATGCGGCGCACGTCGGGATCGGTCCGGATGTACTCCGGCGCGCGGCCGCCCGGGATGACGAGCGCGCCGTAGCGCTCGACCTCGACCTCGGCGAACGCGAGGTCGACCGGCAGGCGGCGGCCGGGCTTCTCGGAGTAGGCGTCGTAGCCCTCCTCGAAGTCGTGCACGACGAGCTGGACGGGGCGGCGGGTGGGCGCCGCGACGTCGACGTCCCAGCCGGCCTCGCGCAGCCGGTACAGCGGGTACATGGCGTCGAGGTCCTCGGCGGCGTCGCCGGTGATCATCAGTGCGCGCGGCATGGTCCCCTCCAGATTCGTCGGCCAGCCCGACGAAGGTGCTAGACGGGAATGCCCCAGAGGGGGAACCAGCGCTCGAGCTCGGGCTCGACCGGCAGGTCGACGCCGATCTGCGCCTTCAGCCGCAGCTCGCGCTCGTTGTCGCGCTGCCTGGTCGCCGCCCGCGGGCGCGAACGGGTAGAAGGCGCCGCGCTTGTAGTTGTAGATCCAGTAGACGGGCTTGTCGTGCTCGTCGCGGAACGGGAAGACGGCGGCGAGCACGCGGTCGCCGTAGCCGCCGCCCTGGATCGCGGTGGAGACGCCGTTCACGCCGACCACGAGATCCTCGAAGTCCTCGTCGTTGAGGACCATCCAGCGGTAGCCGTGCTCGTCGTCGGTGCTGTCGATGGTGGTGCCGGTGTCCTCGCCGGTGCCGCGCACGACCTCCTCCATGTCCTTGACGATGCCGTCGAAGTCGGCCGTCGCGAGCGGCTGGAAGACGATCGCCGCCTTGCCCGTGCTCTTCAGGCCGAGCTCGAGGTCGAGCTTCACGTTGGCCGTGGACATCGCGAACAGGCGGTCAGGCGCGGGCTGCTTGAGCTCGCGCTTGCCGCGGAGGATGTCGAGGAACCCCATCTAGGCGGCGATGGAGCCCTGCAGCTGCATCTCGAGGCGCTGCAGCGCCGCGATCCGCTTCTCCATCGGCGGGTGCGTCGCGAAGAGCCCGGAGACCTTGCCGTGGGCGGCGGGGTAGATGAAGAACGCCTGGAGCTCGCCGGCCGCGCGCAGGTCCTTCTGCGGGATCCGGTTCATGCCGCTGGAGATCTTCGTCAGGGCCGAGGCGAGCGCGCTCGGGCGGCCGGTGATGATCGCCGCGCCGCGGTCCGCCGCGAACTCGCGGTAGCGCGAGAGCGCCTGCATGAGCAGGAACGAGACGACGTAGACGACGAGCGAGACGAGCAGCAGCACCATGAAGCTCGGGTTGTCGTCGTCATCGCCGGCGGAGCCGCCGAAGAAGAAGCCGAACTGCACGATGTAGGCGGCGATGGTGGCGAAGAAGCCGGCGAGCGTCATCACCGCCACGTCGCGGTTCGCGACGTGGGTGAGCTCGTGCGCCATCACGCCCTCGAGCTCTGCTGGGGTCAGCAGCTCCATGATGCCGGTGGTCGCGCACACGGTGGCCGACTTCGGCGACCGGCCGAGCGCGAACGCGTTCGGCATGCGCGTGTTGGCCACGGCGACCTTGGGCTTCGGGAGATCGGCCTGCACGCACAGGCGGTCGATCATCGCGTGCAGCTGGGGCGCCTCCGGCCGGCGTGACGACCCGCGCGCCCATGGCGGCGAGGGCCAGCTTGTCCGAGGCGAAGAGGTTCACCGCGGCGAGGCCGCCGGCGATGATCGCCACGGTGACGCCGCCCGCGCCGACATCGAGCAGGGCGACGATGAGCGCGACGTAGACGAGCCCGAGCAGGAAGATCGTGAACGTCATCCGGACCTGAAGGCCGGTGTCCTTGCCGAACGAAGTGGGTCTGGGCATCTGTGCTTAGAGATGGTGGCAGACCGCGGAGGTGCCTTGATCAACTTATTAACGCGCCGCAATCGCTGGTAGATTGGCGCTCGCCGAATCCACGGGACGACCAGCCCGTGGAACGGGGGAACCGAAGCCGTACTGGGGCGAATCGCGGCCTGATGACTGCGTAGCGCACGTTCGCGAGCCCGTCAGCTAACCCCGTAGGCAATGGGCACCACTCATGACCGGCTCGTCGCGCATTCGCGAAAAAGCCCTGCACCCTGCAGGATTCGTTGCATGCTCCATAACGAGGGGCGATCTGGTGGTACCTGCGGGGAGGGGCGCCTAGCATGGCCCGCCGCATGGGTCGTCGTCTCAGCCTCCTGCTGGCGGTGGCGTCGCTGCCGCTCGCCCTCTGGGCCGTGCTCCCGCTGGTCTCGGCCGGCCAGAGCCCGGACTCGATCCAGCGCAAGATCGATCGCAAGCGCGATCAGATCGAGTGGCGCAAGGGCCGCGAGCGCGTCCTCAGCTCCGACATCACGGCCTACAACCGCAAGATCGGGGTCCTCCAGTCCGACATCACGGTGCTGCAGACCAAGCAGGTCTCCCTCGAGGCGGACCTCGAGGCCAAGCGGGCCGAGCTCGCGGAGATCCAGGAGGAGCTGCGGCGCACGCGCCTGCGGCTCGCCCGGTTGCGGCAGCGGCTGGCCGAGGCGCGCGTGGAGCTCGCCAACCGCCTGGTGCAGCTCTACAAGGAGGACACGCCCGACGTCGTGACGGTCGTGCTCGAGGCCGACGGCTTCGCCGATCTGCTCGAGCGGACCGAGTTCCTCCAGCGCACCTCCGCCCAGGACGCCCGGATCATCGACCGCGTCCGCGAGGCGAAGGCCGAGTCGACCGCCCTGGCCGAGAAGCTCGACAAGCTCGAGAAGCGCGCCGAGGAGATCGCCCGCGCGATCGAGGCCGAGGTCCAGTCGAGGTCCAGAACGTCAAGGGCCAGCTCGTCGAGCAGCGCGACACCTACGCGTCGGCCCGCGCCGAGAAGTCCACGATGCTCGCCAGCACGCAGGCGGACCGCCACGAGCTGGAGGAGCACGTCGACTCGCTCGAGCGCGAGCAGGCCGCGGTGCTCGCGCGCCTGCAGGGCTCGTCGAACAGCGTCGCGGGGCCGATCCGCCAGGGCTCGGGCAGCCTGATCTGGCCGGCCAGCGGCCCGATCTCCTCGGGCTTCGGCATGCGCTGGGGCCGCCTGCACGCGGGCATCGACATGCCGCTGCCGGAGGGCACGCCGCTGCGGGCCGCCGACAGCGGCACCGTGGCCATCGCCGGCTGGACCGGCGGCTACGGCAACTACACCTGCATCCAGCACGGCGGATCGCTCTCCACGTGCTACGGGCACCAGTCGAGCATCAGCGTCTCGGTCGGCCAGGGGGTCAGCCAGGGCCAGGTGATCGGCCATTCGGGCAACACGGGCAACAGCACCGGCCCGCACCTGCACTTCGAGGTGCGCATCGGCGGAAATCCCGTGGATCCCATGGGTTACCTCTAACCTCATCGCCGGATGCAGCCGGAGATCGAGCTTGGCCCGCTGACGCTTCAGACGTTCGGCCTCATGATGGGCCTGGGCTTCGTCGCGGCGGGGCTCGCGGCCTCGCGGTTCCTGAAGGAGATCGGCAAGCCCGCCGACTGGGCCTACGAGATGGTCTTCGCCGCGCTGGTCGGCGGCATCGTCGGCGCGCGGCTGTGGTGGATCGCCGAGAACTGGTCCGACGCGCAGGACGACCTCCTCGGCAGCCTGTTCTCCGGCTCCGGCCTCGTCTGGTACGGCGGGGCGCTGGGCGGCGCGGCGGCGGTGCTCTTCTGGGCCTGGCGGCGCAACTTGCTGACGCTGCAGATGCTCGACGTGGCGGCCGTGCCGCTGGCCGCTCGGCTACGCGATCGGGCGGATCGGCTGCCAGCTCGCCGGCGACGGCGACTACGGCGTGGCCTGGGACGGGCCGTGGGCGATGGCGTATCCGAACGGGACGGTGCCGACCACGGAGGAGGTCCACCCGACGCCGGTCTACGAGACGATCGCGATGTTCATCGTCGCCGCGCTGCTGTGGCGCTGGCGGCACCGCTGGCGGCCCGGGCACGCTGTTCGCGCTCTACCTGTTCCTGGCCGGCCTCGAGCGCTTCCTCGTCGAGTTCGTGCGCCGCAACGACGAGGTGCTGCTCGGCCTCACCCAGCCGCAGATCTTCTCCGTCGATCATGATGGTCGCGGGCGCGGCCTGGCTGGTCGTCCTGCGCCGCAGCCCGCAGCCGGCGCCGCCCGCACGGGCCGTGCGCTCCCGGGCGTAGATAGCCTCCGCGGCCGTGTATCCCCAGGCCTCCTCCGTCACGGACGGCGTGCTGAGCATCGGCGGCTGCGACGCCCGCGAGCTCGCTCGGGAGTTCGGCACCCCGGCCTACGTGGTGAGCGAGGACGACCTGCGCGCCCGGGCGCGTACGTTCGTGGACACGCTGGCGCGGGTGCACGACGGCCCCGGCGAGGTCGTCTTCGCGTCGAAGGCCTTCCCGTGCACGGCCGTCCTGCGCGTCTTCGCCGAGGAGGGGCTCGGGCTGCGACGTCGCCTCCGGCGGCGAGCTGCACCTGGCGCTGCGGGCCGGGTTCGAACCGGGCCGCCTGTACCTGCACGGCAACGCCAAGTCCGAGGCGGAGCTGCGGATGGCGGTGGAGGCCGGCGTCGGCACCGTGGTGCTCGACAACGAGCAGGACGCGGACCGCCTCCAGGCGCTCGGCGGCGGGCCGCGGCTGCTCCTGCGCGTCGTCCCCGGCGTCGACGCCGACACCCACGAGCACATCCTCACCGGCCAGGCGGGCTCCAAGTTCGGCATGCCGCCGGACGCGGCCCGCGCGCTGGCCGAGCGGATCGACGTCGCCGGCCTGCACATGCACATCGGCTCGCAGCTGCGCTCGCTCGATCCCTACCGCCGCGCGGTGGCGGCGCTCGCGCGCGTGGGCGACTTCGAGGTCTACGACCTCGGCGGCGGGCTCGCCGTGCCGTACGTGCCGGGCGACGAGGCGCTCGACGCCGAGGCGTGGGTGACCGGGATCGTCGCCGCCGCGCACGCCGAGCTGGGCCCGGACCGCTCGCTCGTGCTGGAGCCCGGCCGCGCGCTCGTGGCCAACGCGGGCGTGACGCTCTACACGCGTGCAGTCGGTCAAGCCCGGCCTCGCCGGGGAGCGGCTCGTGGCGGTCGACGGCGGCATGTCCGACAATCTGCGTCCGATGCTCTATGGCGCGGCCTACGACGCCGCCGTGGCGGACCGCATGGGCGCCGGCGGCGACCTGTGCACGGTGGTGGGCAAGCACTGCGAGTCCGGCGACGTGCTGGTGCGCGACGTGCGGCTCCCGTCACCGGCGCCCGGAGACGTGCTCGTGACCCCGGTCACCGGCGCGTACGGCCACGCGATGGCCAACAACTACAACGGCGTGCCCCGCCCGCCGGTGATCTTCTGCTCGGGCGGCGACGCGCGCGTCGTCGTCCGGCGCGAGACCTACGAGGACCTCCATGCCAGAGACGTATAGGGTCGGCCTCCTCGGCCACGGCACGGTCGGCGGCGCGTTCGCGGAGCTGCTCGAGCAGCGCGCCGACGCGATCGTCCCGATCACCGGCCTGCGGCCCGAGATCAGCGGCGTCCTCACCCGCTCGCGCGGGTCGTTCGAGGAGATCCTCGAGGGCTCGGACCTGATCGTCGAGCTGATCGGCGGCATCGAGCCCGCGCGCGAGTACGTCCTGCAGGCCATGCGTGCGGGCAAGCACGTGGTGTCGGCCAACAAGCAGCTGCTCTCCCAGCACGGCGAGGAGCTGTGGGCGTGCGCCCGCGAGCACGGGGTGCAGCTGCGGTTCGAAGGCGCGGTGGCCGGCGTGGTGCCGGTCATCCGCGTGCTCCAGGAGTCGCTCGCGGCGGCGCGCGTGCAGCGCATCCACGGCATCGTCAACGGGACGACGAACTACATCCTCACCGAGATGGCGGCGCGCGGGCTCACGTACGAGCAGGCGCTCGCGCAGGCGCAGGAGCTCGGCTACGCGGAGTCCGACCCGACCGACGACGTGACCGGCCGCGACGCGGCGGCCAAGATGGCCATCCTCGCCCGCCTCGCGTTCTCGACCCCGGTGCACCTGGACCAGGTCGTCTACGAGGGCATCGGGCACCTGACGGCGGACGACATGGAGTACGCGAAGGAGCTCGGCCTCGGGCTCAAGCTGATCGGCACCGCCGAGCGCGTCGACGGCGGCGTCAGCGTGCGCGTGCACCCGGCCTTCCTCTACGCGGGCCATCCGCTGGCGTCGGTCCACGGGCCGTTCAACGCGGTGACCATCGAGTCCGAGACGATCACCGAGGTCACGCTTTCCGGGCCCGGCGCGGGCGGCCCGCAGACCGCCACCGCCGTGCTGGGCGACGTGGTGTCGGCCATGATCCCGCCCGCCTCCACGCCGGAGACGACCGAGACCCTGCCGGTGGTCAACGACGTCGAGTCGGCCTTCTACATCCACATGGAGGTGGCGGACCGGCCGGGCGTGCTCGCCCAGGTCGCCGAGCTGCTGGGGATGCAGGGCGCGTCGATCCGGTCCGTCGTCCAGAAGGGGCTCGGCGAGAACGCGCGGCTCGTGCTGATCCTCCACCCGCTGCTCGAGTCGCGCTTCTACGCGGCCATGCACCTGATCGCCCAGCTCGACTTCATCCGCTCCCGCCCGCGGGCGATCCGCGTGATCGACGAGGAGTTCCATTGACCGGGCTGATCGAGCGGTGGCGGGACCGGCTGCCGTTCGGGCCGGACGACCCGGTCGTCTCGCTCTCGGAGGGGTCGACGCCGCTCGTGCTCGCCGAGCGCGTCTCCGAGCGGGCGGGCTGCGAGGTCTGGCTCAAGCTCGAGGGCGCCAACCCGACCGGCTCGTTCAAGGACCGCGGAATGACGTGCGCGGTGTCGGCCGCGGTGCGCGAGGGCGCGGAGGCCGTGATCTGCGCGTCGACGGGCAACACGGCGGCTTCGGCCGCGGCCTACGCCGCACGGGCGGGGCTGACCGGCGCGGTGATCGTGCCCGAGGGCAAGATCGCGACCGGCAAGCTCGCCCAGGCGCTGATGCACGGCGCTCGCGTGGTCGCGCTGCGCGGCAACTTCGACGAGGCGCTGGCCCTCGTGCGCGAGCTGGTCCAGCGGCATCCGATCGCGCTGGTGAACTCGGTCAACCCGTTCCGGCTCGAGGGCCAGAAGACGGCCGCGATGGAGGTCGCCGAGGAGCTCGGACCGATCGACGCGCTCTCCATCCCGGTCGGCAACGCGGGCAACATCACCGCGTACTGGAAGGGCTTCCAGGAGGTCGGCGAGCACCCGATGATGCTGGGCTTCCAGGCCGAGGGCGCGGCGCCGCTGGTGCGCGGCGAGCCGGTGGCGGCGCCGGAGACGGTGGCAAGCGCGATCCGGATCGGCAACCCCGCGCGCTGGGAGGAGGCGATGCAGGCGATGACGGCCTCGCACGGCTCGGTCCGGGCGGTCTCCGACGCGCAGATCCTGGAGGCCTACCGGTTCCTCGCCGCGCACGAGGGCGTGTTCTGCGAGCCGGCGTCGGCCACGAGCGTGGCGGGCGTGCTCGCCCACGGCGCGCAGGACGCGGAGAAGGTCGTGTGCGTGTTGACCGGCCACGGATTGAAGGACCCGCAGACCGCGCTCGCGCATGCCGGGTCGGTCGTGCCGTGCGAGCCGGCCATCGACGCCGTCGAGCGCGCCGTCATGGGCTGATGGTCACCGTCCGGGTCCCCGCCTCCTCGGCGAACCTCGGCCCGGGGTTCGACGTGCTGGCCGCGGCGCTCGGCGTGCACATGGAGCTCGAGGTCGAGGAGGCCGGACGCTTCGAGGTGCGCACCCGGCTGCCGATCGCCCGAGACCGGCGCAACCTCTGCGTGCGCGGGTTCGAGGCGCTGCGGCCGGCCGACGGCCTGCGCTTCACGATCCGCTCCGACATCCCCATGAGCGGCGGCCTCGGGACCTCGGCCGCCGCGTACGTGGCCGGCCTGGCGGCCGCCGACGCGCTCGGCGGCGGCGGCGCCGA
Organism: uncultured Solirubrobacteraceae bacterium; assembly: GCA_963720415.1. Lineage (GTDB taxonomy): Bacteria > Actinomycetota > Thermoleophilia > Solirubrobacterales > Solirubrobacteraceae > DASSUW01. The sequence continues at coordinate 45,803 of CAVRFQ010000001.1, read as the reverse complement.
CCTGCTCGCCGAGGCGGCGGCGCTCGAGGGCCACCCGGACAACGCCGCCGCGGCGCTGCGCGGCGGGTTCGTGATCTGCGACGGATCGGCGGCCGAGCGGCTCGAGCCTCCGCCCGGACTGTCCGCCGTGCTCGTCATCCCCGACCGCGCGGTCCGCACCTCCAAGGCCCGAGCGGCCCTGCCGCCCGAGGTCCCGATGGGGGACGCGGTCTTCAACGTCGCGCGCTCCTCGCTCCTCGTGCTCGGCCTCGCGCGCGGCGACCTCGAGTTGATCGCGCGAGGGCTCGACGACCGCCTGCACCAGCCGCGCCGCGCGTCCTTGTATCCGCGGTCGATGGAGCTCGTCGAGCAGGCGCGGGCGTTGGGCGCGCTCGGCGCCACGATCAGCGGCGCGGGGCCGACGGTGCTCGTCTGGGTCCGCTCGTTCGATTCGTCTGCGGTCGCCGAGCGCGTGGCGCCGCTCGCCGAGGGCTGGGCGAGCGTGCTGGAGCTGCCCTTCGCGGCCGCGGGGCTCGAAGTGCGGCATTGAGGGAGAGGGTGCATTTCGTCAACGCGCCGCCCGCCGGAGAGCCCGCGTTGACGAAACGCACCACAGAGGTGCCGAACGTCAACGAGGAGCGCGGACGAGGGCCGGCGTCGACGAAATGCACCCCGGCCTCCCTACCCAGCCGCAGTTGACGTTCGCTCAGGCCACCACGACGACCGGGGCACCCAACGGAACCCGGCGCATGAGCACGCGGATGTCGTCGTCGGCCGCTCGCATGCAGCCCAGCGAGGCCGCCTGGCCGATCGTCTCCGGGTTCGGCGTGGCGTGGATCGCGAGCCGGTCGCCGCCCGGCCAGCCCGGCAGAAGCTTCGTCTGGTGCCCCGACAATGCGACGGCGCAGCACCCGTAGGGCGAGTCGGCGCGGTTCGTGTGCAGGCGGTCGGTGACCGCGAAGCGGCCCAGCGGCGTCTCGGTGCCCGGCCGGCCGACGGCGACGGGGAACCGGCGCAGGACCTTCGGCCCGCGCCGGAGCGTCGCCTCGCGGCGGGAGCGGTCGACGCGGATCCAGTAGTCGGTCGAGGCCAGCCGCGCCGCCGAGGCGCGGATCCAGCCGTGGCGGCCGTTCGGCTGCTCGCTCACGGTCACCCGCAGCCAGCCGCCCCGCTCGCCGGTGACCGCCAGCACGCGCTTGGAGCCGAACTCGGTCTTCGTCCCGACCCGGGCCAGCACGCGACCGCCCGGAGCCGCGCGCAAGGTCGTCCGGCGCTTCACGTGGGCGGTGAGGAACCGCCCGTGGCGGGGCTTCTCCGCCTTGGCGCGGTCGCCGTGGTCGGGCGTCGCGATGAACGCCGCCTCGCGCGGCTCAGGCGCCTCGGCGCGCGGCGGCGCCGGGGAGCCGCCACAGCCGGCGAGGGCGACGCACAGGGCCGCGAAGAGGCCGCGCATCGGTCAAGTATCGCTCAGCCGGCAAGCAGCGGCTTCAGGGCCTTGCGCGCGTCGCGCAGGCCGATGCGGGCGAGGACCTCGTCCGCCAGCGCCAGGTAGTCCGCCCCGAGGTCCGGGCGGTGATCGAGGATCGAGAGCCCCCGCTCGGACGACTCGGCGTACGCGATCGACGACCGGACCACGGTCTCGAACACCTTGTCGCCGAAGTGCTCCTGCAGCTGGGCGTAGGCCTCGCGCGAGTGCACGGTGCGCATGTCGGCGATGTTCATCACGACGCCGAGCCACTCGAGGTCGGGGTTGTAGAACTCCTTGGCCTGGTCGATCACGTCGAGCGCGCCCTGCACGCCCTGCAGCGCGAAGTACTGCGCCTCGGAGGAGATCAGCGCCCAGTCGGCGGCCACGAGGCCGTTGATCGTGAGCAGTCCGAGCGCCGGCGGGCAGTCGATCAGCACGACGTCGTGCTGCTTGCGGGCGTCCTTGAGCGCCTTGCGCAGCACCAGCTCGCGGCCCATCTTGCCCGAGAGGGAGCGCTCCACCTCCGCGAGGATGGGCGTCGCGGGCATGATGCCGTCGTGGACGGCGTTCTTCGCCTTCGCGTCGCCCGCCAGCACGTCGGCGACCGTGGGACTCGCGTCCGGCGGGACGTCGAAGTAGTCCGACAGGTTGCCCTGGGGGTCGAGGTCGATGGCGAGGACGTCGAGCCCCACGCGCCGCAGCACGTCGGAGAGCGTCCGCACCGTGGTGGTCTTGCCCGTGCCGCCCTTGAGCGACAGGACCGCGATCGTCTCAGCCATGGAGGGCGAGCACGATACCGAGCCGCCCGGGGCGGCCGGCTATTCGGCGGTGACCGCGCCGCCGGTGGCCACGGCCGGGTCGACGGCCGTGTCCATGAAGTGCAGCGTATGGCGCCCGATCGCCACCTCGTCGCCGTCCGTCAGCGGGCTCCACTCCACCCGGCGGCCGTTGACGTAGATGCCGTTCAGGGAGCGGTCGTCGAGTACCCGGACGCCCTCAGCCTGGTTGACCACTAGAGCATGCCGACGGGAGACCGTGGCGTCGTCGAACCGCAGGTCCGCGGCCATCGAGCGGCCGATCCGCGTCCACTCGCGGGAGATCTGCATCACCACGTGGCGCCCGCTCTCCTCGTAGGCGAGGTACTTGCCTCCGAGCCGTCAGACCGGCGCGCGCGTCATCCACCCACGAGGGGCGTTCGCGGCGGGCGTCATCGCCCGTCGTGGGAAGCGTTCCGGTGTTCTCGGCGTCGTGCATGGTCCGCCTTCCGATCTTAGGGACCGGGTCAATGGAGGCTTCTCGGTGCCCAGGGCGAAACACGTTCAAACCATGCTCGCGCTGACCCGCCACCGGAACCCCCTCGTGGAGATCTCACTCCTCCGCCACAGCGTGGGAGCGCTCAGCGCTCGCCGCCACGGTTGCGTGCACTGCCATCGTACCCCCCTGGTCGGGGAAGTCGTGCATATGTACGGCGACCGGCTCGTCTGCGAGCTCTGCCGGCCGCTGCACCGCGAGCCGCCCGGCCGGGTGGAGTCGGTGCGCTCCCCCGAGCACGACCGCGCCGTGCGGGCACGACCTCGCGCCGCCTAGGCCCGGATCCGCCGATCCCCGCGGCGCCTCGCCGCCGTGGCCGTTCGCCAGAGCCGCTCGGCCGCGACCCCGAGTGACCCGCCACGCGCAGACGCGGCCGACCGTCTCTGACTCGGCCCACGGCGCCGAGTCATCCACGGGTCATCGGCGTCTCCAGGCCCACTATGCTTCGGCCGCCGTGGACCCCGTGCACGTCAAGGTCACGATCGACCGGCCTCGCGAAGAGGTGTTCGAGTACCTCTCGGACATCGCGAACCACCCGGAGTTCAGCGACCACTACCTCAAGCACTGGCGCCTGACCCGGATCGACTCGGTCGGGCGCGGCGCGGGCGCGCGCTTCAAGGTCGACGCGCCGCTCCAGCGCTTCTCGTGGGCCGACATGACCTTCAGCGTCGTCGAGGCGCCGAGCCGGATCGTGGGCGTCGGCCGCGGCGGCAAGTTCAACCGCATCAAGACGACGGCGATCTGGACGCTGGACGTCTCGCCCGGCGGCGGGACCGACGTCGACTACATGTTCGAGTCCGAGCCGGTCTTCCCCACGGATCGCATCGTCGAGGCCCTGAGCGGGCAGCGCGGCTGGTTCAAGCGGAAGCTCCGCAAGTCCATGCGGCGCCTGCAGGGGATCCTCGAGGAGAACGAGGATCGTGGGACGCGCGCGACCGTCGCCGGTGTCTAGACTGCGGGCCCGGATGGCTCGCCTGATCCGCATCGGCCTCTCGACCGCGCTCGTGGCGCTCGTCGCCGCCGGCTGCGGGGGCGGCACCGGCGTGGTGACCACGGCGGAGACCGAGGGCCTCTACCTCGACATCAACCATCTGAAGTACCAGATCGAGATGTCGCGGTACATGAACCCGGCCGACGTCGAGGACCGCGAGTACTTCATCGGCCTGCCCGAGGACACGGCGCAGACGACGGGCGAGGAGACCTGGTTCGGCGTCTGGGTGCGGGTCGAGAACACGTCCGAGACCGAGACGCACCCCTCGGCCGACGTCTGGGAGGTCCACGACACCCAGGAGAACGTCTACGAGCCCATCGAGCTCGACACGGACATCAACCCGTTCGCCTACAGGGCGCAGGACGTTCCGCCCAAGACCGTCATCCCGCTGCCCAGCTCGGCTGCCGGCCAGGGCCCGACCCAGGGCCTGCTCCTGATGTTCAAGATCCGCAACGAGTCCTTCCAGAACCGCCCGTTGGAGCTCGTCTTCTCCAACGGCGAGGGCACGCAGGAAGGCACCTACGACCTCGACGTCTAGGTCCGGCGTTCGCGAGTACGCACGGTTCCGGCGACCGCCGATCACCGCCTGACGCCACCCGGTGACCGGTCATGTGCCGCCGGCACACTTCCGGATCACCGTGCGTCGTCAGCCGGCGCCGGCGGCCACCGGCGACCGCGCGTACTCACGAACGACGGACCTAGCCCACGGCTGCGTCGATGACCTGAGCCGCGGCGGGCGCGGCGACCTCGCCGCCGGCGCCCTGGGCGATCAGGAGCACGGCGACGGCGATGCGCGGGTTGCGCATCGGGCGCGTAGGCGGCGAACCACGCGTCGGTGTCCGTGAGGTCCTCCTCCGGCGGCGGCTCGCCCGGCTCGGCCGGCACCGGGTCCTCGCTGACCGTGGAGCGCAGCTCGGCCGTGCCGGTCTTGCCCGCCACGGCCACGCCGCGGACCTGGGCGCCGACGCCGGTGCCGCCGGTCACCACCGCGCGCATCGCGCGGCCGACGTAGCGGGCCGTGCTCGCCGGGGTGGCCTCGGAGGACTCGGTCTCCTCGCCGCGGCGCAGCGTGGGCTGCATGCGGCGCCCGCCCTCGCCGATCGCGGCGGCGATGAGCGCCATCTGGAGCGGCGTGGTGAGCACCTTGCCCTGGCCGATCGCCGTCGAGCCCACGGCCAGGTCGTCGCCGATCTCGCCCGGCGGCGGGGATCGTCGACCGCGCGGCGCCGATCAGCCCGGGGTCCTCGTTGAAGCCGAAGCGCTCGGCCGCGGCGACGAGCTGCTCGGCCCCCAGCTCGGCGCCCATCGGGGCGAACACCGAGTTGCACGAGTGGGCGAACGAGTTGATCAGCGAGCCGCCGCAGGACTCGCCGTGCGCGTTCTCGAGCTCGACGCCCTCCAGCGTGGCCGCGGTCTCGACCGGGAAGCTCTCGTTGCGGCGCACGGTCCCGGCCTCGAGCGCCCCGGCGAGCGTGATGATCTTGAAGACGGAGCCCGGCGGCTGCGGCGCCGAGAAGGCGACGCCGGCCAGCGCCAGCACCTCGCCGGTGCGCGGGCGGACGGCGGCGATCCCGCCGTAGCGCCCGGCGAGCGCCTGCACCGCGGCGCGCTGCACGTCGGGATCGATCGTGGTCCGGACGTCGCGCCCCGGCTCGGGCTCGGCGCTCGCGAGGATGCGGCGACCGGCCAGCAGCTCGCCGCCGGCGGTGCCGGCCAGCTCGGAGTCGAACTCGCGCTCGAGCCCGGTGAGCCCCACCGGCGCGCCGTCGGGGACGCCGCGCGCCGCCAGCTCCTCCTCGCGCTCGGGCGGCGCCGGGCCGACGCGGCCGGCGATCTCGGAGGCGAGCGGATCGAGCTCGGACAGCCGCGCCTCGCCCTGCGCGATCGGCGTGCCGTCGCGGGCGAGGATCGCCATCGCGCTCGGGCATCCGCATCTCGCGGGTGAGCTTCTCGCCGGCCACCAGGCCCGGGAAGACCAGATGCGGCGCCCAGGCGACGGCCGGCTCGCCGTCCTCGCCCTCGCCGAGCGGGAGCGTGACGGTGGTCTCGAGGTCGCCGAAGACGCGCGTGGTCGCGGTGAGCGGGACGGCGATCGCGTCGTCGACCGGCTCCTGGGGCCGGCCGGCGCGCATCCTGGTGAGCGTCGCGGTCTCGCGCGCCCGCAGGTACGTGCGCGCGAACCGCCGCACCGAGACCTCGGCGCGGGCCTCCGGGGTGAGCATCGCGTGCATCTCCGCGTACGCCTCGCGCTCCCAGGCCGTGGCGAACCGCTCGGCCAGGCGCCGCTCGGCCGGCGTGTGCGCGCCACCGGCGATCAGCCCGCCCGCGAACGCCCCGGCCGCGAGGACGAGCAGCGGCATCAGCCGACGCAGCCGCCGTGACCGCGGGGAGGGTGGGGAGATGCGGGACACGGCGCAGTTCAAGATACGGGGGTGGGCGGACTCGCCAAGTAGGCTCGGGCGCCAAGATGACCGGCATCGACTGGGTGATCCTGGGCGCCGTGGTCCTGCTGGCGCTGTTCGGGTGGGCGCAGGGGTTCGTCGCCGGCGCCCTCGCCCTCGTCGGGTTCGCCGCCGGGGCGTGGATCGGAACGCGGGTCGCGCCGCTGGTGCTGGAGGGCGGTCAGGAGTCGACCTGGGCGCCCGCCTTCGCGCTCGTCGGAGCGATCGTCGCGGGCGGCGTGCTGGCCGCGGGCTTCGAGGGGGTGGGGGCGCGATTGCGCTCCCGGTTGGCGACGCCCGCGCTGTCAGCGGTCGACGGCGCGCTGGGGGCGGTGCTCACCGCCTGCGTGGGGCTGCTCGTGGCCTGGGTGCTGGGGGCGGTCGCGCTCCGCGGCGAGCCCGGACATCCGGCGCGACGTGCAGCGCTCCCTGATCCTGCGCGAGCTCAACGCGGTGCTCCCGCCCACCGGCCCGCTCCTGAACACCCTGCGCGCGCTCGACCCGTTCCCGCGCATCGACGGGCCCGAGGCCCGCGTGGCGCCGCCGCGCGCGGCGATCGCGCGCGATCCGGAGGTGGCCGCGGCGCGCGAGAGCGTCGTGAAGATCCTCGGCACGGCGTGCGGCGTGGGGGTGGAGGGCTCCGGCTGGGTCGTCTCGCCGGGCGTGGTGGTCACCAACGCGCACGTCGTCGCCGGGCAGGAGGACACGCGCGTGCTCCCGCTGCGGCGCGGAGCCCGGGCTCGAGGCGCACGCGATCGCCTTCGACCCGCGCAACGACCTGGCGCTCCTGCGCGTGACCGGGCTCGAGTCGCCGCCACTCGACATCGCGCGCGACCCGAAGTCCGGCACCTCGGCGGCGATCCTCGGCTTCCCGCTCAACGGGCCGTATGACGTGCGCGCGGGGCGCCTCGGCGCAGACCCGCGAGGTCGTGAGCCAGGACGCCTACGGACGCGGGCCGGTGCGGCGCGCGATCGTCTCCCTGCGCGGCGCGGTGCGCTCCGGCAACTCAGGCGGGCCGATGGTCGACGGCGCCGGGCGCGTGGTCACGACGATCTTCGCGGCCACGACCAGCGGGCCGCGCGGCGGCTACGGCGTGCCCAACTCGATCGTGCGGGAGGCGCTCGACCGCGCCGGCGGCCCGGTTTCGACCGGACCATGCGGTGGCTGACCGGCTCTGAGCTACCCTCCGGCGGACCCCATGGGCAAGACACTCGTCATCGCTGAGAAGCCGTCAGTCGGCCGCGACCTCACCAGCGCGCTGCCCGGCGCGTTCCAGAAGCACGAGGGCTACCTCGAGTCCGAGACGCACGTCGTGACCTGGGCGGTCGGCCATCTCGTGCAGCTCGCGGAGCCCGACGAGTACGACCCCAAGTACAAGAAGTGGCGGATGGCCGACCTGCCGATCGTGCCGGACGAGTTCCGGCTCGTGGTGCGCGACGAGCGCTCCCGCAAGCAGTTCACGGTCATCTCCAAGCTGCTGCGGCGCGACGACGTCGACCTCGTGATCAACGCCTGCGACGCCGGCCGCGAGGGCGAGCTGATCTTCGCCTGGTCGTACGAGAAGGCGAACGCCAAGAAGCCGGTCGAGCGGCTCTGGCTCTCCTCGATGACGTCGTCGGCCATCAAGGAGGCGTTCTCGTCGCTGCGGCCGGGCCAGGAGTTCGCGCGGCTCGAGCAGGCGGCGCGGTCGCGGTCCGAGGCCGACTGGATCGTCGGCATGAACGCCACGCGGGCGGCCACCATCCGCCTGCGGTCCTCGTTCGACGGCGCCGTGTCGCTCGGCCGCGTGCAGACGCCGACGCTCGCCATCCTCGCCCGCCGCGAGGAGGAGATCCGGGCGTTCGTGCCCGAGCCGTACTGGCTCGTCGACGCGTCGTTCGAGCCGGTCGCCGGCGAGAGCGGGCGCCGCTACGACGGCCGCTACCACGCCGGCGCGCAGCCGCGGATGAAGACGGCCGAGGAGGCCGCGGCGATCGTCGAGGCGGTCCGCGACCAGCCCGGCGAGATCACCAAGCTCGAGAAGTCGACCAAGAAGGAGCGCGCGCCGCTCCTCTACGACCTCACCTCCCTGCAGCGCGAGGCCAACACGCGCTACGGCTTCTCCGCCCGCCGCACGCTGGCCGCCGCGCAGCGGCTCTACGAGGACCACAAGGCGCTGACCTACCCGCGCACCAACTCGCGCTTCCTGCCGGGCGACATGACCGGCGAGCTCAAGCCGACGGCCGCGATCGTCGGCAAGCAGCGCGAGTACGCGAAGGCCGCGGCCTACGTCGCCGGCCTCGACGTGCTGCCGCTGGGCCGCGTGGTCAACGACGCCAAGGTCACCGACCACCACGCGATCATCCCGACCAACGCGACCGCACCCCGTCGACAAGATGAGCGACGACGACAAGCGCGTGTACGACATGGTCGTCCGGCGCTTCCTCGCCGTCTTCCACCCGGAGGCCGTGTTCGAGAACACGCGGCTGGAGACGACGGTCGCCTCGCACGTCTTCCGCACCCGCGGGCGGGTGCTGGTCGTGCCGGGCTGGCGCGGCGTCTACGGCGAGGGCCTGACCGACGGCGCGACGACCGCCGACGAGGACGACGAGGGCGGCGATCAGCAGCTCCCGAAGCTCGAGCAGGGCGAGAACGTGCACACGCTGAAGGTCGAGTCGCTGGAGAAGGAGACCAAGCCGCCGCGGCGCTACTCCGACGCCTCCCTGCTCGGCGCCATGGAGACGGCCGGCAAGCTGGTCGACGACGACGAGCTGCGCGAGGCGATGAAGGACTCCGGCATCGGCACCCCCGCGACCCGGGCGGCGATCATCGAGCGGCTGATCGACGTCGGCTACATCGAGCGCGAGGGCCGGGCGCTGGTGTGCACCGAGAAGGGCACCAACGTCATCAAGCTTCCTCGGCGAGCACGCGCTGACGTCGCCGTCGATGACCGGCGACTGGGAGCACCGCCTGGCCCGGATCGAGGAGGGCGAGGAGTCGCGCGAGCGGTTCATGAGCGACATCGCCGAGTTCGCGCGCGAGACCGTCGGCGGTGCTCGACGAGAAGCTCAAGGAGGTGCGCGTCCCGCGCGCCAACCTCGGCCCGTGCCCGGTCTGCGGCCACGACATCGTCGAGAACCGCAAGGGCTTCTCGTGCTGGTCGCGCGAGGACCCCGGGCTGCGGCTTCGTGATCTGGAAGTCCAAGGCCGGCAAGACGCTCCCGATCGCGGTCGCGAAGGAGCTGATCGCGAAGCGGGCGCACCGAGAAGGCCGTGACGGGCTTCAAGGGCCGCTCGGGGCGCTCGTTCCGGGCGAAGCTGGCGCTGATGCAGACCGAGGACGGCAAGTGGCGCGTCGAGTTCGACGAGCCGTGGGCGCGCGAGGGCGCCAAGCCGCCCGAGGGTGAGGAGGCGCCGACCGACGGGCTCGCCGGCGAGCGGCCGGATTCGTCGGCCGCGCAGGCCGCCTGAACGTCAACCCCGGCTGGGTAGGGAGCGGCGAGGTCGGCGCGGCGGTCGTCCGAGGCGTAGACGGCGAATAGCGTCACGCAAGTGACTGGCGGGTCGGTTCCGCCTGCGCATGCCGCGGCGCGAGGACCGCGGCGCGGCCGGCTCCCTCGCTGCCCTACCCAGCCGAAGTGCGCGCCCTAGTCAGCGTACGGACGCTCGGCGCCGGCGCGCTCATGCCGCGGCGACCACGACTCGCGGCGATCCGGGCGCCCCAGCAGCCCCGCCAGAAGGCGCCGACGACCGCGGCGAACGCGGCGAACCGCGCGCTCGCGCTCGGTGCGCACCACCGCCTCGACCTCGGGATCGCGCCCGCGCCGGCTCTCGTGGCTCCAGGCCACATAGAGGTCCTCGCTGCCGACGATCTCGGCCAGGTTGGCGGCCAGGACGAGGTCGGCCTCCGTGTGGTCGATGGGCAGATGAAGGTGCGGCATCTCTCGGAGTCTCCCGTGCGCAGTTTCCCAGTCCGAGTTTCGGCTATCAGCCTCGCAACTTGAGTCACAAACGGCTGCCTGTACATCCGTCCAGGTGGTCATGCGAATATGCGCTCTGAGCGCTGGCCTGATGTGAACAACCGTCAGAACGTCTGGTCGCGCGCGCGACCCTGTCGGGTCCCAGATGCCCCTCACGCTGATCACCGGACCGGCCAACGCGGCCAAGGCGGGCGCCGTGCTCGAGCGCTTCCGCGCGGCCCTGCCGCGCGAGCCGGTGCTCGTCGTGCCGACGCCGGCCGACGCCGAGCACTACCAGCGCGAGCTGGCCGCCGAGGGCATCGTGCGTCGGCGCCGAGGTCGTCGACCTTCACTGGCTGATCCGCGCGATCGCGGAGGCCACCGGCACGCGCGGCCGCGTGCGCTCGGGCTGCGTCGCGCGCGAGCGCGTCGTGCGCGCCGCCGTGCCGGAGACGCAGCTCCAGGTGCTGTCCCGCTCGGCGGCCGCGCCCGGCTTCGCCGCCGCCGCCGGCGCGCTGTTCGCCGAGCTCGGCCGCTCGCTCGTGACGCCCGGCGCGGTTCACCCGGCGCGATCCGCTCGTGGGAGGACCGCACCGGCGCACGCCGAGCGAGCTCGCCGCGCTGTACTCGGCCTACCACCGGCGGCCTCGAGGCGCTCGGGTCCGTCGACCCCGAGGGCCTGGCGCGCGCGGCGCTCGACGCGCTGCGCGAGCGGCCGGCCGCCTGGGGCGGCCGGCCCGTGTTCCTCTACGGCTTCGACGACCTGACGCCGCTGCAGGTCGACGCGGTGGAGACGCTCGCGCGCCACGCCGACGTGTGCGTCGCGCTCGCCTACGAGCCCGGGCGCGCGGCGTTCGCCGGCCGGGCGGCGACGGTCGAGCTGCTCAAGCCGCTCGCCGAGCGCCACGAGCTGCTCGACGACCGCTCGGAGCACTACGCGGCGGCCGCCCGGCGGCGCGCTGCACCACCTCGAGCGCGGCCTGTTCGAGCCGGAGGCCGGGCGCGTGCCGCCCAACGGCGCGGTCCGGCTGCTGGAGGCGGGCGGCGAGCGCGCCGAGGCCGAGCTCGTCGCCGCCGTCGATCCTCGAGCTGACCGGCGCCGGCATGCTGGCGGAGGACATCGCGGTGCTCGTCCGCGGCGGGGCCGCCGAGGCCGGCGTCCTCGCGCCGGTGCTCGAGGCCTACGGCATCCCGGTGAGCCTCGACCTGCCGCGTCCGGCTCGACCGCACGCGGCTCGGCGCCGGCGTGCTCGCCGGCGCCCGCGCCGCGCTGCCGGGCGGCACGGCCGTCGACGTGCTGACCTGGCTGCGCACGCCCGGCCGCCTGAGCCGACCCGGACGCGGCCGACGCGCTCGAGGCCCAGGCGCGTCGCGCCAGCTGAAGACCGCCGCCGAGGTGCGGCGGCTCGCCGAGACCGCGCTCGGCGCGGCGGCCGACGAATCGCGTGCGGGCTCCGAATCGCGCCCGCTCGGCGCCGAGCCGGCGGCCTCGCTCGACGCGCTCGCCGGCGGCCGCGGCCGGGCCCGAGGCGTTCCTCGACGCGGTCGTCGCCGAGGCCGACGCGATCTGGACGGCGCCGCACCGCCGCGCAGCGGCGGTGCTCGACCCCGAGACGCCGCCGACGCCCGCGCCGCCGCCGCGCTGCGCTCGGCCGCGCGCGAGCTGCGCAAGCTCGCGGCCGCCGAGCCCGCGCTGGCCGGCACGCCGCACGAGCTGCTCGCCGCGCTCGGCGGACGTCGAGCGTCCGCGAGCCGGCGGTCGAGGGCGCGGTGCTGGTGGCCGACCCGCTGGCCATCCGCGCTCGCCGCTTCCGCGCCGTCTTCGTCTGCGGCCTGCAGGAGGGCGCGTTCCCCCGGCACCCGGTGCCCGAGCCGTTCCTCGACGACGCGGCGCGCATCGCGCTCGCGCGTGCGAGCGGGCTCGTGCTCGGCGCGCCACGAGGACGTCCTCGCTCGCGAGCGCTACCTGTTCTACTCGGCGGTCTCGCGGCCCGAGGAGGTCCTGTTCCTCTCCTTCCGCTCCTCGGACGAGGAGGGCGACCCGGCGCAGGCGTCGGCGTTCGTCGACGACGTGCGCGCGCTGTTCACCGGCGAGCTGTGGCAGCGCCGCGGTCGCACGGCTGCTCGGCGAGGTCACGTGGCCGCCCGCCGCCGCGCCGACGCCGCACGAGCTGCGCCGCGCCCGCGCGGCCGCGGAGGAGCACCCCGAGCCCGCCGCCGCTCGGCGCGCCGCGGACCGCGCCGGTGCTGGCAGATCCTCGCCTCGCGCGACACCGAGGCCGCGCGCGGGCTCGAGACGTTCGCCGGCTGCGGCGTCAAGTGGCTGATCGAGAGCGTGCTGCGCCCGCAGCGCGCCGAGCCGGACCCCGAGCCGATGCGCCGCGGCTCGATCGCCCACGCCGTGCTCGAGCAGACGCTGCGGCGCCTGCGCGACCGCGAGGGCTCCGGCGAGCCTGACGCCGGCGCTCGCTCCCGGCCGCGCTGGAGGAGCTCGGCGCGGCGATGGCCGATCGCCGCGCCGGCGGCCGCCGGCACGCGCGCCCGCGCGGCGCTGCGCGAGCTGGAGGTCGACCTGCGGCGGCTGCTCCGCCACGAGGCCGAGTGCGGGCCGGGCCTCGAGCCGCAGCTGGCTGGAGTGGGGCTTCGGCGGCGAGCGCGACGAGCACGGCCCGCTCGCCGCTCGAGGGCACCGGCCTCGGCGTGACCGGCCGCGTGGACCGGATCGACGTCGACCCCGGCGGCCGCGCGCTGGTGCGCGACTACAAGGGCCGCAACGTCACGCGCGGGTGCGCGCTGGGCGCGCGACCGCAGCTCCAGGTCGCGCTCTACGCGCTGGCCGCCCGCGACCTGCTCGGGCTGGAGACGGTCGGCGCGCTCTACCAGCCGGTCGGCCACAAGGACGTGCGCGCCCGCGGGCTCGTGCGCGACGACGTGCCCGGCCGCTACGTGAACGGCGACGTGGTCGACGCCGAGGCGTTCGACGCCGGCGCTCGAGGCCGCGCGGGCGCTGGCGGCGCAGCGCGGCGAGCGACCTGCGTGCCGGTCGCATCCGCGCCTGCCCGGACGGCTGCCTGCCGGCCGGCGGCTGCGCCTACCCCGCGATCTGCCGCGCCGGCGACGGCACGGCCGAGGCGGCGGCATGACCGCGCTCGCCGAGCCCCCGGCCGCGGAGGTCGCTGGCGTGCGCTTCACGCCCGAGCAGCGCGCGGCGGTCGACGACCGCACCGGGTCGGCCCTGCTGGCCGCCAACGCCGGCTCCGGCAAGACCGCGGTCATGGTCGAGCGGTTCGTCGAGGCGGTCCTCCACGACGACGTGCCGGTCGGCTCGGTCCTCGCGCTGACGTTCACCGAGAAGGCCGCGGGCGAGCTGCAGCGAGCGCGTGCGGCGGCGCTTCCATGCGCTCGGCGAGGTGCGAGCGCGCGCGCGAGGCCGAGGCGGCCTGGATCGGCACCATCCACGGCTTCTGCACGCGCATCCTCCGCGCCCGGCCGCTCGCCGCTGGGCTCGACCCGCGCTTCACCGTGCTCGACGAGGCCGCCGCCCGCCGGCTCAGCCGAGCGCGCGTTCGAGACGGCGCTCGAGGCCTGGGCCGGGGCGCGCGGCGCACCCGCGGTCGACCTCGCCGCCGCCTACGGGCCGGGCCTGCGCGACCTCCTCCTCGCCGCTCACGAGGGCGCTGCGCAGCCGCGGCGAGTCCCATCCGCGGCTGCCGATCCCGGCCCGGCGGCCGCTCCCGGACCCGGCTGAGCTGGCCGCGGCGAGTCGCGCGGCGGCCGCCGCGCTGGCCGGCGCCGACGGGAAGAAGGTCGCCGCGGCGCGCGCGGCGCTCGAAGCGCTGGTCGTGCCCGCCGAAGGCGTGGTGCCGTGGCCGGGCGAGCTCGACGCCGCCAAGTCTCATCGGCGGGCGCCAAGGCGCTCGAGGACGATGCCTGCGTCGCCTACCGCGAGGCGTGGGAGGCGTACCGCGGCGCGTGCGCCGACCACCATGCGCGCGACGCGCTGATCCTGCTCGACGACCTGCTCGACCGCTTCGGCACGGCGTACGACGCGGCCAAGGCCGGCCGCGCGGGGGTCGACTTCTCCGACCTCGAGCTGCGAGTCCGCGACCTGCTCGCCGACCCAGCGCTCGCGCGCGGCGTGGGCCGAGCGGTTCGAGCTGATCATGGTCGACGAGTTCCAGGACACGAACCGCCTGCAGCTCGACGTGCTGGAGTCGCTGGAGCGCGACAACCTGTTCGCGGTCGGCGACGAGTTCCAGTCGATCTACCGCTTCCGCCACGCCGACGTGACGATCTTCCGCGAGCGCCGCGCCCGCCTCGCCGCAGGACCAGCGTCCAGCCGCCTGGAGCGCAACTTCCGCTCGCGCGAGGAGCTGCTCGACGTGCTCAACGGCGCGTTCGCGCCCGAGCTCGGCGCCGCCTTCGCGCCGCTCGTGGCCGGCACGACAGCCGATCGACGACGGCCCGCTGCGGCTGTTCGATCCCGACCCCGAGGCGCGCCGACCCCGCGGTCGAGCTCCTGATCACCGACACCCGCGGCTGGGACGAGCCGGAGCTCGAGCGCTAGCTCGGCCTGGCCGCGCTCGCCGCCGCAGCCGTGGCGCCGCGCCGAGGCGCGGCTGGTCGCGCACCGGCTCCGCGAGGAGGTCGACGCCGGGCCGCCGTCCCGGCGACATCGTCGTCCTCGTCCGCGCCACGGCTTCGCTGCGTCTGCTCGAGCAGGCGCTCGAGGAGCAGGGCCTGCCGACGTACGTCGTCGGCGGCCGCGGCTACTGGTCGCAGGAGCAGGTCCGCGACGGCCTCGCCTACCTGTCGGCGCTGGCCAACCCGCTCGACGAGCAGTCGCTGCTCGCCGTGCTCGCCTCGCCGTTCTGCGGCGTGGGCAGCGACGCGCTGGTCCTGCTCGCCCAGGCCGGCCGCGCGAGCGGCCGCGGCCTGTGGGCGGCGCTGCGCGACGAGCTGCCGGCCGGGCATCCCGGACGGCGAGCGCACGCGGCTGGCCGCCTTCGCCCGGCTTCTTCGCCGGCGAGCGGCTGCGGGCCGAGCGCACCCCGGCCGAGACGCTGCTCGAGCGGGCGATCGTGGCGCACCGGGCTACGACCTCGCCGTGCTCGCCCGCAGCGGCGGCGAGCGCCGCCTGGCCAACCTGCGCAAGCTGATGCGGCTGGCGCGCGAGTACGAGCGCGCCGAGGGCCCGGACCTGCGCGGCTTCGTCGCCTACGCCGTGACGCAGGACCTGATCGAGGCGCGCGAGGGCGAGGCCGCGCTCGAGTCCGACGGGCTCGACGCCGTGCGCCTGATGACCATCCACCGCGCCAAGGGGCTGGAGTTCCCCGTCGTCTGCGTGGCCGACCTCGGCCGCGCCGCCGGCGGCACGCGCGACCGGCTGCTGCTCGGCCGCGACGGCTCGCGTCGGCCTGCGGCTCGCGCCGATCGGCGGCGGCGAGATCGATCCCCGCGCCTGGCCTGGGAGCGGCTCGCCGACTCCGAGCAGCGGGCCGAGGCCGAGGAGGAGCGCCGCCTGTTCTACGTGGCGATGACGCGCGCGCGCGAGCGGCTGATCCTGTCCGGCGGCGTCGACTGCGAGAAGCTGCCCGACGCCGCGGCCCGGCGGCCCGCCGATCGACTGGATCGCGCGGGCGCTGACCGGCGGCGACCTGGCCGCCGCCGCGGGCGCGCCCGAGCGGCTGCTCGACCGCTTCTGGGACGACCGCCGCGCCCGCGTGCTGTGCCGCGTCAACGCGCCGGCGACGCTCGGCGACGTGCTGCCGCGCGAGGCGCTGGCCCCCGCCGGCCGCGCCCGCGCGCGGCGCGCCCGGCACCGCACTGGCCGCGACGCCCCGACCGTCCTGCCCGAGCCGCCGGCCCGCCCGCGGCCGGCGCCGCAGCGCCTGTCGTTCAGCTCGCTGGCCTCGTACGCCCGCTGCGGCTACCGCTTCTACCTCGAGCGCGTCCTGCGGCTGCCGCGCGTCGAGCCGCCGCCGCGCGAAGACGAGCCCGCCGAGGTCGCCGGCCTCGACCCGCTCGTGCGCGGCTCGCTCGTGCACCGCCTGCTCGAGGGCTCGACTTCGCCCGGCCCGAGCTGCCCGCCGCGGAGGCGACGTCGCCGACGCTCGGCGACGGCGCGGGGCGTCGAGCTGACCGCCGACGAGGTCGAGGACATCCGCGGCCTCGTCGCCGCGTTCGCCACCTCGCCGCTGTGCGCGCGGCTCGCCGCGCGCGCGCCGCGCTCGCGCGCGAGGCCCCGTTCGCCTTCGACGCTCGAGCCGGACGGGCGGCGGCCCGCTGGTCATCGGCTTCCTCGACGCGTTCGCGATCGAGCCCGACGGCGGCGTGCTGATCGTCGACTACAAGTCCCACCGGCTGGAGGGCGCCGACCCGGCGACGGTCGTCGACGCGCGACTACGCCACCCAGCGCATCGTCTACGCGCTCGCCGCGCTGCGCGACGGCGCGCCGCGCGTCGAGGTCGCCTACTGCTTCCTCGAGCGCCCCGGCGAGCCGGTCACCCAGGCCTTCACCGCCGCCGACGAGCCCGCGCTCGCCGAGCGCCTCGCCGGCCTCGCCCGAGGGCGTGCTCGAGGCCCGCTACGAGGTCACGGCAGACGCCGCACCGCGACCTGTGCGGCGACTGCCCCGGGCCGCGCCGCGCTGTGCTCGTACCCGGAGGAGGACGTGACGCGCGGGGACGTCGAGGGCTAGCCCCGTAGTCCGTCGAATAGCCGGATCGCGCGCGTCGCGGTCGGGACGCGCAGCTTGCGCAGCACGGCGGCGATGTGGCTGCGCACGCGTCGCCGGCGAGACGAACAGCCGGCGGGCGATCTCGTTCGTGGCCAGCCCCTGGCGCAGGAAGTCGAGCACCTGCCACTCGCGGCTCGTGAGCTGCGCGCCCGCGCCCTTGCCGAGCAGCGCCCGCCGGCGCGGCGCGCTGTCGCGGAACTCCTCGACCAGCCGCGACGACCAGCTCGGGCGGCAGCGCCACGCGCCCCTCGAGCACGCCGACCAGCTCGTCGCCGATCGACTCGAACGGCATGTCCTTGAGCAGGTAGCCCGAGGCGCCGGCGCGCAGCGCCGCGAACAGGTCCTCGTCGCTGCGGGACACGGTCAGCATCACGGCCCGGGTGGCCGGCAGCCGGGCGGTGATCTCCCAGGCGGCGGCCGCGCCGCTGCCGGGCATCCGCATGTCGAGCAGCGCGACGTCGGGCCGCTCGCGCAGCGCGGCCTGGATCGCCTCCGGCGCGTCACCGGCGAGCGCGACGACCGTGAAGCGCGGGTCCGCGTCGACGGCGGCGCGGACGTCCTCGCGGGTCGGCGCGTGGTCGTCGGCCACGAGCACCCGCGACGGGCGCGGTCATCGAAGCTCCACGGCCACCTCGGTCCCGGCGCCCGGGCCCGACCGGACGCTCAGCTCGGCGCCGACCAGCGCGGCGCGCTCGCGCATGCCGCCCAGCCCGAAGCCCGTGGCGGGGGCCGTGGTGTCGAACCCGCTGCCCGTCGTCGATCACCGCAGCCGCAGCGGATCGGTCGACAGCTCGACGTGGACGACGCGTCGCGTTGCCGTGGCGTGCGTTGGTGACCGCCTCGCCGAGGATGCGCGCCAGCGCGTCGCTGACCTCCGGGCCGACGCTCGCCGAGCCCGAGTCGTGGAGAACGTGACGGCCACGCCGGTGCGCGCCGCGATCACCGCGGCGTGGCGGGCCGAGGACGCGCTCCAGCGGCTCGTCGGGCGCGCGCGCGAGGTGCTCGATCGCCCAGCGCGAGTCGAGCAGCGCGCGCTCCGCGGCGACGACGATGTCGTCGGCGTCGGGCTGGCCGGCCATGCCGCGCGGCGCGGCGGCGGATGAACGCCAGCTCCTGCGCCACGCCGTCGTGCAGGTCGCGGGCGATCCGCGCGGCGCTCGCGTGCGGCGGCCCGGGCGGCCACGGCGGCCGCCACCTCGAGCACCGCCGCCCACAGGAGCACGACGCAGAACAGCAGCCGCAGCACGTCGCCGAGGTGGACCCACTCGTGGCTCGAGCGGCGGGCAGCAGCGCGTAGTGGAGCATCGAGAACGCGAAGAACAGGACGGCGAGGCCGAGCCGGCGGGCGAACGCCTCGTCGGCCGCGGATGCCGCGCCCGGCGAAGCCCGATCGAGGCGGCGGCCAGGCTCAGCGCCATCGTGAGCTGGAGGGCCAGCGCGGCGAGCGGCTGGCTCGAGCAGCGCGCGGGTCAGGTCGGCCTCTCGCGCGGCGCGCGGATGCCCGCGCCACTGCGTCGAGCACGAGCATCGACCGGCACGGCCGCGGCGCGCACGGCGCGCCACGGCGACCGCGGACCATCGCCGGCGGCCGCGCGGGCGGGCGACCGGAGCCGCCGCGCCGGGGCGAAGGCGCCGCCGCCACCAGCAGCGAGCCCGCGAGCATGCCGCTCAGGCCCACGAGCCGCGCGGGCCGCACGCCGGGCGCAGATCGCGAGCATCGCGGCCAGCACCGCGCAGGTGAGCGCGAAGCACGGCGAGGCCGGTGGCCATGATCAGCCGGTCCAGCCGCGGGCCGTCGCGCCAGCCGCGGACCACGATCGCCGTCGCCAGCAGCCCGATCAGCGCCGTGCCGGTCTCCAGCGCGACGTGCAGGGACGGCGCCGGATAGGCGAACTGCAGCGGCGGCGCCAGCGGCACGGCGAGCGTGACGAGCAGGCGACGCACGCCGGCGGCGATCGCGAACGCGAGCCACGGGCGGGCGAGCCGCAGCCGCCGGGGGTCGGGCCCGGCGAAGCCGGCCCACGGTGCAGGACGTGCGGCCGCGCTCAACGCGGTAGGTCCGGTCGCTCGGGCCCGGTGGTGCTGGTCGCCTGATTCACCCCTCTACTCCCCTCGGACCGGCTTTTTGGCCCTCCGAAGATGCGCGGCGCTTGTGGCTCCGCGCACTGACGCTGAAGTGTTCTACCGGACCGACGGCGTAAGTGGCAAGGGTCAGCCGGCACAACCCACCCGATCGGCGGGCCAACCGCTCAGGCGTCGGCCGGGTCCTTCGGCGGGAGCACCGGACCGTCGTATCCAGGCGGCAGATGCGGGGCGCGGCGCAGGTCCACGGCCGCGTTCAGCTCGGCCCCGAACAGCAGCACCACGTTGGTGAGCCACAGCCAAATGAGCAGGATCACGACAGCGGCGAACGCGCCGTACGTCGCGGCGTAGCTCGAGAACTGCGAGACGTAGAAGAAGAAGCCCGCCGAGGCGAGGATCCAGGCGCCGTCACGCCGAAGACGGCGCCGGGGGTGATGTATTGCCAGCGCCGTACCTCGACGTTCGGCGCGGCGTAGTACACGATCGCGTAGACGAGCATCGCCGAGAGCAGCGCCGCCGGCCAGCGCGCGATCGACCCAGATCTCGGCCACGTTCTCGCCGAGCCCGATCAGCCCCGAGCACGTCGCGGGCCAGCCCGCCGCCGAGGAACACCAGCACGAAGGTGAAGAGCACGAGGACGCCGATGAGGATCGTCCACATGAGGTTGTGCAGCTTGTGCTTGACGAAGCCGCGCCCCTCCTCGACGCGCCAGACGTGGTTGAGCGCGGCGCCGACCGAGCCGAACGCGCCCGACGCGCCGTACAGCGCGGTCACGAGGCCGAAGACGAGCGCGGTGACCGCGGTGCTGCGCTGCGACTGCGCCGACGCGAGGGCGCTCGTCACCGCGTCGATGGTCTCCGGCGGCGCTCCGACGTCCTTGAGGTACTCAGCCGCGTCGGTGATCAGGCCCTCCTGCCCGAAGACGCCGAGCACGGCGACGCGCGACCAGCAGCGCCGGGAAGAGCGAGAGCAGCGAGTAGTAGGTCAGCCCCGCCGCCCACTGGGTCATCTCGTCCTTCTGGAAGCGCGAGAACGCCCGCTTGAAGTCTCCGGGCTCGAGTACGGGCCCGGGCCGGCCGGTCACGGCCGCTTGGGCAGCAGCGCGTGGCCGTCGAGCACGGACTGGGCGACCTCGATGACCCGCCGGCCCGTCGTCCGCGCATGGTCGCGCAGAGCTCGAACGCCTCGCGGTCTCGACACGCTGTGGCGCTCCATGAGAATGCCCTTCGCCCGCTCGATCACGCCGCGCCGCTCCAGCGCGCTCTCGAGCTGGTCCACCTTCTCGTGCAGCCGCGCGGCCTCGCGGTAGCGCCGGACGGCGACCTCGATCGCGCCCTGCACCGACTCCGGGTCGCCCGACTCGACGTACGCGGCGATGCCGCGCTCGGCCGCGCGCGAGAGGAAGTCCACGTCGGCGTCCGGGAGCTGGGCGATCACCGGCCCGGACGCGTACTCGACCGCCTCGCCGATCAGCGCGAGCGCGTGCTCGTCGTCCTCGTGGACGACGACGATCGCCACCTGCGGGTCCTCCTTGGCGATCAGCTCGACGGCGTCGTGCACCGAGACGGCGTACGGCGTGACCTCGTGACCGAGCCTCTCCAGCACCTCGTGCAGCCCGCGGAGCGCCGACTCGTTCTCGTCGGCGATCAGAACCCGGAGGTTCGTCTCGGTCACCGACACGGGGCTCGCCGAAAGGTCATCACGTGGACTTCTCCGTACTACACTGGTGTTGCTGCGGCCCAAACACCCGCCGCAGCCCATCCACCGCGCCCGAGACCCCGGCGCCGAAGGCACCGCGAACGGGGAAGGCGTGAAGCTGAGCGATCATCGGCCGGAGGACGGGGGTTCCGAGGCAGCATATCCGCGTGCCACGGAGGACCGTGGGGCGCGTACCCGCGAGGATCGCCGGCTGCTCGAGCGATATCACCGCCATGGTGATCTCGCGGCCCGCGAGGCGCTCGTCGCAGCGATTCCTGCCGCTCGCGCGTCAGCTCGCCCGCCGCTACCAGCGTGGCGGCGAGCCGCTCGACGACCTGATCCAGGTCGCCTCGCTTGGGCCTGCTGAAGGCGATCGACCGGTTCGAGCCGGACCGGCCGACGGCGTTCTCCTCGTTCGCCGTGCCGACGATCCTGGGCGAGCTCAAGCGCCACTTCCGCGACAAGGGCTGGTCGGTCCGCGTCCCGCGCGACCTGCAGGAGATGGCCGTCCGCGTGGAGCGCGTGACCGAGGAGCTGCAGCTGTCGGCTCGGCCGCGCGCCGACGCCGGGCGAGATCGCCAAGCACATCGGCGCGACCACCGAGCAGGTGCTCGAGGCGCGCGAGGCCGCCGGCGCGTACCGCGCGGTGTCGCTCGACCGCCCGCGCGACGACGACGAGGACGGCGACGGCATGGGCGAGGCGATGGGCATCGAGGACCGCGGCTTCGCGCTCGCCGAGCACGCGGCGACCGTCGAGCGCCTGATGGAGGTGCTCAGCGACCGCGAGCGCGAGGTCCTCCGGCTGCGCTTCGCCGAGGATCTCACGCAGTCCGAGATCGGCGCGCGCGTCGGCGTCTCGCAGATGCACGTCTCACGGCTCATCCGCCAGGCGATCGAACGGCTGCGCGAGGCGGCCGCAGGACGAGGCGGCATGACTGCGCTCGCCCGGTAGGGGTACGATCGCGCCGCATGGAGCACTGGGATCTGCGGTCGCTCGAGGTCGAGCCGCGCCGCCCGCGCATCCTGCACTCGGCACGCGGGGAGGCCCGCTCGATCGCGATCAACCTGCCGGCGGGCGAGCAGCTCCAGGAGCACCAGGTCCACGAACGCGCATATCTCGTCGTGATCGACGGCGAGATCGAGGTCAGCGGTGGAGGGGATTCCGTGGGCGGCGGACCGGGTTCGCCGTCGTGTTCGATCCGCAGGAGCGGCACGAGGTGCGCGCGACGCGGGACGCGCGGTTGCTGCTGGTACTGGCACCATGGCCGGGCGACGGCCACCCGGGGGCACGCGACTAAGGGGAGAGGTCTGCATGGCAGAGATCCAGTTCAAGCAGATCACCAAGCGCTATCCAGACGGATTCGAGGCCGTGAAGGCGATCGATCTGGACATCGGCGACGGTGAGTTCATGATCCTCGTGGGGCCGTCGGGCTGCGGGAAGTCCACCGCCCTGCGGATGATCGCCGGGCTCGAGGACATCACCGAGGGCGATCTGATCATCGGGGGCGAGCGCGTCAACGACCTGGCGCCGCGCGACCGCGACATCGCGATGGTCTTCCAGAACTACGCGCTGTACCCGCACATGACGGTCCGCGACAACATGGGCTTCGCGCTCAAGCTCGCCAAGACCGACAAGGCCGAGATCGACCGCCAGGTCACCGAGGCGGCGCGGATCCTCGACCTCGAGCAGCACCTCGAGCGCAAGCCCGCCAACCTGTCCGGCGGCCAGCGCCAGCGCGTGGCGATGGGTCGCGCGATCGTGCGCGATCCGAAGGCGTTCCTGATGGACGAGCCGCTGTCGAACCTCGACGCGAAGCTGCGCGTGCAGATGCGCACCGAGGTGGCGCGGATCCAGAAGCGCCTCGGCACGACGATGGTCTACGTCACCCACGATCAGACCGAGGCCATGACGCTCGGCGACCGCGTCGCCGTCATGCGCGCCGGCGTGATCCAGCAGGTCGACACCCCGGCCGTCCTCTACGACGACCCGGCGAACCTGTTCGTCGCCGGCTTCATCGGCTCGCCGTCGATGAACTTCCTGCCGGGCACCCTCGAGTCGGGCGTCGTGAAGACGCCGATCGGCGAGATGACCCTCAGCGACAAGCTGCGGCAGGAGGTCGACCGCAGCGGCGGCGCGCGCGAGGTGATCGTCGGCGTGCGGCCCGAGCACTTCGAGGACGCGGCCGTCGAGGACTCGGCGCACGCGGACCGCATGAAGTTCAAGACCACGGTCGACGTGGTCGAGTCGATGGGCTCCGAGCTCTACGTCTACTTCGACGTCAAGGGCGGCGACGAGATGAACGTGGCGGAGCTCCAGGAGCTCGCCGCCGACGCCGGCATGGAGGACCTTCCGAGCCACGGCGACGGCCAGCAGGTCGTCGCGCGCCTGTCCGCCGAGAGCAAGGCCGCCCCGGGCGGCGAGATCGAGCTCACGGTCGACACCAGCCAGCTCAAGGTGTTCGCGGCCGACGACGGCCGCCGCCTGACGGGCAGCGGCAGCGCCTCCAAGGCCTGACGCCGGCAGACCCTCGGACACGGCCCCGCGCGGCGCAGCCGCCGGGGCCGGCGTCCCGGCTCAGCCCGGCGGCCTGCGCCGGTGCTGGCGCGGCGGGGTGCGCTTGCGCCGCTTCCGCCGGCGCTCCTCGCGCCGGAGGTTCTCGATCACCTCGTCGCTCCACTCGTGCGTGCGCAGCACGCGGTAGCGGTCGGCGGCCACGCGCATGTACGCGTCGGTCTCCGTCTCGCCCTCGTCGATGAGGTCGCCCGCCTTCAGCAGCTCGACCACCGGCTCGTACTCCTCGGTGAACCAGTGGTGGGCGACCTCCGGGCGGTCCATGTACGTGCGCGCGGTTCTGCATCGCCCGGAAGCCCCATGCCTCGACGGCCTCCGAGAGCGTGCCGTAGTCCCAGGGGTCGCTGACGTCGATGCGCGACCGCGCCTCCGCGCCGAGCGGCACGCGCTCGCGGAACAGCCGCTCGTGGTCCTTGATCGGCAGGTCCGAGACGAGCGTGTCCTCGCCGAGCCGCAGCCGCGTGGTCACTTCGACGACGTACGCGTCGATGTCGGTGCGCCCGAGCGACTTGGCGACCGAGACGCGGTGATGGCCGTCGCGGATGAAGTACAGGTCGCCGATCTTGTACAGCGAGACCGGCGGCAGCGCCTCGCCGCGCCGCTGCGCCGCCGCGATCCGCTCCCAGCGGCTGCGCAGCCGCGCCGAGGTGGGACGCAGGCCGCGGTCGAAGTCCACGCCGCGGTCGACGGTGCCGACGATGGAGTCGAGCGGGACGATCTGCAGCCCCAGGTCGTGCTGCCCGACCAGCCCGAGCGCGTCCACGACCTCCTCGAAGGGCAGCATGAGCGCGACGTCGTCCGGCTCGCGTCGCATCCGGCGGCCGATGTCGGCCAGCAGGCGGGACCGCCGAGCGCGGGAGAAGTCGGACTGGGCGTCGGACTCGGGGAAGCCGCTGCTCACCCGAGGCGGAACCTCACCCGCCGGCGCTGACGGCGTCGCCGTCGAGCGCGTCGTCCAGCGACCGCACGAGCGTGAAGACCCCGTCGAGACCGGTGATCCGGAAGGTCTTCACGATGGTGTCATTGTCGCAGACGACCACCAGCGAACCGCCGCGCAGCTTGAGGCGGCGGTGGGCGCCGATGAGGACGCCCAGGCTCGATGAGTCGATGAACGTGGTCTCCGTCAGGTCGACGATCACGTTCGAGCGGCCGGCGTCGATCGGCGCCGACACGCGCTGCTTGAACTCCGGCGCCGTGAACAGGTCGATCTCACCGGCGATCGCGACGACATGGGTGTCGCCGTCCACTTGGCGGTCGGTGATCGCGAAGTCCAACGCCATGAGCCTGCTACCTCATGCCCGGCCGCGGCCGGTTCGAATCATCGTCCGTTCGCGTACGCGAGACGGACGTGCAAGTACTCGATATCGCCCTCCGGATTCACGGAGAGCTCGTCTGCGAGCTGTTCGATCACGTTACCGACACCAGGCACGGCGGCGTCGACGATCAGGGCCTGGCCGCCGCCCTGGCGGAGCGGGCCGACGCGCAGCAGGAGCGAGCGGTCGCCCGGGTCGAGCGCGACGTTGATCTTGTCGTCGATGCTGTGCGCCGGAGCGCGCGCGGCGATCAGGTCGGCGACGAGCACGGCGTCGTCGAGGCGGTCGAGCGGAAGGT
This sequence comes from uncultured Solirubrobacteraceae bacterium, assembly GCA_963720415.1. Lineage (GTDB taxonomy): Bacteria > Actinomycetota > Thermoleophilia > Solirubrobacterales > Solirubrobacteraceae > DASSUW01. The sequence continues at coordinate 20,972 of CAVRFQ010000001.1, read as the reverse complement.
CGGCGCGGGCGGCGAGCATGCCGACCACGCGGCGCAGGATGGGGCCGACCAGGGGTCCGGAGGCGATGGAGACCGTGGTGGCCGGCTCAGCGGCGGTCACGCGAGCCCCAGGGCCGGGCGGCACCGGAAGGACATCGAGAGCCGGCTGCCGCGGCAGTTCGGCACGGGCTGCAGGTCGACGGAGTCGGCGAGCGCCGCGATGAGCGGCAGGCCGAGGCCGGGGCCGGACAGATCGGGGCTGGGGCTCATGCCGGCACCGTAGTCGGTGACGATGATGTCCAAGCGGTCGCCGTTCGGGCGAATGACGACGTCGATCGGCCCGGACTCGCCTTCGCGGTACGCGTGACGCACGACGTTCGTACAGGCCTCGGTGATCGCGAGGCGCATGTCCTCGACCGTGTCGGCGGGCAGATCGAGCGCGTCGGCGAAGGCGCCGAGGACGTGACGGACGACCGCGACGTTCTCCGGGGTCGCCGGGAACGTGAGCCGCACGTCGGCCGTCGGCCGCGGGGTCGGCGGCGCTGCGCGGTGCCTGACGCGCCGTTCGGTCGAGCTCTCGTGTGCGCCACCGCGGAACAGGTGGGGAGTCATTTCGATGCGGCCCATGTCGTTGATCTGCTGTACCCCGGCTCAGGAATCAGGTAACAGAGCCGGGCGCCGTGGTCCCCGAGTGAACCTCATCCTTTGGGGAGGTCCGCAGCATGACACGTCGGCCGGTGCGTATCATCGCCGGCGAGAGGGACGAGGGTGACGGAAGACCGAGAAGACCGCCGCGAGCCGGCCGGAGTCGACGCGCGCGGGGTCCGCCCGCCCGCCGCGTACTCGATCGCCGACGGCGACCCCGCCGATGCCGCGCGGGTGGTCGTGCTGCGGGGTGAGCTCGACCTCGCGGCCGCTCCCCAGCTCCGCGCACGCATCGACGAGACGGAGTCCGGCACGGCCCTCGTGCTCGACCTCGCGCGCACGACGTTCATCGACTCCGCGGTGCTCAAGGAGCTGCTGCGGGCCCGCGCCGAGCTCTCGGCCCGCGACGTCCGGCTCGTGCTGGCGGGCGTGGCGCCGCCGGTGCGCAGGCTGCTCGACCTCACCCGCACGTCCGAGCTGTTCGAGGACGCGCCGGACGTCGAGACGGCGCTCACGCGGCTGAGCTGAGCTGCCGGCCGGTCTCCTCGGCGTGGTTCGTGCGGGTGTTGGCGCCCGCGCAGAGCCACTGGAAGCCGGCGTGGAGCATGTCGTTGCCGGCCGACGCGGCCAGCACGGTCGCGACGGCGCGGCCGGTCTGCGGGGCGTGCAGGCGGAGCGCCACGAGCGCCAGCGCGGTCCAGGCGCCGGTGCAGCGCGTGCAGGTCAGCAGCTCGCCGACCGCGTAGCGCAGCCGCCGGCCCTTCGGCCGCCGTCGCTGCTCGTCGACGAACGGCTCACGCAGCCACGACTCGGCCTTCTCGTGGACGATCAGCTTCGACAGGGCGAAGGTGGCCGCCGCGAGCACGGGCACCTCGTCGCGGCCGACGGGCTCGCGGCCACGGGCCGAGAGCGCGGTCGCGCCGAGCAGCGCCCCGTAGGCGGCCGTCAGCGCGGCGTAGTCGGTCGCCTCGGTCGGCGTCTGCGACACCGGGCGCACGGTCAGATCGGCCGCGGGTTCGGGTCGGGCGGCAGCGGGCCGGGCTCGGGCGTCGGCGACGGCGGGGCCGGCGGCGGCTCGGGCCGGGGGATGGGGGAGGGAGCGGTCACGCGATCTCGCCTACCCGGGGGCGCGTAGGCCTAACGCCGTCGCCGGGCCTTAAAGACCGAGACGCCCCGTGTGGGGCGCCTCAGCCTGATGAGGAGGAGGGTTGTTCGGCGCGCCGACCGGAAAGTTGGAGGGCAGTCCCGCGACGCGACAGGGGTGATATTCCCTTTTGCAGGTCAAATCAAACCGAGTGGTGCGTTTTATTTGAGTTGGCGCGTTCGCGCTCTAGCGCGGGCGATCCGCGAGGCGCTCGGACTCGGGTCCCGAGGGGCGCTCGGACTCGGGTCCCGCGGGGCGGCCGCCCTCGGCCTCGCCGCCCACGCCGCCGGTGCCCGCCGGCGGCGTCGATCCACCGGTCACGGCGCCCCTGGACTCCGGCCGGTCGACCGCCCGGCCCTCGGACGCCTGCGCGCCCGAGTGCTGGTCCGTGTCGCCCAGCGGGGTCTCGTCGTCTGGCGCCGCGATGGCCGCCGGCTTGTTCCGGCGCGTCGCGTTGAGCACGAAGAACGTGACCCCGGCGGCGACGATGAGGAGGACGAGGATGGCGGCGATGACGTATCCCATGTCGCTTCGCCTACCCGCGACGAGTACGGGACGAAACGAGCGGGGAGGGCAATGCCATGGCACCCACACTTCAAGACAAGCGCATCGCATTCCTCGTGGCGCCCGAGGGCACCGAGCAGGTCGAGCTGACCGAGCCGTGGAAGGCGATCGAGGAGGCCGGCGGCACGCCCGAGCTCCTCTCCACCGAGGCCGGCGAGATCCAGGCCTTCAACCACCTCGACAAGGGCGACACGTTCACCGCCGACCGCGCCGTCGGCGACGCGAGCGCCTCCGACTACGACGGCCTCGTGCTGCCCGGCGGCGTCGCCAACCCGGACTTCCTGCGCATGGACGAGTCCGCCGTCTCCTTCGTCCGCTCGTTCTTCGAGCAGGGCAAGCCCGTCGGCGTGATCTGCCACGGCCCGTGGACGCTGGTCGAGGCCGACGTGCTGCGCGGGCGCACGATCACCTCGTGGCCGTCGCTCCAGACCGACATCCGCAACGCGGGCGGCAACTGGGTCGACGAGGAGGTCGTGGTCGACGAGGGCCTCGTCTCCTCGCGCAAGCCGGACGACCTGCCGGCGTTCTGCTCGAAGATCGTCGAGGAGTTCTGCGAGGGCGTGCACGAGGGGCAGCGCGAGAGCGTCGCGTGAGCCGCGCGGCGATCCTCGACATCGACGGGACGCTCGTCGACACGAACTACCACCACACCATCGCGTGGTACCGGGCGTTCCTGCAGAGCGAGGTGACGCTCGAGCTGTGGCGCATCCACCGCCACATCGGCATGGGCGGCGACCAGCTGGTCGCCGCCCTCGCGGGCGACGAGTTCGAGGCCGAGCACGGCGACGACGTGCGCGCCGCGGAGAAGGCGCTCTACATGGCGCTCATCCACGAGGTCCGGCCGCTCCCGGGCGCTCGGGCGCTCGTCGAGGACCTCAAGCGCGGCGGCCACGCGGTCGTGCTGGCCTCGTCGGCCAAGCCCGACGAGGTCGAGCACTACCTCGACCTGCTCGGCGTGCGCGACCTCGCCGACGACTGGACCCACTCCGGCGACGTGGACCGGACCAAGCCGCATCCCGATCTCGTCGAGGCGGCGATCGGCAAGGCCGGCGGGGGAGAGGCGGTGATGGTCGGCGACTCCACCTGGGACTGCGAGGCAGCCGACCGGGCCGGCATCCCGGCGATCGCGGTGCTGACCGGTGGCTTCAGCGAGGCCGAGCTGCGCGAGGCGGGAGCCGTGTGCGCCTTCCGCTCGGTGGAGGAGCTTCGCGCCGGAATCCGGAGCACTCCGCTCGCGTGAGGTCGTCTGCTATCGGTAGCCTGCACGTCAGCGCTCGCCCCGGGACGGGGTACGCGCTCACGTCCATCCTCCATGACACCGAGCACCCCCGAGCGGCAGGGCGCCGCAACCGAGGCGGATGCCCCCGGCCTCACACGGGCCGAGGAGGATCGGCGACTCCTGATCCGCTACCACCGGCACGGTGAGCAGGCGGCCCGCGAGCAGCTGGTCCAGCGCCTCCTCCCGCTCGCGCGGCGGATGGCGCGGCGCTACCGGCGCTCGGACGAGCCGCTCGACGACCTCGTGCAGGTCGCGACGCTCGGGCTGATCAAGGCGATCGATCGCTTCGACCCGTCCCGCGAGACGGCGTTCTCGTCGTACGCGGTGCCGACCATGCTCGGCGAGCTCAAGCGCTACTTCCGCGACAACGGGTGGGCCGTGCACGTCCCGCGCGGGATGCAGGAGCGCGTGATGCAGGTCGACAACGCGGTCAAGGACCTCTCGCGCCGCAAGGGCCGCTCGCCGTCGGTCGCGGAGATCGGCGAGGTGCTCGACCTCTCGCAGGAGCAGGTGCTGGAGGCGATGGAGGCCGCATCCGCCTACGACGCGGTGTCGCTCGACTCCTACCGCTTCGGCGACGAGGGCGACGGCGAGACCTACGCCGAGTCGATCGGCGTCGACGACGAGCGCTTCGACCTCGTCGAGTACTCCGCGACGATCGCGCCGACGCTGCAGGCGCTGCCGCCGCGCGACCGGATCGTGCTCCACCTGCGCTTCGTCGAGGACCTCACGCAGGCGGAGATCGCCGAGCGCGTCGGGGTCTCCCAGATGCACGTGTCGCGCCTCATCCGGCGCGCGCTCGAGCGGCTGCGTACGGTCGCCGACCACGCGACCTGAGGCCGTTTCCTCTGCGGGGGCGGTCGGGTAGGGCTACCGCATGAGCCTCACAGACAAGATCAGCGGACGCATCAAGAAGGCCGCCGGCGACCTGGCGGACGACGCCTCCCTGCGGCGCGAGGGCCGGCAGGAGGAGCGCAAGGGCGAGGCGAAGGGCGAGCTCGCCGACGCGCACGAGAAGGCCGATCGCAAGGCCGAAGAGGTCGCTGACCTCGAGCGCAAGACGTGACCGAGGAGTCCAAGCAGGGCTATCCCGAGGAGGCCCCGCCCGGCGCCGATCCGGCCCAGGGCGGGGGCTCCGAGCCTCGTGAGGGCGCCGAGGCGCCGCGCGAGCACGACGACCAGGCCGACGACGGCGACGACGGGAAGGCCACGGGCAACCCCCGCACCGACGGCTGACACCGGCCGTTCCTGCATGACCCGCGCCGGGTACCGGCGGGCGCAGGGGAACGTGTCATCGGTCGAGGCGCATATCGACGTTCGAGTGCCGGTCACCGCGGCGTATGACGCGTGGACGCGGTTCGAGGAGCTGCCGCGGTTCATGGACGGGGTCGAGGAGGTCCGGCAGCTCGACGAGACCCACCTGCTCTGGCGCGCGTCCTACGACGGGACGGGCGCCGAGTGGACCTGCGAGGTCGTCGAGCAGCGCCCGGAGGAGCGGATCGCCTGGCGCAGCACGTCGGGCATCACCCACGGCGGCGTCGTCTCGTTCCTGCGCCTGGCCGGCGACGTCACGCGCGTGATGATCATGGCCGAGGTGGACAGCGACGCCGCGGCGTTCGTGACGCCGCGCGTGCGCGACGCGCTCACCGGCTTCAAGGCGATGATCGAAGCGCCCTGAGGGCCAGCACCGCGACGTCGTCGCGCACCGCCGGCAGCGAGCCGATCGCCGCCTCCACCAGCCGGTCCACCGTCTCGGCCACCGGGCCGCCCGCGGCGTCGCGCGCCGCCGTGGCCAGCTCCTCCGGCCCCCACACGTGCGTGGGCGCGCCCGCCTCCGTGAGGCCGTCGGTGTAGAGCACGAGCGTGTCGCCCGGGCGCAGCTCGGTCGAGCGGTCCTGCATCTCCGGGCGCGGCACGAGGCCGAGCAGCGTGCCCGGCACGCCGACCTCCTCCGCGGCGCCGTCCTCGCGGACGAGCAGCGGGAGCGGGTGCCCGCCGCATGCGACGGTGACGCGGACGGGACTGCGGCCGAGGTCCAGGTGCGCGCAGGCGATGGTGCAGAAGCGGGCGTTGCCGGGGGCCTGCTGCTGGAGCATCGTCTCGCTCAGCCAGCGCAGGATCGCCGTCGGGGAGCGGCGCCGGACGGCCGCGGCGCGGATCGTGTAGCGGGCGAGCGCCGTCACGGCTGCCGCCTCGGGCCCCTTGCCGCAGACGTCGCCGACCACCAGGTACCACTGGTCCTCGGCCGTGTTGAAGACGTCGTAGAAGTCGCCGCCGACCTCGTAGCCGCTGCCGGCGGCGCGGTAGGCGGCCGCCAGCTCGCCACCGGGGATCTCGGGGAGCACCGGCGGCAGCAGGGAGGTCTGGAGCGTCTGCGCGATCGTCGAGGCCGTCTCGTACAGCCGCGCGTTCTCCACCGCCGAGGCGGCGCGCAGCGCGAGGTCCTCGGCCAGCGCGAGGTCCAGCTCGTCGAACCGCCGGCCCGACTCGGCGGACGCGAAGGTGATGACGCCCAGCACGCGGTCGCGCAGCGTCATCGGCGCCAGCATCACCGAGCGCATGCCGACCGAGCGGATCAGGGCGAGGTGCTCCTCGTCGCGGGCGACCTGCACCAGCAGCTCGTCCGGCACCTCGCGATAGAGCTCGGCGCGGCCGCGCCGCAGCACGCCGTAGACGCCCTCGTCGGAGCGCGGGTCGGCCGGGTAGCGCTCCTGCACGTCGCGCGCGAGCGCGACCCGGGTCGGGTCCACGTGCTCGACGGCCAGGCGCTGGACCGTCCCGCCGGCGACCACGTCGACGGCGCACCAGTCCGCCACCTCCGGGACCGCGAGCCGGGCGACGGCGCGCAGGGTCTCCTGGTAGTCGAGCGAGGCGGCGAGGACGTGGCTGGCCTCGGCCAGGAAGCGGTGCGTCTGCTCGGCGCGCTTGATCTCCGTGATGTCCTCGATGACGTTGATGGCGAGGCGGACTCCGCCCTGCTCGTCGAACACCGGGGTGGACTGCACGCGCGACCAGTGGTCCTCGCCCGTCGCCGGGTCGCGGTAGCGGACGGTGAGCGGCGCGGGGCGCTCGCCGGCGAGCGCGCGGCGGCCGGGGAGCAGCTCGTAGGGGATCTCGCGGCCGTCGTCGTCGCGCATCTCGAAGCGCCCGCGCAGCGAGGCCGGCGGCGCCGACAGGAGCTCCTCAGCGCTGGCGAAGCCGAGCAGCCGCACGGCGGCGTCGTTGGCGTACACGAGGCGCCCGTCGGGCGCCTGGGCGGTGACCGCGTCGGCGACGCCCTCGACGATCGCCTCGAGGTCGTCGCGCGAGCGCTCGGCGGCCGTGTGCAGGCGCGCGTTGTCGATCGCCAGGGCGCAGCGGTCGGCGAGGTCCTGCGCCGGGCGCAGGTCCTCGGGGCCGTAGCGGCGCCCAGAGTCGCTGGTCGCCAGCGCGATGTCCCCGATCACCGCCCCGCGGACGCGCATCGGCACGATCAGCGCCGAGACGAAGCCGACCTCTCTGAGCAGCCGGTGCTGCTCGGGATCCTGGGCGACCATCTCCCAGAACTCGGGCGGGATGTCGCTCAGCAGCTCCGGCTCGCCGGTGCGGATGACCTTCGGCGAGCCGACGGGGGCGTCGGGGTCGAGCGGGTAGCGGCGGTCGTACTCCTCGACGAACTCGCGCTTGGACGGATCGGCGTGCTCCCAGACCACCCGCTCGATCCGGCCGTCGGCGGTCAGCAGCTCGACGAAGCACCAGTCGGCGTAGTGGGGGACCGCCAGCCGCGCGACCGCGGCCAGCGTCTCCCCGTAGTCGAGCGAGTCGAGGGCCGCGGGCTCAGCCACGGCGCCGAGTCTATGCGAGGCCCTCCGCCTCGTACTCGCGCAGGTAGCCCTCGAACAGCCGCCGGTGGCCCTCCTCGTCGTGGAGGATCTCGATGACCATGTCCTGGGTCACGTAGTCGACGCCGTCGGTCGCCTCGATGACCGCGTTGTAGTGCTCGATGGCGCCGGTCTCGGCCTCGATGACGCCCTTGATGACGTGCACGATGTCGGTCTGGTGCTCGGGCGGCTGCAGGTAGCTCTGCTCCGCCGTGAAGTCGAGCGAGCCGGGGACGACCCCGTAGAGCTCCTTGATCCGCTCGGCGAAGCGGGTCGCGTGACCGAGCTCCTCCTGGATGTCCTGCTGGAGGGACTCGATGATCTCCTGGGCCCGGACCCCGTCCGGATTGATGGAGTTGGCGATGTAGCTCATCACCGTCTCGATCTCCATCCAGTAGGCCTTCTTGAGCATCTCGATGATCTGCTCGCGCTCGGCGGTCTTCGCCTCCGAGAGGATGCCCGTGCTGCTGGTGCGAACGCCTCCGGCCATGTCGGTCTCCTTGGTCAGGTGGTACTTGCTTGTACCTACCCGCGGAGCCCCCGTGCAAGCCGTCAGTGGGTGGCGCCCCGGCGGCGCTCGAGCAGCTCCCTGAGCTCGCCGGGGTCGAGCGCCTCGCGCAGCCGGTCCATCGCCGCGATCAGCGAGTCCGGGTCGACGTCCTCGCCCTCGCGGGCGAAGCGCCGCGACGGGCGCAGCACGTCCTGGCCGCGAAGCTCGGCCGCGGTGGGCCGGCGCGCCAGGTTCTGGGCGTCCGGCGGGTCGCCGCGGAGCAGCCACGAGCCGTCGGGCCGTCGGATGAGCTCCTCGCGATCGGCGAGCTCGCTCAGCGCGGTCGATACGGTCGGGCGGCGGGCGCCGACCAGCTGGCCGAGGATGCGGTGCGTGAGCGCCAGCGGGACCACCACGCCGTCGCCGGACACCCGGCCCCAGCGCTCGGCGAGGTGCCAGAACAGGGCCTTCAGACGGCGGTCCACCCGCGTGAGCTGCGAGATCGCCTGCGTGGTGGCCAGGCGCAGCGAGCGCTCGCCGAGGCGGTCGAAGAGGGCGGCGGTGATCTCCGGGTAGCGGGCGGCCTCGGCCGCGAAGCGGCGGTCGAGCACGGCCAGCGACACGGTCGAGAGCACGGACCACACGGCCTGCACGGGCAGCAGGCCGGTGTTGCTCGAGCCCTGCCATGGCCGCACGAGGTCGCCCGGGCCGAGCAGCTCGGCGCTCACGTGGTCGGCGACGACCAGCTCGCGGGCCAGCACGCCGTGCAGGACGAGCAGGCCCACGTGGTCGGCGCTGGCGCCCGAGAGGCGCGAGACGTCCCACGGGCCGACGGACAGGCGGTGCGTCCGGACGACGAGCTCGCGCTCGGCCTCGGCCCGCCTCGTCGGCGAGAGGAGGGCGCCGAGCTCGGGGTCCGCCTCGAGGAGGCGGACCGTCTCCGAACTGCGCGTCATGCGAGCTGTGCTCCCGGTCACAATATTTCGCCTACCCGAGGAAGTCGGATTCCAGACGCCCTGGGTCGTAATCATCGATCATCCGACAAATCCGGCGCGATCGACCTTGCGGTGATAGCGCTCCCCCATCTTCCCGCCTACGACGGCGGCAACAAGGGTGCCGGCCAGCACAATCGCGAGTGCCAGCGCGCCACCTGTGGCCAGCTCGGAGTCTCCGAGGGGCAGCGCAGGCAGGTCCAGGCGCTCGAGCACGTTGTATTCGGAGCCCAGGATCGCGCCCGCGACGGCCAGCACGGCGGTCACGATCAGGCCGAGCAACCAGGCGCCGAGGCCCTGGCGCGCGCCGTCGAAGCGCGACATGCGCCCGGCGACGTACCCACCTGCGAGATAGGCGACGGCGAGAGCGGCCAGCAGGGCGATCGCCCCTCCGAGGCCGATCTCGGTCGCGTTGCCGGCGGCGTCGTCGGACAGGTCGGTGAGGCCGACCGCCGCGCCGGCGGCGGCGAGCAGGCCGACGAGCAGGGCGCCGAGTCCCACGGCGACGAGCCAGCCGAAGAACGCCGCGCCCCAGTTGACGCCGCCGTACTCCTCGCGCTGGCGGGCCCGGACGGTGCGCATGTGCTCGCGGTCGAGCGGTGCCGCGGAGCCGTTCTCGTGGTCGGTCGCCCGGTCGGTCACCGCGGTCGCGGCCGTGCCATCGGCCTGCTCCCCCGTGCGCCGGTTGAAGCGCTCCATCATGTTCGACGTCCCTTCCCTCAGCGTGGTCAGCCGAGGAACTCCCCATCGCTGTACGCGATCAAACGCCCGGGTTGTGGTGTACGGGCGTTTATGCCGATGACTATCCGGTGACGAGGAATTCGACAATGAGCTCGGGCCAGGACGCCTTCAGCGGTGCTCTCGCCGCGCTGATCGATCGCGGGGAGGATCGCGGCTGCCTTGAGCTCTCCGAGGTCGACGAGTTCGCCCAGGCGCTGGAGCTCGAGGATCTCAGCGGGCTGTACGAGCAGCTCGACGCCCGCGGCATCACCCTGAAGGACGACTGCGGGCGCGAGTCCGCCCCGGCCGCCCCGGTCGACGACGCCGCGCTGGCGAGCGTGACCACCGACACCCTGCAGCTCTTCCTGAACGAGATCGGCCGCCACCGGCTGCTCACGCCGGACGAGGAGATCGAGCTCGCCCGCCGGATCGAGCGCGGCGACCTGATGGCCAAGGAGCGCATGATCAACGCGAACCTGCGCCTGGTCGTCTCGATCGCCAAGAAGTACCAGGGCTCCGAGCTGACGCTGCTGGACCTGATCCAGGAGGGCATCCTCGGGCTGATCCGCGCCGTCGAGAAGTTCGACTGGCGCCGCGGCTACCGCTTCTCCACGTACGCGACGTGGTGGATCCGCCAGGCCGTCGAGCGCGGGATGGACGCCAAGGCGCGCACGATCAAGCTGCCGATCAACCTCGTACGCACCCAGAGGAAGGTGGCGCGCGCCGAGAACGCGCTGACCCTGAAGCTGGATCGCGCCCCGACCGACGCCGAGGTCGCCGCCGAGGCCCAGATCGGCGTGGACGACCTGCTCGCCCTCCGCGACGCCGCCCGCACCGTGACGTCGCTGGACCGCCCGCTCGGCGAGGAGGAGGACGCCTCGTTCGGCGACCTGCTCCCGGCCGACGCGCCCGGCCCCGAGGACGAGGTCCACATCTCACTGCGCGAGCAGGCGCTGCGCCACGCGCTCAACGAGCTCCCCGAGCGCGAGCGCACGGTCGTGGCGCTGCGCTACGGGATCGACGGCGGGGAGCCGACCCCGCTGCGCGAGATCGGCCGCCGGCTCGGGATCACCCCGGAGCGCGTGCGGCAGATCGAGTCGAAGGCGCTCGGCCGGCTCGGGCGGATGCGCGAGCTCGACGCGCTGCGCCAAGCGGCCTGACCGCGCGGCTCACGAACCCCGGCATTGAGGGAGAAGGTTCGATGGACCGGTTTTCCGTGGGTCGGCCGTATGGGTCGTATACACCCACAGACAGCCCCGCGGGGTCGTTCGTTCACCGTATGCGTGAACAAACCGCCCCGCGTCCGGCGGGACGGTCGATCCCGCTCCCTTAGTGCGAGAAGTTCGTCCCGGAGCGGCCTGGGTCAGCCGCCGGCCGGCGCGCCCTGCGACGGGGCGTCCGGGTCCCAGCGCCCGTCGAGCCCGACGGTGCCGGTCACCGGGTTGGCGTCGGCCGGGTCGGCCTCGCGGTTGTAGGCGAACGTCATCCGCACCTCGGTCCCCGCGCCCGCGCTGCCGCGCAGCTCGAACGCGTCCGAGAGCGCGGCGATGAGTGGCAGGCCGAGCCCCAGGGCGGGCGGCTCGGAGCGGGCCGGGCGGGGCTGGATGCCCGAGCCGTGGTCGCGGACGACGATGGTGAGCCCCTCGTCGGTGGCCCGCATCTCGACCTCGAGCATCCCCGTGTCAGCGTCGTAGGCGTGGACCACGACGTTCGTGCACGCCTCGGTCACGGCCATCTTCATGTCCGCGAGCACCGAGGCCTCGAAGTCGAGCGCGTCGGCCATCCCCGCGAGGGCCTGGCGGACGACGCCGACCCCCTCCGGGCGGGCGGGCATCGTGAGCAGTACTTCGGGCCGGCCGTTCATTCGCTCGCGCCGTTCGATGACCGTGCCGCCTGGATCGCCTCGTCCCGCTGGCGCATCACGGGCAGCACCGGAACCAGCCCGGTGATGTCGAGGATCCGCTGCACGCCGGGCTCGACCGTCTCGCCCACGCAGACCACGAACCCCTGGGTCGCCTCGAGCGCGCGCCGGCGCGCATCGAGCAGCGCGCCGAGCACCGAGGAGTCGACGAAGGTTGCGGCCGTCAGGTCCACGACGATTCCGCCGCCGCGGTCCAGGGCCTCCTCCAGCCGCTCTCGCAGCGTGGGGGCGGTGTAGATGTCGTGCTCTCCTTCGACGACGACCACCACGACATCCCCCGCGGTGTCATCGAGCACGATGGGATTGGCTTCCATACGGGCATGCAAGATACCCGCAACCACGGCCGCCTAACTCCGAAGGCCGAATACCCGCAAACTCGTGTCATCCAACCTTGATTCCTATCGCCGGAAGCGGGACTTCTCCGCCACTCCCGAGCCTTCGGGAGCCGCGGAGGGCTCAGAGGAGCGCACCCCGAGGTTCGTCGTCCAGGAGCACCACGCCCGCTCGCTGCACTGGGATCTGCGGCTCGAGCACGACGGCGTGCTGGCCTCGTGGGCCGTCCCGAAGGGCATCCCGCCCGACCCCCGGCGCAACAACCTGGCGGTCCGCACGGAGGATCACCCGCTCGAGTACCTGGACTTCCAGGGCGAGATCCCGGCGGGCGAGTACGGCGCCGGGACGATGAAGATCTGGGACCGCGGGACCTACGAGCAGCACAAGTGGCGCGACAAGGAGGTCATGGTCACCCTCCACGGCGAGCGGGTCCGCGGCCGCTACGTCCTCTTCCGCACCGACGGAAGCAACTGGATGATCCACCGGATGGATCCGCCCGAGGATCCGGACCGCGAGCCGATGCCCAAGAGGGTCGCGCCGATGCTCGCGAAGATCGGCGGCCTGCCGCGCGACGACGCCAAGTGGGCCTACGAGATCAAGTGGGACGGCGTGCGCGCGATCGCGTACGTCGACGGCGGCCGGCTGAAGCTCGAGAGCCGCAACGGGAACGACGTCACGCCGCGCTACCCCGAGCTGCGCGGCCTCGCACGAGCGTTAGCGAGTCGCGAGGCCGTCCTCGACGGCGAGGTGGTGGCGTTCGGCGACGACGGCCGCCCGAGCTTCCAGAAGCTCCAGGGCCGGATGCACCTGACCTCCGAGCACGCCGTCCGCCGCCTCTCCCAGTCCGACCCCGTCGCCTACCTCGTCTTCGACCTGCTCTGGCTCGACGGGCACTCCCTGATGGACCTGCCCTACGCCGAGCGCCGCGAGCGCCTGCTCGCCCTCGGCCTCCAGGGCGACCGCTGGCAGACGCCCGCGCACCACGTCGGCGACGGCGAGGCGATGCTGCAGGCCTCCCGCGCGCAGGGGCTGGAGGGCATCATCGCCAAGCGGCTGGACTGCCCCTACTACCCGGGCAAGCGCACGTCCGGCTGGATCAAGGTCAAGAACGTCCGCGCCACCGACGTCGTGATCGGCGGCTGGCTGCCCGGGGAGGGCAAGCGCGGCGGCCGGCTCGGCGCGCTCGTCGTCGGCTGCTACGAGGACGGCGACCTCAAGTACGCCGGGCGCGTCGGCACCGGCTTCGACGAGCGGGAGCTCGACCGCCTCGGCGGCCTGCTCGCCGAGCGCGCGCGAGACGACAGCCCGTTCGAGGGCCGCCAGCCGCCGCGCGAGACCCGGTTCGTGGAGCCGAGCCTGGTCGCCGCGGTCAACTACGGCGAGTGGACGCAGGCGAAGACCCTGCGCCACCCCGTGTACACCGGGCTGCGCGACGACGTGGCGCCCGCGGACGTCACCTTCGAGGATTCGTGACGCTGCGCACCGGGGAGGGTCCCGGCATGAAGCTCGACGTCTTCCGGATCGGCCTCGGCGGCATGCCGATGTCGCTCGCCGGCCGGCCGCCCGAGGAGCGCTCGATCAGCGCCATCCACGCGGCCATCGACGCCGGCGTGAACCTCATCGACACCGCCGACGCCTACTGCATCGACGACAGCGACGTCGGCCACAACGAGCGCCTGATCGCCCGCGCGCTGCGCGGCCGCCGCGACGGCGTGATCGTCGCCACCAAGGGCGGCCACACCCGCGGCGCCGACGGCAGCTGGGCCCTCAACGGCCACCCGGACTACCTGCGCCGGGCGTGCGAGGCGTCGCTGATCGCCCTCGAGACCGACCGCATCGACCTCTACCAGTTCCACCGTCCCGATCCCGATGTGCCGTACGAGGAGTCGATCGGCGCGTTCAAGGAGCTGCAGGACGAGGGCAAGGTCCGCTGGGTCGGGATCTCCAACGCCGACGTCGAGCGCATCGAGCTCGCCCGCTCGATCGTCGACGTGGTCGCCGTCCAGAACCAGCTCTCGCTCGAGTACCGCGGCCCGATCGGCAAGGGCGAGGTCGCCCATTGCGAGGAGCACGGCATCGCCTTCCTCGCGTGGTCGCCGCTCGGGGGCATCTCCAGCGCTCCCGAAGCGGCGGGGGAGCACGACGCCGTCCGCGAGGCGGCCCGGGCGCACGGCGTCTCGCCGCAGCAGGTCGCGCTCGCCTGGCTGCTGTCGCTCAGCCCCGCCGTGGTCCCGATCCCGGGCTCCACGCGGCCGGAGACGATCCTCGACTGCGTCGGCGCGCTCGAGCTCGAGCTGACGCCCGCGGAGCTGGAGGCGATCGGATGAGGGACGTGCTCATCACGCCGTACCGCGACGGGCCGCTGCTGGTGCGCGGGCCGGTCCGGATCGCGGACCAGGACGGCAACGAGATCGCCACGGGCCGCGAGACGATCGCGCTCTGCCGCTGCGGCAAGTCGCGCATGCGGCCGTTCTGCGACGGCTCCCACAAGCTCGTCAAGTTCCGCGCACCCAGCGGTGCGGAGGAGGGACGCGCGAGCGGTTAATCTGCCGCCCGTGCGCCTCCTCACAGCGATCCTCCTCGCGGCCGCCCTCACCCTCACCGCCTGCGGCGAGGACGAGGAAGAGCCGCAGCCCGCCGCCCAGTCGACGCCCGAAGCCGCGGCCTGCGACAAGGCGTCGCTCCAGCTGCACACCGACGGCGTCCTCACCGTCGGCACCGACAAGCCGGCCTTCCCGCCCTACTTCGTCGACGACGACCCCACGAACGGCAAGGGCTTCGAGAGCGCCGTCGCCTACGCGATCGCCGACCAGCTGGGCTTCACCAAGGACGAGGTGGAGTGGACGGTGGTGCCGTTCAACGCCTCCTACCGGCCGGGGCCCAAGGACTTCGACTTCGACGTCAACCAGATCTCGATCACCCCGGCGCGGGCCAAGCGCGTGGACTTCTCCGAGCCGTACTACACGGCTCCGCAGGCGGTCATCGCCACCAAGGGCTCGCCGGCGGCCGGCGCGACGAGCCTCGCGGACCTCAAGGACGTGCAGCTCGGCGTCCAGATCGGCACCACGAGCCTCGACGCGGTGGCCGCGTCGATCGCCCCGAGCACCCAGCCGAAGGTGTTCGACGACTCCAACGCGGTGGTCACCGCCCTCAAGCAGGGCCAGGTCGACGCCGCGGTGGTCGACCTGCCGACCGCGCTCTTCCTGACCGCGGTCGAGCTCCCGGACTCGAGCGTCGTCGGCCAGTTCGAGGCGCCCGGCGGCGACGAGTGGGGCGCGCTGCTGGCGAAGGACTCGCCCCTGACCGAGTGCGTGAACGAGGCGATCACGGCCCTCACCGACAGCGGTGAGCTCGAGCAGATCACGCAGGAGTGGATGAGCGAGTCGGCCGACGCCCCCGTGCTCGAGTAGTGGAGACCAGCCGGCGGGCCATTCGCGCGACCGCCCGCCGGCGACGCTCGCAGCGCGGGGCGGCGATCGCCGCGCTGTCGACCTTCGTGGTCATCGGCGGCCTGGCCGCGATCATCGTGACCAGCCCGGGCTGGGAGAACGTCAAGGAGACGTTCTTCTCGTGGCCGGACTTCAAGCGCGCGTTCCCCGACGTGCTGGCGGGCTTCTGGCTCGACGTGAAGATGTTCTGCGTCATCGAGGTCATCGTGCTCGCGCTCGGGCTGGCGATCGCCCTGGTGCGGACCTCGCGGGCGCCCGCGCTGTTCCCGGTGCGCATGATCGGCGTCGTGTACACCGACGTGCTGCGGGGCGTGCCGACCATCCTGCTCGTCTTCCTCGTGGGCTTCGGCGTGCCCGCGCTCGAGCTGTCGGGCCTGCCGAGCGACCCGGTGATCCTCGGCGGCGCCGCGCTGGCGCTCTCCTACAGCGCCTACGTGGCCGAGGTGTACCGCGCGGGGATCGACTCGGTGCACCCGAGCCAGCGGTCCGCGGCGCTGGCGGTCGGGCTCACCGAGGGACAGGCGCTGCGGCACGTCGTGCTCCCGCAGGCCGTGCGGCGCGTCGTCCCGCCGCTGCTCAACGACTTCGTCGCGCTCCAGAAGGACGTCGCGCTGGTGTCGGTGCTCGGGGTGATCGAGGCGTTCCGGGTCGCGCAGATCGACGCCTCGTCGAACTTCAACTACACGCCGCTGCTGGCCGCCGCGCTGCTCTACCTGTGCGTGACGATCCCGCTGGCCAGGGTCGTCGACCGGATGGAGCGCGGATGACCGTCCCGGTGCTCGAGGTCCGCGGCGTCACCAAGGCCTACGGCGAGGCCGAGGTGCTGCGCGGCATCGACCTCGCCGTGCACGAGCACGGCGCGGTGGCGCTGATCGGCGCGTCCGGCTCGGGCAAGTCGACGCTGCTGCGCTGCGTGGACCTGCTGGAGGAGATCGACGACGGCGACGTGTTCCTCGACGGCGAGGTGATCACCGACCCCTCGGTGGAGCCGACCGCGATCCGCCGCCGGCTCGGCATGGTCTTCCAGGCCTTCAACCTCTTCCCGCACATGTCTGTGCTCGAGAACGTCGCCCTGGGACCAATGCGGGCGCACGGGGTGGCGCGGGAGGAGGCGCGCGAGCAGGCCCGCGAGCTGCTCGCGCGGTTCGGGCTCGCCGGCCGCGAGGACGAGCGTCCCGACCACCTCTCGGGCGGCCAGCAGCAGCGCGTGGCGATCGTGCGCGCGATCGCGACGCGGCCGCGCGCGCTCCTGCTCGACGAGGTGACGAGCGCGCTCGACCCCGAGCTGGTCGGCGAGGTGCTCGACGTCATCCGCGACCTCAAGGCCGAGGGCATGACGATGCTGATCGCCACCCACGAGATGGGCTTCGCCCGCGACGTGGCCGACGAGGTCTGCTTCCTGCACGAGGGCCGCCTGCTCGAGCGCGGATCGCCCGAGCGGATGTTCAGCGCGCCGGAGCGGCCGGAGACGCAGCGCTTCCTGCGACGGCTGCTCGAGGCTCGATGAGCGAGCTCTCGCCCGCGTGCCACGCGGCCAGCAGGTGGCGGGCGAAGCGCCCCTCCAGCTCGACGAGCGCCGCGGCGCCCCAGAGGATGTCCGGCTCGAGCCGCGGGTCCTGCTTGGCGAGCCCGCCCGCGAGGTCGACGGCGGCGACGTTCTCGTGCACCGCGTCGGCGACGACGTGCTCGTCGAAGAAGTCCGTCGCCGCGTGGAGGCCGAGCCTGCGCAGGCCGCCCGCGTAGCGGCGGTTGGGGATCGAGGAGCTCATCTCGAACAGGGCGAGGTGCCCGACGATCGCGCCGCGCAGGCGGCGGTGCAGGCCGAACAGCGACATCAGGTTGACGGTGGCGAGCGTCACGGCCGGGATGCGGTCCAGGTACGCGCCGTAGCGGGAGTCGAGCCCGAGCGCGTCCATCGTGTCGGCGAACAGCCGCGCGTGGATGCGCGCCGGATCGCCGCCGCCGTACTCGTCGGCCTGGATCTCCACCATCGCGGCCTTCGGGCCGCCGGTCAGCCGCGGCAGCGCCCACGAGTGCGGGTCGGCCTCCTTGAGCTGGTAGGCCGAGCGGTGGATGACGAACTCGAGGTACTGCTCGAGCGTGCCGCGGCGCTCGAGGTGCGTCGAGAGCGAGGGCGCGTCGTCGGCGGCCTCGATCGCGCGCAGCGCGAGGTCCATCGCCTCGCCGCCGGCGGGGACGGGCACGTCGCGACGCAGCGCGGCCTCGAAGCGCTCCTCCAGCGCCGCCCGCGCGGCGAGCAGCGACGGCTCCCACTCCCAGCGGTCGTCGACGCCGGGCAGCCCGCGGTAGTGCAGCTCGTAGCAGAGGTAGAGCGCGAGCTGGAGGTCCTCCTCGCCGTCCGGCCCGGGCGGCATGGGCAGCGGCCCGGCCGGACGCGAGAGCGCGTCCAGGAGGAACTCGGTGAGGGTGCCGCGCGGTTCGACCACGGGTCGGCCCTACCCGCGCGGGTCACGAGGGGAAACGGTCGGCCAGCCAGCCGACGAGGCCCGGCAGGCCGCGTTCGGCGGCCACCTCGCGCGCCCGCGCCGCGCCGTCGCCCGCGGGCATCGCGACGCCGAGCTCCTCGACGAGCGCGGCCACGCGCTCGCGGGTCCGCATCCGCTCTCCCGTACGCAGGTCGGTCATCACGCCGTCGAGCCCGTGCCGGCAGGCCGACCAGCGGTTCTGGTCGATCCGCCACGACTCGGCGACCGGGAGCCGCTCGCCCGCGTCGTGGCGGGCCGCCAGCCGCAGGACGAGCGCGTGGACGACGGCGCCGATCGCCTCGCTCTCGGCGACCGTCGCCTGCGAGTCCGGCACGCGAACCTCGATCGTCGCGTAGGCCGGGTGCAGCCGCAGCTCCCACCACCACTGCCGCGGGTCGTCGAACCCGCACCAGCGCAGCGCCTCCGCGTAGGCCTCGAAGCTCTCGAGGGCGGGCGGGACGCCCTGCCGCGGCAGCAGCCCGGAGAGACGCGAGCGCACGGACGCCAGCCCGGTGTCGCGCCCTTCGTAGAACGGCGCGTTCCCCGCCAGCGCGGCGAGCTCCGGCAGGTGGGAGCGCAGGGCGTTGTAGACGGCGAGCGCCCGGTCGGCCCCGCGCAGGGCGACGTGCACGTGCAGCCCGAAGACGAGCTGGCGGTTGGCCACCGAGGCGTACTCGGCGCCGATCGCCGCGTAGCGGGCGCCCGGGTTGAGCGGGCCCGTGCCGGATGCGAACGGATGCGCTCCCGCGGCCGCGAGCCGGAAGCGGCCGGCCGTCCTCGCGGCCAGCGCCGCGCGGGCCTCGGCGAGCTCCGCCGCCGCGTCCCGCACCGTGAGGTGCGGAGCGGTCACGATCTCCAGCTGCGCGGCCGGCATCTCGAGCTTCACCCGCGGGTCGCCGCCCACCACCTCGGCCGCCGCGGGCGCCAGGTCGAGCGTCTCGGCGTCGAGCAGCATCAGCTCCTCCTCGAGGCCGACCGTGACCTGGGCGGGCTCCTCGAACGCCGCCCGCAGCGCAGCGGCCGTGGGCAGCGAGTCGCGCACGATGCGGGAGGGTAGGGCCAGGGCGTGAGGCTCGCGACGCTGCCCGGGGTCTTCCGTCCGATCAGCGACACGTGGCTGCTCGCGGACGCGCTCGAGCAGGAGCCGCTGGCGGCGGGCGCTCGCGTCCTCGACCTCTGCTCCGGCAGCGGCGCGCTCGCCGTGCGCGCGGCATTGGCGGGAGCGCGCGAGGTCGTGGCGGTGGACGTCTCGCGGCGGGCCGTGGCCACGATCCGGCTCAACGCGAGGCTCAACCGCGTGCGGGTGGACGCCCGGCGGGGGAGCCTCTTCGGCGCGGTGCCCGGCGAGCGGTTCGACGTGATCGTCTCCAACCCGCCGTACGTGCCGGCCCCGACCGACGAGCTTCCGAGCCGCGGCCCCGCGCGCGCCTGGGATGCCGGCCTCGACGGCCGGGCGGTGCTGGACGAGATCTGCGAGCGGGCGCCGGAGCACCTCGAGCCCGGCGGCGTGATCCTGCTCGTCCACTCGTCGGTGCTGGGGTACGCGGTCACCGCGGCGGCGCTGTTCGCGGGCGAGCTCGAGGTGGACGTGGCGGCGTCCGAGCGCGGACCGCTCGGGCCGCTCATGCAGTCCCGGCGGGCGCATCTCGAGGCCCAGGGACTGCTCGCTCCGGGGCAGGTCGAGGAGGACGTTCTCGTGGTCCGCGGACGCAAGCCGGCGTGCGGATCTTGGCCACCTCCGGCCCGTCGGTCAGAATAGGAGCATGGCTCGATCGATCTGGAGCGGCGCGATCTCGTTCGGACTGGTGAACGTGCCGGTGAAGCTCTACTCCGCGGTGTCTCGCAAGACGGTGCGGTTCAACATGCTCAACGCGGAGACGGGCAACCGGATCCAGCAGAAGCGGGTGGACCCCGAGACCGGCGAGGAGGTCCCGTTCGACCGGCTCGTGAAGGGCTTCGAGCTGACCAAGGACCGCTACGTCGTGATCACGCCCGACGAGCTCGACGCGCTCGACCCGGAGCGCACGCGGACGATCCAGATCGAGGACTTCGTGGACCAGGTCGACATCGACCCGATCTACTACGACCACCCGTACTACCTCGTCCCCGACAAGGGGGCGGCGAAGGCCTACGGCCTGCTGCTCAACGCCATGGAGAAGTCGGCCAAGGTCGCGATCGCACGCGTCGTCATCCGGTCCAAGGAGGCGCTCGTCGCGATCCGCCCGGCCGGCGAGCTGCTGATGATGGAGACGATGATCTTCCACGACGAGGTCGTGCCGCACGACGATCTCGACGACCTGCCGGACTCGAAGGACCTCAAGGTCTCCGACCGCGAGGTCAAGATGGCCCAGCAGCTGATCGACTCGCTCTCGAGCGAGTTCGACCCCGCGCAGTACCGCGACGAGTACCGGGACAAGGTCCTGGACCTGATCGAGCGCAAGGCGCAGGGCGAGGAGATCGCCGTGCAGCCGGACGCGCCGAAGCCCGAGAAGGTGCCCGACCTCATGGCCGCGCTCGAGGCGAGCCTCGCGGCGGTCAAGGACGACGGCGACGCGAAGAAGCCCGCCAAGAAGTCGCAGAGCCGCGAGAAGGCCGGCGCGAAGTCCTGAGGCGCCGCCGCGGCCGGGCACGGCCGAGGTGGCGCGGGTTGACACCTCTGAGCGTTGACAGCCACCCCCCCAACGGTCTAATTTCTCCGGGCACTGGCCAAAAGGTCCGCCAGTAAGGCACCGGGGGAGGTGCCTTTCGCAGGCAAACAGAGGGATGGGGGAGAGTTTCATGCGTCGGACGACGTTCGCGGTTCTGGCCGTCCTGGCCACGCTGTGCACCGTTCTGTTCACCGCGAGCGTCGCCGGAGCCCAGGCTCCAGCCGCCACGATCGACGCCGAGGGCACCGAGTGGATGCCCGACGTCGCCACCGTGACGACCGGTGAGACCGTCCGCTGGACGTTCGCCGGCGAGACGCTCCCGCACAATCTGCGCTCGACGAGTCCGAACTGGACCGTGAACACGCCGCAGCAGACCGGCGGCGACCCCTACGAGTACACGTTCACGGCCCCCGGCGTCTACACGTTCGTCTGCGACGTGCACGCCGGCACGATGACCGGCAC